>DEBM01000067.1 GCA_002348545.1 Balneolaceae bacterium UBA2956
ATGCCAATGGGAATGGCAGATGTGGCTATGGTTCTTTGGACTAAGTTTTTGAAATATAATCCAAAAAATCCCCAGTGGTTCGATCGTGATAGATTTATACTTTCCGCTGGACATGGTTCCATGTTGCTTTATAGTTTGTTGCATCTGTCGGGTTATGATTTAAGTATGGATGAACTTAAGAAGTTTCGCCAAATGGGGTCAAAAACACCAGGACATCCGGAGTTTGGAGTGACTCCAGGGGTTGAAATGACTACAGGGCCATTGGGTCAGGGCTTTGCAACTGGCGTAGGATTTGCCATGGCAGAACGATATTTAGCCGCTCAGTTTAATACAGCTTCTCAGACCTTAATTGACCACTATACTTATGCAATTGTAAGTGATGGCGACTTAATGGAAGGAGTTTCCCACGAAGCTGCTTCATTGGCAGGACATTTGTCCCTGGAAAAATTAATCTACTTATATGATTCCAACTCAATATCAATTGAAGGTGAAACTAATCTTGCATTTACTGAAGATGTTAAAGAACGTTTTTTAGCATATAATTGGCAAGTTATTAAAGTTGATGGCCATAATCATGAGCATATTGAAGAAGCTATTTTAAAAGCTAAAACAAACACTGAACAACCCTCATTAATTGTCTGTGAAACCAAGATTGGCTATGGTTCCCCAAATAAAGAGGGAAAAGAATCTTCTCACGGCGCTCCACTGGGTGAAGATGAAATTCGTAGAACCAAGTTGGGTTATGGTCTGGATCCAGACGATCACTTCCATGTTGAGCGGCATGTGTATGATGCGTTTCATGTAAGAGCGGAGTTAGGTGCTGCACTCGAATTGGATTGGAACAATAAATTGAAGTATTTAGAAAAGAATGATCCAGTTTTTTACACAAAATTTATTTCATGGACGAATCAAACATATCTTCA
The DNA here is from genome assembly GCA_002348545.1 of Balneolaceae bacterium UBA2956. Classification (GTDB taxonomy): domain Bacteria; phylum Bacteroidota; class Rhodothermia; order Balneolales; family Balneolaceae; genus UBA1275. The sequence continues at coordinate 924 of DEBM01000067.1, forward strand.
AAATATGACGGATGTCTTACCTGAATTTGAAGCTGATCCTAAGGGAATGGCTACTCGAACTAGTTCGGGAAAAGTAATTAATGCTCTAAAAGATATGATACCTAACTTAATTGGTGGTTCAGCCGATTTAGGCCCTAGCACAAAAACTGATATTGAAGGTGCTGGTTCATTTACACAGTTTAATCACAAGGGGCGAATTATTCATTTTGGAGTACGTGAATTTGGAATGGCGGCGGCAGTAAATGGAATGATGTTGCATGGTGGTTTACATGTATTTGGGGCTACATTCTTTGTTTTTACGGATTATCTTAGACCAGCTCTTCGTCTGGCTGCATTAATGAAAATTCCGTCTATATTTGTAATGACCCATGATAGTATAGGCTTAGGTGAGGATGGACCTACCCATCAACCTGTGGAACATTTAGCTAGTTTACGTGCCATGCCCAACGTATTAGTGCTTCGCCCAGCAGACGCTAATGAGGTTTCTCATGCATGGAAAGTGGCCTTAGAGCATAAAACAGGTCCAAGTATCTTAGTGTTAACTCGGCAAAATGTACCTATCTACTCTAGGCATAATGATAACTCGGCTGAATTAGTTGCAAAAGGTGGATATGTGTTATCTGAGGCTGAGAATGGAGAAGCAGAGGGAATAGTCATAGCGACTGGATCCGAAGTTCAGCTAGCCATGCAAGCACAGGCAGAGTTAGCCAAAGAAGGTACTAGCGTTCGGGTGGTAAGTTTGCCAAGTTGGGAACTTTTTGATATACAGTCTACCGAATACAAGAATTCAGTGTTACCAACTCATTTGACCAAGAGAGTCTCTATCGAAGCAGGGTCCACCTTTGGCTGGCAAAAATATCTGGGTCTAGAAGGAAGAGCAATAGGAATAGATAGCTTTGGTGAGTCGGCGCCTTTTGAAGAGTTATATGAATATTTCAATATTTCTTCAAAAGCAATTGCAGCCTATTTTAACGATTAGTCATAATTCAATTCATGGCAGAGAAAAAAATCTTATTAATTGATGGCATGGCTCTAGCCTACCGTTCACACTTTGCTTTTATACGAGCTAATCTAGTCAACAGTGAAGGAATTCCCACTGGACCTATTATGGGTTTTGCCAATACCATAGATAAACTAATCGACGAGTTTGAACCCAGTCATGTAGCTGTTGCATGGGATACACATGCCCCCACTTTTCGGCACGAATGGGATGACCGCTACAAGGCGCAACGGCCACCACAACCCGAAGAATTACGATTAGGAGTTCCACTAATCAAAGAAATGCTCGGCTATTGGAATATTCCTAATATTGAACAAGATGGCTTCGAAGCGGATGATATCATTGGAACTCTAGCTTATTCGGTGGATGAGGGGGAGGCAGAGGTGTATTTAGTAACCCCTGATAAAGATTTTATGCAGCTGGTAAATCGGTATGTATATATGCTAAAACCTAATAATAAAAATGGGGGTTTTGATCGCATTGATGAAGAGGGTGTGAAGGATTATTTTGGTGTATATCCTAATCAAGTTATTGACGTTTTGGCTCTTCTGGGAGACGCATCTGATAATATTCCTGGAGTACCTGGTATTGGAAAAAAAGGGGCACCTAAGTTAATCCAGCAATATGAGTCGCTGGATAAATTATTGGATCAGGCTTTAACTATTTCAGCCAAAAGACAACGAGAAAATTTAATTGAATATGCTGATGAGGCCAGGCATGCCCGGAGAATGGTCACTATTAAAACCGATGTTCCTGGGGTACAATCATGGACAGATTTGAGTAGAACTGAAGCAGATTGGTCTGATTTAGCTACTTTTTTTTCAAAGATGGGTTTTAGAAGCTTAACTAGGAAATATGAAAATATTTCGTCACGTACCGCTTCAGCGGTAGACTCTGTTTCTATGAAAGTTCAACCAACCTTCGGTCATGATTCTTTCAGTAAGCTGAAGAGTGAGGAAGGGATAAATCCCAAGATTAAGGATTCCCAAAAGAAGCTTTCAAAAACTCAAAGTGATAACTCTGCGACTGAATCTCCATTAAATTTATTTGCAACTAATATTAAAGCAGCAACCTATGATGCGAGTGAAGTTGAGTATCTGTTGATTGATAATGAAGTCGATTTATTAGCTTATTTAGAGTCTATTGATCTTACTAAGCCATTGGTTGTTGATACTGAGACTGATAGCGCGGATCCACTAATGGCTAATTTAGTAGGTATAGCTATGACCCAAGTATCACACAAGGCCGTATATATTCCCTATAACCCAGAATGGAATTTAGCCTTAGAACAAATATTAGGAGCTACTGATCTTCTGATTATTGCTCATAATTACAAATTTGACTATACGGTTTTAAAACGACATGGTATCGAATTGTGTGGTAAAATTTTTGATACTATGATAGCCGCCTATCTCATTGATTCAGATCAGAGGCTAAAAATGGATGAGCTATCCTTGCGCTATCTACAGTATGAACCCATTCCTATAACTGAGCTCTTAGGTAAAGGTAAGGTAAAAGAGCAGTTAACTATGGCAGAGGTTACTATGGAAGCTCTAGTACCTTATGCGTGTGAAGATGCCGACATTACGTTTCGTTTGTATACTATTTTTTCAGAAAAATTGAAGAAAGACGGTTTAAACGAAGTAGCATTCGATCTAGACTTTCCGTTGAGCCGAGTACTAGCTCGAATGGAAGCTAAAGGAATTGCTTTGGATATTAAGCTCCTTAAAGAGTTTTCAGTTGCTCTGAGTGGAGATATGGAGCGCCTCAAGTCAGCAATTTTTAATGAGTGTGGTGAAGAGTTTAATCTCAATTCGCCAGTACAGTTAGGAGACATTCTTTTCGAAAAATTAAGTCTACCGGCTGGTAAGAAAACTAAAACAGGTAAATACTCTACTAATGAAACAGTTTTATCTAAGCTCGCACATGTGCATAAAGTACCTGAACAGGTACTTGAGTTCCGCTCTTTAGCTAAATTGAAATCTACTTATGCCGATGTATTACCTAATCTTTTATCACCAGTGAGCCATCGCCTACACACCGACTACAATCAATGTGTGGCAGCAACGGGTCGTCTAGCATCTTCGAATCCAAATTTACAAAATATTCCTATACGCACAACACGCAGTCGTGAAATTAGAAAAGCATTCATACCAGAAGAAGGGTATAAAATATTATCAGCGGATTATTCTCAGGTGGAGCTACGTATAATTGCGCATATTTCTGAAGATCCAGATATGATCCAAGCTTTTAAGAACGGGGAAGACATTCATGCTCGCACGGCAAAGGAAATTTTTTCATTAGATAGTTTAGATCGTGTAACCTCGGACCATCGGAGAAAAGCAAAAGAAGTTAATTTTGGGATTCCTTATGGATTAAGTGCCTATGGTTTAGCTCAGAATCTTGGGATATCCAATGGAGAAGCTAAAGATATGATTGACGCTTATTTTGAGCGGTTTCCTAATATATCTGCTTATATAAAATTCGCTAAGGAATTTGTAAAAGAGCATGGTTATGTTAAAACTCTGATGGGTAGAAGACGGTATTTACCAAATATTGAGTCAAGTAATTGGAATCAACGAGCATTTTCCGAAAGAGCTGCCATAAATATGCCGATACAAGGCACAGCGGCTGATATTATAAAGGTAGCAATGTTGTCCATTGATCAGTGGATACGAGGAGAGAATATAAAGAGTAGGATGTTATTACAGATCCATGATGAATTGATATTTGAGTTGCATGAAGACGAGAAGGATTGGGTGCCAAGAATTATTGTAAACAAAATGGAGCAAGCTATTGAGCTAAAAGCCCCATTAAAAGTCGGATGGGGGATAGGAGATAACTGGCTAGAGGCCCATTAAAATCCAAGTACTACCTTTTTTGTACTTTATAGCAAACTTGATTCTTTAGCACATCAAATAAGCAGGGTTAAAGAATAGCCGAATTATGAGTGTCTCCGTTGACATCTTTTGGGTTAAATACCATCTCATTTTCTTTATAAATAAGTCGTCTATCTGTTTGTTAAAAAGTATCTCCAGTGGGTACAATTCTGTAAAAACAAGAGCGGTAACCAACGTAACAACTTACCCCATTTCCATGGACTTCTACGCAAAGCCAAACACAATCTTAATTATTATCAGTATGTAATCCCTTAACAAGTTGTGTTAAACCGAAGATAGCACCTCTGTGCCAAAGTTTTTTCCTTTTTCTAGTGTAATGAACTGCCTCCCCTAGAGCAATGGTTTTTTTAGTACTTTTTCATTGATAGAACTGTGCATGAGTAGTTTTCCCGAATTGTAGTCTGTGATAACCGTTGGAATTAACCCTTTTGGAGCAAAGTCATGGGCTTCTTCCACTTGTTCGATCGAAATTATTTTTTTTAAAATAATATTGGTCATTGTGACTAAGTTCAGATGTGAAAATTATATCTATAAAGGTGAGTAGATTAGATTTTAGTTATCTCTTACTTTTGGTAGTGTATTTTTTGAATTAATTGTTTTTGGCACTGGGTCATATCCATAACCTCCCCATGGGTGACAACCTGAAATTCTCTTTATTCCAAGCCAAGCACCTTTAAGAGGTCCCCACTTTTTTATAGCCTCAATAGTATAATCAGAACAGGTAGGGGTATACCTACACCTACGACCAAAATAAGGAGAGATGGCTAATTGATAAAAGCGTACGAGTCCAATGAGGATTGCAGAGAAAACTTGTTGGAATAGTTTCATTAGGGCAGAGTATATCGAGTTCCTTCTTTACTATCTTCTAAATCGATATCGAGATCTTTAAGCCTGTCTCGAATAATATCTGATAACTCAAATTCTCTTTCCATTCTGGCTTTGGTTCTAATATCGATTAATAAATGAAGTAAATCTTTACTTAGATTATCATTGAAATTACAATCAGATTTATTAGGTACATTAGGTTCAAGTCCAAGTATTTCGGTTAAAGCAATTTTAAGCCATTTTTGTAGAGCGAGTAAATCCGAAGGTGGCTGACCGGTGATAATTTTCTTCTTTATTTTTTTTGTTTTATCAAATAGGGTAGCTATAGCTCGTGCCGTATTAAAGTCATCATTCATAGCAGACTCAAAAGCTGCCTTAAGATTTGGAAGTACTTTATCATTTATATCATTTTTATGATCGTGATGTTTCTGAGGTATATACATTAGTATACTTTCAATGGCTGACCGTAGTGATTGAAGGCCAGCTTCAGCTGCTTCTAGCGCTTTTTCTGAAAAGTCGGTAGTACTGCGATAGTGACTTTGTAAAAGGAAAAAGCGAATAACTTGAGGGTCCCAAGAGCGCTGAAGTAAAGGATGAGAGCCGTTGAAAAACTCTTCTAGACTTATGGCATTACCGAGAGACTTACCCATTTTTTGTCCATCTAGTGTAACCATATTATTATGAAGCCAGTACTTCGCAAATGATTTTCCAGTAGAACATTCAGCTTGAGCAATCTCACATTCGTGATGAGGGAACTGGTTTTCAATTCCACCACCGTGAATATCAAAATGAGTACCTAAATATTTAATGCTCATAGCTGAGCATTCGATATGCCACCCGGGATACCCAACTCCCCAAGGTGAAGGCCATTTCATTAGGTGTTTATCATCGGCTTTCTTCCACAAAGCAAAATCCGCAGGGTTGTGTTTATCTGATGCAGCCTTAATACGTGTTCCACTCGTTGCATTTTCAACATTTCGGCCGCTTAATCGGCCATAATTGGGGGCTGATAGTATATCAAAGTACACATTCCCATCAATAAGGTAAGCATGCCCTTTATCGATTAAATCCTGAATCATTGCAATCTGTTCAGGAATATGACCGGTGGCTCTAGGGGAAATATCAGGACGCTGAACTGATAGCGCATCCATATCCCGAAAATATGTGTAGGTGTATATTTCAGCTATCTCCATAGGATCAACCTGTTCAAGACGTGCCTTTTTGGAAATTTTGTCTTCCCCTTCGTCCCCGTCACCTACTAAATGACCAACGTCGGTGATATTCTGTACGTATCTAACTTTGTAATCTAAATAACTTAAGTATCGACGAATAACATCGAAAGAAACATAGCTTTTAGCGTGGCCTAAATGAGCATTTCCATACACTGTTGGGCCGCATACATACATACCCACATGAGGAGCATGTATAGGCTCGAAAAGTTCTTTTTTTCTAGATAATGTATTGTATACATGTAATGCAGATGAGCTCATACTACTAACATAGTTAAACATTTATTCAGACGGGGTGCGAATAAAATCTATAAATTTTAGTTGTTTATTTTTCGTTGGTATCAGTTCTGATAGGAGCAAGCGCGTAATTTCCAGCATGAATCTCTCCTACGTGGTTAAATTCTTCATATAGATCTAAGCTATTGATCGATTCTTTCATAATAATTAAAAGAAATTCAGTAGTTTATTTGGAATAATGATTTTAGTGATTTGAGATTTGAATATACGGTTATTTAGCGAAATTCGTTTCTAAATTAACCATTCAAAATAACCAGCTAGATACAACTCAAATAGTTATGTATATGGCTATTTCAGTCATTTTCTGATCTAAGTGGATGTAAACACACTGTTAATAATAACTATATGCTACAACATATCGTCCTTTGGAAAATAAAAAATGAGTTTCAAGGAGTCCCCAAACATCAATTAATTCAAGAATTTAAGGAAAAATTGGAGCGACTTCCTGAGTTAATTTCTGATATAGATCACCTACAGGTATTTGTTAATTTTGAAGGGGAGGGTGAACAAGTTTGTGACCTTTGCTTGTTTTCGATGCATGCAGATAGAGATTCGTTAATACGATACGCTGATCATCCAGAACATCAAAAGGTACTCTCGTTTGCAAAAAATATTGTTACTGAACGTAGAGTGGTAGATGCACTTTCCTAGTCATTTATATTATGCCAAATAAGGATGAAACTCATGAATATCCTATAGATGGAATTTTAGATTTGCATGTGTTTAAACCAAATGAGATTAATACCCTCATTCCCGAATACATTACCGAGTGTCTTAACAGAAATATTGTAGAGATACGAATTATACATGGCAAAGGTAAGGGTATATTACGTAGGAGTGTTCATGCTATCTTAGAAAGAGATTCTAGAGTTATTTCTTATAAAGCGGCATATGATCGATCTTCTTGGGGAGCTACTATTGCGTACTTGATTTCAAGTCAGTAAACCGCTACAAATGAAATTATTTTTTGTTTATAATGTGATCCGAGTTATGTAAGAATAATTTGAGCAACATATTATTGTCAAAGGTAGTCCCCTTAGAATTATTATATTGAATATACACGAACATAATCCACTTCCATGGTTGCAGGGAAGATGGAATCATCCACGCCTTGCAGCCCGCCCAGATTCCCACCTACAGCAATATTCATTAAGAAGAAATGAGGCTGATCAAAGGGCCAATTCTCTTGGTTGTACTCTTCGGGTCTGTTGATGGTTAAAACGACTTGTTCCGGGCCATTTATATAGAATATAAGACGCTTTTCTTCCCAAATAAGTCCAAAAATATTGAACTCCTCCTCAATATTTGGAAGGGGTACGAATCCTGAGCTCACTTGAGTGCCATTCATATGATTGTTGGCTTGAGAGTGAATAGTCATTAGAACAGAATCAGGGTTGGAACTTATGTATTCCATTAAGTCGATTTCTCCGCAAAGAGGCCATCCAAGATCCCCGATATTCTCACCTAGCATCCATAATGCTGGCCAAATCCCAGGCCCTTTATATTCGGGCATTTTGGCGCGTATTTCTATTCTTCCATATAAAAAAGATTTCCGACTATTAATTCTTGCGGAGGTATAATCACCTACCCGTTGCCTGGGCCCAATTTTTCGCGCAGTTATTCGAAGCGTGCCATCATTTACTTCCAAATTATCAGAGCCTTGTGGCTGATAATTTTGCAATTCGTTATTACCCCATCCATGATCGCCAGTTTCAAACTTCCATTTGGTTGTATCGATAAAGTTCCCTTCAAATTCATCGGACCAAATTAAGCTTTGAGTATCATCGTCATCAGTCTTTATAGTACAATCAGAGGTGCCTAATAGAAGGCTACAAAACAGGATTGGTATAAGTTTTTTCATGATTACTATACAGATTGTCTGTAGTGGTGGTTAGAGGACTATTTGTAATTTTAAGTATTGATTATAAAAGATTATAAAATACATTAAATAAGCCAGAATATTGATAATTAAGTTTTTTAAATCATAGATTGAAAAGTTAGAAATTGTGACATATTGATGTAAACAAAAGCCCTATGTTTTCATTATTAATCAAAAATGTTCAGCACTTTTGCTTATGATAAGTTTAAATTGGTATCTATTGCTTTTCAGGAACGTACTAATATACGATTTGGCTTACTTTCAATTCTAACCACTTATCTAATCATGTTTTTATTTATTTATGGACAGTCGCGCCTGCGAATGCATAAATTTTTTACTGTTAGAGTTTATTCGAGCATCGCATTTACGACGCTTTTTGTCTTTTTTTCAAGCATAACCGTTTTCTGTCAATACTCATTAAACGCGACGAGATTGAGTCAAGAACATGCGATCACTTTGGATGGTTTATTGGATGAAGAAATTTGGAGTATAAGTGAAAAAGCCACTGATTTTGTTCAGTTTACCCCAATAGACGGGGGTATTCCTAGTGAGCCTACTGAAATTTCGGTAGTTTATGATGATCAATATCTGTGGATTGGAGCTATGGCCTATGAGCAAAACCCAGATTTAATTGTAGCACCTATTTTTCGGAGAGATGGTTCCTTTTCATCTGACTGGATTTACATAAATATTGATAGTTATAATGATAAACGGACTGCCTTTACTTTTGCAGTAAACCCTCGTGGTGTCCAAAAAGATGTTTTATACTACAACGACACAAAAGAAGATATTCTATGGGACGCGGTTTGGGAAGCAGAGGCAGTGATACTTTCGGATGGGTGGTCCGTTGAGATGAAAATACCTTTATCTCAAATACGTTATGATGTTAAAAAAATAAATCAATTATGGGGGATAAATTTTCAGCGCCGAATTGCTCGAAACTCAGAAATAAATTTTTGGGCACCTATTTCGCGTTCTGAAGGTGGAATGGTATCTAGATTTGGTAGTTTAAATGGAATTTATAACTTATTTGATTATAATAGATTAGAAATAACACCTTATATATCTATTAACAATGTAAGAAAGCAAAAAGTGGATGATGACCCTTATTTTAAAGCTAACAATTTTAGCCAGAAATTTGGTGGAGGTATCAAATACGGTATCACTTCTGATATTACTTTGACAGCTACTATTAATCCTGATTTTGGTCAAGTTGAAGCAGATCCAGCTACTATAAATCTATCAGCATTTGAAATTTATTTTCCTGAACGCAGGCCATTTTTTTTGGAGGGTAGCGATATCTTTCGTTTTGGTCAAACACAAACTGATTTCACTCCAGGTAACCCAATTACATTTTATTCTAGGAGAATAGGGCGGTTCCCTTCAGGCTCAATAGGGGCATTCAATATATTTAATGGTAATTCAATTTATAACACTGACATAGCTCAGGTATATCAGGATAGACCTAACCAAACTCGAATAGCAGGGGCAGTAAAATTAAGTGGTAAAACACGGAATGGTTGGTCTATTGGCGTTTTAGATGCTGTAACTAGAGGTGAGGAGGCAGCTTATACAGTACGTCTACAAGATGGCACCGATCAGTCGAAAGGGGTATATCCAATTGAACCCTCCGCTAATTATTTTGTATCAAGGGTTAAGAAAGATTTTAACGAGGGGATTACAATTGTTGGGGGATATATAAGTAGCGTAAATCGTTCTGTTAAAGAAACTTATTTTGAGCAGTATTTGGCAAATTCATATTATTTAGTAGGTTCGGATTGGGAACATTCTTGGAATAATAGGCAATGGATTGCTAGTGGGGTAGTTTCATATAGTAGAGTAGATGGTGATAAATCCTTCATCACTGCCTTACAGCAATCTCCGACCAGATATTATCAGCGTGTAGATGCAAAATCTTTCGATGTGGATAATTCCATTTCTAATTTAAGTGGTTTTGCTGGTGAATGGAGTCTTAAAAAAGCATCGGGTGAACACTGGACGGGATCATTAACTTATTCATTGGTAACACCTGGTTACGAAACTAATGATATAGGTTTTCAAAATAGATCGGACTATAAAATTTTATCCTTCGATATTAGATACAAGGAGGTAAATCCAAGAATTGGGCGCTATTTTACAATGTGGAATCAATATATGGTTGGTTGGAATTTCGACGGAGAAATTGGTTTACAAAATTGGGCAGTCGGATCATATAAAATGTTCAATAATCAATTAGTTTGGGTAACAGAAACACAATTTAGTCTTAATCGATTTGATGATCGATTAACTAGAGGCGGACCATTAGTTAAACCGGTAAATAGTCTTTATGTATACAATAAAATAAACACTAATTCGTCTAGAAATTTAAGTGTGGAATACACTCAGTTTTTTTTAAGGGATTTGGATAGTAAAAGTGACGATACTTTTTCATTTAATTTGAATTGGGTAGTCAATTCAAAAGTAAGATTGGTTATTGGGCCAGAGTATATCAAACAAACTCAGCAAGACCAATACGTTGCAACAATCGCAAGAAGTGCAGCAGATCCTGATGCTGATCAAACATATGGGTATCGATATATTTTTGCTCGGAATAAAAGTTCAAGCCTATCCGTAAATATTCGTTTGAATTGGACATTTTCACCGAAAATGACGTTAGAAACTTATCTTAGACCCTATATCCAATCGGCGCTTTTTTCTGAATTTGGTGAATTAAAGCAAGAAAGAACCTTTGATTTTGATTTTTATGGAGTGGATGAGGGAGAGCTAAACGATTTAGGAGCTGGTTTGTATGAGGTGATTTTTGGTGACGAGTATCCCACATCTTTCAGATTTTACCGACCAGACTTTACCTATACAGCACTTCAAGGAAACGCGGTATTTCGTTGGGAATACACTCCAGGATCTACTTTATTTTTCGTTTGGCAACAAAAAAGAGACGGAGTAATGGGGAATGGACTTATGGTTATACCAAGAGATTTTGGTGATATGTTCGACCATAAGCCTATTAATATATTTTTGATCAAGCTTAGTTATTGGTTTTGAGTGTAATTTGTTTTTTGTTAATACAAATTAGAGAAGAAGATTAGTCTTTATTTGTATATTTATAGTCATTATTTAACACAGGTAATTATTTTCTAAACTCAATCATCACATTTTTATCATGGATTTACAGTCAAGAACTTATGTAGAGAGTATACTGTCAGTTGAAGCTGATTTTATGCAAAAAGTCTATTTATGGATGACTTTAGCGTTAATTTTGACGGGTTATGTAGCTTATCGTACTGCGCAATCTGAATTATTGTTAGGAATCCTATTTAGCTCCTCATTTGTCTTTTTTGGAATAATTCTAGTTGAACTAGCCCTAGTATTTTGGATTTCATCAGGTATTCAAAGAATGTCATCAAATATGGCGATAGGATTATTTCTATTATATTCGGTATTAAATGGGCTCACCCTTTCCATTCTACTTATTGCCTATACTGGAGCCTCTGTTGCATCAACATTTTTTATAACCGCTGGGATGTTTGGAGTTATGAGCATGTATGGCTACACAACAAAACAAGATCTCTCTAGCTGGGGTAATCTTTTGTTTATGGCCTTAATTGGGCTTATTTTGGCAAGTGTTGTTAATATCTTTTTGCAGAGTTCAGGACTTTATTGGATTATAAGTTACACAGGAGTTTTAGTTTTTGTTGGTTTGACAGCCTACGATACACAAAAAATAAAGCAATTAGCTGCACAGGTGATCGCGGAATCAGAAGAGGGGAGAAAGGTAGCTATTTTGGGTGCACTTAGATTGTATTTAGATTTTATTAATATGTTCATTTTTATGCTCAGAATATTGGGCAACAGGCGATAAATGGTAGAACAGAATTCGCAACCGTAGGCGGATTCGAAGCGTTATAAATTTCCTCGGGGTGAGGCGATAAATAAATAAAAATGATGGGATCGACTTGGTATAAGTCTATCTTTTGTTTGTGCTATTCAATGTTAGTTAATTTTTGTATTTGTTTCATTAATCCTTTTGTGGTCAGCTTTAGAGTATGTGCATGAATTCACTCATTTGGTTTTCTTATTAGCTATAATCCCTATGATGATTTTATCTTTAAAACGATTTGATACTAATAAGTTGGTAACTTTTTTTGGTTTATGACACCATCATTATTTTCCTAGCTTGATTATATAACTATAGTCTTATCGAGTATGAAGAAGCTGGAATTACTCTATTTGGGAGTTTTACTCTTATCACTGGACATTGGATCAATATCGCGCATAGGTACAGTTACAAAAATGAGGGCGATATTTTTGTACAATAATTAATAATGTCAACATTTAAAATGGATAAAGACCTACTATTAAGATAGCTCATCCTATGTTTAGATTAGCTAACAGACGGCTAATATTCTGTGCTTGGATGGATGATGAGCTCTTAAAGGTGTTCTTATCATTGGTTGCTTCTAATAGTTCATTGGCTTTTGAAGTTATTTCATTTGCTAAGCCCCATGAGAGCGTTACGCCAGCACCTCCTAAACCATAGGCATGTATGTGCGGCACCTTTTTAGAGGGGTCAATCTTAAAACAAAGGGATGAATTTGGACCTAGATATCGGTATCCATGTACTTTGGATTTGATTTGTGAGTTGTGAATTTTAGAATTAGTACTATGCTCGATTAAAATTTTATTAAGTTCAAATATAGCAGAATAGGGCCATTCTAGATTATTTTCTGTTTTTTTATAGTTTGGAAGGAGTTCATCGCCTTTCCATTTTTCTCCGGTTAATTTTCCAGCAATTCGACTTCCTCCAAGAATCATAGTACCACTTCGAGGATAACTATAAATGTCTTGGGGTTTCCCATTCATTGTACTATAAACTTTTAATGGTGGGGTATAATTATATGAAAACACATCCCCGTCTGGATTACGCAGTTTTGGCGCATCATCAATATCAAGTAAATGGCCTTTCAGTAAGTTTAAGGGTTTGTTGTACATTTTTTCTAAACCCGAGCCACTAGCCAGTACTACTAAAGAATAATTTTCGGCGGAGAATCTAGAGTTTATTCGTGTGAAATCAATGATTTCATGCGTAAAAGAGATTTCAAGAGTTGTGAATATCTTCAATAGAGCTTTCCAGTAAACAGGCCAATCAACAAAAAACATGGAAAACTTCCAGGCGCGTGATAGTGGGTAATGAGGAATGTGTGGGATGAATGAATTGCCATTTAAAGGTATTTCAGTATATCCTGGTAACCACTGTAAGTAGACTGGCTTACTTTTGGAAGCCTCAGAAAATACTTCGTAATGAATTTGGCGATAAATGCCAGAAAAATTAAGCTCAAATAATTTTTCATAGAATGTGACCGAGCTTAGAAAAAGCTTTTTTGAAATAGGGCTTGTTACGGAATGAGGCACAATAGAAGCTGCAGGAAAGGCGCTGGCGAAAAAAGGATTACTATGATCAATTACAGGGTATTTACTAGCAAATACATGAACATCATACCCTGATAAACGAAGCAATATCGCTGTTGTTAGTCCGGTGACTCCAGCACCAACAATGGCAACTTTTTTTAAACTCATACCTAAAATTACCTTATTTTATTACTTATTCACTCATTAATATTGAATTTACTATTTCAGACACTATTATGTCAGACAACAACAAAAATGGCAGTTCTACGCTTAATATTATCTTACCTGAGGTAGAGATTAATCTTTTTACCCCCAAAAAACCAACAAGAGCAACCATTGCGGAGAATTATATTTGTACGGACGATTTTAGCCCGAATGTTATTCGTCATATTACCATAGACCTTAGTGGTTCTGGTTTGGAAGGAATATTCCGATCAGGACAATCCATTGGTATTTTACCTCCTGGAGAAAATCAAAAAGGTAAGCCTCATAAGCTTAGATTGTACTCGGTTTCTTCACCTTCAAAAGGGGAGAATGGACAGCCACATCTTGTATCAACTACTGTCAAAAGAGCAAATGAGGAAGTAGATGGAGTGTTTTATACAGGGGTCTGTTCAAACTACCTTTCCAATTTGAAACCCGGGGATTCACTTACGATCACAGGTCCTAGTGGAAAACGCTATTTGTTACCTGAAAATTCTGAGGAGTTTAATTATGTGTTTTTTGCAACGGGGACGGGTGTGGCTCCCTTCAGAGGTATGATAATGGAGTTAATTGAAGCGGGGCATCAAGGGCAAATAGTATTGGTTTTTGGATGTTCGTACCGAACCGATTTACTCTACCGAGAATACTTTGAAGACTTAGATTTCCGCCATCCCAATGTTCATTATCTAAAAATGATTTCACGAGAAGATAGGCGTCAAAATGGTTCTAAAAAATATGTGCAAACAGCCATTGAAGATTATTCTGAGCTATTATCACCTATTCTAGCTGCAAACAACACTCTTGTTTATCTTTGCGGGATGAAGGGAATGCAAACCGGCATTTATGAACAATTAGCAAAGCAAGGATTCTTAGATTACTTGAGTCTGCGTGGTGATTTAGAGGATAAAGATCCAATGGAATGGACTTTGGAAGAGCTAAAAACTCAGGTCAAACCATCCGAAAAGACCTTTGAAGAAGTATACTAGTTTAGATCTTACCTGTTTGGCTAACTCCCCCGGAGACAATTAGACGCATAGCTTGTGAGGGATCTATATCCACGGGGTGGACTCTAGATGTATCTACCAGGAATAAATTTCCGGAAAAATTATAGGAATGCGGACAGTATACCGCAGTTAATTCAAATGAGTTTACCACGAAATTTTCTTGGGTAATGAACCCGATTCGGAAGGGACCATCGGCGCTCAGTTGAACAAGTACGGGACGATCGAACTTCTTCTTTTCACCTACAAAAGCTTCGGTTAAATCCTTTAGAGAATGATAAATGATGCTGATAATGGGTGTTTTAGTAAGTATTTTTTCGATGACATGAATTATAGGTTTGGTTAAGGTAATCGAAAAAATAAGCCCTATAGCAACAATGATTGCAAACGAAAGTACAAGTCCAAGGCCTGGTATGGATTGAGCCCAATCTCCAGGAATCCAGCTAGAACTGAGGTTATTTAACCAGTCTATGGTTATGCCGGTTACAAAGAAGGTAGCTCCTAATGGGAATACTACTAGAAGACCGCGAATAAAATAGTTGATTATAGATTTCATTGATGAGAACTAAGTTGTGGATATTTACCTAATATAGCTAAATATAAGCGAATTAAGCAGCTATTAGGCTATGTGTGTGATAGGTATTTTTTCTATCTTTAAACTTTCTCATTTATAGTTTTTTATGCTTGAGTATTTGCATTAGAACTATCCGGACCTAAATCACATATATTTCGAATGGCTTCCAAGACTTCATCACAAATACGACAAGAATTTCTAGATTTTTTTAGGGAAAAAAACCATGCTATAGTATCTAGTTCACCGGTAGTTCCCGCAGATGATCCTACTTTGTTATTTACTAATGCAGGGATGAATCAATTTAAGCCTCTATTTCTAGGTGAGCAAAAAACTTTAGCCTTTGATGGTAAAGAGTGGTTACGAGCAGCCAACACTCAAAAATGTATTCGAGTAAGTGGCAAACATAACGATTTAGAAGAGGTAGGTCATGATACCTATCATCACACCTTGTTTGAAATGTTGGGTAACTGGTCATTTGGAGATTATTTTAAGCAGGAGGCCATTGATTGGGCTTGGGAGCTGCTGGTAGATCGCTGGAAGTTGGATCCTTCTAGGCTCTATGCCACCGTTTTTGGTGGTGATCAAGAGGATGGGTTAGAAGTTGATCAGGAAGCAATCGATTTATGGAAAAGTCAAACCAGTATTGATCATGCGCATATTCTAAAATGTGGAAAAAAAGATAATTTCTGGGAAATGGGGGAAACAGGGCCATGTGGGCCTTGTTCGGAAATCCATATTGATTTGCGATCCGAACAGGAACGCGCAGAAGTAGATGGGGCAAGCTTGGTAAACAAAGATGATCCAAGAGTTATGGAGATTTGGAATCTCGTTTTTATACAATTTAAAAGGTTAAAGTCAGGCGATCTGCAAACCCTTCCTGCAAAACATGTAGACACGGGTATGGGCTTTGAGCGAATTTGTGCGGTGATGCAAGCCAAAACCTCGAATTATGACTCTGATGTATTTGGCCCGCTAATCGAGGCTATTTCCGATCGTGCAAACATACAATATGGAGAGGATGAATACACCGATATTGCTGTTCGTGTGATTGCTGATCATATCCGTGCGGTAGCATTCAGTGTGGCTGATGGGGCTTCACCTTCGAATGACGGAAGGGGGTATGTGATACGTAGAATATTGAGGCGAGCCATACGATATGCCTGGGATCGATTGGGGATTAAAGAGCCCTTTCTGTTTGAATTAGTACTGGTGTTAGGTCGGCAATTCGAAGGAGTCTTCTCTGAGTTGGTAGCCCAGCAAGCCTATGTGGAAAAAGTGGTACATTCTGAAGAAAAAAGTTTCATAAGAACCTTAGGGCAGGGTATCGCGCTATTTGAACAAATGACAGAGCATAGTAAAATACTCACTGGAGAGGATGCATTTAAGCTTCATGATACCTACGGATTCCCTATTGATTTAACCCAACTGATGGCTAGAGAAAAGGGGTTACAGGTTGATGTAGCTGGTTTTGATGAGCGTATGAATGAGCAAAAGACTCGGGCTAGAGCGGCTGGATCTTTTTCTGTGGATCATAATGAGAAAGGGCAGTGGAACTGGCTTGCAGGAAAAGAAACAACATCGGAGTTTATTGGCTACGATCAACTAAGTAGTTCAACCAGTATTTTAGCTTATCGGGAAGTAGAAGATTCCTTTCATTTATTAATTGAAAAAACCCCCTTCTATGCCGAAGGCGGTGGGCAGGTAAGTGACCAAGGGTTATTGAAACAAGCCGGTCAAGAGTATGCGGTTATTGACGTTCAAAAAAGTCCTTATGGGTCAGTATTGGTTATTAAGCAACTCCCAGGCCTAGATCAGCCGGTAGAAGCTACTGTGAATAGAGTGTCCCGAGCGTATACCTGTGCAAATCATTCAGCTACTCACTTGTTGCAAGCTGCACTTATTGAGGTTTTGGGCCCCCATGTAGCCCAAAAAGGTTCCTTAGTCAACCAAGACTATCTTCGCTTCGATTTTACACACTATGAAGCGATGACTAAGCAGCAAATATTAGATGTTCAGGCTCTGGTAAATGAAAAAATAAGAGCGAGTATACCACTGGAAGAAGACAGAAATATCCCTTTTGAGCAGGCAAAAGAGCGGGGCGCAAGAATGCTCTTTGGTGAAAAATATGGGGATAAAGTTCGTGTTATCACATTTGATTCGGATTATTCCATAGAATTATGTGGTGGAACACATGTGCAGAATACCGGGGAAATTGGGTTCTTTAAAATTATCCATGAAAATTCAGTGGCAGCAGGTATTCGCCGAATCGAGGCGCTAACGGCCTTTGGGGCTGAACAGTGGGTGGCAGAGCAAGAAAGTAAGCTTCAAACAGTGGCTAATCTATTGGGCTCTTCCAACGAATTTGCGGAATCTATTGAGCGTTTACAAGCCGATAAAAAAGAATTAGAGCGTAAAGTAGAGGCGTTGATTCAGGATAAAGCTATTGTTAGTCAACAGATTCTTATGAATTCGGCAGAACAATTGGACAATGGAATTAAATGGGTATATGGACATATAGAATCCTTTGGTATGGATACTCTTAAAAATATGGGATATAGTATATTAAACGAATCATCTAATATGACTGTTAGCACTGTATTTTCGCATGACGAAATCTCGGGTAAAGTGTTTATACTGGCGACTGTTACCGAGGACCTAATTCAAACAGGATTGAAAGCGGGGGTTATTGTAGGAAAATTAGGTCGAATAATTGGCGGCGGCGGCGGCGGCCAGCCAAGTTTAGCTACGGCTGGAGGATCAAATCCTGAAGCCATACCTGAGGCAATTACAGCTGCTAGGAGCATGCTAACGGACTAAGTTATTCTTTTGAATCGCTTTAATTGGTTCATTGATGAATATTATCTACCTGTTTCAATGGTTGAACTTATCTGCCTGTTTGATTAATTGTACTTCACACTGAACGAATGAGAACAAGAGCCTTTCATAAATCCCGCATATTTTGATGAAAATTCGGTATATTTCAAGACTATAATAATCGTGTTTACTTGAATAACTCATTATTAGGTGTCCATTTGAATAATAAACCAAATAAATTCAATGGCCTAGTAAATGATAAATAATCAAATAAGCATAATTAACATTGCGCTTTAGGGAATTTGCAAAGCGCACATCAGAAAATTAAGCATCTACTTATTATTGTAAAACACATAGCATGGCAAAAAAAGTAACTTCTGATATCCGATTTGCTCCTACAGGTATGGAAAGTCCTGAGAAAGGTGGAGTCCAAAAAGGGGTTGATCTTCCTGAAGCAACTGGAAAAAAGCATAAAAGTCTTGGTCTAACTATTCAACAGATTAAAGATATGTACCAACAAATGTATCTTCAGAGACGATTCGAAGAGCGAGCAATGCAACAGTATCAAAAGGGTAAATTTGGAGGTTTCCTACACCTCTACATAGGTCAAGAAGCTATATCTACCGGAACAGTATTTGCGTTTAACGATGATGACGATATCATCACTGCATATAGAGATCATGGATGGGGACTTTGTCGTGGAATTAGTGCAAATGAAGGAATGGCTGAGTTATTTGGTAAAGCTACAGGTTGTTCCGGAGGTAAGGGTGGATCTATGCACTTTGCCAATGTGAAAGAACATTTTTGGGGTGGTTATGGAATTGTGGGTGGTCATATACCTATTGCCAGTGGACTTGCTTTTGCAAATAAATATAACGGCAATGGACGAATATCAGCCTGTTTTTTTGGTGATGGTGCAGTTGATCAAGGGGCATTGCATGAGACAATGAACTTAGCCAAATTATGGAAACTCCCCATTATATTTGTAGTTGAGAATAACGGTTATTCAATGGGTACAGCTGCTAAACGACATACCGTAGCAGAAATAGTTGATCGTGCGAAAGGTTACCGAATGAAATCGGCAGTGATCAATGGAATGGATGCATTTTCTGTTTATGAGAAAATGAAAGAGATTGCAGAAGATGTGCGTGAGCATTCAGAACCTTGGTTTGTTGAGATTCGTACTTATCGATATCGTGGTCATTCTATGTCGGACCCTCAAAAATATAGAACTAAAGAGGAACTAGAAGAATATCAAAATATAGATCCTATTGAACGCCTAAAGGCATATATGCTTCACGAGAAGTTGTGTAAACAAACCGAAATTGATTCCATTGAAGAGGGTGTTGAGAAGGAAGTGTTAACTGCTGTTAGATTTGCAGATGAGTCTCCATTCCCCAAGGAATATGAATTATATACCGATATGTTCGTTGAAGACAATCCTTATTTTCACGTTTAAAATTTACTTACGATGGCAGTATTACAATTTAGAGAAGCAATTAAACACGCAATAGATGAAGAAATGTCACGCGATGAACGAGTTTTCATTATGGGTGAGGAAGTTGCTGAGTACAACGGTGCCTATAAAGTAACCGAAGGTCTACTTGATAAATATGGATATCGGCGTGTAATTGACACTCCTATTTCAGAATTAGGTTTTGCTGGTTTAGGAGTTGGTGCCGCTATGAATGGATTGAGACCAATTGTGGAATTCATGACCTTTAACTTTGCCGTACTGGCAGCTGATCAAATCATCAACCATGCAACTAAGGTTAAATATATGACTGGTGGTCAGGCCGATTGTCCCATAGTTTTTCGTGGACCAAACGCTTCAGCTGGACAGTTAGGAGCAACTCATTCTGTGGCGTACGATTCTATGTATGCTCAATTTCCAGGACTAAAAGTTATATGTGTCTCAGAGCCTAATGACGCAAAAGGGCTCATGAAATCTGCCATTAGAGACCACAACCCGGTCCTTTTTATGGAATCAGAGCAAATGTACGGATTAAAGGGTGAAGTCTCTGACGAAGAGGATTTCATCATACCTATTGGGCATGGAAAAATTAAACGAGAAGGATCCGATGTAACCCTTGTTGCACATGGTAAGATGTATCACCTTGCTGTTCAAGCGGCAAATGAATTGGAAAAAGATGGAATTGAATGTGAAATCATTGATCCAAGAACAGTTAAGCCTTTGGATTTAGAATTAATACTGCAGTCGGTCAAAAAAACCAATCGTTGTGTAGTCATTGATGAAGCACATCCATTTGCTGGTTTTGCTGCTGAAATTGGTTTTCTAATTCAACGTGAAGCATTTGATTACCTTGATGCACCGGTACTAAGGGTTTGTTTACCAGATGTAAACGCACCATTTTCGAAACCTTTATTCGATGCGTGGCTGCCGAGTCCGAAAAAAATTATTGATGCCGTTAGACAGGTGAGCTATTAACATAAACATTGCAAAGAAATAAGCTATGGCCACTAAGATTGAAATGCCAAAACTAAGCGATACCATGGAAGAAGGAGTTATCTCCAAATGGAATGTCAATGAAGGGGATGAGGTATCAGCCGGTGATATCATCGCTGAAGTAGAAACCGATAAGGCAACTATGGATGTGGAAGTATTTGATGCTGGTACAATTCTAAAGATTGTGCCAGGTGAAGGAGATGCGGTACCGTTGGGTGGGCTTATTGCTATCATTGGCGAAGCAGGTGAAGATATATCATCTTTGCTAGAAAATACTAGTAGCACTACCACAGCTAATTCCACTTCTGCAGCTAAACACGATAAAGCCACTATTAAAGAGGTGGCAGTTGATTCCCCATCTGATGTTATTACCTCATCATCAGAGGACGGCCGAGTTAAGGCGAGCCCGTTAGCCAAGAAAATCGCTGCAGATAAAGGAGTAGATTTGAACAGCATTGCTGGTTCTGGACCTGACGGAAGAATTGTTAAAAAAGACGTTGAAACTGCTCAAAGCATCACAACGAGTACCTTAACACGTCCAGGTACGCCTGCGCCAATTCCGGCATCGACAATCAAAAGTTTCTCCTCGCTAGCTTCACAAGAGGTTAAAGTATCTCAAATGCGAAAGATTATTGCAAAACGCCTATCTGATAGTAAGTTCAGCAACCCGCACTTTTATGAGACTATAGATATTGATATGAAAGCTGCGATTGAGGCCAGAATACAGCTCAAAGATAAACTAGATATTAAAGTTAGCTTTAATGATATAGTTGTAAAGGCGTCTGCAATTGCACTATCGAGACATCAGCCCATCAATAGTACTTGGAGGGGGGATACCATCATAGAGCATGGCGATGTGCATATTGCAGTTGCTGTAGCCATTGAAGAAGGCTTAATGACTCCAGTACTTAGACATGTAAATCAAAAAGGTCTAATTCAAATAGCCTCCGAAACACGCGAGTTAGCAGGTTTGGCAAGAGATCGAAAGTTAGCATCTGAGCAAATGGAAGGAAGTACGTTTACTATTAGTAACTTAGGAATGTTTGGGATAGAAGAATTTACTGCTATCATCAATCCTCCCAATGCTTGTATTTTAGCGGTCGGTGCCATAAGAGACGTTCCTGTCGTAGAAAATGGTGCAGTCGTGCCTGGTAAACGTATGAAAGTTACCTTATCCAGTGATCATCGCATTGTGGATGGAGCTAAAGCTGCAGATTTCTTGAATACGCTACGCTCACTTATTGAAAATCCACTCTCGATGTTACTCTAAACTGATATGCTAAAAGGTGTTATACTTGCAGGTGGGATGGGGTCCCGTTTGTACCCTCTAACTAAGGTAACTAACAAGCATTTGTTACCTGTAGGTAATAAACCAATGATCTTTCACCCCATTGAAAAGCTTACGGGACTCGGCATTCAAGACATATTAATTGTCACTGGTACAGAACACATGGGTGACGTGGTTAATTTATTAGGATCTGGTTCCGAGTACAATTGCCGATTCACCTACAAGGTTCAGGATCAAGCAGGAGGAATTGCTCAGGCATTAGGTCTTGCGGAGAACTTTGCTGGTAATGATCCAATTGTGGTTATTTTAGGAGATAACATATTTGAGGATAATTTAAAGGCAGCGGCAAGCTCATATTCGGGTGAAGGAGCAATGATATTGCTTAAACAGGTTCCAGATCCTCAACGATATGGAGTTGCCACAATAGATGGTGATAAAGTTACCGAAATCCAGGAAAAACCGGAAGCTCCAACCACCTCGTACGCGGTTACCGGTATTTACTTTTATGACGCACAGGTTTTTTCAGTCATCCGTGATCTAAAACCCTCTAAACGTGGTGAATTAGAAATTACCGATGTGAACAATCACTATATTAAGCAAAAGGATATGAAAAGTGCATTATTAGAAGGGTGGTGGACCGATGCGGGCACTTTAGATTCATATCGGTTAGCTAATCAATTGACTATGGAGTAATGAAGTTTCTTATAACGGGTGCTGACGGGCAACTTGGTAGAGGATGGCAAAGGAGTCTTGAAAGTCAACCTACTGATGAATTTATTGCACTCAATAGGCAAAAGCTCGATATTTGCAATCCGGAGTGTATAAGAAAAGTTTTAACTGAATATAAACCTGATGTATGTATCAATACTGCGGCCTATACTTATGTAGACAACGCTGAAAAGGAACATGATCTGGCTTATAGAGCAAACGTATTAGGCCCAAAACTACTAGCAGAAATATGTGCCCAAAGAGGAATCCAATTAGTTCATTATTCCACTGATTACGTGTTCTCGGGGAAACTCTCCGACCGGGAAATATATAAAGATGGGTATCCTGAGGAGGCCCCAACTGATCCAATTAATCAATACGGGGCTAGTAAATTGGAAGGTGAAAAAGCGGTAGTATCTGCTTTACCTTCCGCACTTATTGCCCGCGTCTCCTGGCTATGTGGTTTGGATGGTGATAATTTTGTCAAAAGTATCATTCATAGGGCCAAAAGTTCAGGTCAACTTCAGGTAGTAAACGATCAATTTGGGATACCTTGCTTTGTGCCTTACATTATTGAACAGACTCGTTTCTTATTACACTCTAGAACCTCAGGATTGTATCATTTAGGGAGTAAAGGATGTATTACTTGGTATGATTTTGCAAACAAAATTATTGAGGATGCTCAACTTAATGTAAACGTGGAGGCTGTAGATTGTTCTGCATTATCAACCCAAGCCCAACGTCCTTATTTTTCCAAACTTTCTACAAGTAAATTAGAAGCAACAGGAATGTCCGTACCTTCTTGGGAAATTGGTTGTAAAACCTTAGTATCAGACTTAATAAAAGTATAACGGTTAGGTGTATGAGAATTCATGAAACTACACTATCGGGCGTTAAAGTATTAGAATTAAAGATCTATGAAGACGATCGTGGTTATTTTAAAGAAACATATCGTACTACTTGGTCTAATGATTTAGGGCTAGTTCATGATTTTGTTCAGGATAACATTTCTAGGTCTTATCATGGTACTATCAGGGGGCTGCATTATCAAAGAGAACAGCCTCAAGCTAAGCTCATTCAGTGTATTAGCGGCCGTATTCTAGATGTTGCAGTTGATTTGAGAAAAAAATCCTCAACCTTTGGTCAGTATTATTCGGTAGTTTTATCCGAAAAGAATCATAAACAATTGTATATTCCTGAAGGATTTGCACATGGCTTTTCCGTTTTAAGTGATCAAGCTATTGTCCATTATAGATGCTCTCGATATTACGATAAGACCTCAGAGCGCGGTATCCGCTGGGATGACCCATTAATTCACATTGACTGGGAAATAAGTAAACCCATATTATCAGAAAAAGACCGGTGTTTACCGCTTCTTTCATCACTTAAAGAAGAAGATATATTTTTATGAAACTAATAATAACGGGCGGGGCCGGGTTCATTGGCTCAAATTTAATACTTCATTTGTATGAGAAATATCCAGAGTGGACTATTTATAATATAGACAAACTAACCTATGCATCGGACCGAAATTATTTAAATTCAATTAAGCATTCTGAGCGATATCACTTCAAAAGGCTTGATCTAATAGATAGAGTAGCGGTTCAAGAGATGGTAAAAAGCTTTAGACCCAATGCAGTAATACATTTAGCAGCTGAATCACATGTAGACAATTCTATTCGGGGGCCTGAACCATTTATACAATCCAATGTGGTAGGAACCTTTAATATTTTGGAGGTATGCAGGCAGCTTTGGATGCAAGAGTCGAAAGAATTTCCCAACGCACGTTTTCTACATGTCTCAACTGATGAAGTTTATGGAGAACTAGATAAGGATGGCTATTTTACAGAGCAGACTCCCTATGCTCCAAATTCACCTTATTCAGCTTCCAAAGCTGCTAGTGATTTTATTGTTCGTTCATATTTTCAGACTTATGGGATGAATGTAGTAACAACTAATTGTTCGAATAACTTTGGGCCACATCAACACGATGAGAAATTAATACCTACAGTAATACGGAATGCAATGCAGCTCAAAGAGATTCCTGTTTATGGAAAGGGTGAAAATGTGCGAGACTGGTTGTTTGTTACGGATCATTGTAGTGCCATTCAAAAAGTTTTTGAAATGGGTGAAGCTGGTGAAACCTATAATATTGGGGGGAATAATGAATGGAAAAATATCGAATTGGTTCATAAGATTTGTGATATCCTCAACAAACATATAGCCAAAGGTCCTGAGGGTGATTACAACAATCTGATTTCATTTGTTAAAGACCGTTTAGGTCATGATTTCCGCTATGCCATTGATGCGTCAAAAATTAAGAATGAGTTGGGTTGGGAGCCCAATCCTAATTTCGATGGAATGTTAGAGGAAACGGTTTTATGGTATATAACTAAATATAAGTCGTTATTAAACATCACAGAAAATTCTTAAATATATGCTTGAAAAATCCTATTGGTTATGCAAGTCAGAGCCGGACAATTATAATATCGGGGAATTAGAAGCCGATGAGATAACTCCGTGGGACGGGGTTCGTAACTATGGGGCCCGAAATTACATGAGAGATGGAATGAGTATGGGAGATTTATGTTTTTTTTATCATTCGAATCAAAAACTACCAGCTATTGTGGGAATTATGGAAGTTTGTAGTGAAGCATATCCAGACGCCTTACAATTTGACCCAGAATCGAAGTATTTTGATGAAAAAAGTTCCGAAGCTGAACCTCGTTGGATAAACGTAGATATGCGATTTATAGAAAAATTTGCTCATCCAATAACACGAGATCAGCTTAAGAAAAAGAATGAATTAGCATCAATGGAATTATTTCGATTGGGAAGGTATTCCATTACTAGGGTAAGTAAAGAAGAGTGGGAAACAATACTGACTTTGAAGAACGATTCTTAGTGGTTATTTTAAGCTGGTTAAAAATGCCACATCATGCGCCAAAAAGCTAAAGAACTACATCTCAGAACCAAAGGTGTTCTTCCTATACAAAAACTTAAATTATTAAGTGAGACAGGTGTTATAAGCAGTGATGATGCCCATCCAATATTAGAGGATCAATACCAACCGAACTCAATTGATTTGCGTTTAGGTGAAGTAGCTTACAGGGTTCGTAGCAGTTTTTTACCAGAGAATGAGACCGTTGATCAAAAATTAAAGCGGTTAGAACAGTACCATTTTTCATTGAAAGGTGGTGCGGTACTAGAAGAGAATGCTGTATATATTATTCCTTTATTGGAGCGGTTGAATCTCCCTAAGAGTCATTATGCAACTAGTAATGCGCCAATGATTTCGGGAGAGGTTCTAGATAATGGCGACACAATAAGATTATTTGCACAAGAGAATTTAAGTGCAAAAGCAAATCCAAAGAGTAGCACGGGGCGGTTAGATGTGTTTACTAGAGTGATTACCGATTATTCACATCGTTTTGAGGAAATTACTCCCGGTTATCAAGGGCCTTTATATGTAGAGGTAGTTCCGAAATCATTCCCTGTAAAGGTGAAAACAGGACAGCGATTAAATCAACTTCGTATCCGACATGGTTTTGAGGTACTTTCAGATCAGGATTTATTACGTATACATGACCAGGAGCCTATTTTATTCGACGATACTTGTAAGGCTATGCCTATAGAAACTCTAAAAGTAAATAAAGGTTTATTTATGAGTGTACATCTGGAGGGTAAAGAAGGAGAGATTATTGGATATAAAGCCAAGAAGCACAGTAACTTCATAGATTTTGAGAAAATTGGGCATTATCCAGTGAGTGAATTCTGGGAACCTATTTTAGCGGGTACTGATTCGATGGTTATTTTAGAGCCGGAAAGTTTTTATATATTTGCTTCTAAAGAAAGAATACGGGTTCCTGCTAAGCTAGCTTGCGAGATGATGGCATATGATACTGGATCGGGTGAATTGAGAACACATTATGCTGGTTTCTTTGATAGTGGTTTTGGAGGGTCAGTAGAGGATGGGGGTGCTCGTGCTGTCCTTGAAGTGCGCTCCCATGATGTTCCTTTTTTAATTGAGGACGGTCAAACACTCTTTAGCATGCAATTTGAGCCCAATTCAGAACAACCTAATATAATGTATGGCTTTGAGATAAAGAGTAATTATCAGGGGCAGGATTTAAAGTTAGGAAAGCATTTTAAAGAATCATGAATGTACAATTCTACGTTCATCCATCTCAGATAGTATCAAATATGGTGAGGCTACAGGAGGCTGAGTGTCTGCATGCTACTCAAGTACTTCGGCTAAGTGTAGGCGACCGATGCTTAGCCACAGATGGGTGTGGTCATCGCTACGAATTAGAACTGGTGTCCATAGCAAGTAAAGAAGCACGGGCCGTTATATTGCATACCGAAAGTTTCCAGAAGTCGCCTATATTACGTGGGGTGGCCTTGGGCAGCTTAACCAAGAAAGATCGAATTGAATGGGCTTTGGAGAAAGCAGTAGAACTTGGGGTGGACTATTTTTATTTATACCAAGCAGATCATTCGGAGCGTGCTAGATGGAAAAAATCACGATTAGAACAAATTATACTAAGTGCTAGTAAACAATCCAAGCGTACTTGGTTTCCTGAACTAATAATTGCTGATAACCTCCAGCAAGTTAAACTAGAGGCCGAACATCGAAGTCAGGGGAAGGATCTGAACCTATGGGCCGCACATGAATCAGTTAAATCTAGGGAAAGACTACCAAAAAAATTAGTGGAGGGATATAATTTGTTCTTTATTGGTCCTGAAGGCGGATTTAGCACTAATGAGCTAAGTTGGTTTGATCATGAGTGTATCCCACAAATATTATTAGGTGATAAATTCACAGACGGGTGTGTTTTACGTGCAGAAACAGCTTTAGTCACTATTTTAGCAAAATATTATTAAGCTTAGAGATCTTATCATTTAACCTGTTTAATAGTTGCTTTATATATGTCTAGCATATCTGTTTAACTGATAGTTTTATTTAAATGATTTTGTTCAACTGTTCCCTTCAAATCTTGAAAAGAACTATCAGGTATTTGATCAAAGTTTTCAAAAACATCTATTTTTTTTTGTAATCGCTTAGAATTAGCATTGTAACTCTTGTCAAACTGGGTAAAAAATGGTGGATGTATGGTCAATGCTCGTAAAAATGGAGGATAGTAACAACTTGCTAGCACCATTAAGTCTTCGATAAAATTAGTTTCTTCAGATAAAAACTTGAAAATACGATCTAGAGAACTATTTTTAAATAAGCTTCGAAATATTTTTCGACTATCCGGCACATTTGTCGCTAAGACACGAAGCAATAAAAGATCATAATATCTGAATCGATATGATGATGTTTGTGGAATCGGGGGTTTTAAACCCTTTGTAAGTGCTTGGGCACATTTTTTAGAATATTTATGAACTCGGCTAAAGGTATATCCAGTACTTGGTTTAGTAAAGCCACCAACAGTACCTAGATTCAAAATTCGGGAAGAATACACTGGTGTATGAGGGCGATCATCCATTGGAATTTCACCATACTCTTTTCTTTTGATGGAATAATTCTCCTTAGTTAAGTTATATTTATCCTTAAGATAGCTGTAGATTTTTTTCTTGTACTGCTTCTTTTTTAGTGGTTTAGCTGAAAAAATAGTGTATTCTACCAACGCCCTATTTTTATTGAATGGCAATGTGTACATGAATGCAAAACCATCATTAAAGTCACTGTCCACATCCATTAATGTGAAAGTTTTTTTGTCAAATATTTCGTCATCCGTTTTGATTTCAACACCCAAGAAATGTTGAATTAATGGATATTTTCGAGTACTGGCATCGTAATTGCTAGGCATAAAAATACTTTGAAAAATATAATCCGCTAAGTAAGTGTTGTTATCTTTTGTAATAAGGACGGCTTTTGAAGAGTTGGATGAAAAATCCAATATATCTTCTTCAAGTAGATCAACATTTGGCGCTTTTCGAAGAGTACTTAGAATAGTTTCTTTGAAATCACTTTCTTTTACACAAAAATAAAGATAATCTTTCAAAGATAACTTGGAGCTAAAATCTAGTGCAGAAAAGTAAGTATCTTTCCAAGTGCGATGAGCAATTTCAGCAAAGGGATGATTTTTTTTACCCCAAAAACACCATGTTTTGTGATTAATCGGCGCAAAAGATTTATCAATAACTAAAATTTGACCAGAATATTTTTCTTTAGTTAAATACCAAGCAAGGCTCAAACCCGAAAGGCCTGCACCAGCTATAATAATGTCATATCTTTTCGACACATTCATAAAAAGCCAAAACACTTATTGTCAAGTATGATTAACCAACCGGTACAATGTAGTAGTTGTTTACTTCTATTCGCATTATCCATAAACTACAAAAATAAAATAAAATAATATTGTTCATTAATACAGTTATGAAAATAATAGACCTGCGCAGTGATACCGTAACCAAGCCCACACAGCAAATGAAAAATGCTATGTTGGAGGCAGAGGTCGGAGATGACGTATTTGGAGAAGATGAGTTAACAAACAAATTTCAATATAAAATGGCCACTCTTTTTGGCATGGAGGCAGGTTTATATGTGCCAAGTGGAACTATGAGTAATCAGTTAGCCTTAAAAGTACTAACTCAGCCCTCCAATGAGGTATTAATTGAAAGTAAAGGCCATATATTTCAGTATGAAACAGGTGGAGCCTCTTTTTTATCATCAGTACAACTTTTACCGCTTCACGGTAAATCAGGAAAATTAAATGCTGCCCAAATAGCTTCTGCTGTCAGAGGTACATATGACTGGGAACCTGAAACTAAGGTTGTATGTGTTGAACACAGCACGAATAAGGGGGGCGGAACAGTATATTCGTTGGATGAACTTAGATCTATAAGGAAGGAGTGTCAACGGCATAAATTATACCTGCATGTGGACGGCGCCCGTATTTGGAACGCGATGGTGGCTACTGGACAAAAAGCCCATGAAATAGGGCAATTAGCCGATACTCTTTCGATTTGTTTTAGTAAAGGCCTAGGAGCACCAGTAGGGTCTATGTTACTTTCCTCAAGTAAAAATATCGCTAAAGCGAGAAGATTCCGTAAGATGTGGGGAGGGGGTATGAGGCAAATAGGTATATTAACCGCCGCCGCTGACTATGCTGTTCAGCATCACCGGCCCAAGTTGGCTATGGATCATCAGCATGCCAAAGCATTTGCTCAGGCAATTTATGAAACAGGCTCACTTACTATTGATTTAGATAGCGTACAAACCAATATTATACTTTTTGACACAGGAGAACGAACGGCTTTGGAAGTGCTCGATATATTTGGGAAAAAGGGAATAAAAATGGTTCCTTTTGGTCCATCTACAATTCGTGCAACCTTTCATTTTCAGATAGAAGAATCAGATGTAAATAGGTTGATAAAAGTAACCAAAAGCTATTTTAATAATTAAAAAGCTTATTTGAGAAAGATTGATTCATGCCTGTTTAGTAAAAAAAGCTAAAACTGTTCGAGTAAAATGTCTAGTTTTTCTATCGACACATCGATTAATTCTTTGGAAATAGTTATAGGAGGTACAATCCGAAGAGCATTATCTCCTGCTGCATTACTAAGAACTCCTAATTCAGCCCATTTATTTACGATGGGTCGGGTTGGTTGATTAAATTCCACCCCAATCATGAGTCCTAATCCACGCACATCAGTAATACATGAGTGTTTATCAGCTAAGAATCTGAATCTAGACATAAAGTAGGATCCAAGTTCATTAGCCCTCTTTAAGAGTTCTTCATCTTCAATAATAGCTAACACTTCCAGAGCAATTGAACAGGCAAATGGATTCCCACCAAAAGTGGTTCCGTGATCACCAAAACAGAACGTGTCTGCTACCTGTTCACTGGTAATCATTGCTCCAATAGGTATACCACCTGCTAGTGCTTTGGCGATGGCTACCATGTTTGGCTGTATGTCAAAGTGTTCATAGGCCCACATTTTACCAGTTCGCCCAACTCCCGTCTGAACTTCATCTACTATGAGTAAAATATTATGTTTTTTGCAGATTTGATTCAAATCCTGTACAAAAGCATACTCTGCGGGATGAACTCCACTATTACCTTGGATTAACTCTAAAGCGATACCTATTGTATCATCATCTATATGTTTAATTACATCTTTAATTTGATTAAACCTGGCCTGACTAAATCCGCTAGGAAGTGGTGCATAGCCGTTATGATATTTGGTTGAGCTCATCGTAAGAGTACTTAGCGTTCTACCATGAAAGCCATTACTTAATGATAAAATAGAACCCTTTTTTCCTTGGCTATGACCCCATTTTCTTGCTAGTTTAAGACAGCTTTCCATGGCCTCTGCTCCAGAATTGCAAAAGAAAACACGTTCTAAACCTGTAATTTCGGTGAGTTTTTTTGCAAGTTGAGACTGGGGCTCTGAATAATAGAAATTTGAAAAGTGGAGAGGAGAAATAGCTGCATTTTGTATGGCTTTTATTACTCTTGGATGAGCATGACCTACATTATTCACCGCAATACCAGCCAATAAGTCAATATACATTTTGCCTTCACTGTCCCAAACTTTAGCACCTTGTCCTCGAGTAATCGTAATAGGAAAGCGATTATAGACTTGTATATGATGCTTGTTTTCAAGGATTTGGGCAATGTCTGTTTGAGCTTTTACCGAATGTTTAGCTTTTGTATTATTTGAGAGTATATTATTTGAAGATAACAAGGCCTGTGAATTACAAAGAGTGAGTGTTACATAATGTAAGATTATGTAAATAGTTTAGCCAAAATAATCAAAGAGTAAAACCCTTAGTAGACATTTAGGAAATTAATTTTTGACTCTTCATTAAAAATATATGTTGACTCAGTATTTTAGCTTTTAAAAAAAATGAACGTTCCATTCCACCTAAATTTGCAGTATCATTATAATTAAGTATCTAAGCATTAATTGTCATTATATAAGGTAGTAGATTATTCAATTCTACCTCATTCATATTCAAAATCTAATCATTACTTAGTATTATGACAGAACTAAATACCTTGGTTCAAGCAGCTGAAGAAATTGCCAAAATTGGAGGTTCTCATACTCTCAATTATTTCAAAAAAAAAATAGAGATCATTTCAAAAGCGGATGATTCACCTGTTACCATTGCAGATCGTGAAACTGAAATGATGATTAGAGAAGAAATTGAAAAAAGGTTTCCGGATCATGGTATTATCGGTGAAGAGTATGGAATTACCCGCCCAGACGCATCTATTCAGTGGGTATTAGATCCTATTGATGGGACAAAATCCTTTATTCACGGAATTCCCTTTTATACTACCTTAATAGGAATAATGATTGATAAAGAGCCCATGGTTGGAGTTATTAACGCACCTGCGTTAGATGAATGCTGTGTAGCTGGTAAAGGCTTAGGGGCTTATTTTAACGGGAAACCGTGTCACGTGCGTGAAACAGCCGATATGCAAGAGGCCACTTTGTTGGTAACAGAAATAAAAAGGTTTCAAGATGTTGGTAAAGAAGAAGAATTTCAGGAGTTAATGGCTAAAACAAAACTTCACAGGACATGGGGAGATGCCTATGGACATCTGATGGTAGCCATTGGAAGAGCGGATATTATGTTTGATCCTGTACTTAACTTATGGGACGCCGCTGCTTTATTACCCATTGTTAAAGAAGCAGGGGGTGTATTTAGTGATATCCACGGAGCTGAAACAATCCACTCAGGAAATGGCTATTCAACCAACCCTCACCTACACCCAGAACTAAAAGCATTATTTGCACGCCATCGAGCACAAAAAGGCGAGTAAAGATGTTAGACTAAGGTTTAAAAATATAAATGCTAGGTCATACTAAATGATAAGGAGTTGATTTAGGCTTGTTTAAGCCATTTAAATAGCTCTTTGAAGGTTGGTTTCTTTCCATACATAAGAATGCCGGTACGATAGATTCGTGCCGCCAGTAATAGCATACCAATCAAACTAAGAATCAGTAGAACAATAGAAAGTGCTACTTCCCAAAATGATACATAAGATACCAGCATTCTGGTAACCATGTTAATGGGGGAGGTCAGGGGAAACAGCGAAGCCACAATAGCGAAGGTAGAATCTGGTGCTTCAGCAATTCTAAAGTTGAGCATATAACCTAATAAGATGGGTAGCATCACAGGCGTCATGAATTGTTGTGAGTCTTGCTCTGAGTCCACCGCGGCACCAATGGCAGCGAAAATAGAACTGTACATTAAGAAGCCAAGCACAAAAAAAACGAAAAAATAGAGTATGAATACTGGGTCAATGCTAAATTGCTCCAAAAAACTTAAATCTATATCTGCCGGTGCAGTAGCTGCCGTGCCGGATGAATCATTTGCAATTAAGGTATTTTGAACATCGCCCATTCGTTGATTAATGAAGAATTGAGCAACTGGTGCTGCAAGAATGGATACTCCTGCATAGGTAGCTATCCATAAACTGAATTGAGTTAGTGCAACCAAACATACGCCAAGTAACTTACCTAACATCAACTCTATAGGTTTAACGGAAGATGTTATTATTTCCACGATTCGGGATGTTTTTTCTTCGATAACGCTGCGCATTAATACGGCCCCATAGCCAAATAAGCCAATAAATATAAATACACCAATAAGAATCCCGCCAATACTACTGAGGAAGGCGTTACTCTGTTCATCAACGCCTTCTTCATTTAAACGTCTATTTTCTACCGCAGGTCGTTCCTCGAATATAGCAATTACAGCTTCTGAGACATCATTATCTTTTAAACGTATTTGACGCGTAACGTCTCTGACATCGGATTGAAGAGATTCGAAAAAGGTGATACCGCCAGAGCCATTATGAATAAAGCTTGCTGGGGTTCCTTCACTTAAAAAAGTTCGTTCAAATAATACGTATCCATCAAGTTCATCCTCCATAACTAATTCACGTATTTGGTCAATAGTTTGATTGGCACTGATGGGTTGATATCTGGTAGCGTCGAGCTGGGTTAGCGGTTTAAACATTCGCCCAGTCTCGTCAATTACAACGACTTGTTTTGGAGCCTCATTATCGGATAAGGTCATAAAAATAATAAAGCCCATGAAACCCAGTATCAAAAGTGGAGTAAGAAGGGTAGATAACAAAAATGATTTAGTCTGTACTCTCGTTTTGTATTCTCGTTTAATTATGAGCCAGATTTTCGAATAATTTACCATGTTCGATCAATTATGTTTTAATAGGAGTTATTTTGGTTAATTCGTTGATTATGTTGCGATTTTAGTATCATTGACGGTACTAATAAAAATATCCTGAAGGCTAGGCTGAACAACTTCAAATCGCTGTATCTCTGCATGTTTCATTGCAATTTCTAATATAGCCTGAGGAGTAGAATTCTCTAATAAACGTATTTCAGCAAAATTTGTGGAGCGGTTATTGATTCGAACCCCCTCTAATTCATTTAAGAATGCTGAATCACCTATAAAATCTAAGAGTACAGTGTTGTTTCCAAAACTCTGTTTTATGGATTGTAAACTGCCTTCTAATACAGCGTTACCTTGATTAAACAGACAAATGTTATCACACATTTGCTCCACCTGTTCCATTCTGTGGGTGGAAAATAAAATAGTTTTCCCACGTTTCTTCTCCTCTAAAATAACCTGTTTCAGCATTTCTGAGTTAATAGGGTCTAGACCGCTGAATGGTTCATCAAATATATAGATTTCCGGGTCATGCGCAACGGTGGCAATAAATTGAATTTTTTGAGACATGCCTTTGGAGAGTTCTGAAATTTCTTTCTTTTTCCATGTATTGGCCTCAAAACGATCTAGCCAAAAATCAATAGCTCTTTTTGCATCTGTGTAGCTTAACCCTTTGAGTTGTGCTAAATACATGAGTTGGTCAAACACTTTCATTTTTTTGTATAAACCCCGCTCTTCGGGTAGGTACCCAATTTGTTCTTGACTTTGAGGATTAACCGGTTCACCTAAGATTGATATAGACCCAGTATCTGGATTTAGGATATGGTTAATCATTCTAATAGTAGTCGTTTTACCAGCTCCGTTAGGTCCTAACAAGCCGAATATTTGCCCTTTTTCCACTTCAAAACTAACTTTATTAACAGCTGTAGCTTTTCCGAAATGTTTACTCACATTATTTACATCAATAATTAGGGACATTATAAATAGTTATATTGATTAGTAGATTTTATATTTTACACGGTATAGAGTAATGAAGTTACAAATTTATAGCCATTGTTCACATCAGTGCAAAATACTTCCCCGCAGCTATATCAGGTTGACTTGGTGATGCTGTTGGCGTACTACCTAAGTATCAAAATCGAGTGAACAACCGTGCTTCAGTATGCATGCATCACTATCATACTCCATGGTTATTGAATGCCAACACAACTCGAATCGATACCGCTACTTGCCAGATGGGACTCATCTATGATTAGTGAGCTGTCCAAGAAAGATTATCTAGAGGAGACTTTTCAATGTAGCTCCGATTTCGGCTGGACTATCTACTACAGTAATACCAGCTTCGGATAAGACTCTTTTTTTCTCTTGGGCGGTTCCTTTCCCGCCCGAAATAATGGCACCAGCATGCCCCATTCGACGGCCTGGTGGCGCTGTAGAACCTGCTATAAAGGCTACAACGGGTTTATTAACATGAGCTTCAATGTATGCGGCAGCCTCTTCTTCAGCAGATCCGCCTATCTCACCTATAATTATGATAGATTCGGTATCAGGGTCATCTTGAAATAATTTGACGGCATCTAGGTGAGTAGTTCCGATTACAGGATCTCCACCAATGCCGATGGCCGTACTTTGACCTAATCCAATTTTGGTAAGCTGATCGACTGCCTCATAGGTTAGTGTACCTGACCTGGAAACTACTCCAACTGTTCCAGGAGTGAAAATGTTGCCTGGCATAATGCCAATTTTAGCTTCACCAGGAGTTATAACACCTGGACAATTTGGGCCAATGAGTATGGCTCCATGACTTTTTACAATTTGTTTGGCGACAATCATATCATTGATGGGAATACCTTCAGTAATACAAATAATCACTTCGATTCCAGAGAAAGCAGCTTCAGCAATCGCATCAGCAGCGAATACTGGGGGGACAAATATAACTGTGGTATTTGCGCCTTCAGACTCAACTGCTTCTTTTACGGTATTAAAAACTGGTAAGTTCAAATGCTTTTGGCCCCCTTTTCCAGGTGTTACGCCACCTACTACAGGAGTTCCATAGGCAATCATTTGTTCTGCGTGGAAGGTTCCTTCGCTTCCAGTAAAACCTTGTACAATTAATCTAGTTTGGTTGCCAACAAGTATGCTCATGGGTATATAATTTTGCAGTTTGAATGGGTCATTTACCGCTTTGTCCTAGCTTATGGTATACACCTTTATATCAGGTTTCTAATATAGTATGCTTTATGCTAAAATGTAGTCCTTATTTTTGATGAAAATGAGTCTGGATATCTCATATAATAATTGAAAGTCTACCAGTAATTAATGGTGATCTTAATTATGTGTCAGTTGTCATTAAGATTATTGATGTAATTAATACTAAATTCTAAAACACGGTCGATACCCAAGGTGGTATCTAATGTACGTTGCATCAAAATAACATCTGGTTCTAATCCAATACCTTCATATAGCTCTTTGGTCAGCGGATCACCTACCTGCCAACGGGGTACTTTTATGATCCAACCGTTTGGTAATTCTCTAGTCATTGGATTCCCAGATCCACCGCCAGTAAACTGGCCCACCACGAATACATTCGGTAACTGACGTAATGCTAGTACAAAATCTTCTGCAGCAGAAAAGACACTGCGGTCAGTGATTAATACTACTGGATGCTTATAGTTATGCTGCTTAGGTGTTAATTCATTAGAAATCCACCTGCTATATGAGTAATGGTCTGGACCATTCCTATATCTAATCCAGCGTATTCGGATAAAGTTATTTATAAACTCTTTAGCAATTAAATGCGCATTGACATCACTTCCCCCACCATTGGTGCGTAAATCTAATATAATTCCATTTGTATTATTATTAGATGCTTCAATTATCTGTGCGAGCTGTTTATAAGGCTTTTTTTGTCCCTTAAAACTGGCTAAGTGAACATAAAGTATATCCTGAATACGACCATAGCTGTACACGCCAGTCTGGCCCTCTTGAAGCTGATAATTTAGATAGTTAGCATTG
The DNA here is from genome assembly GCA_002348545.1 of Balneolaceae bacterium UBA2956. GTDB lineage: Bacteria > Bacteroidota > Rhodothermia > Balneolales > Balneolaceae > UBA1275. The sequence continues at coordinate 37,692 of DEBM01000067.1, forward strand.
ATCAAATTACTGTTGTAATCACTTTGGTACCAATCATAATATTGATATCTATTAAAGGGGCTTTCAAGTACAATATGCCCATCTCTTAATTGATAAATCATCTGTTCTAGTAAGTCAAATAAATCTTCTTGTGAATTAACCGAGTCTACTGATGGGCGATAAATCTCGTAAAACTGATTCCAATTCACGTTTTTGTGTTGGAAATAAGGGTAGTAATCAGAAAATTCCTGCCAAAAATGGTCAAAGACTTCTTCATTTGTAACGGTATCTCGGGTGTCATCAAACCTGCTCCCTATAAAACTTTCACAAGAAATAAGTCCCCCAAGAAAAAAGGTTAGGCACAATAATTCCATGAATCTAATGCCTGAGAATCCAGTGGGTCTCAGACCCTGGTAAATCATAATCCCTTTGAACCAATTCATAAATATACTCCAACACCTAACTGAATGGTGCTACTTTTAAAGACCTGTGGAAAGGGAATTCTATGGTATTTATGGGTAACAAATACGACATAATTGTTTTCTTTTACTTGTGATTTAGGAGACCATTTAAGCTCCCATTGCCATTGTCCGAGACTTGCTATGGGGCTCCATTGGCCTGTTTTAAGGATATTTCCAAACGTAGGTTGTTTATTAAATAGTTCATCAGGGTCAAAAACACTGTAGCCAGGTCTAAGGGTGTATTGTAGCACCGGTAAATTCAAAGTCCATGTTATGGGGAGGGTTTGGTTAAGAAAATAATTACTTGAAATAAGCAGTGGAATACGAATGGCTCCGAACCCACTTTTCCTTCCATTGTATGCGTTTGATTCCATAAAAAAGAAGGACTCAATTTGAAGCAATTGGGCTTCTAATCCACTATGGATGTTCAGCTTGGGAAAAAACGGAGTAGCTGGAAGTTTAGAATGCAAAATAAAACTAAGACTGCGACTGTCCCAATAATTATTATGCCGGTTAATTAGACGCGAACGCCCGGTTTCCAAAGCGATGGTAGACGAGCTTGTTTCCTTTGGCCAATTATACCCTAGATGCCATTTGAGACCATTTCCCTGATAGCTTTGATACGAAACAAGAGGATCCGCGATTTGGGAGTTCATCAACCCGAGATGAACAGACCATTGCGCGTTGGTTACCGTACTTAAAAAAGTGAATAGACCTAAGATCAATAAAGATTGAAGCGATAGTTTTTGGGATGCTAAGTAGGATAACATGAATAATACTGGTTTATGCAAATGAGGCACTGGTAAGGTATTTGGAGGATTTTCAAAATACTTCGAAAAATATATTTTCGCCCTGACTTTAAACTCCTATTTTCAAGGTATGATAAGTGATGCTAAAAAAGAAGAAATTCGGGACGCAGTCGATATTGTAGAGGTGGTCTCTGATTACGTAAAATTAAAGCGCTCGGGAAGTGGCTTTATAGGATTATGTCCATATCACAACGAAAAATCTCCGTCTTTTCATGTTAACCCACGTTTAGGGATATTTAAATGTTTTGGCTGTGGAGAATCTGGGGATGTATTCAAATTCATTATGGACCAAGGTGGACTGAATTTTAATGAAGCACTTCGAACTTTAGCTGACCGTTATGGGGTATACCTACCTCAAGAGCAAAGTACTCATGAGGAGAAGGTGTTTGAGCAGGAAAAGGAAGGTATTTTATATGCACTTAAGTTTGCAGGAGTATTTTTTTATCGTTCGTTGATAGAGTTGGAAGAAGCGCAAAAGGCCAGGAGTTATTTAGAACAGCGAGGCTATGGAGCTGATATTATAAAAAAATTTGGAATAGGTTATGCACCTAGTTCAGGACAGGCTTTGTTAGATGCAGCGGAGGAAGCCGGTATTGAATTAGCTTATTTACTAGGGGGAGATCTGGCTAAAAAGCGTACTGAATCTGAGGGAATGTATGATACCTTCAGGGGACGTTTGATGTTCCCCATTTTCAATCCTACGGGTAAAGTGATTGCTTTTGCTGGTAGAGTGTTGAGTAATGAAAAAACAGCAAAGTATATTAATTCTTCTCAAACCAAGGTATACAATAAAAGTGAGGTCGTTTACGGAGTTAATTTTTCTAAGAATCAGATTCGTAAGCATAAAGAAATGATTTTGGTAGAAGGGTACACCGATGTAATAACTTTGCACCATCACGGAATAAAAAATGTAGTCGCTAGTTCTGGCACAGCCTTAACAACTGGACAGTTGAGCACTTTGCATCGCTTTGGAGATACCCTAACAATGATCTACGATTCAGATGCAGCGGGGCAAAATGCTATGAAAAAAGGAATTCTACTTGCTTTGGAAGAAGGTCTAGAAGTTAAATTATTGGAATTACCAGACGGAGAAGATCCGGATTCTTTTGTCAAACAATTTGGAAAAGAATCTTTTGATGATATTAAACACAAGAATACCCAAGATTTTGTCGACTTTTTAATAGCTAAGGCAGCAACCGAGGGACGTTTAGAGGCCCCTATTTCATTAGCTAAAGTGATTAATGAATTAATAGAAGCAGTTGCACACATACCTGATATCATCCAGCGGCAGATATATATACAACACTTACATCAAAAGACGCAAAAATATCGAAAAGGGACGGATCATGAACTTTTCCAAGAGCTAGAACGTGTGCTTCGTGACAGGGCTGCTCAAAAAGAGCGCGCTCAGCAACGAGAACGAAATAAAAAGTCAGTAAATCGATACGGTTTTAACGGAGTTGATAGTCAATTAGGTCACGCATTGCCGGAGGTTCTAGGATATGAACACTCTACCGAAAGCGCAGAAAATGAAATACGATTTTCACCGTTGGATGAAATGGATATTAAAGGAGGTAAGTTTGGAACAATGTCTAATAAGAAAGTATCAAAGCCTCATTATGAAAAGGAGTTAATTCGAATCATGATTAGTTTTGGACGAGAAATGGTAGGTTATGTTGGTGCTTTAGCCAATGAAAAACTATTTGAAGACCAGGAGTTGCGATTATTTTATCTCGATATCATAGAGCGATATAAAGCCGAACAATCCTTTGGGGTAGAACATTACAGTAGACAGCAATCGCCTTATCCAGAGCTTGTGGGAGATATTTTTTTAGAAATTCACACTGCATCTACACGTCATCATGAAAAAACAGGTGTTGAATTTAAAAAAGATAAAGATCCATATCGTAGTGTTAAAGGTTGTTTAAAAGCATTGGAAATTAGTTACTTTAAGCGAAAAAGGGCGGAGCTTGCTGAGCAGTTCAAATCAGCTGATTTGTCAAATAAAAAAGAAATAGTAGGACTTCAAAGTGAAATTCAAAAGAAAATAACTGATCGTGAGCAGCGAGATTCTGAAGAATTATATCCTGATCCAGTTGGTAAAAAAGGGGAAAACCAAAGTCCAAAAAGATTTCACTACGTAATGAAAAAAGATAGGAGAAAGAATGAATAAGGAATTTTTTCTGCTAAGTGTGATTTTAAACTACGCCATAAATTTTAAGTTTAGTTCCTCAAAATAGCGTACTGACTGTTATGGTGAGGAGCTCAGGGCATAGACCAATATATTAGTACCCATTTGTAATGCTTCTCTACGCTTGTCTTCCGGAGTGTTATGGATAGCTTTGTCTGCCCAGCCATCTGCTAAGTTGGATTCATAGGTATAGACCAACACTAATCTTCCGTCGAGAAATAGACCATAGGTTCTTGGTGTTTGTCTATCATGTTCATGAATTTTTGGGACTCCCTTCGGAAAAGAAAAAACCTGTTCAAATAGTGGATGCTTAAAAGGTAGTTCAATTAACTCTTCATCCGGAAAGGTTTCGGAAATGAGTTTCCTAAATGAAGCATCTAGTCCATAGTCATCGTCGACATATAAGAAACCGCCTTGCTCTAAATATCGTCTTAGATTCCTCCTCTCGCTTGCGTTAGTTGCAATAGTGCCATGCCCAGTGAGGAATACAAAAGGATATTGGAATAAATTGGTACTTCCCAGTTCGACATCTCTATAACGCTTGGATATGCCTAATGGTACCATTTCTGAAGTAAAGCGCAAAAGGTTACTTAAGGAAGAAGGATCATTATACCAATCTCCGCCACCACGATATTTTATTCGAGCTATATGCACATCATCCGTACTTATTTGAGCAAGTAAATAGCTTTGGAAAGGATTTACCAAAAAAGCTAGAGTTATAAAAACTATCAAAAAAATAATTGGGTAGATGTATTAAGAGTTAAATTTGATTGGGTTAATACACATATCAAGGAAAACTATATTCCAATGGAAGTATGATCGTGTTTGCGGTATCTCTTGCCATAGAGCCAAAAATACCAACACCACCACGAATGGGCGTAAGTACATTTTGAATCTCACCTGGTGATAGGGTTGAGCCACCTAATTGAACCAATTCAGAGCGTATATAATCATATAGATTTTTATCAATGACTGAGGGAATAATAGCATTTTCACCAAAAAAAGCAACAGCTAGCCAAGGATAACGGATTTCTATATTACCTGCCTGGTTTCGCTCAAAGTTTCCTTCATTTAATATGCCAGAGGAATTAATGGTTAATTCCTGCAGGTTTTGTTCTTTTTCTTCCTCATTTTGACTATCCAGAAATTCACTATAAAAAGGTGTTAATAACTCTTCTATTGGATTTTTTGAAACGGTATTAATGATGTAATAGTTCTGTCCATCCTCAGCTGCTTCGGTACTCAATTCAAGTACTAATTGTTCGGTTGATTGATATATGAGTGTATCCTGTATGCCATTGATTATAGAAAATTCGTTTGGGACCTCTGTTTGTGCGGAAATGGTCTGAAAATCTGGATGTATGACTTCAAGAAGATATTTTGCGCCAGCTATCACTGTAATCACCTCCGTTGGCTGATAAACCCCGGGCGATTCTTCCTCGTAGGTTATCCGAAATTCTTTCTCTTCTGTTTGTTCATTCAATAACCAAATCATTGCGTCCGCACCGCGGAGTGCAAGCTGCTCAAAATTATAGAATACAGTTGCTTCTGTGGTAGTCGATAATCGAATAGGGGGCAGTATATTTCCTGCAATCAAGTAGGCTTCTACCGCTACCTGTTCGGTATAACTATCCTGTGAATATGGATTACATGCACCTAGAGATATAAGAATAATTGCAAGTGCTAGTACATACTTTCTTCTTCTATAACGGTTTATTGTTTTCATATTATTTTGGATAATTGAAGGTGATGGAAATGGCTGGTATTATTGGCAATAATGTTACATCAGTTTGTTTAACTGGATTTTCATCAAAATCAAAGTTTTGAAACCAGACATTTCTACGATTGTATACGTTTATAATTTGAAGCTGAAGTAGGGTTTGCATCCCAAAGAGGGAACCAGTTCGTTGAGCTGAAAAATCCATACGGTGGTAAGAGGGTAGACGCGAGGCATTAACCTTGCCAACAGTAAAAGCGTTGTTAAATTCAGAGGCTCCAAAAGGATCGTCGAGTAAGGCGTATCGTCCAAGTACTTGAGTATAGGCCTGACCGGTAGCATAAACCCATGCTCCAGTAAGTTTCCACTTAGGCGAAATGCTATAATTTATAATGAGATTTACATCATGCCGCCGATCATATTTAGGGGGATAAAAGCGGGCTCTTGCTGTTTCTCCGGATGATAATTGGATATTAGGATCTGTGTTGAATCCAGGGAATTTGCGCCAGGTATATCCCCAAGTATATCCTAGATAACCAGTAAAATAACCTTGCCTCTTCTCAAATAATATTTCAACCCCATACGCGCTTCCTTCGCCAAAACGAAAAAGATCAGGATAAGCTAATCCTGCGGCATCAAGTAAAAAGGGATCGAGTTCAAATAAATCCTTCATGGTTCGGTAATAGCTTTCAATATCTAAGCCATATCCTTTAAACGGAATTGTCTTTATACCTAAAATGAATTGGTCTCCAAAAGCCGGTTTAATTCCTTGGTCAGAGGTTAGCCATAAGTCAAAACCAGAAAAAGCTTCATTTGTAATTAGCGTAAAAAATTGATTATAACGTCCATATGCAATTTGGAGCCTCATCCGATTCCATCGTAAGTATTCAGCAGATATGCGGGGTTCTAATCGAATATATGAACCATCAGAGAAGGTATTGACGCGCAATCCGCCAAGGAGTTTCCATTGCTCAATAGGGCGCCATTCGTCTTGTATGTACCAAGAGGCATACTGCGCATGAATTCTTTGTCCGAAGGTATTTTGCCCATCAAATTGATCTTGAATTCGAAATGTAAAAACTCCTGCCCATATTCCTGTACTAGCGGAATGTTTTTCATTTGGAAGGTACTCAATATCAGCTTTTAAAGATAAATCGTAAATATTATTGTCTCGTTTAAAGGGCGTTCCAGCAATTTCAAAGTTTGGGAAGTTGAAATAACGGGATCCGGTTGCCACGAAATTGGAAAAAGTCGTTTCATTGAAAATATGGGTCCAATTTCCACTGATTGTCTGATTTCCGTAGTTTAGCTTGAACTCGGCATCATCTCCAAAGGGAAAATCGACTCTATCTTTTCCTGAGTAAAATGCCATGGATAGTTTATCATTTGCCCCAATATCGACACTCAATTTACCATTGGTGTCCAAGAAATAAAATAGCGAAGGGATGTTGTCATTGCTTGCTCTAAGTGCTCCAAGCAGCGGTTCAAGAGTAGACCTTCTCATCGCTAACATATACGAGCCATTGTGTATAGGGCCTTCAATAGCAGCCCTTGAGGCTAACATGCCAAGAGTGACAGTAGCTTGGGTTTGATTGCGGTTGCCGTCTTTATTGTAGATAGAGAGGACCGAACCAAGGCGGCCACCGTATTCCGGTGGATACCCACCTTTATATAAACGGACATCTTTAATAGCATCTGGGTTGAAAGTAGAGAAAAAGCCAAAAAAGTGAGAAGGGTTGTAAACAGTGGTCCGGTCTAACAATATAAGTGTTTGATCAGGACTTCCTCCACGAACATAAAGCCCCGATGAGAAGTCAGAAGCTGCTTTTACACCCGGTAAGAATTGTATGCTGCGAAACACATCTGCCTCGAATATAGCAGGTAGTTCTTTTATGGTTTGAGTAGTTATTTGAGCCCTACCTATATTTTTAAGGGCTTCTTGCTCACGGGTCGATTCAACCACAACTTCTTCCCCGGAAAGAACCTTGGGATTAAGTTCAATGTCGAACCGTTGGGTTTCACCAGTAGCTAAGTTTAGTTCTATGCTAAAGGGCTGGTATCCAATGTAACTAACGGCTAGAGTATAAGTGCCAGGCTGTAAATTGGTAAGAGTATAATAGCCCAATGTGTTGGTTGTAGTACCTCTATTGATTTCTAGAAGTGCAATATTTGCTGCAATTAAGGTTTCTCCCGTGTCGGCGTCTTTAATGTAACCTGAAAGGGCAGACGTATTATTTTGGGCTTGAACAGGGTTGACTGAAAGTACGTATACCATCAAAAAAGAAGTCGATAAAGCAAAGATACGAATCAGATAAAGCATGTTATGAAAAAAAATGTAGAAATCTCTTTTGTTGACTCAGAGGTTGTCTTTTAATGTAATTCGAGGTGTATTATTTCGATAGTAATTTTGATATATTTTAGTTACAAAAATTAAAATATTTTCGTTCTTAGTGTCTTTTAGAATTGCTTTATTTATAAGCATTTGTTCTATGATTTATTGGGGGTGTACTGGATTCGACGGGAAGAGTAAATCCGTACGTGGCATGTCGAGGATGTCCAATGGTTCTCGTTAAACATCCATTATGGACTAAACGTAATTGACAACAATTACTCATACCGCTTAGCAGCCTAACAGCCTAAGCCGTTCCATGGGTGGCACGCCTGTCTGTGCCCATTCGGAGCGACGATTCTGACAGGATAGCATACACTGGCCGTCTGTCTAGTTTGTGTGAATTTTTTCAGACTAGCTATAGTTCACTGGGTTACTGGGTTCGTACTGTGGTGAAACTTAATCAGTAACTAAACATGTAGATATGTGCAGGACTGCCTTTTCGGACCGGGGTTCGACTCCCCGCACCTCCACTTTTTTTCAATAAATATATTGTGTAATATTTGTTTGTTATAGATTGTAAATTTTTGTAAACATATTCTAACAGTCATCCTTCATAAGCTGTTGCATAAGAGTCCAAAATGCATTGTTTGAGTATTTCTCACTACAGCTGAATCTAAATTTTACGTATGGTTCTTAACGCTTTATGTACATAAAATCATAGACTTATTGAAAGCGCTTTCAATTTGAACTAATAGTCCTTCAGTTGATAGCTTATTTAATTATGTTTGTTTACATTATTTTTCAGTTTTTCTAACAGCACATAAGCTCTTTAAAATTATGAGATATGAGAAGTGGAATTTTAAACATTATCTCTTTTTATTACTAATTGATTGCATTGTAAAAATCAAGTTATTCATAATTCAAAAGATACGTACTGCCTTGAATTGCTATTCACATATATCACAATAACAGAAGTCTAAAAAATAGTTTATGGAAACCAACAAGCTTTTTAATTCCATTGCTGCATTCATTTCCATCTTTTTTCTTTCTAGTTCACTATTTGCACAAGCTGGCAAAATTAATGGTACAGTAATAGATGCCGACGGTGAAGTACTGCCTGGTGTTAATATTCTAATTGATGGAACTTTACAAGGTGCTTCATCTGGTGAAGATGGATTCTTCCAAATCCTAAACGTAAAGCCAGGTATTTATTCTCTAAGGGCTACCTACATAGGTTTTGCTTCAATTGTTATTGAAAATGTGACTGTTGCTGAAAACCTAACAACAGAAGTTAACTTTACTTTACAAGAACAAACTATCGAGGGAGAGGAAATTATTGTAATCGCGGAACAACCTGTTGTTAGGCCAGATGTCTCAGCATCGGTGACATCTATTCAGGCTCAAGAAATTGCAAGTTTACCTGTTACAGATATTGCATCTGTGATTGGCTTGGGAGCTGGAATTAGGGGCACGAGTGTACGTGGGGGTGCATCGTCTGATACAGAATTTTCGGTCAATGGTATTTCCCAACGTTCTACTCGGAGTAACACAGCTTCTTCAGAAATATCGTTTACATCACTTAATTCTGTCCAAGTACAGACAGGTGGTTTTAATGCTGAATACGGAAATATACAATCCGGACTTGTTAGTGTTACCACAAAAGAAGGGAATAGAGATAGCTACAATATGGATGTAATATTTCGAATGCTTCCGCCACAGGACAAGCATTTTGGTCCAGACATAAATGATCCAATAGCCAACCCATTTTTACGGCCTTATTTAGACTCAGATGTGGCTTTCACTGGAACAGGAGAAAATTTTGAAGATGGTGCTTGGGATTATTGGACACGTATACAATATCCTCAATTTCGTGGCTGGAATGCAGTTTCTGAGGAATTACTGGCTGATGATGATCCCACTAATGACTTGACTCCATACGCGGCTCAGCGTTTGTTTCGATTCCAACATCGTAAAGACTTGGGTATTACTGAGCCTGATTATGAATTGGATGCAACCATATCTGGACCAATTCCAGGGGTTGGTAAGTCACTTGGTAACTTACGCTTTGCATATTCTACTAGAGCAACACAAAGAATGTATATTGTACCACTAAGCCGTGATAGATATGAAATGAATTATCACTTATTGAAACTAACTAGTGATGTGGCTTCGGGTATGAAATTATCGGTAGAAGGCTCATATCGATATAGTGTTGGGACTAATGCAAGTCGTACGGGAGCCTCTGCGTCTTTGTTTGGTGGTAGTGCCTCAAGTATTGCAGGTGCTGTCACATTGAATGAACGTTCTCCTGCAATTATGTTTTCAAGCGATTATTTTAATCCTTTAGAACAACGCCAGTTTGTTGGAGGTGTGCATTTTACTCACAGTTTATCGGATAATTCGTTTTATGAAGTTCGAGCTATCGTTAATCATGAACGTTTCGATGGCTTAATTGGCCGTTCACGAAACTTGGATCAAGATATAGAGTTTGCTAATGGACACTTTACCAATGAAGCCCCTTTTGGATACTATGGGTTTTCGCAGCAGTTCATTGGTTCTGGATTGAACATGGGGCTTGGCTTTAGTAATGCACGCGACACTACTAGAAATACTCTATACAATGTTCGTGCAGACTTTACTACTCAGATAAACAGAATAAACCTATTAAAGGCTGGTATAGATTTCCAGTTTATTGACAACAAGACTAACAATGCCAGAGTAGATCAATTTTTAACTGCATCTAACTTGACTAATAAATGGGACACAAGTCCTTTGCGCTTGTCCGCCTATGTGCAGGATAAATTAGAGTTTGAGGGTATGATTGCCAATATCGGTCTCCGTATGGACTATGTTCAAGGTCAAAAATGGTATGCATTCAGTGATTATGATGCTTCTCTGGGTATTGGTAATGCAGGTATGATTGATACCCTTCAAACTATTACTCCAGACGGAGTATTACGTTTAAGCCCACGTTTAGGTATCTCTTTTCCAATAACAGAAATATCTAAGTTTTATTTTAATTACGGTCATTTTTATCGGTTACCTTCCCCAGATGATTTGTATTACATCAGGATATATCCTGAATCACAGCAAGTTACTTCTCTGGCAAACCCTGAAAAAGCCTTACCAAAGACAGTGGCCTATGAATTAGGCTATGAGCAGTCTCTCTTCGATCAATTTCTGATAAAAATAGCAGGTTTCTATCGAGATGTAACCGATCAACCATTAAGTGTACGATATACCAACAGAGATGCTTCGGTGAATTATAGCCTTAGTCAAGCAAATCGCTACTCTGATGTTAGAGGTATAGAATTAACCTTTCGAAAGTCACTAGGCCGTTACCTGAGAGGGTTTGCCAATTATACATACCAAGTGAGTAGAAGTGGGAGATTCGGTTTCGCGCGAGCATATGAAAATCCAGCACAACAACGAGAATACGAGCGTACAACAACTGCTAATGATGTGTTTCCATCGGTACCTCAACCTTATGCCAATGTAAGTATCGAATTTTTAGTACCCGAAGAGTTGGGTCCTAATTTCGCTGGCCTTTATCCAGTTGGTGGATGGAATGTTAACTTCGTATACCGTTGGACATCTGGTGCCTATGAAAGCTGGACGGGTGGTGGATTCATACCAGGTATCATAAATAATGTACAATGGAATGATTATTGGAATGTTGATTTACGTTTAAGTAAACATGTTGAGCTTGTAGATCGAGTTCGAGCTAGTATATTTGTGGATCTGAATAATGTATTGAACCATCGCTATTTCTCTCCTTACACCCCAGGCTTTGTATTGGCAGGTGATCGGTTGAATTACATGCGTTCTCTACACCTACCTCAAGAAATACTCGATGAAATAGGTACTGGGTACCCCTCACCACCTATTTCAGGAAACGATAAGCCAGGTGATTATCGTGATTTTGATGTTGAATTTGTCCCAATCGTAAGTGTGGTGAACTTAGAGACCGTTGCTAATCCAAATGAGCGACCACTTTACTGGCACTCTGCCACCCAAGATTACTATCAATACGATAAAGCAACTGGTACGTTTAATCCAGCGGATAATGATTATGTGAAAGAGGTATTAGATACAAAAGCGTATATCGATATGCCTAACCAACCATATTTTACCTTCTTCAATCCACGTGCTGTTCGGTACGGTATTAGAATAAGCTTTTAAAAAGAGGACTCTAAGCATGCATCAGAAAACTTACATATTTAGTCTTAATCAAAAAAAAGAATATGAATAATAAGATTAGTTCAAGTCTGGTATCCATTATCGTCGCTGTACTATTGATGCCTTTTGTTTTGCAGGCTCAGCAAACAAAATGGATGGAAATTGGAGCCCTGCAAAACTTCTACGTTGATCTTGGAAATGAAATTGAAATTGCTCGAAACGTAGGCCAACAGGATGGGTTTCGTTACCCAGCTATCTACCCACGTTTAGATATGCAAGCGGCAAAAGGTTTTTGGATGGGAGCAAAAAATGTAATTGATGATGCAGGTAATCAGTATCCAGTTAGAGTAATTCATGTAGGACCTAGAGTTTCTGGGCAAGGTTATTTTTTCCCAACCGAATTTAGAACAATTGCTAAGTTTCCATCGCCAGAAGCTAATGTGGAAGGAGCTTTAAGTTTTTTGGAAGATCCTGGTGTAGATGAAGTTGACCCTAGCATTGATCCTGATAAAATCATAAATAATGTAGTAAATACTGTATTGGGTATAACAATGCAGCGAAAAATTATTGCTTTTGCAAATGAG
>DEBM01000051.1 GCA_002348545.1 Balneolaceae bacterium UBA2956
ACGAAAAGGCTTATTAAATGTGGGCGATGAGGGACTCGAACCCCCGACCCCCTCGGTGTAAACGAGGTGCTCTAAACCAACTGAGCTAATCGCCCCATTTGCTCAAGGATGTCAAATATAAGACCTTTACCACTAGGGACAAAGATTTTTTTTCCTAGCATAAATATACCCTGAATTCTCATACTCCTAATTTGTACCACGTTTCAGGCTTCCCTATCTTTGAGAGAAATTAACCAATAATATTTAATATATGATTAATTCTTCATTCTTTTTGATGGCCGGAAATCCACAAGATCCAAACGCTGGGATTATAAATTTAGTTTTTCTTGGTGCAATATTTTTAGTGTTCTATTTCTTCATTATACGCCCACAAAGCAAAGCTCAAAAAGAAATAAAAGAAAAAGTGGAAAACATGAAAAAAGGCGACAAAATCGTCACTTCCTCAGGAATTATTGGCGTACTACACAAAATAGATGAAGATAGCGCACTAGTCGATGTAGGAAGTAATGTGAAAATACGTTTTCTTAAGACCGCAATCAGCGATGTAAATCCGAATAAATCAAAATAAGAAGTCCTTTCTTTCGAACTAATTCGATTTAGGGTGAGTTATTGAAATTAGATGAGTCTTTTGCGAGTCTAGATACCATATTTTTATGCAAAAAATCCACTTTAATACCATACCTGAAGCTATACGTGATATTCGGGAAGGTAAGATGATTATTGTTGTCGATGATGAGGATCGAGAAAATGAGGGGGATTTCCTAATGGCTGGTGAGATGGTCAACACCGAAGCAATTAATTTTATGGTCACTCAAGGACGTGGATTAGTATGTGCACCTGTGAACAAAGAAATAGCAAGGCGCTTTAAACTTAATCATATGGTAGTTGATGGCGCAGACCCAAATGAGGCTAATTTTACTATATCGATTGACCATAAAAAATTAACCACTACTGGTATTTCTGCGGCAGATAGAGCCAATACTATACGAGAACTGACCAATCCTGATTCGAAACCTACTGACTTCCGACGACCAGGCCATATTTTCCCACTTCTTGGAGTTGAAGGAGGGGTTTTAAGAAGAGCAGGGCATACCGAAGCCGCTTTGGATTTAGCTAAATTAGCGGGCCTAAAACCTGTTGGAATTATTTGCGAAATAATGCGAGAAGATGGGGAAATGGCACGTGTCCCAGAGTTAGCTAAAATGGCAAGAAATTATGGGTTAACCTTCATTACCATAAAAGATCTGATTGCCTATAGAAATAAAACGGAAAGTTTGGTTCATGAGGTAATGCAAATGGAAATGCCTACGGTATACGGTGATTTTACCCTATATGCCTTTCAAGAATCCATGACTGGAGATATACATTTAGCCCTCACTAAAGGAACCTGGAATGTGGGTGAACCTATATTAACCCGGGTTCATTCATCCGATCTTATTGGAGATATATTTGGTAGTCGCAATAAACAATCTGGCGATGTACTTCACAGTGCTATGGCACAGGTAGAGGAAGAAGGGCAAGGCGTTGTATTGTATATGAATCGAAATCAACGAGGATCCATTTTAATGAACCAATTACAAACACTAAAAGAGATGCAAGAAGGGCCCTTAAAGGATTTAGAAGTAGAAATGGATAACAATCCAAAAAAAAGCGATACCCGAGATTATGGAATTGGCGCGCAGATTTTACAAGCTCTAGATGTTACAAAACTCCGTTTATTGACCAACAATCCGGTTAAGAGGATAGGTATTAAGAGTTTTGGTTTAGAAATAGTAGAGCAAGTACCCATTCATTCTGAAAAATCCTTATCCCAACGCTAAAAATTGATTCTAGTAGACATATTTATCTAAAAGCAGTACTCTTCCAATGGCAGATTTTACTTCTTTGACTAGCTAGTTTGCTCTTTAACAGCGCCTTCTTGTTCCATGAGGTCTTGAGAGCCTGATGGTGGTTCCTCAGGTATTAGATATTTACCAAAAATGAGTAAGGTTATGATGGAAATCGAGATTGCTATGTCAGCAACATTAAAGATGTATGGAAAGACCGTCCAATCATTTATCTGGAGACTGAAATAAATAAAGTCCACTACGTGCCCATCTAATAATCCGCCATAACCTTCAATATACCCCATAATCAAACGATCTGTTATGTTGCCTAATGCCCCACCTAGAATCAAGCCCATAAAAAATAGATATCCTAAGCCAGCGTGTTTTAACGTCCAGAGTAAATAAGCAAATATTCCAATAGTAGCTATAATAGAAATCATACTAATCACATGGGTTGGCAATATATCTATACCCATAGCCATACCTGAATTTTGGATGTAATAAAATTCCAACCAACCCTCGAAGATTTCCCATCGATGCAATTCTGGTGTCGTGCGTACCAACCATTTAGTATATTGGTCAAAAGCAATTACTACAACAGCAGGTGTTAAAAGGGTGAGTAGTTTTATGTTTATGTATTTTGACAAATCGTTTAAAGACGTTTAATGGCGAGCTGTAGAGGGCTTAGAACTTATCTATCGTCGTTTAAGCTTGGCATCAATACTCAATTGAGTGTGAGGCACCGCTTCTAAACGACCTTTGGCAATTTTTTTACCTGTAACTTTACATACCCCATAAGTTTTGTTGTCTATACGCTTCATGGCATCGTCCAAATATTTAATGAATTTACGGGTTCGGTTAAACAGCATATAGGTTTTCTCTCTTTCCTGGGCATCGGTACCAGCATCTGCCATGTGAAACGAATATGCAGATTCATCTGAACTGTTTTCCATATTATCCCTCAGCGTTTTTTGAAGAGTTTCAAATTCTTCTTCTGCAGCTTCTCTTTTTTTTAGAATTATCCCTCTAAAATACTCCAATTCTTCATCCGTATACGGAGAGATACGCGTTTCATTGTTGGTATCTTTTTTTGCCATATTATTCGATTAATTAGGTTCTGCGGATAGAGATGATACATTCTTCATCCCCTATTTTCCATGTTTTTAAATAATCTGAAACCTTTAATTCTTCCAGCTCTAGGCTCTCTGATAAGGTTTCTTGTTGAATATATTCTGCCATATAGTTTATAGCAGAAGCTAAATTTTCATTCGCCTGTACTCCTGTTACAATCCGATCAGTCACACTAAAGTTAGCTTCTTTTCGCATATTTTGCACTCTATTTACAAATTCTCGTGCTAAACCTTCTTGTTGAAGTTCTTCACTAAGTTCGGTATCAACTGCAACACTAAGACCTGCTTCTGTTTCTACTTGCCAACCTTCTAATCCCGTACGAATGATATCAATTTCATTTTCTACTAAAACCATTTGGGTACCGCCATCCAGACGAACTGTTATCCGACCTAATCGTTCATATTCAGAAATCTGCTCAGTACTAAATGACTGTATTTGGCTAGCTACTGCTTTCATATTGAGTCCTAATTTTTTTCCTAATAGCGAATAATTAGGTTTTGCTGATTTATGGACAATCCCAGAGTCATTGTCCACAAATTGAATTTCTTTTACATTTACTTCTTCTAGAATGATGTCTTGCACCGATAGTATCGCATCTCGTTCTACTTCATCTTTCATGGGTAGAATAATTCTTGCTAATGGTTGACGAACATTTAAATCAATTTGATTTCGAATACGTAATACGATGGCTGAAATAAGTCTAGCCCGTTCCATCTTATATTCTAAAGCTGGTAAAATTGCAGTTTCTTCTACTGTTGGGAAGAACGATAAGTGAACAGACTCTTCATAAGTTGGCATGGTATTAATCAAACGCTGGTATAACCATTCACTAATAAAAGGAGCGATAGGGCTCATTAGCTGACTCATACTAAATAGACACTCATGCAGTGTTTGATAAGCAGCTGTTTTATCCAATGTAGTTCCAGATTTCCAAAAACGACGCCTGTTTCTGCGAACATACCAGTTGCTTAGTTCTTCTACAAAGGTCTCCATTTCTCGAGCTGCCCTTGTTGGTTCATACGCATCAAAGTACTCTTCTACCTGTTTAATCGTAGTATTAAGTCGTGAAATGATCCACCGATCAATCTCTGGTCTGTCGGGCACAGGAATATGAGAAGTATTGGCATTAAAACCATCAATATTTGCATACATGGCAAAAAATGAATATGTATTCACCACAGTATTAAAAAATTTTCGCTGTGTTTCCTTTAGTCCATCTTCGTTAAATTTCAAGTTATCCCAAGGTGAAGAATTACTCATCATATACCAACGGGTTGTATCCGCACCATAAGTTTTCAAAATTTCGAATGGATCAACTGTATTCCCCTTAGACTTACTCATCTTCTCGCCATTCTTATCGAGTACTAGGCCATTTGACACCACATTTTTATAAGCAACCTGATCAAAAAGCATAGTTCCCAAAGCGTGTAAAGTATAAAACCAGCCTCGGGTTTGATCTACACCCTCAGCTATAAAATCAGCAGGAAAACGTTCTTTGAAATCTTCCTGTGTTTCCATTGGATAATGCCATTGCGCAAAAGGCATTGATCCAGAATCAAACCATACATCTAACAAATCGGGTACGCGCCTCATAGTCCCACCGCCTGGTGCCGCCCAGGTTAGTTCATCAATATAGGGGCGATGTAGATCAATTTCGGTATCTTCTGGTATTCCAGCCTTCATCTTTAGCTCAGACACACTACCAATACATTCAAATACATCTGGATTTTTATCGCTCTGCCAAATAGGTAGTGGCGTACCCCAATAACGTTGTCTTGATATAGCCCAATCTACATTATTTTCTAGCCATGTCCCAAACCTTCCTGTACCTGTACTGCTTGGTTTCCAATTAATAGTTTTATTTAGGTCAACCATACGATCTTTTACAGCAGTAGTTTTTATGAACCAAGATTCAACTGGGTAACTCATCAATGGTGTACCTTTACGCCAGTCGAATGGGTAATTATGTTCATATGTCTCATGACGAAACATATTTCCTTTTTCTTTTATAGCTTTAACAATCCCTTTATCGGCCTCTTTAAACCATTGTCCCTTAAAATCTTGAACCTGATCTGTGAAACATCCATCTCGATCAATGGGGTTAAACATCGGTATCTGTGCTTTAGCGCAAGCATCATAATCATCCGCGCCATACGCTGGAGCAGTGTGTACTATTCCTGTACCATCATCTATGGTTACGTAACTTGCTGGGATAATCTTCCAAGCCTGTTCAATGTCAAACTCTTGTAAGGCATAATCAAAAATTGGTAAATATTTATTACCCAATAAATCTTTTCCTTTAAACTCTTCCATAATAATAACTTCTTCACCAAATACTCGCTCAATACAATCTTTAGCAACAATATAATTATTGTGATGATGAGCCAGTTTAACGTAATCTAATGTAGGATTGACGGTTAAAGCCATATTCGAAATTGTTGTCCATGGGGTCGTTGTCCATGCTAAGTAATAAGTTTTTTCCTCATCTGGTTTCTGAAACATAACATAGATACTAGGGTCTTGGGTATTTTTGTACCCTAAACTGACCTCATGAGAGGATAGAACCGTTCCATTACCTGGTGAATACCATTGTATTTTATATCCTTTATACAATAGCCCTTTTCTATATAGTTCGCTAAGCGCCCACCAAATAGACTCTATATAATCATTTTCAAAAGTGATATATGGATTTTCTTGATCCACCCAATAACCCATTCGATCGGTTAATTCGTCCCATAAATCTTTGTACTTTAGTACGCTTGTCCTACATTCTGCATTGTATTTGGCAATCCCATATTCCTCTATCTGAGATCTTCCTACTAGATTAAGGGCCTTTTCAACTTCTATTTCTACAGGTAACCCATGAGTATCCCAGCCAGCTTTTCGTTCAACCTTATAACCTTTTAATGTTTTGTATCGACAAAATAAATCCTTAACAGTCCGCGCCATAACATGGTGGATACCTGGTTTACCATTAGCAGTAGGTGGGCCCTCATAAAAATTAAATGGATTTCCTTCGCTACGACTGCTTATACTTTTTTTAAAAACTTGCTTTTCTTTCCATTCTTTTAGAATGTCCATTTCAGCATTTGGATAGCTTAGGCTTTTTATTTCTTTGAACGATGATGACATAAAGAATTTTAGATTTTGTACTCCTAAAGAAATATCAATATAAGCATTCTATGCCAAATACTGAGATTTTATTGCTTATTTGATTCGTCTAAGGAGGATATTATTTTCATTCCCTGTCAGGTATAACTTCAGATAACTGTCATCTTTATTCGTTCACTATTTTATTTAACATTGATTCTCACACAGCTATGAAATTCGAAACCAACAGAAATATCACCAAAAAAAAACCTTATCGAATCTGTTTTGTTTGCCTAGGCAATATATGTCGAAGCCCAACAGCTGAAGGTATATTTCAACAAAAAGTTAGGGAATGTAACCTTGATTCCTTTTTCTATATTGATTCGGCAGGTACTAGTGCATACCATCTTGGTGAGAAAGTTAACGCTACCTCACGTAAAATAGCTGAATCTCACGGAGTATCACTGCTCTCCCAAGCTCGTCAATTCAACTCCAAAGATTTTTACGAATTCGATCTTATTTTAGCCATGGATTCAAGTAATTATGCAGATATAATGAAATTAAAGTCAGGTATAACGAATTCTAAAGTTGAAATGATGCGTAGTTTCGATCTAGATGGACTTAACGAAGATGTTCCAGATCCATATTATGGTGGAATAAATGGTTTTGAGAATGTGTTTACAATTTTAGAACGGTCTAGTGAAGAACTTCTTAAGCAGCTTTCAGCTTATATAGTCAACGAATAATTGTTGCAAACCTACTAGTAAATAAGTAAATTATTTATATAGTTTACTGTTTCTCAAAATAACTACTTAATTTTTATATTTACTTACCTACTAATAGATATGGCTTCTTCCACTCGGGAAAAAATAATTCAATTAGGCGACGATTTATTGCGTAAGCAGGGCTTTAATGCCTTTAGTTATGCCGATATTTCTAAGCCATTGCAAATAAAAAATGCAGCCGTTCATTATCATTTTCCTTCGAAACAGGATCTAGCTTTCGCAATTGCTCAGTGGCACAAGGATGTCTTTGACCGCTTCAGCCGTAAAATGGCCACTAAAGAACCCAAAGATAGGCTAAAGACATTTTTAAATTTTTATCATTCGATTCATCTTAGTGAAAAAGTGGATATAATTGGCGCTTTTGCAACGGATTGGTACTCATTAGGACCTAATGTACAAACTGAAGTTCAAGAGTTTACTGAATTGGTCATTGAGTGGCTAACTGAACTAATTCAAGAGGGTATGGACCTTGGACAGTTCCGAAAAACACAAAATACCCGAACCACTGCACTTAAAATTCTAAGTTCCATTTTTGCCTCAACTCAGTTAGTACGAATAACAAGCGATCAAGATTTTACACGTGTAAAAAATAGTATCTTAGAAGAATTATTAAACTAATTAGATATGAGTGCAGACCTCATCCCAGGGTCCATAAGATGTGAGATCGAAACCGTATTATTTGCGCCGATCGCAAAAGCTACTTTAATACAAGGTGGGGATATTTCGAAGGCTTTTAAAATTGAATTAGAAGATGGACAGGCTTTTTTTCTGAAGTTTCACAAACAGGAACTTAATGCCATAAAATCGATATTCACTCAAGAAGTGAAAGGATTAAATACATTACGCTCTGCTAACACTTCTTTGGTAGTACCTGAAGTCATTTCACATAATAACTCCTATTTATTACTTGAATACCTTGAAGAGGAAGCACGTGGTAATGATTTCCAATTTGGAGTGGATATTGCCAAGTTGCATAAGAACAGCAATGAATTATTTGGTTTTTCTGAGGATAATTACATTGGATCTATCAACCAAACGAATCACTATCATACCAATTGGTTAGAGTTTTTTTTTAGAGAACGTATTGAGCCTTTAACTAAGCAGGCCATAGATAAAGGGTTACTGAATAATAAGTATTGTAGTATTTTTGAGCGAGCATTTAATTATACCTACGTCATTTTTCCAGATGAACCTCCCGCGCTCTTGCACGGAGATCTCTGGTCCGGTAATTATTTTTTTACTTTACAGGGGTATGCAGCTATTTATGATCCAGCCGTATATTATGGGCATAGAGAAATGGACCTTGCAATGACTAACTTATTTGGTGGGTTCACCCCAGCTTTCTATGATGGGTATCAAACTGAATATCCTTTACAATCTGGCTGGAAAGAACGACAAAAACTATGTCAACTCTACCCTCTACTTATTCATGCTATATTATTTGGTGGCAACTATGTAAGGCAAGCTAAAGCTCTTTTGGACCGTTTCTTTTGATATTCACTCAATAACCTATTACTACTTGATCATAATTGACTTCAGCTTGGCATACGGGTGTTACTTATTAGATTAATCAAAAGCTTTTAGCTTTGATATGTTTTGGCAAATCCCGTCCTCCATACTCCCAATTTACGATAAAACCTGAATTAGGCATATATTTTTAATTCTCTCTCAGCTCGATCTAGCAATAATCAGCCAAGTGTTCTCCATTTAAAGCAATTACGGCATTCCAAGTAGCTATTTTGGTTACTGTATTCTGACTCACGTTTAGCGATACCAGTTCCAATTTGGTTAGTTGGTATTTCTATAAATGCACAAATAATCTACGCAAAGGGATAATGCAAAGAAATTCAATAGTGTAGAGTAATAATCATAAATGGGTATAAAAGAGTGAAAAATGAGATTGAAAGTATAGTTACTAAAGAATGAGCGTTAAAAGTAAACACACTCGAAATAATGGCAATTATTGCCCTTGCCAATAGATAGACCGTACCGGATTTCCCAAAATTGAAATTGTTTGATATACTTAAGAGATTAGCATTATTAGAAAGTACGCTTTTTGATATTTTAGTTACAATTCCATTATATCTTTTTTTAAATCCCAATTATAAACTATTTAAGTAGCTGCTAGTATTGCGCATTAAGCCTTTCATATCTATCCTAATTATTTTACTAATTAGTCTTTATCAAGGAGTTAATGCACAAATTCCCGGTCAAGATGGCTCCATGGAAAATCTATTTTCACATAATTCAGCCGAACAAATTAGTACACAAGTGCAGAAACTATTTTTAGAAGGCTTGCTCGCAGTCAATAATACTTTTTTAGAGGATGGCTTGACACTACTTCTACAAGCAGAGAAACTTGATCCTAATCAGAGTGGTATTACCCATGCCATAGCTAATATCTATTTTAATCTTAATGATTATAATAACGCTCTTTTTTATGCAGAAAATAGCCTATTAAAAGAGCCTACGAATCCATGGTATAGAATTCAACTAGCCCAAATTTTGTATGCCCAGGGATACTATCAAGCAGCTGTAAAAGAATTGGAATTAATTCTAAGTCAACATAAATATCATTGGGTTGCACTAACTTTTTTGATAGATATGCATCAAAAAATGAGCTTTTTAGCGGATGCCAATGTGGTCATTCGTGAGCGCATATTGGAACCTCTACAAAGGATGGCTACCCAGCACTATCCCAGAACGTCTCAACCTAATGAACTACCTATTCAGCCCTTCAGCCAAATGCACAAAGACTGGTTTAGACTGCTCCATAAAAATTTTGAAATACTTGGTATGCCCGACTCAATGAAAACTGTTGCCAGAGAAATGCAGTATTTATTCCCCTATGATCAAGGAATAAGCAAAATTGCCCCCAAAAGTGATAATGAAAAACTCTCTTATAACTCTAGATTTACTGAAACAACATTAAATGATACGGATCTGCATAAACCTGTGTCAGATAAATCTAAAAGTTCCTTGCCTTATCATGAGCTTCAGCTGAATAAGACCCCAAATAATCCGAAGGAGGCCATAGAGTGGTTGCACAAGTTAAATGATAGTGATGTAAAATTAATAAACCGGAAAACTTTAGCCTTAGAATGGAATGAACTATTTCCTGAACAAGGAGAAATTTTAAGTGAACTAGGCTGGATAGAACTAGAATTAAAAAACAAAAACGCAGCAAAAAAATGGTTTGAACAAGCTATTCGTAGTCCTGGGCTACGTTCTCAAAAATCAGAATGGTATCGGCAACTCGGTGAACTGCAAGCTGAGGCTGGGGACCTTGAACCTGCTGAGCGTTCATTAAACTATGCGCTTCATTATGACCCTGATAATGCCTATGGATGGGCTAGCTTAGCCTATTTTAGCGCGCGATATAGAAACAACAGAGCCCAGGCTGAGTCGAAAATTAAACAAGCCCTTTTAATTAACCCAGAAGATGCCTCTTTGATAGAATTAAAGGGAGATATATACCATCTATTCAGTGAATCAGATGAAGCAATAATTTGGTGGGAAAAAGCCCTCGAATTAGGTGGATCAACTCAACGAATACGGAAAAAGCTATCAAGAGACTATGATTAAATGCTATAAATATTCCATGTTATTCGGGGTATACTTAACCATAAGTCTATTATTCTTAAAAGGCTGTGGTAGCAGTGTTTATATGTTTCGTACATCCAGTGATCAGCTTTATACCTTATCAAATACTCCCTTATCCGAAATATACGGCCAGCTAGAAATACATTCTCTACCAAGATCATTTTCCGGCAAGGGTAAATTATTGTTCAGTGCTCCCGGACAAAGCGAACGGCTTAGTTTTGAATATTATGTAAGTCAAGACCGTGAAGTCTACGAGCTTAAAAATCGTATTGGTATTCCTGTGGCAACCATACAGATAGAAGTAGACTCCATTTTATTTTTAGATAGAATTCAATCACAAGCAAATAAATGGCACAAAAATACCCTTCCCTTGAGTGCTATAGGCCTAATACCCCCAATTCGTTTATACGAACTTATACATTATGAGGACTGGATTTTACAAACTCAACAAGTAGATCAGTCTTCCAAAGATATTCGTTTAACCATACCAGACATTGGTTATGTTTTTCTAGAATTAGAAAACTTCGCACTTTCAAAGATCTATCATAATACATCTTCCCAAAAAAGCATTGATGAAGTTTGGAAACTTCAAGTGAATGGCAGAAAGCATTATAAAAATTCTCCAATTGCCCGTACATTTAGTATTGAGAATGAAACACGTAAATCACGATTATTTGTACAACTTGTTGAGTTACAATTCAATCAATCCATCATCCCGCCACAGGTAATCATTCCCAATAATTACACCCAAAACCAACAAGTTGATTAGTATTTTTGCATCATATTGTACCCAGAATTCTCGCTTTGGCTTATTCACCTTGGCTACTATAATATACTTCTTTGGCTTAATAGTATTGGGTATGCTAAACCCTGATGAGCTCTCAGCTCAAACCTATCAAGACCGAAGAAACGCTATACTAGACAAACAGAATGAGACACGATCCGAAATTGAGGAATTATCGAAACGAATTAGAGAATTTGAACAACAAATAAATGCTAATGAAAACGAATATAGCAAGGTATTTCAGCAATATGAACAGCTAAATAAGATGATTGCTCTTCAAAACAATAAAATTAAAAACCTTGAAGGGGAACAAGACCAGATTGTAGAAGAAGTAAATCTTGTACAAGATCAAATACAGGTGCGTGAGAAGGAATTACAACAATCCTTGGATAATTACCGGGAAATAATGCGCTATACATACATAAATGGGCGACTTAATTCCATTGAATTGTTAGCCACGTCAGAGTCTATTAATCAGATGATTAGACGAGCTTATTACTTGAATAAACTAGAAGATTTTAAACGCACTAAAAGAGATGAAATCGTAGCTAAACAGCAAGAACTTAGTGGTATGCAAGTTGATTTAGAAAGCAGTATAGAAAAGAACAACCTAGTCATAACCGAAATTGAGAAAGAAAAAACAAAACTTGATTACCAACGAAATCTCCAGCTAAGAAGTGCCCAACGACTTAAAGCAGAGAGTTCTACCCTATTGAACGAGCTTAGACAAATTCAAGCACAAAAAGAAAATCTTGAAAATGAGTTCTCAAGCCTCATAGCAGAAGAAGATCGAATACGTGAACTTGAGAATGAACGACTAAGGCGTCTAGATGAAGCACGTACTATTGCAGATGCTGCAAGAAGAGCAGAAGAGGTGGCAAAATACTCTACCCCTACTCGAACCTCTTATGTTTCAGATGAAACCTTAAAAGCATATGAGCAGAATTTTTCTGTGTCTAAAGGTCAACTACCATGGCCTGTAAATTCTAACACTGTGTCGAAGAAATTTGGCATTACCAGAAACCCCTTGTACGGAACAAGAACAGAACACCCAGGAATAAATATAGTAACACGCACAGGAGAAGAAGTTCGAGTAGTTTCTGATGGCTATGTGTTTGCTATTCAACCTTTACCAGGATATGGTAATGTGGTATTTGTTAAGCATGGCTCATACTATACCGTATATGGAAATTTGAGTGAAATTTATGTTAATAGTTCAACCATATTACAGGCAGGAAGTCCCGTTGGTCGTGCAGGCACAGTAGAATCAGAAATGGGGGAAAGTATCTTTTTCGCCGT
This sequence comes from Balneolaceae bacterium UBA2956, assembly GCA_002348545.1. Taxonomy (GTDB): domain Bacteria; phylum Bacteroidota; class Rhodothermia; order Balneolales; family Balneolaceae; genus UBA1275. The sequence goes on from DEBM01000051.1 coordinate 12,519, forward strand.
TCGAAAAAATAACACCAATTTGAATCCAGAAGAATGGTTAACCAAGTGATTAATAGTGAACAATTACCACGAATAGCTTTCTATCTCTCTGGTTTATTGGTGGTTTCTGGAGCTTTTACCATTTTCTCATCTGGATTATTCCCATATGTACTAAAATCAATACTGCATAGTATTGGTATATTTCTTTGTCTTGGTTTGGTTTATTTTAATATAATCCGGGTAAGTTCACGCCGATATATGCGACGACTAGATGGACCTTCAAGAATGCCTCAGGTTTTTGCAATCTTGATTGGGGGACTCCCCTTGTTATGGATCAGTATCTATGATACCGGGTGGCCTATAACCACTCTTTTAATATATATGGGAATAATACTATTCTTCAGTGCTTTGGGAGCTCATTTAGGGCAGAAAGCAGGTCAAAAAGCTCAAGAACTATTTCGAATACAATTAAAGGCCTATCTTGAAAAAATTCAGCCGCAACATACTAAAAAACCTTCAGTATCATCCAATCATGAATCAACAGACCGCCCATCTTCCTCATAATTCCTTATTTAGTTTACTCTACAGTTTTATACTCATTAACCTGCTAAGCTCTAGCTTTTCTTGGGCTCAAGACTCTTCAGGGAATACAAACCATTCAAAGTCTTGGACTCCAGAGGAGCTCCATACCATTGGCGTAGCAGCTTCGGCGGAGCAATTAGAATATTACATCCAACAACTGGCGAGTTTTGGGACACGGCACACCTTATCGGATACCATTTCGGACACCCGAGGCGTTGGCGCAGCTAGACGATGGATTAAAGCTGAGTTTGAAAAAATATCAGATGATTGTGATAGATGCTTAGAGGTTTTTTATGTTTCAGGAGTCGTAGAACCGCAAAAAAGAGTTCCAGAAGCGACCAGTGTCGTGAATGTAGTGGCAATTCAACGAGGTTATGCTGCTCCCAAAAGATTCGTAGTAATGAGTGGTGATATTGATTCTAGAGTTTCAGATCCCAATGATGGAATCTCTGATTCGCCAGGAGCAAATGATAATGCTTCTGGAATGGCAGGGGCCATAGAAGCGGCTCGAATTCTTTCTAAGTATCAATTTCCATCATCCATCATTTATACAGGTCTATCTGGAGAAGAACAAGGCTTATTAGGTGGTAAGATTTTAGCTGACTATGCCATAGCAAATGAATGGGACATAAAAGGAGTGTTAAATAATGATATGATTGGAAACATCAAGGGGATTAATGGAGTCATTAATAATACGACAGCCCGAGTATTTTCAGAAGGCACTCGCTTCGTAGAAACCGAGCAAGAGGCTCGAATGCGAAGATTTACCGGCGGGGAAGTTGACTCCCCCTCCCGAAATCTTGCACGTTATGTAGATCTTATGGCTGACCGCTACATCCCCAATTTAGATGTGATGATGATCTATCGCCTAGATCGCTTCGGACGCGGTGGACATCATAAACCGTTCAATGAGGCTGGATTTCCTGGGGTCCGAATTATGGAGACTAACGAAAACTACGTTATGCAACATGAAGATATACGGGAAGAGGATGGTATAAGATATGGGGATACGATCGACGGGGTAGATTTTGATTATGCAGCTAAACTAACTAACCTGAATGCAGTTATAATGGCCAGTATGGCATGGGCACCTGCACCCCCATCCAATGTGCAAATTCAAGGTGCTGTTCGCCCTAGCACTACTCTTTCTTGGGACGCATTAAACCAAAGCGAGAATCCCCAGCTAGCTGGTTATAAAATTTATTGGAGACTCACCGATTCTAACCAATGGCAGTGGAGTAAGCTTTTACCCTCAGATACGGTAGAACACACCCTTGAAAATGTTGTTATTGATAATTTCTATTTTGGTGTAGCAGCTGTTTCCATAAATGGCTTTGAAAGTCCTGTAGTCTTCCCAGGACCAGCAGGCTCTTTTGGTGAATAGGATGATAATAGACCTGCTAATAAAAATTCATTGAGCCAGACTATGGCTTTACTTACAAACACAAACTTATCTTTCTAGCCACTATTTTTACCTTTATTTTTAGCATTTCAGAAAGTAAGTGAGATTTTCTCATAGCCCCCCAAATCTCAAGACTTGGGTCGTCAATTGTTTGAATAAAAATAGTACAAGTCTTATTACCAAGATCAACTCTCAGGTCCTGGACATTTTGATAATGACTACGATCTAAGCCATCAGCTACACGTAATAAACTCGATAATCGTATGATTCTTTTCTGAATATCTTTAGGTAAAGTAGAAAATTCCTCATGTCGTTTTTTAGGAGTAGACCGGCGATGATAACGAGCGACATGGCCCATAATAGCAATTTCTTCTTCTCTAAAACCCTTTAAATCAGCGTTTAAAATAAGATATAATGCATGCTTATGATGCTTTGAATGAGAAATATGATACCCAATATCATGCATTAGAGAAGCATATTCCAACAACTCTCGATCCTCAACATTCAATTTTAACGACACCTGTAGGGCATCGAATAATTTTATCGCTAGATTTGTAACTTGTCTCGAATGTTGTTCATGCCAATTACACTTTCTAAGTAATTCAAAAACACTTCTACGACGTGGATCAAAAGTAGCGCCTCGATATAGCCCAACAAATTCCTTTTTCAAGTATCTAATTATCATCCCTTCTCGGAGTGCTTGGGTAGAAATGCGAACAGATTTTAAGCTAAACTCATCCATAAGGTATCGGAGCAATATCATGCCGGTATTAATAAAATCGACTCTTTTTTCATCTAAACCAGGTATTCGTTGACGTTCGAACCTATTTAATCCAATAAATGAGTCATAGAATCCAATAAAGTCTTCGCGACTGAAACATCGTTCATTTAAAGCAAAGGATGCTACATCTACTCCATGGTCAGCAGCAATCATTGACGCAATATTTTGCATAGTCCCTGATGAACCTATTATGTGCTCTGTTGGCCAATGGCTCAATGCCTCTTGAACTGATAATAAACTCTGCTTGTAATAGTCCTGAATTTGATCAATCTGTTCGAATGATATAGGATCGTTTGGTTTAAACTGATCCATCATCCTTGATACGCCTATTTTTAACGATTTTAAAAAGTAAAACTGGTTTTTATTAGCCAGAATGAATTCAACACTACCACCACCTATATCGACAATTAAAACAGGTTTGTCATCTAAACTAAGTCCATGTTGGACTGCAAAACCAATGAGCTCGGCTTCCATACTTCCAGGTATAGCTATAATTTTTATCCCAACCTCATCTATGCTACGCTGAATAAATACTCCCCCATTTTCAGCCTCACGAATAGCACTGGTTGCATACGCCAAAATTTGATCCACCTGATAGCTGTCACAAAGAATCTTAATTTTCTGCAATGCGGAAAGACCTCTATTCATTGCTTCCAATGATAATCTACGGCCGATTCCTTCCTTAGCTAAAACCACCATTTCTTTTAGGTCATCTATACGCCGGAAGCTCCCATCGGACATTATTTCTACTACTACCACATGAAATGAGTTAGTTCCTAGATCAATGGCAGCAATTTTTTTTATCGGGCTTGGGGTGTTTACACTGAGTCCAATCATGGTGAATTAAGCTACAAAAGTGTTAGCAATTGTACACCTTAGAATTTTTTATCTTTATTACTCATATTAATCACAGGATCATTATGGTTATAATCATTGGTGCAGGCCCTATTGGCCTAGCAACTGGAATAGAGCTAAAAAAACGAAGTATACCATTTTTGATAATTGAAAGAGGTTGCTTGGTTCAATCGCTCTATAATTATCCAGTAAATATGAGCTTTTTCTCGACCTCGGATAAACTTGAAATTGGGGATATCCCCTTTATTTCTCATGGGTTTAAACCAACGCGTAGTGAGGCACTTGAATATTATAGAAGAGCTGCACAATATTATGATCTACCCATACATTTGTATGAAGCAGTTCAAGAAGTTCAGGGGAGTGATGGAGTTTTTATTGTAAATACCAATAAAGACAAATATCACGCAAGTAAAATCGTTATCGCAACCGGATTTTATGGAACTCCCAACAGGATGGGTATCCCTGGTGAAGACCTGCCAAAGGTGCAGCATTATTACAAAGAAGCACATCCATATGTCGGCCAAAAAGTCTTGGTTATTGGGGCGGGTAATTCTGGTGTAGATGTGGCCTTAGAATGCTTTCGATCAGGCGCCGAAGTTTCAATGGCTATTCGCTACTCTCAGGTTAAACCCACTGTTAAATATTGGGTTAAACCTGACATAGAGAACCGAATTGAAAAAAAAGAGATTACGACTTATTTCAATAGTGAAGTGATTGAAATACGTGATGATGAAGTTGATCTAAACACTCCTGATGGATCGATTACCATTGAGAATGATTTTGTATTTGCTATGATAGGATACAGGCCGAATTATGCTTTACTAGATCGATTAAGAATCGAGTACTCTGCTGATGAAGCATGTATCCCAGTTTATGATGAACAGCATCTTGAAACCAATCGAAAAGGCATTTATGTTGCTGGGGTAGTTTGTGCTGGGAAAAAAACAAGTACGCTTTTTATTGAAAATTCAAGAGTGCATGCAGAGCAGATTGCCACACACATTATGCTCTCAATGAAATAAAAAAACTTGCATTAGCATCCTAAATCTCGGATATAAAAAAGGGCAAGCGACCCATATCACGTCGCTACGACCAGATTACCGCTGCTGCATTCCTGCCCTGACGGAGTTCAAAGGGAGCTGACTGTATGGGACTTGCCCGAATAATTAAGATACTATCTTTTTAAGCGAAGTCTCAAGCAGAAAATCAACTAATTTATTTGCTTGTCATTACAAATACTCCATCCCAATCTGCTGGAGGTGGAGTTTTTTTCATAGTATGGCATCGTTCAATAAATAATTGGGATGGATTTTGTGCGTTCCATTCCAATTGTTCTGATTGTTTAAAATAACTGATGGCACCGTTAAAGTCTCCCCGAAAATATGCCTCCATCCCTTGATGATAAGTGCCAATCGCGTCAAGTTTACGCTGGTCCGCATCTTCTCGAAGACCCGCAATTTCATATACCTTAACTGGCTTGGTTCTACCTTTTACAACAATATTATCCAATAATCGGAAGAGGCATTCATCCCCACATTGTTCAGCCTCTTGCTTTGTAGCCTCAGTCACCATAGTGAATACATGATATGCTTTGGCTCCACTTTCACACCTAGCAGCCAAATTAACATTGTCGCCCATCATAGTGTAATTAAACCGTCTTAGAGATCCCATATTCCCTGTAACCATATCACCCGTATTAATACCCATCCTATGCTGCATAGTATGTACAATATCGGGCCAATCTTCTGTCGCCCATTTCGCTCGTAATTTCGCTAATTGCTTGTCCATTAACTGAGAGGTTAGGCAGGCTCTAAAAGCATGATCCTTCATTGGTACTGGTGCGCCATAAAAAGCAACTATAGCATCTCCTATAAATTTATCTAAAGTGCCGCCTTGATCATTAATAATATCAGTCATAGCTGTAAGATATTCATTAATAAGCAGTACTAATTTCTTGGGCTCTAATTTTTCAGAAAAGCTAGAAAATGATACGATATCCGAAAAGAATGCCGAAATATAGCTATCCTCTCCCCCTAACTTGGGTTCTTCTCCCGATTCAATCATTTGACTTACCAAAGTCGGTGAAACATAGGATGAAAACATCCCTTGGATTCTACGCTTCTCTCGTTGTTCATTTACAAATTCATAGGCAACAGTGCCTACTTGACCAATAAAAACTGTAATCATAACCCCAGTGACATATAAAAAAAAGTGATATTCTATAAATAATTGCTGCGCAGTAAAATAATATCCTACCATTAATACCAACATAAATGGAAAGCCTAAGGCAGGACCAAATCGTCTATTAAACATGATAACAAGTATTGTCAATAGTATCATAATAATCACGTTGGTGTTATTACTCTGCTTTTTTAGATAATTACCGTCCAACATAGTCTGCAGAGCATGAGCATGTATTTCATAGCCAGGTCTAGGTTGATCGATAGTGGAAAAAGGAGTAGGATGAAAATCTTGTAAGGTCGGCATAGTCGCTCCTACTATTACGATCTTGTCTTTAAATACTTCATCATATAATAAGCCAGTGCCGGTGAGTGGATCTTCAAATAAATTTAATTCAAATGCCTCTGCTTCCATAACAGTCGTATACGAAGAATCATCAATAACTTGCTCATAATTTATTACTGGAAACAGCCCTTCTGGTCCATAATAATTGATTATAAAATGTGTAGGGCTGGATTTTTCTACCTGATAAGGACCTACCTGAAAATAAAGGTCACTCGTTGCCACTAATGGATCAATATAGGCTGAATCGGTGAATACTCGAACTCCCTCCAGAGCTAAAGAATAAATACTTTGATCTCGATAATTATTTCCAAAGGTGTAATTTCGAATAAAACCGTCTATGTCAGGGGTAGTTTTTACTAGTGCAAACGGATTGGGGTTACTATTTCTGAGAAGAGGTATGGGAAATATTGGATTGAATTGAACTGCATTATTTCTTTGAGTAAGTTCTATGTCACCAGATAGAATTACATTACCATATTTAGCAATTGCTGCTGCAAAAAGTGAATCATTTTTAATATTATAAGTATCTTTTTGAGAGAAAATCACATCAAAAAGTATCGCTTTTGCGCCAGCTCGATTCAAATTATGAATTAAACGAGCATGCAATTCTGTAGGCCATGGCCATTTCTCTGGAATCTCAGAATCAGCTTTTTCACTTATGGCAACCAAAACAATAGGTGAGTCTTCAACAGACAGTGGCCCCCTTTTTTCAAAGAATTGATCTCGTAAGGAAAGTTCAATACGCTGAATTGCGGGTAGCATAGTGGCACTTATTGATACTATTAGAGTTACAAAAAGGATAATTATGTATATCCAAAGAGGTTTTTTCTTTTTATTGGACTGAGCCATAATCTTACGGTATTTAAAAGTATTTATTACTTTAACATTTAATGTTGAGTATAATATTTACCTCTAGAATCTATATAAATATTTTATCTGTGCATAACGGTCACCAAACCCATCTAAATTGCTTATTTTAATCAAATTAGAATCGAATCTGAGACTATGTCGATCTGTAATTTTGAATTCAAAACCCCCAACAAAAGCATATGTTTGGTATTTATTGGTTGTCAACTCTTCGCTTAAAATAAAATAATCATCCAATGGGTTCTCATCATCACCTGCTTCTACTTCAATAGTTCTACTCTCAGAATGATTATCCGAGTATGCTATTCGTGTATTTAGGCTAAATCTTCCATCAAAAAGAAAAAGTGTTGCCCCAAAATAGACACCTTTTATATCTAATTCTAGCTGGCTATCTTCATTTTTTATCTTTCCACTATATGTTTCATTTAGACTGTATCCGAATTGAGTTTTTAAAGGTATTCTAGAAAACTGCGAGTTAATACTGACAGAGTAGGATCTATTTTCAATACTCCCATACGCGAATACTTGGTCAATTGTCTCAAGTGAAGATAGACTAACGGTTGCATCAGAAATACCCTCTCCCATTCGAAAACGCTGCGTAATTGACGCATTCAGATTCACCGTGCTGTTCGATCTTGGGACTGGACTTACCAAGGTATCGCTATCTGAAATACGTAAATTTTGTACTGCTTTATTTTCAAAACCCACTGGAACTTCTGGATTGAATCGCTTAATTCCGTTATCTCTTGTTCTATACCGGTATCCAACTGTTATTTTTGGGATAAATTGATTAACTGGATAATAACTCAGACTTCCTTTATATGATTGTGTTTTTGTGGTCGCCTTCTTTGTCTCTGCAACATTATCCTGCAATTCTTCATAGCCAAGATTTAAAAATACCTGCCTTGAGAATAATTGAATCCGATCCGATACATTAAAACCACTAATATCTTTCTGTATAGTTGAATTGGCTAGAGAAACAAAATCTGGGCCAACCCATCGATAACGGGCCGAAATTGAATTAAAGGGTAACTGAGCAGTTAATTCTGTATTTGATCCTAATATAGAAGTAGGAAAATAGGGCGATACTCCCGCACTATCCGTACCTACATCAGTGAATCTTATAGGTAGTACACTTATGTTTTCATTAACAATTAAAATAGTTGCTAACTGATTCAGCAAATCATAAGTGCTATCATCAATACCATCAAATCCAAGTTCTTCGGCTCGAGATTGGTTAAGTGGTCCCCCATAAACATCTTCATTCAATACCGACACCACTGTCTCTGTTTTAAAATTAATCTTGTTCTGTACCATAGAAAATGCTAAATCAGCACCGAGCACAAAATTCCCTTTTGGCCGGGGACTGCCACCCTCTATTCTCAGTAAACTCGGTTCTGCAGAAAGTCGTTGTTTGTCAAATTCATTTAAGTTAGAATACAATACCGACGGTCCTAGCAACAGATCTTCATAATCCACCACATTAAAGATGGAGCTCGTATCATCTTCTACTTTCATTGCTTGAATACCCAATTGGGCATATTTCGCATTACCTAAGCCAATACGAGCACCCATTATCTTACGAGTAAAACCGCCTCTCCCCGAACTATTATAGCTTAAAGTATAGGTGGTATCCTGAGGGATGCCTCCGGCTTTAACTGTATCTACAGCGATTCCAGCATATAAATTTGTTACTTTTCTATTTATTTCACCATAGAGTAATTCAATATTGATATTTTCCCATAACAGATGTACTTCTGTATTTACACCAAACATACGCCGCCCAGAGATAGTAAAATTTCCCATATCTGGATAGATATGCCCCGCGTCAAGAGTCCACCACTTACCAAGTTGTAGTTTTAAGCCAAATCTATTTTGAGGCTGTAATCGCAGGTCTTCTTGAGTAGTATAGTACCCGTTCAATGAGTATTTTAATAAATTATACTCTCCTGAAACCGAGAAACGTCCTGAATAAGCTTCTGTGATATCTTCTGATATTACTTGATTCCTTGCGGAAAGTTCAAGATTGGCATTTGGTCGATATGGATTATCAAACTCATCTACTTGCTCAATCTCTGCTTCTTCTTTGCTAATCACCTTAAATGACCATTGCCGAACTAAAAAAGTATCTACTTGAGTCAGATAATTTAATTGGATATCGTGAGGACCCTCTAAAATGAAATCTGGATTGTAGAATATATAATAGTTTGATATATCTGCAAGCTCGGTTATGTCTTCATCATCCAATACTAGTTGAAAGCGCCCAGATTCAAGGTCATCTGGATCATAAAATAAAGAAAGGGCAACAATTGCGTCATCCATTTGCACACCAATTCCCGGTTTAGGAGATAGAATCGTAACATCAATTTCCTCAATCTGCTGATAGTTTGTTTGTTTTGACGCGTAATTTGATGTGTAAGTGCTAGGATCCATCACCAACGGAACCTCAATATACCCTACATTTCCAGATCCTTGTGATGGATAAAGGATATCTTCTTCGTATTGCAAAGTCCTGATTCGCACAAAATACTGTAGCTGTGTCCCAGTTATTAAATTGGGTTCTAATTCAACAGTAAAAAAGCCATTGATCAGCTGCATCTTGCGTTGGCGAAAGCCTATATTCCCATTGGTTCGGTAAAATAAATCGGCCTCAATTATTTCTGCAGGTCTCAGTCCTGGAACCTGAAATACAAAAGATGCAGCCTCTTGTTGATTGATAAAAATAGGAATTTGATGCTCTATCCAGTAAGGAGAATTCCCATCTTTAAATATATTAAAATCACCTAAGCTTATGGCTTTGGTTTGATCTAATACATCTAATCCTATTAAAGATGCATCTTGATTTTTTTGTGCGTATAGTTCTGTACCTATTGCTCCAGTGAATAGAGCCATAAAGAAATATATTCCGATTATTTTACCAAACGCATGCGGTGTAAACATAGAGAATAATGACTCTTTTCATCCCTAAAAAATATTACTGGTCAGATTTTTCAAAAATAGTCAATGTTACTTCACGAACCTGACCATTTGCATCTTGGAATCGTACAATGACCGTCCGCTCAATTAGGTCTTCATCCAAATCTTCATAACCTTCTCCCAAATCTTGAAGCTGATCATCGCTTAATGTACCCGATTCCACAGCACTTCCACCTTCATTGACCTCGGCATACATTTTTTCAAACAATGAAACTGTTTGGCCAGAATTCAAAGCAGTAACTGTTACCTGCCCCTCTTCTACCCAAATATATCCATCTGCATTGTTTCCAAACACGGTCCCTTTCACCGAAGCTAAAGAGCGAGAGGTCTGAACATCAAAACTTCCCGATCCTATAGGCTCAACTTCAAGACGAATTTCTCCTTGTTCTAAATCTATTCTACGATTAGAGAGACGAGAATTAGCTAAACTTTCACCACGTATAACTAACATAGATTCCGGTTTAACTTTCGCTACGCTATTGTCAGAGGTAAAAATAACAAGTGCATACCCAGACTGCCCGGTTGCTAACGTATCTCCATCGAAGAGTGGTTCACCTACATTCTCACGTAGATCCAACATGTAGGCCCCTCTATCCTTTGATAATACATCAACTTCAGGTTTAAATCTACGTACAATGGCAAGAGGCCTGACCTGAGCTTCAATAACATCATCTTGGACTACATCAATAGATGGTGTGAATGATATTAGGTTATTTTTAGGCTCATCCAAAAATATATCAGGAGCTAAATTGAGAAAAGAAAAGAGGAGAACAAAAAATAGTGCTTTCATATTGCCTTTTTTTGAGTGATTAATTTCCTTCTATGACTAGATCGCCATTTTGAAATTTTTCAATAAGTTCTATGATTTTTTGCACGCCTACCATACCACTAAATACCTGTCCATCAATTTCAATATTTTCAAAACTATAACCTGTTTCTAGTAGTACATTATATGTTTCTTGCCCAATTAATTGCACAATTGCCTGTACACTTTCTTGATCTACCTCAACCACATTAGATTCACTTCCTGGGTCAACCAAGGTAAACTCCCAGATCTCCGAAACAACTTCATTTGTCCCTAGTGCAGTATTCATCGATGTCACTACTTGCCAATAAAAGGTTTGGCCTGGCACAAGGGCTTGCACACCATTAGTTGGATATTGTAAAGAGTTCCCTTGTATATTTTGATCTAGATATTCAAATTGCAGTAAAGATCCCCCGACGTCTGTCGCCTCTGAACTTTTAGCACTTTCTATGAGTGATTCAGGACTATCTGATCCATTATCTGCAACGACCAAAACGCGATAAGTCAATGAAGCGTCACCTTCCCAACTTAATTGTGGGATAGGATTAGTGATAGCTGCCTCTGCGCCAACCAAGTCACCTGGAGTTCTTAGCAGAATAGTCAACTCATCAACCACCCCCCCTTCAGACGCATTAAGTCCAAGTTGGATCGTTTCATTGGCAAAAAGTTCACGGCGACCTCCTTCGGTTATTTGATAAATACGCACAGAAAAGCTGTATTGATCATTTGGTAAGGTGGTCCCAGACAGGTCCTCTACAAAAGTTTCTCCAGTTGGTGTAAGTCCACCATCGAACTTCATTTGATCAGAAATACCAGGTATTTCTTCACTTTGAATGTCATTATTGGTTGCAAATACTACCTGGCCTGGGTATAAAGAAAAAGGATAAGCAGCCTGTTGACGAATCCGAGCTAACACACCATAACTAGCCGCTTCAACATCAAATTCAAAATAAAGATTTTCAAGACGTTCTGTTGTATTGTTAATTAATGATCCAGAGATAATAACTGGACCTGCGCCCTCCGTGTCCACACCTAAACTAGATAACCCAAGTACTTGAGCTTGTTCTAGGATAGGTGACAGTGAAAACTCAAGGGTAACTTTATCGGATTGTCCATAAGTAATCATCGTAGCCGAAACCCACATCAAAACTACTAAAAACCCAGTATTTTCTACTTTTTTTATACGTTTAATATCCATATTTGCCTTCATTAAGTGCATTTACCTAACACGCCATAGTTGATGTTATTTAATTAAATATAAATCAAAAGCTTGAGCACTTAAAATAATATCCGAAAAAAAGCTCTTGCCTTAATTAGAAAGAGCTTTGTGGAGCTATGGGGATTCGAACCCCAGACCTTCGCGCTGCCAGCGCGACGCTCTAGCCAGCTGAGCTATAGCCCCTAAATTTGAAATAAATATAAGATTGATGGGAAATTAATCCTAGTTCATTTACATTTTTAGTTTGATAGACCCCAAAGGTTCACTATTTTCATACAAACTGCATAAATGTTTATAATATTAATCAAAACTTCTGAGTAGGAGTCTAAACCATATGAAACGAAGAATAAATTTAATCGTCCTCACACTATTTTTATCTGTTGGAGTTCTTAGCCAATATGGCTGTGGGCCCAAAGAAGTTGTTCCGCCCGTACCTGTCGATACTGATGGTGACGGACTTACTAATACACAGGAACTGGAACTTGGTCTTGACCCAAACAATGCTGATACCGATGATGATGGTATAAGTGATGGAGTAGAGGTAAATGAAACTAACACCGACCCAAATAGTGCCGACACTGATGGCGATGGTTTGAGTGATGGTGACGAAATAAATACCTATAATACCGATCCAAATAACAGCGATACCGATGGCGATGGTCTAAGTGATTACGACGAAGTTATGACCTATAATACAGATCCAAATGACGCTAATGGTGATGCAGATGGGGAAGGCCTGAGTGACGTAGATGAAATTAATGTCCACAATACCAATCCTACCAATGCTGATACTGATGGTGATCGATTTAATGACGCGCAAGAAATTGACATGGGCACCAATCCAAATGACGGATCAGACCCTGCATATATAGCTGAGGATCAGTTAACTACTGTTACTTTTGATTTTGATCGTTCTACCGTAACAGATGCATCTGCTCAAGCATTAGCTGAAAATGTGCAAATGCTTATGAATGCTCCCTCGTTTAATGTTCGTGTTGATGCCTACACTGATCATGTGGGTGGCGATCAATACAACCTTCGATTGAGTTTACGTAGAGCAGCATCTGTAGTATATTTTTATACTCAAAACGGAATCTCTGAAAATAGAATTGAATCTCGTGGATTAGGTAAAGCACCTATAGAATGTAGTGAGATTGAAAAAGAGAGCGGAACGAACGGTTGTGAGAAAAACCGTCGCGCTGAATCTCACCCAGTTAGCACGCTGAAATATAATCCAAGTATGTGATGAGATTGTAAATTTTTATCACCAATTAAAAAAGCCTTGAAAATTCAAGGCTTTTTTTTTCACACAACACTGTCACTTTTATTCTTTATATCTTTAAAGCTATATGTTGTAAATACCAACTATCAAACATATAAAATTCTCTAAATATTTAAAAAATACGTGATAAAGAGATACCTGGGTAGAAACCTGGAGTATCTAATCGATAGGTAAGATCTAAACGAATCAAGCTAAAAATATTACTTAGTGATACACCTATCTCTGTGTGCAATCCATTTGTGGAAGACAGTAGACTAACTGGAAACTCTTGAATTAACACTTTTTGCTTCGAACTTTTCCAAGTTTTACCTGCTCCCAAAAATACAATTATACTCAACCCTTTTTTACCTGCCCCATTCCACCCTATGACTTCCAGTGGAATAGATCGAAAATTATGCTCTGCATATAAAGATGCATAACTCGCACCTTCATAAGGTGTAAAAGCCTTAGTCTTAAACACCCCAAAAGGGCTATATACACCCAATGCTGCATCTAAGGCTCCGTTACGTTGAATAGGAATTTCCCCAATAAAACTACCACCATAGATTTTTACATCCAATACATTAGGAATTAATCTGCGTTTGTAAAACGTTTTGATACGCTGGAATATTTCAAGTTCAAATCTAGTAAAATTCCAATCACTACCCAGGGTATTATGGGATGTTTCTATACCAAAATAAAGGTTATTCGCCTCAATCACTCCTAGTGCTTCTTTTCCGCTACCACCTTCTATTTCAATATTAACCGAAGCTAAACGGCCATCTTCAATAGATGGATTTATGCGTGAGCCTCTCTTATTTCCCCTAAGATTGTAGTTTGTTTTATAATCAATACTGCTATGATTTTCCGTTGAATAGTAAAAACGTAGATCCGATCTACGACCAAGTATAGCAGTCTTTATGCGATGAGTAAATCCAAATTTAGAGTACATATTACGGTAATAATCGTTGTAATCGTCAAAACCCAACAGAATGGGTACCGACTGAATAAGACTAGAATAATAGGTATTGTGCAAGCGAGGAGTCGTAACATGTCCAAATTGAGCCCAAATTCTATTATTCTGATCCTCTGGGTCCAAAACCCATTCCCCCTCAATTCGCGGACTCCATTCTTCATATCCAAAACTATAACCTAACACAGCCTTTAGCTCAAACTTATCTTTCTTTAAAAAGCTACGCCGTACACCTAAACCAGTATATAAAGCATCCACCCGGTTAAATCGAGCTTCGACCAGCATATTCCGGGTAACTCCAGATAATGCCTGACCAATAAAACTAGAATCATCTGTTACTTCTTTTTCTTCGTCTTCATCATCCATTGTAACAAATTTGGCCAAGAAACCTGTTGGTTGGAATGATTTTTCAAGACTAGCCGTACTATCTAAATTAGCATAAGCACTTTCCTCCATATTAGATAGAGGTACTACTTCCAGGCTGCGGACAAACAACGAATCAGATGACTGAATCGATGTAGAATCTACAGTAAAAGTGTTCTCTAACAAAAAGACATGGTCTGGAACCCATTGATTTACCACATAATCACTCAGCTTTGATATTTGTTTAAAACCAATAGGCGGAAATTGTAAGCCTGGTAAACCAATTTCAATATCTCCATCTAAGCGGAAGTCGACAGGTAACCAAAAATCTCCTCCAAAATTTGAAAATTGTTGTTCATAAAAAATATTGAATTGCTGGATGGGCGGGGGGAAAACAACCACCTCATTTGGTTTTAATCGAACACTCAATAAAACGAATGCTTCATCCAAAATTTGTATAGTACCAGTGAATAGCGGTTGAAGCGTTCGCTTTGGGCTCACCTCAATCTCATATACTATCACGTCATCAATGCTGTTATAATCCAACAGGGTGAAATGGTAATAATCCAATGCATCGGGATGAGTTATTCCCACAATATTAAAGCCCGTAATATTCAGATTATTATCATAAAAATTTGGTGTATAGCTCACCCCTGCAAAATTACTTGCCTGGTCAATATTTGCCGTTTGTCTCTTGGACTTCAATATTTCTCTTACCCCTTTATTTCTATCCCAATAAAGTTCAGACAAGCTCTCATTAATCGAAACAATATTTGTATCCCGTTTTATTTGCTGGCGTGTGTAGGCATTCGCTTTGTATCTGTTCAAGCTTGAACGCCATTGCTGTTTATTTTCAATTACTTTCTCCATTATGTACACAGCGGGATCTTCTTCAGTAATAATAACTGCGTCCATATTGACAACCACCGGTTGCATCTCAATAACCAGTACATTTTGCTCTTTAACTGCCAATTCCACGGACTCATAACCCACAAACCTTGCCACTAGAATCACTGGAAGAGAAGGCACAGTTATTTCAAAAGCTCCATCAGCATTGGTAATAGTTCCTGTGTAAGTATCCTTAATCATGAGGTGTGCAGCTGGTAATGCTTCACCCGTTTGAGCGTCTACAATAGTCCCTTCTAATTTGACCATATACGATACTGTTGACGCAATAGCCCACTGGATTGGGACTAATAAGGCTATGAATAGAGTAATAATGCCGATTAAAACAGCTTTTTTTACATAAGAAGACATTTACAGTTAGGTTTAAAATCAAAAATAGATGTAGACTAATAATACCTATTTCAACATGAATAGTTTCACGTAAATATTCAACTCAACCCAGTTAAATTGATCTAATACAAACAAGCACTTAATCAAATAGCCTAATTATTTAGCACCCAAAAGGCAGGCACTACTAGCCTTTGAGAGGGATGATTGGGTTATAGAAAAACAGTAAGCCTGCATTACGAATACATTCTCATCAATCACTTATTTCCGTTTTCTTTTTAATCCTATTGCTTGCATATTCCCAAATCAATTAAGTAATAAATCTTGAGTATGGTCTTACAAGCATTAGATTGGTGGATTATCGGGATATTTTTCATAATTCTTTTGGCTATTGGTTGGGTAGCCTCAGAATCAGCCGGTAAAAATACGTCTGAATATTTTCTTGGTGGACGTTCTATGCCCTGGTGGTTATTGGGTATATCAATGGTTGCCACCACTTTTTCAGCGGATACTCCGAATCTTGTGGCTGGTTTAGTTCGTGAAGGTGGAGTAGCAAATAACTGGGCATGGTGGTCTTTTCTAATTACCGGCATGGTCACGGTGTTCATTTATGCAAAGTTATGGCGCCGATCCGAAGTTGTAACGGACTTGGGTCTGTATGAACTTCGCTATGGCGGTAAAGCAGCTTCTTTTCTTCGCGGCTTCCGGGCACTATATTTAGGTATTTTCTTTAACTGCTTAATTATGGGGACCGTTACCTTAGCCGGAATTAAAATTGGTTCCATCATGCTGGGTTTAGAACCCTGGATTATTGTACTTTCAATATCCATTATTGTGGTCCTTTATTCCTCTTTAGGAGGAATTAAAGGGGTTATTTGGGCTGATTTTTTCCAATTTGGAATCGCCATGACGGGTGCTTTTTACGCAGCTTATATTGTACTGCAGGAACCGGAGATTGGAAGTTTACATACTCTGATAACTCATCCTAATGTTGTCCCTAAACTTAATCTTATTCCTGACCTCAATGACACCTCTTTACTGCTAACACTATTTATTATTCCCATCGCTGTTCAATGGTGGGCAGTGTGGTATCCTGGCTCAGAACCAGGCGGTGGAGGCTATATTGCACAGCGAATGCTAGCCGCTAAAGATGAAAAAAATGCTATTGGCGCTAGTTTACTTTTTAACGTCGCACATTATGCGTTTCGTCCATGGCCATGGATTATTGTGGCCCTCGCATCTATCGTTATATATCCAGATTTAGCCTCAATAAAAACAGAATTTCCTAATATAAAAGAGCAATATCTGGGTGATGATATTGCCTATCCAGCTATGCTAACCAAGCTAAGCACGGGATGGTTAGGTTTGGTTGTTGCCTCGCTCATAGCCGCAATTATGTCTACCCTAAGCACCCATTTAAATTGGGGCGCTTCTTACCTAGTGAATGACTTTTACAAGCGCTTTGTCCGGCCCTATTCAAGTGAAAAACACTTGGTTGCAATGGGTCGATGGACCACCGCTGGCTTGATGATTTTATCGGCAATCATGGCAACGACCATTTTAGAAAATGCAACTCAAGCCTTTGACATACTTCTTTTATCTGGAGCAGGATCAGGTGCTATTTATTTGTTGCGCTGGTTTTGGTGGCGAATTAACGCTTGGACGGAAATTGTGGCGATGACCTCGGCCAGCATCATGGCTTTTATATTAGTCCTATTCGTTCCTGATGCGTGGGTAGAGACCTCTCTATTGGACGCTGCAGCGTTTAAATTACTCATCGCCGTAAGCTTTACCAGCTTAGTATGGATTGCTACCACCTATCTGACTAAACCAGAAAGTATGGAAACCCTGATTCAATTTTACGAACAAGTGCAGCCAGGTGGGCCAGGATGGAAAAAAGTTATAGATGCAGCCGAAGATCAAGGCATTCTCTTTTCTGAAGAACAAAAAGGATGGGACTTACCCCAAAGTCTTCTAAGCGTAGCTTTGGGAACATTAAGTATTTATGCCGCCTTATTTTCTACTGGTAACTTTATTTATGGGAAATGGGCTTTGGGCCTTGGGCTCATGTTCATTAGTTTAACCAGCAGTTTTTTAGTAATTCGACTTTGGAGACAATTAAAAATTAACTAGTACAGTACGATGGATCGAAAAACCTTTATAAAAAAAAGTTCGCTTGCAGGACTCGTCGGGGTACTCGGCGGAGGTACAACAACCGGGGCAACAAATGCATCAACCCATAGGAGGAGTGTAGCTAGCACTATCAAAAAAAGCGCTAATGATAATATTCAAATTGGATTTATTGGAACAGGGCTTCGTGGACGCAATCATGTCAATAACCTGCTAGACCATCCGAAGGTGCAATGCGTGGCTATTTGTGATATTGATCCGAATGCTATTGACCAAGCTACGCAAATTATTGAGACTAAAGGGCAACAAAATCCTACGGTATATAGTAACCACGAACGAGCGTATGAGGATATGCTGGCCAAGGAGAATTTAGATGCAGTTGTAATCGCTACTAATTGGCGGTGGCATACGCCTATGTCACTAGCCGCAATGGAAGCAGGAGTGTACGTTGGAGTAGAGGTTTCGGGGGCATTTTCTGTGGATGAGTGCTGGGAGTTAGTGCGTACGCATGAGCGAACGGGTACTCACTTGATGTTCCTTGAAAATGTTAATTACCGAAGGGATGTGATGGCTGTACTAAACATGGTTCGGGATAATGTATTTGGGGAGTTACTGCATTTCCGAGGCGGTTACCAGCATGATTTACGCAGCGTAAAGTTCAATGATGGACAGGGTGGGCTGCTTTACGGAGAAGGATCCTACGGTGAAGCTCGTTGGCGCACCGATCATTCGCTACAACGTAACGGAGAATTGTATCCTACGCATGGATTAGGACCAATTGCCACATGGATGGATATGAATAGAGGTAACAAACTCACAAGCTTGACCTCGCATGCCACTAAAGCTAGGTCGCTAAAACATTTCGCAAAGCAGCATCCAGATGGAGGACCTAATCATCCTTATGCAACAAAAGAATGGAAACTGGGCGATGTTGTTACCTCCACAATCACCACGGCCAAAGGAGAAACTATTATTCTAACCCATGATACCAATTTACCTAGACCTTATTCCCTTGGTTTTAGAATACAGGGAGTGCAGGGCTTGGCCGAATTTGACTATTATACCCAGCGCGTTCACATCGAAGGCGTTTCAGAAAATCACCGTTGGGATGCCGGCTCTGAATGGTTTGACAAGTACGATCATCCCCTATGGAAGCAGTTTGGCGAAGAAGCCGCAAATTCCGGGCATGGAGGAATGGACTTCTTCCTTGACCGTGCCTTCATTGAAAGCGTTAGGAGACAGGTTGCACCTGTGATTGATGTATACGATGGGGCAGTGATGCGGGTCATCACCCCATTATCCGAGCGTTCAATTGCCGAGGGTGGTACTCCACAAGAAATACCTGATTTCACCCAAGGTGCATGGATGCATCGCTCACCTGTATTTGGACTAGGGGATCTCTAGACTTCCTATGCAATCCATCTCACTGGTCATACTTGCAGCGGGCTTAGGTAGTCGATATGGCGGACTAAAACAAACCGATGGCATGGGCCCAAATCAAGAAACCTTGCTCGACTACGCAATTTATGACGGGTTGATGGCCGGTTTTACTCAAATTGCTTTTGTGGTTCGAGAGTCGATGATGCCTAGCTTCAAGGAAGCACTGGAAGCTAGATGGGGTAGCTATATGAACAAGTACTATCCCAAAGCTTGTTTTGAGTGTATATTACAAAAGATAGACGATTTACCAGAGGGTTGTGAACGGCCGGTGGAACGTACAAAACCGTGGGGAACGGCACATGCTTTATGGGCTGCTCGCGAATGTATTCATGAACCCTTTGCCATGATTAATGCTGATGACTTTTATGGACGTGATGCATTCCTTAGAATAGCCCAGCACTTAAGAAAGCTAGATAATCATTCCTTGAGCGCCTGTATGGTTGGATATCCCATCATACAGACACTTTCAGAAAATGGCTCTGTTTCTAGAGGTATATGTGAGATTAAGGATGGTAAGCTAAGTCGAATCGTTGAACGAACTCATATCGAGACAGATGGAACGTCGGTTTGGTACAAAGAAAATGATACCGAATATGGTTTATTTGGTACCGAAACTGTTTCAATGAACTTAATGGGATTTAGTTCACCAATTTTTACGGTACTTAAAGACCTGCTAGCTCGTTTTTTTACCGAACAAATTGAGGGAATCATTCCTCAACAGCTCTCAGCGGAATGCTATATTCCGAGCATCCTTCAATCCTGTATCGAACGAGGTCTTTCGGTTCCGATACTCGAGAGTAATTCTGTCTGGTTTGGAGTTACCTATCCTGATGATGCGCCCGTGGTATGCAATGCACTGCTGGATTTAGTACAAGAAGGTGCTTATCCAACGCCCCTTTGGACGAAATAAGTTATATCCAACTAAACTATGTCAAGTAAAAAAAGATCCTCTTCAGAGCTAATATATAAAGTACACTCATTCGTACCTGAGGTACTAGTTAATGAACTCGAGGCGCAGCAACTAGGGCTTGGCCATATTCATGAAAGTTACCTCATTCAACAATCAGGCTTACCAACCTGGATTCTTCAGAGAATTAACACCCAGGTTTTCACCCAGCCTGAACAGGTTGAAAAAAATCACCGCACCCTTGTTGACTTATTCAAAAGTGAATCGATAGATACGCTAGGGATACAACTACCTGAAGTGGTACCCTATTCGGCTGAGAGGTTGTATTATTGGGATGCAGACAATCAGCCTTGGCGACTATATAGCTTTTATGGTGAGCATATTTGTTACGAATATTGCCCTTCCCTTGAAATTGCACGAAAGGCAGGTAAAGCGTTTGGTCGGTTTTCACAGGTACTTAATAAACTTGAGAATAACCATGAGAATGAACCGAAAAAGCATCATTCGGAAAGAGTAAAACCTGTTCTGCAGAGTACTGTGTCAACAAAAACTTCCGGGATCGCCGAAGCATTCAAGCCTACACTTGACGCCTTTCATAGCATCCACCATCGAGCCCAACAACACCATACCGCACGGGCAAAATACCATGGACCACTACACCTAAACACCAAACAGGGATCTCACCTGCTGCAATTTAACCTTGAGGTCTGGAACCTCACTATCGAAAAATATCTCCCTATGCTTTTAGCCATGGAAAATGCTCTTACCAGCGAGATAGGCCGCAATTTTAATCGATTATCCCATAATGATGCCAAGCTGAATAACGTGCTCCTACACCCTGAAAATGAAGCCGCTGTCATACTCGATCTAGATACCGTAATGCCCGGATCCCTTTTGTTTGATTTAGGCGATGGCCTACGTAGCATTGCGACATCGGCTAAAGAAGATGAACCAGACCTAGCGCAAGTTCGTATACATTGGGAGTATTATCAGCAGTATAGAGACGCTTTTTTAGCCGAAGTCGATTCAATGCTAAACCAGGATGAACAGCGTTATATCTCCTTCGCTGGCCCTTATATGACCTTTATTATGGGTCTTCGATTCTATACCGATTTTCTAAATGGTAATCGCTATTACTACTCCAACTATCCAGAACATAACTTGGTACGAGCTCGAAACCAATTCCACCTCTTCCATCAAATGATGGAAAAGCTGAACGGTTAAACTATTTGCTTTGAGTTGCTGATGCAGTAAATCCTACCAGAAGATAGCGTAAAGAACAGCCGTAATAATTAGCACGGTATATGCACCAATATTAAAGGATCGACTCGTTTTGAAGGTTTCCGAAGTGGTGATAATGGCTTTCGGGTCATCATCATTTGGATTGGTCGTCAAAGAAACACCTGCAATTACAACAATGGTAAGGATCAAGGTATAATACATTTGAGTTAAAAATGGCAGTTCCAACGACGGCACCTTTAACAATAATGCAATCACAATGGATGAAAGCACCCCATAAATAGCGGCTTTGGTAGTAGTTTTCTTCCAGAAAAGTCCCATGATAAAGACAGCTAAGATCCCTGGACTCACTAAACCAGTATATTCTTGAATATATTGAAACATCTGAGGAATATTGCTTAATTGAGGTGCAACTAGAACTGCAATAATCAAAGCTACAATAGCTGTTAAGCGACCCACTGTTACGGTTTGTTTATCCGTAGCGTCTCGATTGAAATAGGGTTTATAAATATCCATGGTAAAGATAGTGGCTACCGAGTTAAGCATGGAAGCTAAAGAAGACACAATAGCGGCTGCAAGTGCTGCTACAACCAAACCTTTAAATCCAGGCATCACAAATTCACTTATTAACCAGGGGTATGCCTTATCATTATCAAGTCCACCACCTGCCTTGGTAAAAGCTTCCACCACTCCAGAAATCGTATTGGTTCCCTCAGGCTGAGAAAACATCACATAGGCAACGATTCCAGGAATAACGACAATTAATGGAATGATTAGTTTTAAAAATGCTGCAAAAACAATCCCCTTTTGAGACTCCTCAAGAGATTTAGCGGCTAGAGTCCTCTGGATAATGTATTGGTTAAATCCCCAATAATATAAGTTCGCCACCCACATCCCGCCTACTAGCACCGCAATGCCAGGAAGGTTATTAAACTCGGGATTATCACGATCTAAGATCATATGAAATTTATTCCCAGCTACATCATAGATGTGGTTAATTCCACGTAATATGCCACCTTCTGGTGTAACTTGATCTAGGGCTATGAAGGTTGTTACAAGTCCGCCTAAGACCAATAAAACGACTTGCACAACATCAGTCCAAGCGACAGCAGATAATCCACCATAAATTGAGTAAGCTGCTGCGATTAATGCCAAACCAATGAGAGAGGCCCAAATTAGACTCCCATCACCGACCCCAAAAATGGTATCCAACGCCTTTGCACCCAAGAAAATAACTGTAGTTAAATTAACAAAGACAAATAAGGCAATCCAGAATACTGCCAAAATCGTTTTTAAGGTGGTATTAAATCGTTGTTCAACAAATTCGGGTATGGTATATAATTTTTTCTCGATAAAAATGGGAAGTAGAAATTTACCTACAATTAGTAAAGTTATAGCTGCCATCCACTCATAGGTAGCAATGGCTAGACCCACCGCAAAGCCTGATCCAGACATTCCAATAATTTGTTCCGCCGAGATATTTGCAGCGATAAGAGACGCCCCTATCGCCCACCATGGTAGCGATTTACCGGCTAAAAAATAGTCCTCTGCATTTTTTTGGTGTCCATCTTTGTCTCGTGAAACCCACAACCCAATCCCTACTATCATCATGATGTAGGCGACAAAAACAATAATATCAATGGTCGCAAATCCGCTCATATATGTATATTTTATTATGGTTAATACAGCGCTAAATAAAAGGAATTATATTAACATTTAGAATACAGAACTTCTTTTTTTAATTTATAGACTAAACTTACTAAAGAATAACAAAATTACGTTATTAATATAATAGCGAATAACACCTCTAATAAATTAGTACACTCATGAAAAAAGCACCTTTATTATTGTTCTTAATGGCATTTACCATCATCGGGTTTTCTTGCGGTGAATCTGAAGCAGATCGTATGGCAAGAGAACAGGCACGAATAGATTCTCTTCGTGTCGCTGAACAAGCTGCACTAGAAGCACGGATGCAAGCCGTGGAAGATAGTTTAGCTGCTGTAGAAGCGGCCCGATTGGCTGAAGAAGTCGCAAAAACGTCCTATACATTTGATGAAGCTGGTCTTTATACTATTCAAATTGGTTCATGGCGTTCAGAAACAAAAGCAAACCAAATTGCTGCTAGATGGGCAAGAAGAGTTACAGCTGCATATGTTGATCAGACCGGTGATGAGACAACAGGCGATGTATGGTTTCGGGTTCGAGTTGGTTATTTCCCAACAATGCAAGATGCCGAAAACTTTGGCACTGAAATGGGTCTTAACTTCTGGGTAACTACTAGAAGCTAAAATTTGAATAGCATAGCTTAACGACTATTTGATTGTATCCAATACATTAGAATATTTGATCACTATGGCAAAAAATATTTTAGTTGCTTATCTCGCAAGCAATTAGTTAATTGAAGTAACGCTCAAGTAGCGTCTCTCTTGATGAATAGTCAGGGCATTACATCGGAATGATGTGATGCCCTATTTTTTTGTATCAACTTATCTATATTATTTTTTATAACGTATTAACTTTTCAGAATATCATATCGTTCTTAACATGCTGACACTTTAGTTATGATGAAACCATTTACGATTACTAAACGCCAAGATGAGAATATTACGATACTTGAAATAATAGGTATTTAACCTGAAATTTTTAAGTTACTAAACCCTAAAATATCCTTGGTTTCCGACCTAGACTCCTGACTTAATACAATAATTGCTTTATAGGTATTGTACCTATTTAAAATGTTTTGAACGTATTGCACTGTTTCAATCCCTCGGGCGTACCCGTAGCGAGTAAATTCGTAATACTTTGGCTCCATCTTCTTTAACAAGGACTGCGATACATTCACCCATTTATTAGGATCTTTATTATGATCCATAGTAATTCTTCGAGCATCAGCTAAATGTCCAGCCCCAGCATTGTAAGTAGCTAAAGCAAACGACCAGCTCTCCAGCGAGTCCATATAAGAATAATGCTGAATATGCTTAGATAAAATACGGGCTCCCTCTCGAATATTTATCTCAGGAATAAGTAGTGAGTCTGCTGTTAGTTCTGAATATTTGGGAATAACCTGCATAATACCAACCGCCCCAGCCCAACTAACTACTGTTGGATCGAATTTTGACTCTTGTGCTGCTATCGCAGTAAGCATTACCCAATCCAATCCAAATTCTACCGCTACTTGTTGCATTAAACTGTCATATGGAGATAATGCCCCTATTGTTTGTTGATCTCCAATGGGATTAAAGTAATCGGCAACTTGACGACTACCCTCAAAATATTTTTTCCGAAGTACATTAAGAAACTCACTTCGTTTTGGAGTCCCATCTTCATCTACCCACATATGTTGGGATAAAAAAGTATTTACTTGATTTTTTAATATAGGAGCATTTGAACGTACTGCCCATGCAACTTCATCATTACGCGCGAGAACAGGCCCTTCGACTAGGCCTCGCATATACTTTTTAGACGCCTGTAAAATTTGGTCATCCGCAACAGTGGCTAGAATTTCACCCCGAGCTAAATCCATAAGTAAGCTTTCAGTGGATCTTTCTTCTTCTATAACATTGATTTCTAACTTCCAACCCGCATCCATTAAGCGATTTAATACTGAAAAATGGATACTATTTTTTGAGATCGTAATTGGAATGCCTTCCAGCTCATTAACTTGATAGGGCGTATATCCTAAATCCGATGATACGACAGCTACCTGATTAACTTTATCGTATGATCGTGAAAAATGGACCCATTCTGAGCTTTCTTCATTAATTATTAGATTATCCGCAATGATGTCTCCCTTCCCGTCGTTCAACAACTGTATTGGAGATTGTCCTGGCACGGGTATTACTATTTCAACGCTAAGGCCATGCAAGTTGGCAAAAGCCTGAATAAACTCATACTCAAAACCAGCCTGAATACCATGATCTAAAAAGTAACTCCGCGAACTATATCGAGTTATCACCCTTAGAACGCCATTTTCTCTTATTTGATCAAAATCTCTAGTTACTGGAGCTGAGAACTCACTAGACGTAGTTTTTATTATGACACCCTCTTCCAGCTTGCCACTACAAGAGAATAACAAAAATGAGACTAAACCCAAGAATAGGATTTGTTTATAGCGTTTTGATATGGTAAGAATAGATGACATTCTATTTAGCCTTAGCAAGAGATATATCGTTACTTTGCTTTTTAGGCTCTATTTAAATATACAGAATATTTTTGAATGACGCTCCCTGCTGCAAAGTAATGGCTTCAAGACTCTTTTA
Source organism: Balneolaceae bacterium UBA2956 (assembly GCA_002348545.1). Classification (GTDB taxonomy): domain Bacteria; phylum Bacteroidota; class Rhodothermia; order Balneolales; family Balneolaceae; genus UBA1275. The sequence continues at coordinate 38,319 of DEBM01000051.1, forward strand.
AAATCAACTCATCAGGATTTTTTGGCCCAAGTTAAGAGTATCCCTAGAAATATAACCCCCATCCCAACTAAAGACCATAATAGGGGTACTTCTCCAAAAAGAAAAAATGCGATAATCGATGATAATACAGGCTCAAAAAGAATGAGGGTCGATAATAAGGTAGGTGAAACAAATTTAACCACATAATTTAGACTACCGTGACCTATGATTTGAGGACCCAAGGCTAATGCCACGCCCACCCAAAGTAACGATGGGCTTAGGAGCTCTACTAAAGATAAACTTTCCCCGTTAACTGGCCTAATTATTCCTTTCAAGAGTATCGAGTCGTATGCATTTAATACCCCCCAATGCGCGACACCATATAAAGCAAATAAAACAACTAATGCAGCAGCGGCAGCCCATCCATAGACAGGAACAACATATTCTATCCAGCTACTTTCTTGTCTGATACGATTACCTACTAAAAAGTACACGGCAAATATAATCGCTGCTAACACTGCTAAGGCATTACCTAATATAGGATTAGGGTACATACCTTCGGCAGCCTGATCACTAAGACCCAAGATTATTGACCCTATGAATGCTATAAATACACCTACCCAAATAGTCCACTGAAACCGATATCTAAACGCTATTCGCTCTACTAAAATTATAAGTATTGGGTGAATAGTGACTAAAACAGAGGCTGATGCTATGGAAGTAAAATAGATAGAGGTTATCCATGCAATCAAATGAAGGCCGAGACTAATACCAGCAAGAGCCATCCACCAAAATTGTTTCTGATTTACCCTCTTTGGCACTTTTAAAGACTCAATAGCGCCTTTTGTTTTATTTCTCCTATACAAAAAAAAGACCGGCAACAGTACGATAAAAGAAGTCAGGGTTCGTACGACCGCTAACAAAAAAGGAGAACTATCCGATGCAAATCGAACCAATACAGGAGAAAAGCCTATTGCTGATAGGCCTACTCCCATGATCAAAAAAACTCTCCACATGGGGATCTCTTGTGTGATGTTGCTGCTTGGCATTTATTTTGACTGCATTACAATTTAAATTAACGCAGCCGCTCCATTGATTTAATAAGTTCTTGATCTTTGCGAATGCCCCGTACAGCTAAATACTGTGCCATAAAAGCGGCGATAATTAGGACGATACCTATTGCTTCATCCCACAAATAAGTGCCGATACCTCCAAGAGAAAATAGGATCCCAAAAGATCCACCCAATAACATAACTTGAAACAATTGGGCTATCCGAATAATTTTTATCTGTTGTATCCGATTCGAATACTGGAAAATGGCCCAGAAACTAACAACGATAGAAAGCAGAGCAACAACAGTAATCCATATCGATATCCAATGCTGAGGGCCTTCTACTGTTCTTTTAAATAAAGCAGTTGCAAACATAGCTCCGTTAAGTACAATACTTAAGGCTAAGTATACAGTTTGAATACGTTGAATCATATAACTAGTATTTTATTTTATGGTAGGCAAGCTCTTACTTTGACCAAAAAATAAATGCTGCATAGAGTGTTTACCCCTTTCAATTACACTGTATAACACTGGTACTAGTATAAGAGTTAAGAAAGTAGAGAATAACAATCCTACTATTACTGCGATGGCCATAGGGCCCCACCAAGCCGCTTGCTCACCTCCCCAATAAATATACTCTCCTAAATGAGTAAAGAACTCTAATGGGTTATTAACCAATGTGATGAAATCAAAATTAAACCCTATAGCTAATGGTACTAGGCCTAGGGTAGTGGTAATAGCGGTGAGTATTACAGGGCGAAAACGCACCTTACCCGCCTGCACCAAGGCTGAGCGTAAATCAAATCCGTCTCGATCTCTCAAAATATCCACATAATCAATTAACACAATAGCATTATTTACAACCACACCAGCTAGAGATATCAGCCCCAAAAAGGCCATTAGTCCAAAGGCCATTTGAAAAGTTACCAATCCATAAAATACACCTGCCGTGGACATCACGACCGAGCTCAAAATTATAATTGGTTTTACAATAGAATTAAACTGAGAGACCAAAATGAAGGATATTAAGAATACCGCAATCAAAAAGGCTCTACCTAAAAAGGCGAATGATTCGTCCTGTTCTTGTTGCTGCCCAGTCCATTCATAACTATATCCTGGAGGTAAACCATTTAAATATATGGATAACACCTGCTGAGCTTCTGCTAATACTGCGTTGGATTGATAACCAGAACGAACATCTGCACTTACCGTGATAACTCTCTCGGATTCTTTGTGCCGTATGCCACCAAATCCATCGCTAATTTCCCAAAAAGCCACTTCCGATAAGGGAATTTGTACCCCTTCATGAAATACTGTAAGATCTGATAGTGTGCTTAAATCGTCACGATATTCTTTTGCCAAACGAACAACTATTTCGTACTCCTCTTTGCCATCTCTAAACTTAGAAGCTTCCACTCCATTAATGGCTTGCCGAATGGTCGTACCAATTATATTAGTATTCAGCTCATAGAGTCCTGCTTTTTCACGATCAACTTCCACCCTTATCTCCGGTCTTGAATCAGGCAAATCTGTTTCTAGACCATCTATCTTAGCAAAGATAGAGTCAGCCTCCAAAGTACTAAGAACGTCATTCGATATTCTTGTCAGCTCAACCATGTCAGGACCAGAAATCTCCAAATTAATGGGAGGACCTGTTGGGGGTCCATCCTGTGGTTTTTCAATGGTAATATTAGCACCCGCAATAACTCCGCTAAGATCATTTCGAATATATTCCATTGCCTCAAAAATATCACCTTCACGAAGTTCATAGTCTATAAAATTAATAGCTACTGTACCTTTGTGAGTTGAATTACCTCCTCCACCAGCGGGGTCACTTGATATGGCAGCACCTGAAACCGAAAGTATAGTATTTATATCACTTGCCTGTGGTATGTTTTTTACTCTTTCTGCTACCTTATCAACCACAGAACGGGTAAACTCTACATCAGAACCAACTGGCGTTTCAATTTGAACATAGACATCTCGCGGAGGTATATCCTCAGGGAAAAATTCAGTCCCAGGATTGAAGACTCCCAACACAACAAAACTCATAAGAAGAACAAAAAAGGCAATACCTACTGTTTTTAAACGGTTATTTAATGACCAAATCAAAGAACTTTCATAGGTATTAATGAACACATTGAGCCCTTCAGCTTGCCACCATTTTCCAGTCGGAGCCAATACATATTTATTTAATAACCATAAAAGAACCCCCAATACAATAAGCATGGTCCATGTAACAAAACTGGTTGTTATGAGTATAAATAAAACTAAAGCAAGTATACCATATAATATCTTTTTACCCCGTTTGGTCAATTGCGCTTTGTTTGTATCACCATCGATAGTCATAAATAATGCACAAATAACTGGGTTAATAATTAGTCCAACAAATAAAGAGCTACTTAAAGTAATGATTAGTGTTTTTGGTAAGTATCCCATGAACTCACCAACTATACCAGGCCAAAAAATCATTGGGAAAAAAGCCGCCAAAGTAGTGCTGGTTCCCGCAATAATTGGCCCCGCAACCTCTCCCGTGCCTTTTTTTGCCGATTCAAAATTATCGTATCCTTCTTCGAGATATCTAAATATATTTTCCACCACAACGATAGCATTATCCACCAACATTCCTAGAGCTAATATTAATGAAAACAAAACGATCATGTTCATGGTTATGCCAAGTGCACTTAATATGATGAACGACAGGAACATGGAAAGAGGAATGGATATACCCACAAAAGATGCGTTTCGCACACCTAAGAAAAATAACAATACTCCTATAACCAATATAAGTCCAGAAATAATATTATTCTCCAAACTACTCACCATATTCTTTACATCTTTACTTTGGTCGTTTGTAATTTTATAGGTGGTTGTAGGAGGCAAGGTTGGTAGCGCCTCATCTAAAATAGCACTCACCATATCATAAGTCTCAAGTATGTTTTCACCTGTACGTTTTTTCACTCCTAGCGTAATCACAGGAGACTCATCTAAAGTTGAGTATGTTTCTCTCTCCTTAAAACCAAAGGTTACCTTAGCAATATCTCGGAGATAAATTGGTTTATTCCCATTCACTTTTAACACTACGTCTTCTATCGGAGCAGTCTCTTGATATTGGCCTGGTACACGCAACAAAAAGCTCTTAGTTCCAACCGATATGTCTCCACCCGGAATAGTGACATTTTCAGCACTAATTGCACCAATTATATCGCTAAAGCTAAGATTGTAGTATTTTAATTTGGCCAAGTCTACATCAACCTGTACTTCCCGTTCCAAGCCTCCTGTTAGATCTACTCCCAAGACCGTAGGAATTGCTTCTATTTTATCCTGTATGTTCTCAGCTATATTCTTTAGGATTTCTAAGTCATAATCTCCCGATAAATTTATTTGCATGATAGGAAACTCACTCAAATTAACTTCTTGTACCAACGGTTCTTCGGCATCTTCTGGAAGCTCCACCTTTGCTAAATCTACTTTCTCACGGACTTTTTCAAGGGCTTCTTCGATATCAATGCCCGTATCGAACTCTAAAACAACACTAGAATAACCTTCGGTCGATGTGGAGGTCATTTTTTTGATTTCAGAAATATTCCCAAGTTCGTCCTCTAATTTTCGGGTAATCAAACTTTCCATGTCCTCGGGTGATACACCTGGATACAAAGTAACCACAAAAATATTAGGTACAGTAATATTTGGAAATGACTCTTTTGGAATAGTGAGGTAAGATAATATTCCCATAATGGCGACTAATGCCACTAAAACTAAAACACTAATTCTGTTATTTATAGCAAAGGTAGAGAGCCAAAATTCTTTCCTATTTTTTGTATTTGTTGTAGACATAATCCTTACATGAATAATTTGTATTAGTCGAGTGCAAGTACAGGGCCGATTGAATTAACCACATTAATTCGAACTCGATCGTTCAAAAATGCCGAGCCTATGGTAATGATTTCATCTCCCGGCACCAAACCTCGATTAATTACAACTTCGGTTTTGAAGGATGGCCCTAGTTCCACTGTTCGTTCAAGTGCAATGTCTTTCCCCTCTGAGTTAGTCCCCTTGACATACATCACATACCCATCTCCCTTTGAGTAGACAAATTCTTCACTAACTACTACCACCTGATTCAAGCTTAGTGTATTAAGTCGTAAATTGGCAATCATATCAACCTTATAATAAGTTTTTCCACTAGGAAGTCGGATATCTATTTTAAAGGTTCGATTCGATGGATCGATACTATTTGCCACGTATACAATATTTCCTGCTAAAGTATCTTGTACTTGTGTATCAAACCATACATCGACCCGATCGCCTAACTCAACTACATTGGCATACCGAGCTGGTACCCCTGCAGAAATAACAAATTGATCGGCACCAATTAATCTTATAGCAGGCATTCCTGGTGCAACCATTTCACCCTCTTCCACAAAAATTGTCTCTACGACTCCAGTAAAAGGGGCGATTATTTCCGTATTCTCGAGATCCACTGCCAATGAGGAAAGAGCTGATTTATTTTGATCATATGCATATTTAGCGTTCAAATAATCAATTTCAGACCCTATATTTTCTTCTTCATAAAGTGTTTGAACCCGCTTCCATGTTGTTTCAGATTGTGCTACCATTGCCTTTAAACGGGCAACCTCTTGGCTTAATTTTGCGTCATCAATTCGTAATATAGTTTGACCTTTTTGCACTTGCTGTCCTTCACTTACGACATGCATAGATACTTTTCCACTTACTTCAGCAGATAGTTGCACATCGTCTGAGGTTTCGACCGTACCAACTAAACGCAAAAAGCTATTAAATGGCTCTAAAAAGAGTACTTCGGTTTCAACATTCACCATTTTAATCAGCTCTTCTGGTTCGGAACTTTCCATTTCGTTGGAGGAGCAATTGTAGAGAGTTAAAGAGAATACTAATACTACAAATAGCATACTCCACCGAGCAAATGAGCTTGGACTTTGAAATACATTCTTAATTGGGTTTCTGAAAGATGAGTTCATGAGTTATTAAGCAGTGATTGTGTTACTGGAATTTTTTAAGTGCTTTATCATAATATCTTGAAAATATATTTGGCTAGCACACATATTATTGGGTTCGAAGTGTCTATAAAATATTAATCAATAAGAGGTACTCTACCGATAGCTAGATCATAGCTAGCTTTTGCTAATAAATAATTAAACACGGTCTGGGCGTAATTTAGTTCAGCTTCCCGTACTTGCAATAATGCTTCAGTCAGTTCGAGCGTCGATCCTAGACCATTATCTAGTCGAATTTGAGTTCTGTTGTAGCCCTCAATAGCTTGCTCAATAGCTTCCTTTCTAGCCTTGGCTATTTGAAAAGACTCATAGATTTGTTCTATGGCAGACTGTACTTGGTGTGAGGCATTCTCCTGAGTCTGTAGCTGCTGGAGCAATAAATCCTTTTTTGAAATTTGTACCCGCTGTAGATTGGATATTCGCTCCCAACCGGAAAATAATGGCATACTTACACGCAAACCAATGGTTTGAAAACGTGCGCTATTCTCAAAAAAAGTAGGTGAACCTGGTTCTGCTGCAGACCATTGTAAATTGTAGTTTGCGGAAATAACTGGAAGTAAACGAGCTTTCTCTGCTTGAATTTCTTTATCTTTTAAATTTAAAGAAGCTTGTAACAGCCGTAAATCACCTCTTTGTTGGCTAAGATCTAGGCTATAACCAACTTGTTGGCTTGGCAATTGGGTCATTCGATCAACTTTTTTAATCCCCGAATTCTCTGGACTAAATGCTTGCTCGCCATAAATATCAAACTGGTTTAAGTCGCCCTTTAACCCGTATTCTAATTGAACAGGAATCCCTATTATCAATGCTAATTCACGCTTAGCTTCCGCAATATCATACTCTGCTTGGATTAGAGATGGCCGTAAATTACTTAGTTGAACGTCTAGCCGCATAACATCATAGTCATCCAAAAAACCCAACTCGGCTCTTTTTTTATTTTGAGATAAATTTTCTTCTAGACGACCAATTTGAGCAGCTTGCAAACGTGCAACCTCTTGCTTTATGAGTACTCGGTAGTATGCTTGTCGAGCCTGAGTGACTACATTTTGCGCTGTAGCTCTATAATTTTCAGTTTGAACTGTTCTAAAAATAGTCGCTGTACTAACCCCTACCAATGCTGGACCTTCAAATATATTTTGTTCTACTGTGAAACCACCTTGCCAATTGTTATCTGTTCCAAATGCGATAGGTACCAATTTATTAGGGTCACCATTTGGATCAAATACCGATTCAGGGATAAAATTAACGGGTGTCTCCACATTTCGCGTATAATTCATGGACGTTGAGATATCAGGTAACACATTAGAGTAAGCAATAAACACCAACCGCTCTGCATCTTCAACGGATAAGACTGCACGGCGTAAACCTGGATTATTGGCTAAAGCTATCGTCAATATATCTTCTAAATCCCACTCTGTATCGCTGAAATGTTTGTAAACGGATAGAGTATCAGTCTGTGCATGAACCGTATTGCTAAAAATAGTTCCTAAAAGTAGGAATAAACTTAAAAAAGTAAAATTTGAGATTATCGGAGTCGTTGTTGACATTAATATTCGTTTAATTGGATTCATGAAAAAAAATCTATTATCCTATTAGTAAATTTTAGCAGATTTATACATTCTTTAGGAATTTGCAGCTATGCCACATCCGAGTATGTGCATATAAGCATTAAAAAGTTGATTCTCTTGCATACCTACATGTTCTAAAAGTCTAAAGTGTTCATAGTTTTGATGCATATAACTAATTGTCACTATACCATGTGAGGTTGACCAAAATAAAAGAGCAAGTTGTTCGGCAGGGAAATCATTTTTTATTGAACCGTCGTCAATCCCTCTTTGGATAGCCTCAGCCATTAACCGAAAACCCTCTTGTCTATTTTTAGTACAAAGTTCTAAATAATCGCTTTTACTATCTATCCCAGAAGAATTAAGATTATCAAAAAATTTCATAGAACTGTAATACTGAGGATGATCTTTCACATAGTTTAAATATCGCTCCACCAATTCTCGAACTAACATTAGCCCTTTTCGTTTTGATTCGAGTACTTCCTTGAATGATTCATTAAGCAGATGAGTTGCACGATAACAGATGCCTAATACTAAATCGTTCTTATTTTGAAAGTACTGATAAAGTGACCCTTTACTCACCTCTGCTTTCTGTGCAACGTTTTCCATACTTAAATGATCTAAACCCTTTTCTAAAAGAATAAATTCAGCTGCATCTAGCATATTACTTCGCTTTCGCTCTTTCTCTCGAATTCTACGTTCTGTAATGCCCATAAGGAAGATTAGCAATAAGACAGGATTTTAAATGTGTTGGTATATTATCTTCCGGCTTCACAAAATATGATAGGTAAAAACAATTAACTGATCTATAACCCATGTATCTATTAATTTTTAGTGATACAAAGATTTAACATTAGTACTTAACCAAAAAGTGAACGCAAGTCAATAAATGACCTAGATTCAAAATATACGAACTTTCTGAGGCGGGTCAAATTATAATTTCAAGTTTTTTTTGAACTCAACAATTAATAGCAGAAATTTAACATTCTTTATTTAATTAGTTTATAATATGATTTTATTTCGTCATGAAAGTAACCATCAAGCTAAGCAAAAAAGCTAAAAGATCTACCCCAAATTAACTATTTGGCTAAGCTAACTATGATATTGAAAAAATATATCCCTGATATCCTACTCATTTTTGTCGCTATCATATGGGCATTGAATTTCAGCGTAGTCAAGGTAAGTCTTCAAGAAATCGATGCACTAAGTTTTAACGCCTTGCGTTATATATTGGCTGCAGGCTTACTTGCGTACACTGCACGAGCTAGGGGGTATCCCTTAAAAGTTGACCGAGAGGATTTTTGGCCTCTAGTTGGCATCGCCTTAGTTGGCAATGTGTTATATCAACTATTCTTTATAATTGGTGTCGATTACACCTATTCTGCTAATTCTGCAGTTATTCTAGGCACTATTCCAGTTTGGGTAGCCCTACTATCTCACTTATTTACTGACGAAAAATTAACTCGCTATAAGGCTATTGGAATTGGGCTAGCTTTCACTGGTATTGTACTCATTGTAACAGGATCAAAAACAGGTATTTCAATCGCCTCAAAGACTTTTTTAGGTGACTTGATCATCTTATGTGCAGCTCTTTCCTGGGGCGTCTACACTATTATGGCTAAGCGTTATCTTAAGAAGTACCCCAGCACACAATTCACAGGTGTTATGTCTCTGATCGGGATGATTTTTTTACTAATTATTGGAATACCTAGCTTGACACAAGTTAATTGGGCAGGCATTTCACTTAAAGGTTGGGGAGGGCTCTTTTTTAGCGGATTACTTTCCATCGGTTTGGCTTACTTAATTTGGAATGATAGTGTATCTAAGATTGGGGCTGTACGTACAGCCGCTTACCAAAATTTAGTTCCTGTACTTGGTTTAGTATTTGGGGTTGTATTGTTACAAGAGGCCTTAACCCTACAACAATATTCTGGCAGCACCTTGGTTATTATTGGTATTATATTTTCGCGATTTTAATTGTACGTACATCCATCTAAATCGTATATTATAAATAACTTTTACTGTTAAAATTTTTTATGCATTTATTTCTCACTCACTTTTCAAAGCTCTTATTTTTTTGGCAGTTGTTCTTAGTGTGCGTCTTGGTTTATATTTTCTCTTCGAATTTTGCATATGCTCAAAATAATAGTGAACAAAATCGCATAAATTACGGAAGTGAGTACGCAAATAAATACTATGTAGATGAAGCCGGGCTACAATTAGCGGTGAATGCCACTCCCCTTGATAATTTTATTGACCCCAACACCTATGAATTAGGGCCATATGATGTTATTAGTTTACAGGGGATTGGACTAACTGAATTCAGCTATCGAGCAGTATTAGTCAATGCTTTAGGTGATATTGTAATTCCTATAGCTGGTAAAATTAACCTGAAAGACCTCACATTTTCTGAGGCCGAAGCTAAGGTCAAAAAACATTTTTCTACTTATGTATTAGACACCGAAGTTTTTTTAACCCTCGATCGACCAAGACCAGTCAATATTCACGTAGGAGGAAATATACCCAATCCAGGTCGCTATGTAGTTCCTGCTGGCACACGATATGATGCCCTGATTTCCGGATTCCAAATAGGAGAAGATATTATTTCGCCCCTAGTTAATGTGGAGAACAGTCAACAAATCATATCAACCCGGCAAACCATTTCTGGTATTAATTTTGACCGGCTTTCGGCCACTCAAAGCGAGGAGGGTGAGATTGCAGACTCACGATTTAGGCAGTTAGCTCAAAAGTACGATATGCGATATATCAAGGTCAGCTCAAAAGATGGTTCTATTCACTACATCGATTTACATGCTTATTTTAATTCTGGCCAGCAGAGTTTTGCACCCTATATAACCGATGGCGATCAAGTCACTTTTATCGACCATTCCTTCGATCGCCCAACAATTAGTATTTCAGGAGCTGTGAATACCCCATTTTCTGGAAGCTATCGCAGCGATGATACCTTTGAAAAATTATTACTTATAGCAGGTGGATACCATCCTCAGGCCGATTCTTCTCAACTTATTCGAGTATATGAACAAAATGGCGAAAAAATCCGTGAAAAAATTTCCTTAAGCTCAACTAATCTTACAGATAAGCTCATAAGTGGGGATCAATTAATCATCCCTTACAAAAAAACAGACCGAAATAAAGGAAATGTACAAATCGAGGGCATGGTTGCTATTCCAGGGATCTACTCCATTGAAAATGGGAAAACAAGTCTATCTGAACTACTTAGGACAGCGGGAGGTTTAGAAAATAATGCTCTTGCTTCAGCGGCCTATCTCATTCGAGAATCTGTCAATCAAAGAGGAGTTTCTTCGGTAACAGATATTAACATGACACTGCTCAGTAAAAGCTATGATCAATTCTTAGAAGGTTTTGACTATCTAGAATTAGAAGAGATTCTATCCGCCAATCGTATGGCAATTGATTTGACCAATGAGCAAATAATGACGGAGATTTCTCTTCAAGACGGAGACCGTATCTATGTCCCTAAAGATGATCAAAGTATTCGGATCATGGGTCAGATAAATAATCCTGGTTTTTACACTTATAAAACAGATCAAAATGTAAGTGGATACATTGAAAGAGCAAACGGTATGACCATTGCTGCCGATAAAGAGCGTATTTTCATTATAAAAGCCGGTAGTAGGAGTTGGTATTATCCTGACAAAACAACTCTTGAATCCGGTGATATTATTTTTGTTGACCGCATTCCTTTACAGGATGCGCGTTCAGGGTTACAAAATGAAATAAATATAGAAACACTAAAGAATCGAAGAGTCCAATTAATCATGAGTGGTGTAGGGGCACTTACTAGTATAATTACGGCTTATGTGGCGGTAAGACGATTAAACTAATCGTCCAAAAAATTATAAGTATAAATAAAACTGAAAAGATGCTAAAAATAGGGTTAATAACGCATCTATTTCCCTCAGAACATGACCCGCACAGAGGGAAATTTATGTATGATCAATACAAAGCGATACGAGCTATACCGGATATGAAGCTGAGGCTAATCGTACCTACTCCCCGTGCTGTTCCTGGGACTCAGAGATGGAAAACGAATCAATCTCCCCTGCATCAAGTAGCCCCCACTGATGAGCGTGTACTGTATACATCCCTTCCAAATCGTAGCAAACCTTTATTTATACAAAGAAATATATCCAACGCACTAATCAGGAAGTTAGCCCTGGAAAAACCTGATTTATTACACATACATTGGCTCTATCCAAATGGTTTGGCCATACCTGAACTAAAAAAACTGGATTATCCAATTGTACTTACAGTGCATGGTAGCGACTGGTATAAAAGTTTAAGCTATACGGATCTTAAGCCTTTACTTTTCGACGCACTTAAGCAAGTAGATTACATTTTATGTTCTGGTCCTAAATTAAAGAATGATATTCTAGAAGAACTACCGGAGCTTGAAAGCAAGATTGAAGTGATATATAACTTCATTGATACTCAAATCTATACAGTTCCCTCTGCTTTTGAAAGTCTGCGCGCTATGGAACGACTAGAGTGGAAAGAACAACAAAATCACGCGTTATGTGTGGCTAACATTCGGCATGAAAAAGGTATTGATATACTGGTGGATGCGCTTAAACACCTACAAAAAAATAATGACTTTAAGGAGAACAATAAGGGTCAACCGCTTTTGGTTCATGTTATAGGGATAAAAGAAGCTGGAAAATACTTAGATTCAATACAAAAAAAATTAGACGCAGACCCTTCTATACCCATCATCCTGCATGAACCCGTTTCACCAGATGATCTTAAAGGATTCTACCAAGCAGCCGACTTTTTTATTCTTCCGAGTCGTAGTGAAGGCTTCAATGTTTCCCTTTTAGAAGCTAGTTCGTGTGGTCTTCCCATTGTTGCCACAAAAGTTGGGGGAAATGACCTAGTAGTACGAACACATCACACAGGAAAGCTAGTCAAGCCTGGAAACTCTGAAGCATTAGCTCAGGCAATTCTACATGTATATAGCCGCTTAGATACATATAAAAAAGATACTATTAGAAGAAGGATAGTGAATTCGTATGATCTAAATGTACTAACGGAAAAACTACAATTGCTATATTCGCGACTGGTCAGTGAATTTAGACAGGCTAAAAATTAACGCGACTAAAATCATAAAAAGGCTATTTAACATTAACCCACTTATAAATTGAGCAAATATCATATAAGATATAAAACTAGCCAAAAATCCTAGTCCTACCGCCTGAATCCAAGCATATTCACGAATACCTCTAAACCATCGCATACTCTGTAAGGCCTGTCTAAATATTAGATACATAATTACAACGAACAATAAAAATCCTAGCAAGCCTAGTTCAGCAAAGACCATGTAAAAGTCATTGTGTGGCTCAAAAATCCATTGAGTTTTCTGGGGAGGATATAAATATTGAAAGTAAGTTGAAAAACCTTGGAACCCTACACCAAGAAGATAACTATCTGCAATCATAGTTAAAGCTCCCATCGCTAAGACTACTCTAAACTTGGTAGAATCATCTCCCCCACCCAAAAATAATCCAACAATACGATCCCACAAAGATAAAACCAAATTCTGAAACGTTGGGCTGACCAAAAAAACGATGAAGAATGCAATTGCACAGTAGAGCAGTATTGGATTCTTTCTCTGGATTAATTGTATAGTTAGTATACCAACAAACAATGAAATCCAAGCGGATCTTGAATAGCTAAGTAATACAGATGCTAGCATTATTCCTATAAGTCCGAACAATACCAAACGAAACCACTTCTTAGTTGTAGTCCCCATCCAAGCTACACAGATAAGTATAGGAGTAAAAAAATTACTTGCAAATACATTAGGATCATTTTCAGTCCCCGTGGAACGGATAATTTGCATCCCTTGCTTTAAGTAATTAAAGGCTAAAATTTCAGGATTCGCATATATTTGGTACAAATTGATCAGCGCCACTACGACCCCACTACCAATAAAGGCATAGACCCCTATTTGAAGATGCTCAGTTTTTTGAATAATGTTATAAATCAAATAGGTCATCCCTAACAAAACCGAAAAACGGATAGCATAAAAAACCGCTTGTTGGCGTTCGGGTGTATAAATACAAGAGAAAAAAATGAGTCCCAAAAATAAAGCATACCACTTCTCCATCCCGTACAATTCAAAAGTTGAATCAACAGTCAAAAACTTAAGGAGTATAAAGCCGCCTAATGAACCGATAAGTGCTAATTGAAATAGGGTAATCGGTATAACACTTTGTTCCGCAATATAGAACAAACCCGAAGCGTAAGCTCCTGCAATTAATGGCGCTACAAATAACAGACTGTATATTCTTCGATAAATCAATACCTAACCCTTAACAAATGGAAGAGTTAGTAATTTTTCATACAAATCTGGCTGTTTCTGCCGAATATGAGTAATCCAATGCTCGTACCATAACCGAAATATTAATACAATACATCCCAAAAGGAAAAAGGCAATTACTATAAATGCCCGCTTTGGATAAAATTTATAAGTTGGAAGTGTTGGCTCATCAATTAACGATAAGCCCGAGTTTATTTCATTGAAATTGAGCTTTTGTTGCTCGTACTGTGGGTATAATACCTTATAAATTTCCTGTTGTATTTCCACCTCCCGAAATAAGCGGTAATAATCGGCAAATAACGGAGGCATTTCGCTCACCGACTTAAAAATATCGCCTTGTGACTCTAAACTGCTCTCCTTGTTTAGATAACCGGCATACAAACTAGTAAGCTCTTCATAGGCAACTTGCGCTGTTTTATATCGAGAACTTTCTACTCCTAAAGTCTGTTTAAATAGAGACTTCTCAATTTCTTTCTGAACCATTGCGGATTTTATTTCAGCAATATTTTCAACCATAGCCCGAGCCTGTTCTTCCACTTGCAGTATTCCATTTGCTTCCTGAAATGCAATCATAGAATCTTCGGCTTGTTCCATTTCCAACATATTTTGATTCAGCCGGTTTTCTAGCATTAAATAGCTAGATTCAATATTCTTTTTATTGATAGATAAGGCCACCGAGTCCAATAAATTGTAGAGATACTTCGTCATTTCAAAAGAACGTTCTGGAGACTTATCTATTACCGAGAATGAAACGGCTATTATGGCATTAAAACCAATTCCACCTTCTCTCATTTCTTCAATCATGATATTATTATCAAGTTTTTCCCGAACGTTCTCTAGAACATCAGAAGAGTACACCTCAAACAAATCAAACTCCTCAATCATTTTATCTTTGATCTGATTACTGCGTAATAAGACTAAAGTCTGATCGGAACTAACATTATCCCCACTCACCGATAAATTAGCGAGACCACTTAGCAACCCCCCGCTAGAAAAATTGATAGAATTACCTGAGTTGATAATGTAAGTCAAATCGGTTTTGTATTTTTTAGGCCATAAAAGAGCAACTGCTAAACCCAATAGGGTAAAAAGACCTATTATAGCTATTACTTTCGTCCATTTTTGGACCAATACTAATACGATATCTAATAAATCTATTGTCTTATGTTCCGTCATAATGATCTTATAACTTGTTATAAAGAGTAGTTAATTTTGATACTTCGTGATCCCACGAAAATTGTTTAGAATGATGCAGAGCATTCTTAGCATAGGTCTGCCAAAGAATTTTATCCTTTTTTAGACGATTCAATGCCGATATCAATTCTTCTGGTTTATCTGGGTTTACTGCAATGCCCACTTCTAGTGGATCCAATAATTTTTTCCACTCAAAAAAATCGGTATAGATAATGGGTATACCAAACGCCATATATTCAAAAAATTTTGTAGGATGTGTATCTTTGTAATGGTCGCTATAGGGGAAAACGACCAGTCCCGCCAACCAATTTCGTTCGGCATAACGCTCCAAAATCCTTGAGAAAGGCACGTAAGCAGCTACCCCTTCCCAGTGAATTCTATCTTCTAAGCCTTTTTGAGCATCTACGGTTTTATCGAAAGTTTGTTGATAAGTGCGTCCAATTAAATGTAAATGCACATTTGAAGTGGCTCGTATCCCCTCGATGTATTTTGACACACCTCTTTCTATCTCAATATTTCCAGTGTAAAGCACATGTGATTCACCTTCATTGTTGACGGGTCCAGGCTCCAAAGAAATTTCCTCCTGCTTCACGGATATATTTTGGTAGTTGGCCACAATAATACCTTTCGGGAACCGTCGCTGATAATATGATTCGGCCAGTACAATAGGCATAACTAAATGTGCGAGTCCCTCAATCCAGCCGACTAACAGTGATAATAACCCTTTAAATGGAGTTGGAATATAATTTCTATGGCGTATAACCGTTTTATTATCTTCATGAATATCATAAACTGTAGTGTACCCCAACATCCTGTGAATTAGGGCCCAAGGAATAAGCTCTGGATCATGAAAATGTATCACATCCGGCCTTAAATTTCGTGCCATCTTAAATAGCTTTGCTGGACGGAACAACTTAGCCAAGATACTTTTTTTCAGTTTAGCGGGATCGTAATCCCATACACGATGTAACTGAACCCCATTTTGCCTCTCATCTAAGGAATCGGGTGATAACAAATGGACGTCAAACCCTTTTTGGGCAAGAGTACTGCATTGCTTCAGGAAAATCCTAGGATCTTTCCATGGGTGAACGGATGAAATATGTACGATGCGCCTTGGCATGTACTATGCTTACCAAGAATTCTTGGTAGAAAAAAGTCGTTTAAAAACCTGAAAAATAAAACCTGAGGAATGCCCAAGTTGCATAATAATCAGCGAGCAAGCCGTATGAAAAACTTTTGATAGCACATTCGGTTGCTTTTTATTCGATTTCCAAATGTTTTTACTAAAATCAGCCCTGTGTACCCATGCAACCCGTGTAGACTCTAGTAGTACAAGGCCAAGAAAAAATAAGCTAACTGGTACCGCATAAATGGCTTGCACTGTCAATATATCAGCAATCACATATCCAATATAACTAAGTATAAATATGGTAGGAAGGAAACTTCGCAAAGGACTTGAAAATGGATGTAGTAATAAGGTGATTAAACGCCCTCGACCATATCTAAAATATTGCATCATCAACCCCTTAAAACTAGAACGAGGATAATACCAACACTTAATATCGGCGCTAACTCGAATACTTGGTCCATATTGTTCGAGTAGTCGTAAATTCAACTCCGAGTCTTGATTAGTAATGTTAATCTCACTAAAGCCCCCCAGCTTCTTTAAATCTTGGGTCCAAAAACAACCTAAGAATACCGTATCTGCAAACCCATTATAGGTCTCTTTCATGTATTTCGCACCACCGTTACCCAAAACACTCTTAACAGCAAGAGAAATACCTGTTTGAACAGAATTCTGGGCCAAATACCGTTGAGCACCTCCAACATTCCTAGACGCGTCCATTTTTAAAGCCTTAATGCACTCCTCAACATAATCATTCGCATATAGGCAATGCCCATCCGCACGTAAAAAAACATCTCCCTTGGCCTTTTTTATCATCTCATTTAAACCAAAAGACTGGTATTTATTGGGGTTTTCAATTAAAACAACACGAGAGTCTTTTTCAGCCCATTTACGAATGAGTTCACGGGTTTTGTCTACACTGCCTCCATCGGCAATAAGAACCTCCATTATGTTAGGATAGGACGAATGAAGAAAAGTAGATAATACACGATCAACATGTTTTTCTTCATTATAAAGAGGTATAGCAACAGTCACTAACGGCCAATTTGTTTCCGCTGTATTACTGTCGGATACGACCTCCGGGTCTAATTTTTGCTCAACAAAAAGTTCCTGCATCTAATCGATTGTTATACCACAAAGTGGTAGATGGTTGTCTCGTATTTTGTGTTCGTTGTAGCTTTGTTTCTATAAAAGACAGTTGTTGAGCTTTAGATTGAATGATAAACTACTTTATCGCATTGTAAAAGTCAACAAATGACAATTAAAATACGGCCATGTAAGCTTAAATCCTTGTGCCCCCACTTAACAAATATAGTATCGCCATTCGAACCGCAACGCCATTGGTCACTTGATCAAGAATAATGGCTCGTTCATGATCGGCTACCTCGCTTTCCATTTCAACGCCACGATTAATCGGCCCCGGGTGCATGATTTTAAAATCAGGAAAACGATCTAAGTGGGAAAGTTTTATACCAAAATTCTCATGATACTCTCTCATACTTGGGAAAAATTTTGTCCCCCTATCTTGGCGTTCAAGTTGAATACGCAAAGCCATAGCTATATCACACCATTGGAGACATTCATCAAGATTGTAAGACACGTCGACCCCCATTTGATTAATAAATTTAGGTATCAAAGTTTTTGGGCCACATAAAACCACCTCTGCCCCCAGTTTCTTTAATCCAATAATATTTGACCGGACTACTCTGCTATGAGTAATATCACCCACAATCGCAATTTTGGCACCTTTAATAAAACCATGCACTTGTTGAATAGTAAACATGTCTAGCAAAGCTTGAGTTGGGTGTTCATGTGCTCCATCTCCAGCATTTAGAATAGCGGCATCTACACATTGGGTTAGAAAATGAGCCACGCCAGGACTTTCATGCCGAACCACTACCATATCAATCTTCATAGAAGAAATATTACGGATCGTATCTTTTAACGACTCTCCCTTTTTTGTACTAGAAATACCTGATGCAAAATTGACCACATCAGCCCCCATTCTCCGCTGTGCAAGCTCAAAAGATAATCGCGTTCTGGTAGAATTTTCATAGAACAAATTCACGATTGTCTTATCTCGAAGGGTAGGTACTTTTGGTACTGGGCGATTCAAAATTTCACGAAAGGATACCGCCTGGTCCAATATATATTGAATGTCTTTTGCGCTGTAATTCGCTAAGCCTAATAAATGCTTTTGGCTAAATTCATACCCGCTAGGTATCGCGGTTGAATTTTTATTGTTACTTGGCTTACTCATAGACTGAATTTTACTCCTTTAAAACGAGGGTATCGCTCAACGCATCATTTCCATCCACCAAGTATACAGCATCTTCACCATCTAATTCTTTTACTCTAACCCGTACTTCTTCCGTAGCATAGGTAGGAATTTGAACACCCACAAAATCTGGCGCTATCGGTAATTCACGATGACCTCGATCGACCATACAACAAAACTGAATTTTTCGCGGCCGGCCATATGCCATAAGTGCATCTAGTGCAGATCGAACCGTTCTACCTGTGAAAAGCACATCATCTATCAAGATTATATCCCGTTCATATAAATCAAAGGGGATCTCTGTCACCTTAACATTAGGCATTTTAAGCTTAGACCGAAAATCGTCCCGATAAAAAGTAACATCTAAAACTCCAAAATCAATATCAAAGCCCAACTCTTTCTTCATTACTGATCTAACACGATGCCCCATATAAACACCCCGAGTTTGCATTCCCACTAAGGCAAGCTTTTTAGGATTATCATAGGATTCTAAGAATTGATGAGCAAATCGCAAGTAAGTGCGATTTAGGTCCTCAGTATCCATGATTTTAGACGTACTCACTTCGTAACAGCGATTGTAAAGTTAAGCGGCAATGCCCATGTTAATGAATTTTAATATACTAAGCTTTTTGGAGAATATGATAGTTCATTGTACAGATGCCAAAAAATCCACTATTCTTTTCGCTGCCATCCCATCTCCATAAGGATTTGGTTTTTGTGTCATCTTGATATATTTATCTTCGTCTTCTATCAACTCTTGTACCCCATGCACGATTGCTTCTTTGCGAGTACCAATTAGTCTCACCGTTCCTGCCTCCACTACCTCTTCTCGTTCGGTCTGCTCACGAAGTACCAATACCGGTTTATTTAATGATGGCGCCTCCTCCTGCACGCCACCACTATCGCTGATAATTAAAAATGACTTCGACATTAACCAAATGAAGGCCTCATATCCTAGAGCTTCGATCAAATAAATTCCTTCTGTTTTACCCAAAGCTTGAATCATGGGTTCCCGTACAGCGGGGTTTAAATGGAGAGGAATAATAATTTGTAGAGACGGGTCAGAAGCCAGTTCGCGCAAAGCATCTATTAATTCCAAAAAGCCAGCTCCCATATTCTCTCTGCGATGCCCAGTCACTAGAAGCAGTTTTTTTTGGGGGTCATAAATACCTTGCAGCTTCTGAATCTCAGGGTTGGATTCAGGAGTCATTTTATTTTGGCACATAATCAATGCGTCAATAACCGTATTACCCGTTACTAAAATATCATTATCAGAAATACCTTCCCTTAGTAAGGCCTGCTTGTTTTTTTCTGTGGGGGCAAAATGAACATGGGCAATTCGGCTAACCATCTGCCTGTTCAGCTCCTCAGGAAAAGGAGCTGATTTGTCATAGGTTCTAAGTCCAGCCTCCACATGATACACAGGAATTTCACGCTGAAATGATGCTAAAGCCCCTGCTAAGCAACTGCTAGTATCTCCCTGAACCACCACACAGTCGGGCTTGGTATCGCTGAGTACCATATCCAATTGACTTAATAGTTTAGATAGAAGCTCATTGAGTCCCTGCCCAGCTTGCATGACCTCTAATTCGATATCAGGCACTAAACACCACTGCTCAAATGCGCTATCCAACAATTCTTTATGCTGCCCTGTAGAACACACTAAAGCCTCAATACCTTTTTTTTGTTTGCACTCCAAAACAACTGGTGCCAGTTTAATGGCTTCAGGGCGAGTTCCTATTACAAATAACACCTTCATTCTAGCGATAATTTTGAGTAATCTTTCTTTTATTTA
>DEBM01000060.1 GCA_002348545.1 Balneolaceae bacterium UBA2956
TTCAAGTTTATTGGCTCGCTAATGACGTCACTGGAAAGTAACGAGCAATTTATAGTTGGTGGGGAAGAAAGCTATGGCTATTTGGTTGGCGATCACGTTCGCGACAAGGATGCCGTAGTCTCGGCGGTAATCATCGCTGAAATGGTTGCTTATTATAAGGACCAGGGCTCTAGTTTGTATGAGGCTCTAATAAATTTGTATGTGGAGCATGGTTTTTATAAGGAACGGTTGATTTCTGTAACTAAAAAAGGAAAGGCAGGAGCCGAGGAAATTCAGGCTATGATGACTAAATTTCGGACATCTCATCCCTCTTATCTTGGCGGTTCAAGAGTGATAAAAGTGAAAGACTATACAAGTGGCGAGGCTAAAAACCTATTGGATCAATCAGTTGAACGTATGAATTTTCCTAGCTCAAATGTACTGCAATTTATAACCGAGGATGGCTCGGTTGTATCCGCACGTCCTTCAGGCACCGAGCCTAAGATTAAGTTTTATTGCTCGGTGAATACCCAACTGGTGAATGCGTCAGATTTTCAGCGAATCGAGGGGATATTGGAACAACGGATTGATGCGATTCTTTCAGATCTAGATGTCATCGGGTGATTTTTGATAAAACCCTCCAATGGGTTCGTTTTTCATTGGTATCACAAACTGTGACTGAACTTCTACTTTCATTTTCTTTACTCTTTGATTGGTGAGTATGGAAACACACTAACATTTGAATTTAACCAGAGAAAGTATTCATTTCCTTCGATATCAATTCTCTCTACATACCTAGAAATAAAGTCCATTCAAATCCCCTATCTTTTATGGTAGTAATAACGCAGTTACTTTTTGCGTTCTCTTGCTATCTTGAATATTGTATTAACTTCCAAAGTGCTTCTCTTAACTGATATAGGCCATAACCAGTGGCCGATGAAATAGGAATAACTGGAATATCTGTAGGTAAACGCAAATCTTTTTTTATCCTAAAGTCTTGTTTTATATCCATTTTGGATAAGGCAATTATCTTGGGTTTATCCAAAAGATCTTTACGATAAGCTTTTAATTCATTTAATAATGCTTCGTATTCGTAATAGACATCTGATTCAATACTTAACACAAATAATAGAACATTATTACGTTCAATGTGTCGTAGAAATTGCGCACCCAATCCTTTACCGTTGTGCGCTTGTTCAATAATACCTGGTATATCTGCCATAACAAAACTACGGTAATCAGAAAAATTTACCACACCTAAATTCGGTTCTAAGGTGGTAAATGGATAATCCGCAATCTTGGGTCTAGCCTCCGATAAGACCGACAATAAGGTACTTTTACCTGCATTGGGGAAACCCACCAAGCCTACATCTGCAATGAGTTTTAACTCTAGCTCGATAGTTCGCTCTTCGCCCTCTTTACCTTGCTGAGCGTACGTAGGACTTTGTCGGATAGAACTTTTAAAGTGCCAATTACCTAAACCACCTTTACCACCTTTTGCGATAACTAACTCTTGCCCTTCCTCAGTAATTTCACCCACTCGTTCTCTGGAATCTGCATCGAATGCTATGGTTCCTAATGGCACTTCTAAACGTATATCCGTGCCTGAAGATCCGGTTCTTCGACTCCCTGCTCCATTTTCACCTTTATTCGACTTGATAAACTTTTTATATCTTAAATCCAGCAACGTATTCAATTGATGCCTACCCACTAACACTACATCTCCCCCTTTGCCGCCGTCACCTCCATCAGGGCCACCTTTAGGTACATACTTTTCACGTCTGAAGTGAGCAGAGCCATCTCCACCTTTTCCAGCGGTAACATATATTTTAGCGTAATCTGCGAATCTCATGGTAGAGTTAAATAGTACGATCTGAGCCTGTTATTGAAGCTATTGGTCGGAATGCCTAGCTACTAAGAAAGTTGAGCAATTAAGAAGCCTTAAACCCTAGAAGCTGAAAGAGCTCGGTAAGTTTATTTTTCATATCCTTTCGAGATATAATGAAATCTAGAAATCCATGATCTAGTAAGTATTCTGAAGTCTGGAATCCATCAGGTAAATCGCGACCAATGGTTTGACGTATTACACGTGGACCTGCAAAACCGATTAACGCTCCAGGTTCAGCAATATTAAAATCTCCTAGCATAGCATAACTAGCAGTGACTCCACCCGTTGTTGGATTGGTCATATAAGACACGTAAGGGACTCCTGCTTCCGATAATTTTGCTAACTTAGCTGATGTTTTAGCCATTTGCATTAAACTTAGTACACTTTCCATCATTCTAGCACCCCCAGTTTGGGAAATAATGATAAGGGGTATCCTTTTCTCACGGGCATAATCAATAGCAATACCTAAACGCTCACCTACCACAGACCCCATACTCCCCCCAATAAAACTAAAATCCATACAGCCAACAATAATGGAGATGCCATTCATAGCTCCTGTCCCGATTCGAATAGCATCTGAGAGTCCTGTTTTATTCTGATTTTGCTCAAGTCGGTCTTTGTATTTCTTACGATCAGTAAAACACAATGGATCCATTGGTAGTATATCTGCTCCTAATTCGGTGTATCTACCTTCAAATAGGATATCGAAATACTCTTCTGACCCGATTTTAAAATGATAGTTACTTACAGGGTCTACATATAAATGCTGCTCAAGTTCTCTTTTATGGATCATCTCACCCGTAGATGGAACTTTTATCCAAACACCTTCCGGCATTGCTTTTGGGGTGGCCGTTTGAATGTTGTTGTCTTTGCGTTTAAACCAAGCCATTGTCTTCTGTATAATTTAAATGGACATAATAGGGAATATTGGTGTCAATAGGGAATTAAAAGCATGCTGATGATACTATCCAACCTAGCATGGACAGCTATGAATCCGAAGAGGTGGGTATATTAGAATTGTTGACCTGGTTATTACTTAGATAATAAGGTTCTAGCCTATCGATCATTACAGCTTCTAGACCTATTTTTGAGGGTAAAAGTAGTAGCTTAAGAAGGTTTCTAGCATGAAAGAACTGCTTTAGCTCTTGATTTCCTACTTGTATTGGAGTGGATTTACTCTGAATAAAATTAGCCCAGCTTGCCCCCACTAAGAAAGATTTATCATTAGAGTGTAATGCGGAGACGATCGTTGAGTTTGCCACTCTTTTTGGCTCAGCTAATATCTGTAGCCCAAATTGTTCCAAAGCGAAAGGTTGGTAATAACTGAACCCCCCCCGCGCATCAATAACTACATGAATGACTGCTTCTGTTAATTGAGCTCCTACAAAGGTAGGTCGAAGGAACGCTGGATCTGCCAGGTTAATTGAATCTGCAGCACTCAGTAAGGCTGAAGGGCCTGAAATCGCCCACTCTTCTTGTTCTTTAAAAATCGCACAGGCAATACCGGCTAAGGTGGAGGCTGCCCAAAGCTTCACTTTTCGGTTAAAAAGTATTCCTCTAAGCGCACTCCCTGCAATTCTAAGACCGGTATACGAGCCAGGACCATTACTGATAATTACTTTTTGCAGCGATCTCATCCCTTGCTCAACCGATCCAGAGGCCTCTTCTAAGAGTTCACCAATGAATGACACCAATTTTTTTGAATGTTCGGCTCGTCCGTCGGTCCATCGATCAATAATGTACCCTGATTCGGTTTGCAAGCTAACAGAGCATACCGAAGAACTACTTTCAATAGCTAAAATCATGGGTATAAATATTACATTTCTAAGAGTGGCTGAACAAAGTCCTTCGATTCGATCACAAATTGCCAATTGCCTCTATATTGAGACCACCTTCCAATAAACTCTACTGGGATGCTATCTAGTTTATTCGCTGATTCACCAGTGTTTTGATCGATGAGCTCCTTAGCAAAATCACTAATATTAAAAGCCGGAGCATATACGTCTATTTCAATTCCCATAACTCCGATTTTCCCGTCCACTCTTAATTGGCCTTCAAGCTTATAATACTGATCGTAATAGCTCATGTTACGGAAAGCCTCCCCGGTCTCAAACGCTTGAGAATCCAGCAACTCTTCGGGTTTCATATACTCCACAGCAATGGGTTGCCATAGTTGGTCGTCTTCTGAACTATATGGACCTTCAAAGGCCTCTTGAGCTTTGGTTATAAGCATAGATAAGGGTAGATGGTCTGAATATCCACTGCCCGTACCAAACGAAGACCACCGCTTAGGCATGCCCGAGACTGAGTAGGTATTAAATCCAAAATCATCAACCTTAAAGCTTTGATTTACATAGGAAAGCCCCTTGTTATCATACATTCCATTGGAAATAATGAGTTGCATTAAAGTCCCCCAATATCCGCGATAGGTATCTGATCCACGCTTATCTATAGGCCATTCGTACCAAAGATTATACCACTGTGGTAACATTTGTCGAGCAGCATTGACCACAGAAGCTTCATCACCCTGTACCCTCATGATATCCTGCAAAGCAGTCTCAGCGAATCCATATCTATATTTTTGATTATAGTCAGCATTAAAATCACCTGCAAGTACCAAATCGACCATAGGATCTTCTTCAAAAAGTTCGGTTACTCTTGCCTCTAGTACCTTCGCATTTCCAACTCGTATCTTCTCCATTTCTTCGCTACTTGCGCCCGATTTCCAATGGTTGACAAAAACTCCCAGCTCGTCTCCGTCCAGATCAATCCAAACTTCCAAAATTGGGCGTGCACGTTCGGTTGAGTGTATAAGGGTTTTTTCGCGTAAAATCGGATATTTAGAATAGACTACATTTTTCTGCACACTTTCTGGATTCCCGGAAGCCCGAAGGCTTGGCTCACCTACTTCCAACTCATAAGGCCCTAATAGAGCATCCTGCATTCCTTTAAGTAAAAGCCATTCAGAGGATAGTTGCGCTACTTTTTCGTCAAAATCTTCATTGAGCATACGCTGGAGGGTTGTGTGAGCATATTGTCCTAAAAAATCAGCATGGTCCACAAATCTATGGTCACCTGGTGTATGATCACTTTCCAGTTCCACTAAGGTCACAATATCAGGTCCAACACCGTTTTCATATGCCTTTAGCACCTCAATAATATGACTGATTTTTGTAAATATGTCCGCAGGTGAATATTGAGAATTTCCTTGCCTATCGGTTGGTAGATAGTCAGAATAAACAGCCACACCATCTGCATCAAACAAATTTTCAACATTATAGGTCACCAAGCTATAACTGGTTGATACACTTTGAGCACGTGGGTTTGAATGGCTGCTTTTGATGGTGAACATAATCAGGAGAACAAGCAGTGCAGTGGATTGTTTGGGCATATTAATAGGTAGTTTCACGTGTATCCAGCTCAATTTAGGGTATTAATGTGCAATAGTCCTTTGTTGACAATAGCCATCGCACGACCAGTCATCTTCCTATTTAAATAAGGTGAATTATGAGATTTTGAGCGAACATTTTTATCGTCAAAAACCCACTGCTCATCGGTATTGAAGATAGTTAAATTGGCTTTACATCCAGGCTCAATTTCAGGGACTTGTAAGCGTAGAATCTTTCTAGGTTGATCACACAGCTTATTTACGATAGATCTCAAATCCAAATGTCCTGGTGCTAAAAGTTGCTCATTGGTAACTGCCCATGCTGTTTCAAGCCCAATTATACCATTAGGAGCATAATTAAATTCCACTTCTTTTTCTTCAATAGCATGAGGAGCATGATCGGTACAAATAACGTCGATCGTACCATCCTTCAATCCCACTATCATTGCATTCACGTCTTGCTTTGTGCGCAACGGTGGATGCATTTTTACATTGGTGCTAAAGTTAGTTCTTTCCACTTCTTCATCGGTCAAATGGAAATGATGAGGACATACTTCGGTGGTAATTCGAATCCCTTTTGCTTTGGCTTTTCGAACTAAATCAACTCCTTCCGCCGTGCTGATGTGAGCCACATGGACATGTCCTCCAGTGTACTCGGCAAGTAAAATATCGCGAGCTATCATAACTTCTTCCGCTATGCCTGGAGTACCATCTACTCCTAATCTAGTGGAAACAGCCCCTTCATTCATATGTCCAGGTCTAGATAGGCTAAGATCTTCTTCGTGATTGATAACTGGTGCATCCAACATTGAGGAATACTCTAAAGCTATTCGCATAACCTGCCCATCATACACAGGGTCTCCATCGTCACTGAATGCTACGGCCCCACCTTTTTTCATATCAGCCATTTCAGATATACTCTCACCTTTTCGATCTTTGGTTACGCAGCCTATGGGATGTACATCAACAGGAGTTTCTTTGGCTTTGGAGATGATGTACTCGACCACGTCTCTGGTATGTATGGGTGGATTTGTATTTGGCATACAAGCGACAGCTGTAAATCCACCAAAAGCAGCAGCAGCACAACCTTGCTTTATGGTTTCTTTATGCTCGTAGCCTGGCTCACGCAAATGTACATGCATATCCATCCATCCAGGAGACACATAAGCCCCTTTGAAATCATGCACATCTTCACTTTCATGAACGGTCAATTCTGAGCCTATTTCAACTATATGTCCATCGGTAATTCGAATGTTTTTAACTTGGTCTGTTAAGGTATTGGACGTTACAATTCGAAGATTTTTTAGTAGCATGTTCGTACCTAATCAGGCTTTGTGTAATTGTAAGGATAAGTGAGCATTAATTCTATAAAGTAAATATACATAGAACAAAGCAAAGGATGTAGAAACATCTAAGATTTGCTATCTTTCATAATGGATTTATTTAAAAAATCGAAGCAGAATATCCCAAAGGTTAGCGAACTCACCCAACGCATTAAAGTACATTTAGAACAATACTTTACAAACATTAATGTAATCGGTGAATTAAGTAATGTTAAAAAGAGCTCAAATGGCCATATTTACTGTATAATCAAGGATTCTGACGCCCAGCTACCTTGTGTTATGTGGAGAACTCAGGCTCAGCGGTATGACTCGCTCTTTATCGATGGAAAAGAAGTGATTCTAAGAGGGTCTATTCAGGTATATAAACCTCAAGGGAAATATCAATTTATCATTGAAGAAATAGAAGCAGTTGGCGTTGGGAATCTGCAAATGGAATTTGAACGACTCAAGAAAAAATTAAACTCTGAAGGACTGTTTGATGCAAGCCATAAAAAACCACTCCCCCGTATTCCTACCAAAATTGGGGTCGTGAGTTCTCGTACTACCGCTGCCTTTCAAGATATTTTATCCACCCTTTCTAACCGGTGGCCATTGGCCGAAATTTCTCTTTACCACGCTAGCGTACAAGGCTCAAGAGCTGCAGAAGAAATTTGTCAGGCCTTGGATTTTTTGGGGAAATCCAAGGATATTCAAGTCATCATTGTGACTAGGGGGGGGGGATCAATTGAAGATCTATGGCCATTTAACGAGGAATCCGTAGCCCGCGCTATATATTCTTGCCCTATTCCGGTAATCAGTGGGATTGGCCACGAGATTGATTTCAGCATATCGGATTTTGTTGCGGATCAACGCGCGGCAACACCGACTCAAGCTGCTGTACTAGCTACACCAAGTCGAGACGATATATTAGCCGACTTAGATGAATATGCTGAAAGAATTCATCGTCGCCTAGAGCAACTATGTACTCAAGCCAAGCAAAGAGTTGACTATCTAACCAAGTCATATGCCCTTAAGAAGGTACAAGAACGTTTGCATATTTCTGCTATGAGGGTTCGGAATAACCGACAGTCCATTGAACATGACTTGAGCCAACTAATACAGCAAAATAGGACGAACTTCACAAAGCTTGAGCACCGTTTAGAACGAATGAATCCTAGTGAAGCCTTGGACAAAGGATATGCTCGTGTATGGCAAGATGGACAATGGATTCGTCATTTAGAGGCTCTAAAATCAGAATCCTTTGTAGAAATTGAATTTAAGCACGGACGTAAACGCTTTAATCCCGAAACGCAGTAAATTTAATCTATTAAGGTTTATCATTCATTGCCAAGAATGTTTCATTTTTTGCTATTAGTTTTTTCTAGCGTTGATCGCTATTTAATTGCTTTGGATAACTACCAAATATTTTGACTTCCTCTGCCTCATCTCTTAATTCATCTATTGCAACAGAGGCATGGCTATCAAACATATTAGCTTCAATATCTACATAGAATGAATACCGAAAAGGTTCATTTATTCGAGGTCGAGATTCTAACTTACACACATTAATCCCATGTCTATGGAAGATATTTAGACATTCAACCAAGGATCCCTCTTGATGCGATGTTACCATCATAAGAGATGTTTTTGAAGGAAGTTGTGAATCTACTTCAATAGCTTTACGAGATACTACCACAAATCGGGTATAATTTTCTTGTTGATTGGCAATATCATGTTCAATAACATGAAGACCATATAGTTCTGCGGCATGTGCACCAGCAATGGCTGCTTGGGATAGATTTCCGTCCTCAAGAACCCGTTTAGCTGAAATAGCCGTATCTAGATAGGATTCTACGGCACATCTAGGAAGGCGAGATAAAAAATGTGTGCATTGTTCTATAGCTTTAGGGTGGGAGAAGATACGTCTTATTTTGCTGACATCAACTGGCTCAACTGCCAATAAACAATGAATAATTTTGATAATTTCTTCTCCTATAATATGCAAATCAGATACTCCCAAAATATCATAAATATCATTTATAGAGCCCGCTGTAGTATTTTCAATAGGTAATATGGCATAATCTACCTGTTCGTCTTTTAATGCTTGAGCGGCTTCTTTAAAGGTGTCGTACCCATAGTAGTCGATACTTCTATGTCTCTCCTCAAAATGCCGCATAGCCGCAAGATGGCTATATGCTCCATCCGTACCTTGATAGCTAACTTTTATATGACCCTGGCCATTTTTATTTTGAAGATCCACTAACGAATGTGTTTGGTAACGCACTGAGTTAGTAATGATTTCTCTAAACAAATGCTCAGCATAATATCGGTCTAAGCCTACTTCATTTGCAAAATCACGAATTTTATTGAGTAATTTTTCTTCCCTTTCTAAATCTCTAATGCCACTATTATCAGCAATTTTTAGTGCTGCAACTTCTTTGACAACTTGTTGACGTTGGGCTAATGCTTTAATGATACTTTTGTCAATGTCATCTAGTTTATTTCGTATGGAGTGAAGTTTTTCGTTCATTTATTAATCCTCTGAAATATAGTGGCTATTTATGAGGTATAATTGTGAAGTGCATTAGACATGCAAAAGTATTGAAATTAATCATAGCTATGACAGCAGAATATAGTACAAATTTTTCCTTTTCAGAATCTATAGTGTGAACCGGTGGATAGCTATTTAAAAATAGAGGGAATTTTTATTAATTCTTCATATAAAGTTCATAATTAGACCCTATCATGTTAAAATACTAATATCGATTGTAAGAATTAGTGAATAATAACCCACGCATTGTATATTTCTGGAAATATCTAGATTAACTAACAGATGTGTGCACACCACTTACTCAATTTTTACTTGAATCATCATTCATCAAAATTACACATCATGACAACACAAATTAGTGCCTTAATCAGTTTAATCTGCATATTCATTAATGCATTTAATCCCAGCATACCTGCCACCATTGAAATGGAGAATTCAAACGATAAAATTGAAATTGTAATCGAAAGTAACGATCAAATGCGCTTTAATCTTTCTGAGATCAACGTGGAACAAGGACAGACAGTCGCATTAACTCTTAAGCATATGGGTAAATTACCAAAAGCTGCGATGGGTCATAACTGGGTTTTGCTGCGACCCAATACTGATTTAGCTTCTTTTGCTATGTCAGCAATGAAAGCCAAAGATAATGAATATGTGCCTGTAGATGCTCCTGAAGTAATAGTCAATACTATTTTATTGGGTGGTGGAGAAAAAACTACTATTGAGTTTGAGGCACCGGCACCAGGCACTTACTCATTCATTTGCAGCTTTCCAGGTCATTATGCCTTGATGCAGGGAACTTTTACAGTAGAGTAAAAAAATTTTACATTGCTAACTGTTAAAAGAGCATAATATTTATTAACTCTTTTTTTATTGCCCTACAAAGAATTTTATACATAAAACGACTCATGAATAATACATTCAAAACGCCGGTAAAAAGTCGTCGTGGTTTATCTTTTTTTGTTGGATTCATTGGTGCTTATATAGTACCAATTGGGCTTAACAATCTCTTAATATCAGTAGGTTTGAAAGAAACCCTTAGCGCAACCAATACAGAATACATTGCGTATTGTATATCCGGTTTACTCTTGGGATATACCGCAGTGGTCATAACACCAGTACACAGGGTGCGCATACTTTCCTACCTTATCGGTAGTATTCTGTTAATGGATACTATTGCTTTTTTTTCAGGAAGGCTACCCTTGGCTTTTCTAATTGACCGAATGGTTTTCTTAGGTTCATTCAGTTTTACAGGTATTTTGAGCGTATTAATGTTTAATGAATCCAGGTTCGAATCAAAATCTAATACCGCTAATAATTAAGCTATTCTAAAACGTAATTCTTCGATTCGCGAAAGCAATTCTTGACGATCCATTTGTAAATATTCATTTGGTAGTAATTTCTTAGAGGTACATTCTAAGACAGCTAATAAAGTTTGCAATTCGACCTCCTCTGGGTAGGTTGGTGGAATAAAGTTTAAAATAACCTGTTCAAGTAAGTCCAAATTTACCACGTCTTTACCATGAGCAACTGCTTCAAATTTAGCTCGGGTTAATACCGCTTCCATATCAGCACCAGATAAATAGTACAAATCTGATAATAGAATTTCAGGTATCATATCTTTATCTAACTTAATTTTAGTTTTTTTAAGCATTGCCTTAAAAAGCTCCTCTTTTTCGTCCCTATTTTGAGGTGGAAATAAGGCAAGATGTTCTTCGGCTCTACCCTGCCTTTTCAAATCTATGGCCATTAAATCGGGTCGGGCTGTCATTAAAAACCAAATAATTTGCCCTCTATGCTCGGTGTTACTCATAAAACTGGCAATTTGAGAAAACACCCTACTTGATACACCACTGTCTCCAGATGCTGAGCGATCTCCTAAGTAAGCGTCTGCTTCGTCAATCATTACCGCTACCGGTGCCATCGCCTCAAGTAGATGTAAGATTTTTTCAAGGTTCCCTTCGGTAACACCCTGCCATTGACTTCGGAAATTTTTTAATTTTACCATTGGAATACCCACATCTTTGGCAAAGCACTGTACTAAAAAAGTCTTACCGGTTCCCACAGGTCCACATATTAGATAGCCCATAGGAAGTACTTCAGGGTGACCCTTCTTTAATGCTTTTACGGTTAGTTGTAAGTGCTCTTTCACTAAACGGTGTCCGGCTACATCCTTCAAAGAAAATGCAGACTCAACAAATTCCAACAACCCATAGGCTTCGGATTCAATAAGTTCCTTCTTTATTTGAGTAATCGTTTCATGGTTCAGTAGCTCGTGATTTTCTTTTGCATTGAAATAAAGTGATTGCAATTGAAGAATAGTTAAGCCTGCTGTTTGTTGAGCCAAAACGTGAATGGGCAACTCAAAAATCTTTGCGTACTCGGCTTCAGGTATTTTTGTTTCCAAATACTTACGCCTTTCCTTTACATCCGGATGGGGTATGGAAATTTCAGAAGTATAAGGATGCTGAATTAAAGTCCGAGCGAGGTCATTTAAGTTCTCTGTAATAATAATATGGGTAAAGTCGCTTTCTAATAGAACAGGGTCTTGAGCCCAACGAGTCAAATACACTAAGGTATTCCTGTCCTCTATCCCCTTGGATCCCGAATCATTCATAGGAACGATAGTTTCTGCATACTCTGTGATGAGGGCCACACTTTTATTTTGACCCAATCGCAACCTAAAGTACGACTCTAGTATGGAAAAGATACGAACAGGATCTTTGGGCAACAATGTAGCGTGGTTCGTGCCTAATAGTGAATCGCATGCTTTTAGTGCTTGTTCAAAATCTTCTCTCGATCCTTTATCTCTAAAATACACCCCAGAAGCACGGTTATAAAAAAGAACGATATCTCGTGCACCAAAGAATTCGTCAGCTAAGAATTCATGTAAACGCATAAATTCAAATACTGATTCGTCAGATGAAATGGAAACCAAATCATGGACATTGCCATGAAGGAGGAAGGTATTTAAGGTTCTACTTAAATACTTTTTTGCACATTCTTGTGACCATATTGGATAGTGTGTAATCATGAGCTATAATACCTATAGATAAATCCGAAACATAACATCATGAACTGATTTCAATCTCGGTCAATAACAACCATTTTTACCGTCTCAATTCTACTTTGTGTTGCTTTACTAATAATGAATCTAAAATCCTCGATAATAAACTCTTCATTCACTCGTGGAATACGACCTAAATGATTGATTATATATCCCGCAAGAGTGTCGTACTCATTTGGTTCCTCAGGAATATTTACTTCTTCAAATTTTTGATTGAGTTCTTCTATCTCCACATTTCCACTAACAATGTATGTATGCTCAGCAATGCGTTTCATAATTTCATCTTCCACATCATGTTCATCCTGAATATCTCCAACTAGTTCTTCTAGCACATCTTCTATGGTGACCATCCCAGCAGTTCCACCATATTCATCAAGTACTATAGCTACTGATAAGTTTTCCTGTCTAAATTCTGCCAATAAATTTTTTGACCTCTTCGTATAGGGTACTAGTTTAATCGGACGTAATATTTCTTGTATGGTTTTTGGGTTGTTAAATAAATCATAGGCATAGACAACCCCAATTACATCATCAATAGATTCTTTATATACGGGTAGCTTTGAGTGACCCGAACTTATAAATAGCTGACTCACCTCCATGATTGAGGTCCTTTTTTCTACGGCTTCTATTTCAATTCTTGGAACCATACTCTCTTTTACTCGTTTATTAGACAACTCGAGTACATTATGCAATATCTCTGAATCATCCTGATCCAATTCACCATTTCCTCCACTATCCCGAAGTTCTTGGACAATCCGTTCGACATCTTGACGCCTATAAATTAATGAGGTACTCTGTGATTCATTAGAAATTAAGGATATTATTTGGCGTGAAGCTCCATCTGCAATAATGATTAATGGCCGCAACGCAACATGCAATATTCGAAGTGGTAAAGCTATAAAGTGTATAAGATAATCTGCCTGTGCTCTAAATATGGCTTTTGGTAAGATTTCACCAAAAATCATGACTAAAATAGAGGCTAGAACCGTCTGTAAGCTCAGAACCATGAGTTCACTTGGAAGTTCCCCAATGTAATCGAGATATATCTGAGTAATTGGTTCTGCTAAAAATATAGCCATCAAAGTAGCATAGACCACATTGACAATATTATTACCTACCAATGTTGTAGTTAGAAAAGTTTCTGGCCGATTTTTAAAAAAATCAACGGCTTTTGCCACCAAATTAGTTCGTCGCGATACTACTTCTAGTTTGAGCTTGTTAGCGGAAACAAAGGCGATTTCAGAACCCGAAAAAAAACCGCTCAATATCAAAGTTCCAAGGATTAGAAGCCACTCATTCATTTTGTGGCCCTCTTAGATGTGTTGTTTATAGGTAATCTACTCGATGGTGGTTCGTCGTTCATTAATTAATTATTGATTCTCATTTATTCTGAAACTCAGGCTTTCTTTTTTCTATGAAGGCATTAACACCTTCCTCGAAGTCATAAGTTTCGAAAAGCTTAGCGAACAGCTCGACTTCTTTCTCAAATAATTCCGGTGTATACAAGCTTTGTTGAGACTTCATGGCAAAAATAATACTTTTTACGGCTAAAGGTGCCATAGAACATAATGGGGCAATCCATTTTTTCGCTTGATCCAATATGTCTTCGTTTTCGTTGTCTAATATAGCATTAAATATCCCTACATCTATCCCTTGATATGCAGAAACTGTTTTAGCTGTAGTCATCCATTCCATTGCTTTGGCATAACCAATTAATTGCGGCAGACGAACGGTTCCACCAAAGCCAGGAATCAAGCCCAACTTCACCTCTGGAAACCCTATGATGGCATTTGGTGCCGCTAGTCTGAAGTCGCAAGCAATTGCTAATTCAGCACCGCCTCCCAATGCATAACCTTCGATAAGGGCCACAGTAGGTACAGGCAGCTGTTCTATCTGTTTAAAAATACGCTGCCCTCTACTAGATATACTCTGTGCCTCTATCTTTACTTTTCCTTTAAATTCTTTAATATCAGCGCCCGCTACAAACGCCTTAGCCCCTGACCCCTGTAATATAATGCAGCGTATTGGGTTATTTGACTGCTCCAATTCTGAACGAATTTTGGTCGACCATAAATCTAACTCTTTGAGTACATCAGCGTTTAGTGCATTTAAAACCTCTGGTCTATTAATTGTTAGAAGTGCTATATTCCCCTCTACTTCCCAAATAAGATGCTCAAATAATTCTTGCATGTTATTGCCTCATTTCCTTCTTGGTTGAGCTATTTGAGTTTGCTAAACTAGTTGATTCAGAAGTACCACTAATGCCCGGCTCTTTGTTTAAAGTAGTATGATATGAAAAATCCATATTTTAGGATGTTTTTTTATTGAATCCAGCTTCATTTATTCTGGTTTTTTTTTCTTGAATTTGTGTAAGTAACTCATCAAGTTGATCTTCTGAATAATATTCTTGAGGTTGGCCCTCATATGTCTCTAAATCCATTGCATCTAGTAATTCTGCTGTTTCATCCACATTCGTTAATAAGTTGTCCAACTGAAATCCAATTTCTTCGGGTTTATTCATGGTCATTGAATGCTCATATATGTATCGAATAGCGTCTTCAATTGTTTCTAAATGAGTCTCACACATAGCAAATTTTTCTTCGATCGCGGAGAATTTTTGAAGCCGCTTCTGCAAAATAGTAATGCGTCTGGTTTTTGAATCTTTAAGTTTTCCAGGGTCCATCGTTTTGATATGATTGATTAATTGTACTAATTCTGACTCAATTTGCTTCTCTACTTGTACATTCAAGAAGACCGTGTACCGTCGAATAAGATCTAAAAGATTTAAATGATTGGTCAATAAAGTATCTAACTTTTTTAATATAGTATTTAGTAATCCCTGCGAGGTATAAGGAAGTTTATCAAAATTTTCAGCAATAAGCTTAGTCAGATGTTTTGATACTAAAAAACGCTTTTGAGAGACTTGATCCAGTGATTGGAAAATGGCCTTATTGTTATTAGTATAATAACGCTCTTGTATTTTTTTGAGCTCAATTTTTCTTCGTACTTCAGGTAATTTTGTGACAATCCCTAAATACATAAGTTCAGCCCCCATAAGCCCAGACAATAGAGCTATTCCAAGATCTGGGAAACTGGTGCTTAGTGCTACCGAACTAGCTCCCCCTACTACAAGTGCGATTAAATTGTAAGGATGCTTAAAAACTTCCCGAGCAAAATTAATTGAGCCTTCAGTATACATTTTTTCCTACTGCCTACCTATTGTTTTAATTGTATTTCTAGCTCTCGCTCTTTTGTTTATTTCCTCGCTGATCAGTCCCATTTCGTTTTTAATAATTTCAAGGCTCTCTTTTGCCTTCAAATTCCTAATGGTACTATCTTTCTGGTTTTCACTAACTTTATCTGTATTTGAATCAGCTATAGAAGAATTTGACAAAGCTTGCGAATTAATTTCGTCGAATGTCAGTCTTAAACGTGATAAAGAGGCTTCTACACTTTGAAGTGCACGTGTTATTTTAGTACTTCGAACCGCATTTTTGTGCTCAGTTTTAAGAGCTTTAATTTCAGCATAATGCTGTTTCCAAACGTTTTTTAACGCTTCGAACTCGTTATATTTCATTTCCTTAGACAAATAAACTAATTTTTTGAACCAATAGATTTTTTTGTTGTCGTTACTTGCTGGGTTGAGTCACTACTCTCTTCCTCCGAAGATTCACTACTAAGACTAGTCTGCTGGGTTAATTTATCCTGATCAGCTGTTCCACTGGCTAAACTTTTTTTTGTCTTTACACCTTCAGAATTCATTTCTAATTTAAACTGCTCTACCAACTCATGCGCCCGTAATTTTTCAGCATTTGCTTCTATTTCCATTGTTTGAGTATCAAGACTCTCAAGGGCAACTTCCATTCTCGCTTCATTTTTGGCTGATTCTTCGTTGAGGCGATTGATCATCTCGTCATGTGTCTGGTCTATTCCCCCCACCTCAAACTGCTCCAAAGTATCAGCTATTTTCGCCTGCCATTCCGAACGCTCACTTGCTCTGAGGACTTCTTTTGCTTCTTCAATTTTACGGTCTTTTTCACGCATGAATACCTCTTTCACCTTCAAGGCTTTTTCGTAAGCTTTTTCAGCGAATTCCAACTGATTCTTGGTTGAGATAAGGTCTTCCTGTGCCTTTTCTAATTGTAAAGCATACCCTTCAGCTATATCATCCCGGTTAGCTTGAATGGCTGTTTTAATTTTTCTAGTAAGATCTTGCACTCTTTGATTTCCCCTGTTAGCTTCTTTTTTAAGCATGATTAAATTTGCTTTGACCGTAGCTATATTCTCATTCATTTGAGGAATCTGGTCATTTAGTTCACGAATATTTTGCTCTAGAATCAATTTTGGATTTTCCATAGAGCTTACTACGCCCCCGAACAGAGATTTGATTGCACGAATAAAACGTTGAAACATAAGTTTTAGAGTATTTAGTTAATTGGTTATGCCTTTTAGTACTTGTTATAATGTATTTAAAATTATGGATAAACTCAGTCAAGAATACACTCTTAGACCGTTTTTATCTAATATATGAGAAATCAGTGGTTGCGGTTCTGCCTGGAAAGTTCCCCATTCTATTGAAGAAAACGCACAGCGTTCAAGTTCGCCAATATCCAAGTCTTTATTCGTATGTAATGTCATTAAAGTTTCACCTTTTTGAACGTATTCTCCAATCTTTTTTTCTAGTATAATACCCGCTAATGGATCTATATTATGTTCTTTTTGTAGCCTACCTGCACCCAATCGTACACTTAAAGTACCCAACTGATAGGCGTCTAAACTTGTTATATAACCTTGGTTTCTACTCGTTATAGTATAACAATGTTTGGGTATTCCTCTAGAGTTTGGATTATCTATATAGTTCAAATCACCACCTTGTGCCTGAACTATATCTCTGAACTTTTGAAATGCTTTTCCGGATGAAATAGCATTTTTTGCCTCTTTTATGCCTGCTTCAATCGATGCAACCGTCCCAGCAAGATATAACATAGCCCCCGATAGAAGAGTACTTTGGTATATGGTGTCTGAAGGTCCATTTCCTTTTAGTACGTCAATAGATTCTAGCACTTCTAACCAATTCCCAATAGCTGACCCAGTTGGAGTCTCCATACTTGTGATAAAAGCAATGGTAGGTTTGTTAAAGCTCTGCCCTATATCCACCAATATTTGTGCAAGTTCAATAGCATGGGTTTGTGTTTTCATAAATGCCCCTGAGCCATATTTCACATCCAAAACCAAAGCATCTATTCCCTCTGCTAATTTTTTACTCATGATGCTACCAGCGATCAATGGAACAGATTCGACAGTAGCCGTTACATCACGCAAAGCATACATTTTCTTATCTGCTGGAGCCATTTCAATGGTTTGACCCATAAGGACAAGGCCGTGCTTTTTTACTATTTTAACATACCTTTCTAGAGAAAGATCAACAGTAAAACCAGGTATAGACTCTAGCTTATCTAAGGTTCCTCCAGTGTGCCCTAAGCCCCTGCCCGATACCATTGGAACACTGACCCCTAAGCTAGCTACAATAGGCGCAATGATAAGGGATAATTTATCCCCTACACCCCCAGTAGAATGTTTATCCACTTTAACACCCGGAATATGTGTCAAATCCAATATACTACCAGAGCTTAGCATTGCATGTGTAAGTGAAGTGGATTCTTGATCATTGAGACCATTTAAATATGCAGCCATCAAAAAAGCACTCATCTGGTAATCAGGCATTGAACCCTTAGAGTATTGCTGAACTAAATAATTTATCTCACTGTCTGACAATATGTTATTGTCTCTTTTTTTTCTAATTAAATCTGGAATTTGGTAATCCATAAAGGTTTGTAACTTAGTTCTTGATACTTAAAGTAGCTAAGCTTATCCATTAATTCTACTTTATTAAAAAGGAGTTTTTACTTGGTCATTTTCTACTGTTAATATGATGCAAGAGTAGTTATATCTACACAGAAAATGTACCTTTATATATTACGAAATGCACCAAAACTAAAAAGAGCCGGAAGGAACTTGAATTAGTAATAGAGTTAGAAATAAGCAGAAGGAATAAAGAATCATAAGCCTTAACGTGAGAATATTAGCTGATCAACATATCCACCATTTAAAACAACTTGTCCCACCGCATGTTGAACTGGTTTACTATGACAGCTCTAAACACCTGCCTAGGCTAGACGGTTTTGATGCTTGGATATTAAGAACCGTGACTAAAGTGAATCCCAAAACTGTCCCTATTCTCCCGAAAAAACTCAAATTCATTGGTTCAGCTTCTTCAGGTACCGATCATATTGACAAAGAATACCTAAATGACCTAGGAATCCGATTCAATCATTCTCCCGGATGTAATGCAAACGCCGTAGCGGAGTATGCACTTACCTCGATGCTGACCTGGTGTAGTTTAATGCACAGGGAGTTAACTGACTATAAAGTAGGGATTGTTGGTATGGGACATACAGGGGGAGCCCTCGCCAAAAAATTAGAAGCAATCGGGGTGCCTTATGCTGGTTATGACCCTCCTAAAGCGCTCCGCGAAAAATCATTTAGGAGCTGCAACCTCGACACTCTCAATGAATGCCCTATACTGAGCTTTCACCTTCCTTATACTAGTCAAGGCAGTGAGTGTACTCATTATTTCATGCCTGACATTTTATCGCTCAGCCCTAAACACAAACTTATTATTAACGCAGCTCGAGGTGGTTTAATAAACGAAGATTATCTGTTAAACAGCATTAATTTATACTCATCATCTAATAAAAAAATTGATGTAGTAATAGATGTCTGGGAAACCGAACCAGTACCCAATAAAGAATTAGTAGACAAGGCATTTATTGCCACCCCACACATTGCCGGATATTCAAAAAAAGCTAAACTTGAAGCCTCCAAAAGGGTTTTAAAACGCCTCTTGACTTATTTTGATCTTAAATCTGAAAACAGTGCATGGCAAGTCGATTCTATAAATTTAGAAAATTCAATAACACACAAAACGGATCTAAATGAAGTTAAATTAAACTCTAATAAATTAAGCATCAATATTTTACACGGTTTGTATAAATATGATAATGAGATGCGGAAATTGATAAATAAATACACTCACGGCTATGAATCGAAGCAACACAATACAGTCATAGGCGAGGGCTTTCAATCAATTAGGAATACCGTTTCGCTTAGAGAAGAATTTGAGTATTTGACTTTTCCAGAAGGATATCCTGAGAGTCTACGACCATTGTTTAAACAGAATTGAAAGGTAATCTGCTAAAATATGCACCCAAGGTGGGTATACGGAAATGCATCAATAGTTTAATGCTATAATGAAAATAATGTAGTTGCGATACGATCAGTTTGCTCTTCCACTTCTTGTTGGCTTAATCCAAAAAGTTCTCCTAATTTTTTTTGAATATGATCTAAGTGAGCTGGTTCATTACGCTTACTCCGCAATGGAGTTGGTGATAGGTAGGGTGAATCTGTTTCTAAGATTAGCTTGTTGATAGGTAGCCGCTGAATAACTTCGGCAACCCCTGCATTTTTAAAGGTTATTACCCCTCCTATTCCCAAATGAAATCCGAGATCTATAGCTCTCATTCCTTCCTCATAAGTTCCATTAAAACAGTGCCAAACACCTTTAACCGAACCGTTTTGATGTCTGGCTATGGTGTTTAGTAAGTCCTGTGTACTTTCTCTATTGTGTAAAACTATAGGCTTATTGGCACTTTTTGCTATCTCAAAATGTATATCAAGACTAAGCATCTGTTCTTCTTTACTCTCCATTGACCAATAATAGTCTAAACCTGTTTCACCAATCCCAACATATTGGTTTGACTCGGCAAACTCGAGTAACCAGCCTTCTAATTTTCGCGGCCATAGTTTCTCTCCCCAAATTGATATTTGCTCCTTCACTTCGCAAGGATGCAGACCAATCATAGGGTGCAAGTTAATATCATGTTTTCCACTACTGAGATGCGTGATCGCCTCCATTTGAGCAACAGAATCAGGATTGATGGCGGGCATTAATATGTGCCCTATACCCATATCGATTGCCCGGCCAACCATCGGCGAAAAATCATTTGAATAATCTGGTAAATATATATGAGCGTGGGTATCTATCATAGTGTATATTGTAAATGTAAACTGTTCTGATATTGTCAAAAAAGCTTATTTTTGCATAAATTTACAAAAAGTCAGACTTGTAAAATTCTCTAATCCTTCTACTTTTACAAGGGTATTACCGTATTTTAGAATTATCAATATAATACCGAGTTTAAACGGTAAAATCGCGCCAACATAAAAAATTAGTCAAATGTCAGTATCCCTTTCCGATTTTGATATAAGCAACCATGAATACATCCCTACTCAGTTGTTCAATACGGCCATAGAAGGATCTATGTATGTAGCTAATTCCATAGCTGAACTTATTGATTCTAGAAACAAAGAGTCCAAATCCACTGTATTAGGCCTTGCTACTGGGTCTACTCCAACCCAAGTATATGATGAACTAGTACGAAAGCATAAAGAAGAAGGATTAAGTTTTGAGCGAGTTATCACCTTTAACCTTGATGAGTATTATCCAATATCTCCTGATGCTCATCAGAGTTATAACCATTTTATGCACGAATATCTCTTTAAACATATCAATATTAAGGCGGAGAATATTCATATACCCGACGGTACATTGAAAAAAGATAAAATTATATCATTCTGTGAGGAGTATGAAGCAAAGATTACGCAGGCAGGTGGTTTAGATATTCAAATTCTTGGAATAGGTCGTACTGGTCATATTGGATTTAATGAACCTGGATCTAACATAGACTCAACAACCCGACTTATTACACTGGATCGATTAACAATGTTAGATGCAGCAAATGGATTCTTTGATATTGAAAATGTTCCCAGAAGAGCGATAACCATGGGGGTTGGAACGATTTTACAAGCAAAAAAAATATTTATGATGGCCTGGGGTGAGGCTAAAGCGAATATCATTAGAGATACAATCGAAGGTGATATTAATTCATCAATTCCCGCCACTTTTTTGCAGCAGCATAAACAGACTGAAGTTATATTGGACACTGCTGCTGCTGCTGAATTGACCCGAATCAAAACCCCATGGCTTGTGGGCCCCATTAAATGGAATAATTTTCTCATCAAAAAAGCCGTGATTTGGTTAAGTCTAAA
The DNA here is from genome assembly GCA_002348545.1 of Balneolaceae bacterium UBA2956. Taxonomy (GTDB): domain Bacteria; phylum Bacteroidota; class Rhodothermia; order Balneolales; family Balneolaceae; genus UBA1275. Next base: position 21,364 of record DEBM01000060.1, read on the forward strand.
ATTAGATAAACCCATTTTAAAACTTACAGAAGAAGATTACCGCGAATTTGGAATGAATGATATTTTAGTTGAAATTGGCACGGCATATAATGTGAATATCAGGATTTTCAATCAGATTCAGCATACAATCACTGGTTGGCCTGGTGGAAAACCAAATGCCGAAGATACCTATAGACCAGAACGTAAAACCCCATTTCCAAAAAAAGCACTAATTTTTAGTCCTCACCCCGATGACGATGTCATTTCAATGGGGGGTACATTTATAAGATTGGTAGACCAGGGACACAAAGTGTATGTAGCATATCAAACCTCTGGTAATATCGCTGTGTCTGATGACGATGCTGTTCGATTTGCTGATTTTGTTTCTGACTATCATGATATATTAAAAATTGATGATTCCCTGGTTGATTCAATATTTAGTGAAATAAGAAACTTTTTGGCGGAAAAAAATCAAGGTGAGCCCGATTCTGAGGAGATTAAAATCATAAAGGGGCTTATTCGACGCGGTGAAGCAAAAGCAGCTTGCAGATATGTTGGAATTCCAGATGAAAATATTCACTTTTTAGACCTACCCTTCTATGAAACGGGGAGAATTCGTAAAAAACCTGTTGGCCCAGAAGATATAGAAATAGTTAAGAGGCTAATTGAAGAGGTTAAACCTGATCAAATATATGCTGCTGGTGATTTGTCTGATCCACACGGAACACATAGAGTTTGTTTAGAAGCTATCTTGCAAGCTCTGCGTGAATTAAAAGATCAGGAATGGATGAAAAATTGCTATGTATGGCTTTATCGAGGTGCTTGGCAAGAGTGGGATATCGAGGATATAGAAATGGCCGTTCCTTTAAGCCCAGAGGAGACCGATAGAAAACGGCGCGCTATCTTTAAGCACCAATCGCAAAAAGATCGCCCCTTATTTCCAGGGAGTGATAAAAGAGAATTTTGGCAACGAGCCGATGACCGAACCCGTGCTACAGCAGAAACCTATGATAAACTTGGTTTAGCCGAGTATGAAGCAATGGAAGCCTTTGTACGTTGGAAAGAGCTTGATATATGATATATGTAATAGAATAATGAAATGAAAACACGTTTTTACCTTTTTTTGGTAGCACTGTGTACACTGCATTGTTCACAGAATAAATCTCTCACTTATGACATCGTCATTGTTGGTGGAGGTACAAGTGGCACAGCCGCAGCTATTCAGGCCGGTCGCATGGGTGCCGATGTTTTATTGTTGCAGGAACAGGATTGGCTTGGTGGTATGCTCACCGCAGCTGGCGTGAGTGCTACCGATGGGAATCATAAGCTCCCATCTGGTATTTGGGGAGAATTTAGAGACTCTTTGTATGCACGGTATGGGAGTCCTAAGGCATTGTCTACCGGGTGGGTTAGCAATACCCAATTCGAGCCGCATATTGGTGCCGAAATTTTCCAAAATATGATGAACCAGTTACCAAATGTTGAAAGAATCATTGGCTTTAGACTTCAAAATGCACGACTAAAAGCCTTAGAGAATGGCAAAAAAAAGTTATATGAGATCAGTGTATCAACCGATACTGATGAAAATATAGCCATACAAGCGGATATTTTTATTGAAGCAACAGAATATGGAGACCTTTTGGAGGTAGCAGGCGTACCCTATTCTCATTACATGGAAACTTCGAAAATTACGGGCGAAATATCAGCACCGATTAATGAACACCCTTACGTGCAAGATTTAACTTATGTAGCAATTGTAGAAGATTATTCACCATTGGATGCACCGCTAGTGCAAAAGCCAGATACTTACAAACCGGCAGAATTTGATTGTATGTGTGCTGAATTATGTTCCGACTCTACCCAAAGTCCAGTCTCATGCGATGAAATGCTGGATTATGGCCGACTACCAAACAATAAATTTATGATAAACTGGCCTAATTTTGGCAACGATCATTATGCGGATATACTAGAAAAAAGTAGGACAGAGCGTTCGAAAATTCTCAATGAGGCAAGAAAAACCACTCTTTCGTGGATTTATCACCTACAAACTAAAGGTGGATATACCCATATTGGTATAGCAAAAGATGCATTCCCTACCAAAGATGGCTTAGCTCTAATCCCATATATTCGAGAAAGTCGTAGAGTTCTTGGTATAGATCGGCTTTATGAGTACGATTTGAGTGACCCCTATGCTTTAAAGGAAAGGCCACTGTATATGAGCAGTATTGCCGTTGGTGATTATCCTTTGGATCACCACAGAAAGAAAAATCCTGTACCTAAACAAATAGATTTCCCATCTATACCCTCCTATTCAGTACCCTTTGGATCTATAATCCCCGAAAAGATTGATGGACTTATAGTGGCTGAAAAAAGTATTTCGGTTAGTAATGTGGCAAATGGGACTACTCGACTTCAACCAGTTGTTCTTCAAATTGGACAAGCAGCTGGTGCTGCGGCTGTACTCAGTATCGAGAGCGGGATACCAGCTGCACTACTGGATGTACGCAGTTTACAAGCAGTTCTACTAGAATCGGAGCTCATACTAATGCCTTACATGGATGCAATTCAGGATTATTGGGCTTTTTTATCGATTCAAAAGGTAGGACTTAGTGGGTTAATGCGAGGTGAAGGTATTCCTGTAGCCTGGGCAAATGAAACCAGGTTCTATCCTGAAAAAATAGTCCAAAAAGACAACTTAATCGAAATCTTGTCTCGATCTAACCAGTTAAACGAAGAGCATGTATACCAAGTATTATCTGCTATAAACAGTAATGAGGAATTGATGGTCGGGAATGGCTTAAAGTTTTTTGAGAGGTTATTACAAAAACCTGAGATATCTACCTCTTCAGAGCTTAGCACAAAAAGTAAAGATCCCAATCGTTTGTATACCTATGAAAAAGTGGTTCGGTTTTTTGATCAACATGAAATAGAATTAAACGCTCCTCTTACTAGAGCTAGCCTTGCAGTACTCATTGATTATTACCTAGACCCCTTCTACTCCAACAGTGTTCAGATTGGTTTTGGTAACTCAAGACTATAATCAAAAACTATCTCAAGCCAATTCGACTCAATTTTATTTTCTGCTTCACTGGGATTCGGCTAAAATCTAACTTATAGTGGCCTTTTGGTAGTAAACAACTGATCATAAGCTTAAATAGATTCATAGTACCTACATTTGTTCTCCATCTTTTATCTAGTTCTTGAAGGTTCGAATTCCTTTAGAGTATATACATAAAAAAAGGTGCCTTCTTCAAAAAGGCACCTTTCGACATAGATGAAAACAGCACTCAAATGGTGAGTAACTGCCTTTATGCGTTATTATTTAATTAACATCATCTTTTTAGTGGCTACAAAACTTCCTGCCTCAATGCGATAAATATACATTCCACTAGCCATACTGCCCGCATCAAAGCGGTGAGTATATGTTCCCGCGGTTTGCTTTCCTTTCGATATGTTGGCAATCATTCGTCCCTGTATATCGTAAACTTTTATAGATACATCCGAAGCGACCGGAAGATCATATTGTATATTAGTAGAGGGATTGAAAGGGTTTGGATAATTGTCATACAGCTTAAAATTAACAGGGATACTAGCTAAATTTTCATTTGAGACTAGTCCTGTTGCTAATAAATCAATTGCTATAACTGCATTATTTGTTTCCATTAGGTACAATCTAGAATTGTTAGAGTCAAAAATAATTTCACCCGTTCCATTACCATTTGTATTAACACCTAAAGGTCCGATTTCAGTAAGTAATTGCTCACCTTCAGTTATATCAAAGAGATAAAACTTACCGTTAGCAAATGCTGGACCTAAAGCAACTAAATGACGATTTCCAATTATTGCTTGATCATTTGCCATTGATGAATTGATGATGTTTTCAGTAACACTCGATGAAAAGAATGTTGACCCTAAAGTACCATCTTTGATGTTCATGCTACGAGGAGCTGTACTAGTACCAGTAATCCATATTTTATCATCAATCGGATGATTTGAAAAACCACCTCTAGCTTCACCCGGTGATACTGTATAATCGGCAGTTTTATTTAAACTGGAACCATTCCAATTAAAGACAACTACTTTATCAGTACCCATTCCACTTAATAGCAATGTTACATCATCACCAGATCCATAAGCAGCAAATGAATCCCCTAATCTTTGACCTAGAGAATCAGCAAAAATTTCCTCAGGAGCTGCTGATTCTTCAGCCCATCTATAAATTTTAGTAACCCCATTTATTGCAAGATTGGCTGTAAAAATTTGCCCATCTGATGTTGCTTTTATTTTGTTAAATGGAAATATACCTCCAGCGATAACCGGTGATGCAAAGAAGTCATTCATATTATAGGCTATCAATGCATTGTTTGTATCCATGAGATACAACATATGCCCATCACCATCAAATATTGCGCCACCAGTGTTATTACCATTTGTGTTATTTCCTAATGGACCAAGTTCAGCTAATAAAGTCACTCCATCTGTCACATCTAGCACATAGAATTTACCATTAGTAAAGGCAGGACCTACAGCTATTAAATGTCGGCCTTTATAAACGATTTGATCATTAACCATTACTGAATTCAAGTCACCTGAAGCAACATCGTCGGACATAAGTTGGGTTCCTAGACCTCCATCACCTACATGCATAAATCGCGGTGCCGTACCAGTACCTGAAATCAGGATACTATCTCCTACAACATGACTTGAAAAACCACCACGGGCCTCTCCTGCAGCTACTGGGAATTCACCAAGTAGGTCTAAAGTAGATCCATTCCAATTAAATGCAGCTACTTTTGCAGCACCTGATCCACTTAAGAAAATACGTACTGCAGCACCTTCACCAATAACACCAAAGGAATCACCTAGACGTCCTCCTAGCTCACCAGCAAATACCAACTCAGGTTCAGCTGTTTCATCCGCCCATCGATAGATTCTAGACTC
>DEBM01000053.1 GCA_002348545.1 Balneolaceae bacterium UBA2956
CTTCCAAATTCTGATAATGTTTTGCCTAGTTGAAATGCTACCATTGAAAAGTCGTTGCTTCCATTTTTATAATAATCATATATAACCTGATATGTATCTAAGCCGTAGAAGTCATCGCCGTTAATTACTATAAATGGACTGTTAATTAGACCTCTGGCAGATAATATTGCATGACCAGTGCCCCAGGGCTTCTCCCTATCTAATGGTGCCGTGAAATTTTTTGGTAAGTCATTCACATCTTGGAATGCAAAATCAACCTGAATAGACCCTGAATATTTATCTGTTATTTTTGATTTAAACTCTTTTTCTATGTCTTCTCTAATTATAAAGACAACCTTACGAAATCCGGTACGCATTGCATCATAGACAGAGTAGTCAATAATAGTTTCACCACTGGGACCAACATTGTCCAACTGCTTTAAACCGCCGTATCTTGAGCCCATACCTGCTGCCATTACTAAAAGTGTTATATCTTGCATTAAAATCTAAATTCCTAATGAATAATTAAGTTTATACGTGTTTTACTCTTTTACTGATCAAATATTAACAAGATAATAGATGAAAATTGTAAACTAAAACTCTAGGAGGCTACCCGGTATTATAAACGGATCCAAACCGATCAAATAACCAGAAAATTCAGGGATGTTCCCACGAGTTATGGATGCAGAAGCACCCTGTATATCTACAGAGTATTTCGATACGACAGAACCTATGACATCGCTATTACCAGTTAGAATTAGTGATTGACTGTAATTTAGAACTGCCCCATAGAGTGCGGTATTATTAAGCATTAGGCTGCTACCTTTAGCGATTATGATACCGTACGATGAAACGTTATCGTAATTGGCTACACCCTCTACATATACAACAGTTGGACTATCGTAGTCTCTTCCAATTTGAGAGTTTGAAATATAAAGATTCCCACTGCAAACTATAAAAATCCCTCCATTAATAATTGAATTTGAATTTATTGTTATGTTACCATCAGAAACGATATACCCGGGACCATTGAATGTGGTGTTAGATATAAGTAGATCACTCTTGGCTAATAATTTTTTATCGGTGTAGCTGCTAAGGTTTACAGTCTTATTGACAAAAGAGGAGTTACTCATCTTTGATAAAACCGGTCCAGCTGTCCAGGTCGCTCCATACTTTGTTCCGTCATTGTTTGATTGGGTTTGAGCATCATTGGCTCTATTTCCGGAGTTTTCCTGAAAGTTATAGTATGCAGTTAGACCAGTTTCGTTACCGTCAAGTATTGTATCCTTAAAGGCAGATATTTGAGCTTGAGTTCTGGTTATATTCCACAACCGCATCTCATCAATGTAACCACCAAAGTACCTGTAACTATTGTAGTCACCACTGTGAAATTTGGTATCTTTATTTCGCCCGATTGAGATATCACCAGGATGGTTCCATAGTTTAGAACCTTGCCCGGAGCCGAATTCCTGTCCATCTAAATAACCTTTAAATGCGTTATTAGATTTTGAGTTTCCTCCATTTAACGTTAGTGCAACATGATGCCATGTTCCATTTTGAATGTTATTAGTGGAGAGCCACGTCCCCTGCCAATTACTTTCACCACCAGGTTCATTCCATCCTCCAACGTATAGCTTACCACCATGTATATAAATATTTAACCCTCTGACAGTACCACCCTGTTCATAAATTGTCTGTTTTCTATTGGTAATTGATTTATCATTCACCTTGAACCATGCCTCTATGGTTTTTTGTGTGTGATGGCTTCCCGTATTAATATCGCTAGAATTATTAATTTTTACGTAGTCATTATTGCCATCAAACGAAAGTGCGAAATTATTATAAGCTCCTGGGGCTGATGCTGCGCTCGATAATAGTGACTCATACTGACTCGTGTTTAAATCAGGAAATGCAGGATGCGGGTTTAAAATTACTCCACCTGTTCCGCCCCCAATGTATGTTACTCCATTGCTTGCTGCACTTCCAGTTTGTACGGTACCGTTAAAAAACATATCACCAATAATACTACCACCAGGCTTTGAATAAACCTGACCGGCAACATTTTCCGCATATAAAGCAAAACAAAAAGCTTCAGGGAGCGATGATAACAATAATCTCATATTCCTCTCTACATCATCTATTGTGCCAGTACTTTCAAGCATTAAATAATGTGTTTTTGATAGAGAAACACCAAGCTCATCACTTTGATTATCAAAAGAGACGGTATATGTACCATTATTAAAATTTTCAGATATTAGTGAGGTACTCCTAGAAGACCTGTACGATTGTATGCCATGTTCAATACCTGTCATAGCAAGGCTACGTGCTTTTATATCCAGGGTGTGGTAGCCACCTGTGCGTGATTCGATCGATGAAAACCTAGCAAGATAAAAAGCAAAAATACTAAGAAGAATAAAAATACCCATTGTCGATGCCATGAGTATAACCCCTGATTCATCCTCGGCAACTTTCTTCAGATATTTCATTAATCGTGGTAGCTCATTTTTTGACCAAATCGAAAATTATTTGGAAATATAAAAGATTTTAATGACAGCTCATCTTGGTCTCTTTTAAATTTCATTTCTAGCCTAAGTAGGTGGACACTATTTGCTTGATCTATTGACATGCCGGATACCATAGGAGATATTAAGTTGAAACTATTATCATAATAAAAAAAGCCGTTTGAATTCAAAGCTGCTATGGAGCTAGATAGAGGACTGTAATTTGCACTACCAATCCTCATGTTAAAATTAGAGGGAGAAACTAGTTGAAAGTCTTTATCGATATTCCTTGCGTTTTTTAAAAAGATACTATTTTGGTCTGACTGCACAAAGCTTGCTGGACCAGATTGAGATTGAGATTCTCTCATTAATTTCCAAAAAGCTATTCTTGATTCGCTCACAAAGCCTTGGCGGTTTGTTTCTTTTACAAAAAAGTCAGCACCTTGAAAAAGCATGGTAGCAGCCATCGATCCTATCACTCCCACCAAGACTATGACTATTACTAATTCTATAAGAGTGAATCCGCTGTTGTTACTTTTTTTCAATACTAAATACCTGAACTTATAATCATTGTATCACTTATTGATGATAGAGTGGGATGTGAAACTTTTACCATTATACTTTTATAATTTGTTTGGCTTGATTGAGGAACATGAAAACCGGTCACAGGCGAAACATATTCAACAGTAACTGAGCAACTAAACGCAGGATAATCAGTAAAGGATGGCTCAAAATAACCGTTAAAATCATCAATATCATCGAACTCTTTTATCTCTGATTCACCCAATTCTTTCCCGAGTAGTGAAGACCATGGTGATGATAAATTTTCATCATACCTTCTAGCGCGGATTTCATTTTGGATACTACTTAAAATCACACTTTGTACGGTTCTTATTTCTGAGTTGGCTCTGATTGTTTTTCCAGTATTTAAAGCACGTAAAAAAACCATAAAAGACAGGGTAAGTAAGATCAAAACCACCATTACCTCAACCAGGGTGAATCCTTTATTGTCTGTAAGCATTGGCTTCATTAGTTTATATTCCACCTACCCGTAACAGGCTCAATAGTAATTGTCTTCGAGTTTATACTTACTATACCACCTGATTTCGGCTCACCAAGGGGTAAAAACTGAAGCTCCGATGAGCCCCCAAAGTTTGCGGAGCGAATATCAACATCACGCATCACTGAATTATCTAAAGAAATAATACCATTTTGGCTATTGGGATAATCACCTACCACTGTCCTTGCACCATCAGGACCCTTGTAAATGGTATAGCTATCGTCGGACAATGAAAAAACAATTGTAAGTGTATCGTGTTTACCAAAGGCCATTGCTCTAATAAGATCTATGTCACTTGTGATCTGATCAATTGCGATCTGTTCTCCTACAGTAGATAATCCTGTTCGAGTTCTTGTGGTTGCCATGGTAGCAAAGATTCCTAGTATGATTATGATTAAGATCAACTCCATTAAGGAAAAACCAGGGAAGGATCTGTTGGCTATTTTTCTTTTTATTTTATCCATGGTCAAAAAGGATCTTCGACCAGAAGAATACGACTTTAAATAGAGTAAGTAAAGGACTTTCCAAAAGAAGGACTATCCTCGTCAATGTCTTCGATTTTTATGTAGTACATTACCTCTCCAGTCATTTTAATGGTATCATTCCAGGTCTCGTACAAAAAGGCATTGTTATTCGCGTTTTTAGGTAACTCACCCGTTGCAAAAAGATCTTTAGGTGCCATGGGGGAAAGCAATGAATCCATGGGTGTATTAGCCCAGTCATCATCCATTATTTTCATTTCATTTTCTGGTGGTGGCGGAAAATGGGCAATTCTGCCCTTTTGTTGGTGCATTCTGTAAAAATAATGAAAGAATGCCTCACGGATGGTCTGCATATTAGCGACATTCCGTTTACCCTGCATCTCCTCAGAAACTCCATTGTATGCTGGAATAGCAAAACTAATAAGCACACCCATCAGAGCAAGGGTGACTACAAGCTCCATCATTGTAAATCCAGAGTTGGTCTTAATTTTTTTATTCATTCTTAAATATTCTGTTAAACGCCTTCAATGTATTTCGTTTCCAATTTAAAAAGGCTCCGGTTTCTGCCGGAGCCTTTTTAGATACTTCTAGTTTTAATCTAATTAAATCAGATCAAATCCTTAGCTACCGGCGCCGTCTTCTCTTGCACCTAGTGAACCTACCGCGTCGTTATTGCCACCGGTGTTGGTTCCTTTATCGTAGTCCCAGTGAACAAGGGTGCCGTCACCGCGCATGTGTGTGATGTTCGCACTCTGGGAGCTAAAGCGCCACTGTCCATCATCGGATGCGTTCTCATCTGCGTTAGTGTAGCCAGCAGGCTTTGTTTCGAGTGCATCCCATGGATTGGTTGGCCAGCTGCGGCGACCATTTTCCATCAGCTTCTCAGTTGCATGTGACTCAAGACCAGCTCTAATTGCGCTTATAACTGCGTCTTCAGCAGCCTCTTCAGCTTTCTGTACAGATGTCATGTATCTTGGGATTGCTACCGCGGCCAAAATTCCTAATATAATTGTGACCATTATTAATTCGATCAGTGTGAATCCTTTGTTATTGTTCCTCATGTTGTTCTCCTTAGTTTTAACCTTTGGTTGTGGTTTTGGTGTGCTCGTTTATTTGGTTAATTATGGTTGTAATTTTTTCCAGAATGATGATGGACTTTCAAGGTCAGCAACAAACATTATGGGTGCGATTGACTGACTACCAGATCCTGATCCAGCGATCACTGTATATATGTAGTGGCCATCCTGGAAGGGGCTTTTAATAGCCTCACCACCAAACCCATCTAGAAATTCTTCTGCACCTTTGCCAACTGTAAGCATGCCTTGACTATAATAAGATGCTGAAGGATCTTCTTCAGTGCTCACAGACGCATTAACGCCTGATGAAACCTCTGGGACTAGAGCATCTGGATTATTGGTCCCGAAGCATGAAGCCCATTTGGGAGCGTCGGTTGTGTTATCGAAGCTTGTAAATGTAGGTGCAGTCGTCACAGTACCATCATCACCGATTATTCCCTGAACTGCAAGTTTTACATTATACTCAGCGTCTGCCTGATCACCTGTATAAGTATAACCATTGCTTGATGGAACTGGCTCATTGTACTTGAACTGACCAGGAAACCTTCCACGACCTGATTTTGTGACCTGCTCGTTGTAAAAGTTGTTTGCAGATTTTAGAATTTTATCAATATCGGCGAGCGTTTTTTTCTCTTTAGCACCCTCACCAACACCTGAAAATTTTGGGGCTGCTGTAGTCGCAAGAGTAGCCATCATTGCTGTTGTGACTGCAAATTCAGCGAGTGACTGTCCACTGACATTTTTTAAATAGCGTTTTATTGATTTCATATTCAACCTCTTTATTGTGTCTATTAAATCTACTAAAGGTTAGCAATTTCTATGCCAACTCTCTCTATATTGATGATCTTTTTCAAAAAATTTCTCATAAAAGTTTGATGAATAGCAGTTTTCCGTCGTAAAGGGCTTTATCTTCAACATCAATCTGGATAATTCTCTTCATATTATAATTTTTTAATTTTTGAATCAATTCGTTACATATTTGTAATTATTGGTGACATCGTATCTATGTGTTACACTTACCATTTAGGGCTGTAAAATCACATGTATCTGGCTTGGGTTTTCAATGTCTGCTATGTATAATATGGGTGATTCTGCTTTTGATCCATGTCCCCTTCCTGCTACGACCTGATAAACAAAATGACCATCCTGGAAAGGGCTGCCGACAGGCCCTGTAGGAAATAATGTCTCCCACTCAAGCTTTCCAGCGGTCTCTCCGGGAGGACAGACATTACACGGTCCAACCTCATCTTTGTCATCAGGTGCAAGATTCGCTCCTGCTGGTTTTGGATAGTCATAATTGCTAACACCAAATACTGATACCCAGTCGTATCCATTTACCGAGCCAAAATATGTAAAATCAGCAGGATTCACGAGATTGCCGTCATTATCGTATACGTCAATAATATCATCCAGGACATCTTGGTTATTGGAATGCCCACCAACTGGAAGGTTATATTTATCTTGACCTGGGAATCTTCCCCTGCCTTCTTTGATTGCTGTCTCCTGATAAAAATTGGCTGCCTGTCTGGCTAATTTATCGAGCTCTGTTCTAGATTTAGCGATCCTTGTATTTTCACCCATTTGAGATAATTTGGGAGCAGCAGTAGCAGCGAGTATAGCCATCAAACCTATCGTAACAGCAAACTCCATTAGGGAGTTGCCGCTTTTTTTATTCAGGATTTTTGATAGCTTCTTATTTTTCATAAAGCATAAGTCAACCGGTTTAATTTTGTAGTGTAAAAGTATACATAATTATATGAGCAAAATATATGCCAACCTACGATATAATTGAAAAAAGTAATCTAGTATTAGCGATAGTCAAATAATTAATTCAATTCTAACTATATTAAATAGTTACAACTGTACCAACATGATACATAATAAAAAACCCCGCATTAGCGGGGCTTTTTACTATCAACGGGTTACGATACCCATTTGTGATCTATTTTTTTAGCTTTTTACGGCTCGAGTACGCTGTTAAAGTCTACTGCG
>DEBM01000002.1 GCA_002348545.1 Balneolaceae bacterium UBA2956
ATCCAACCTGGAGCTCGCTCTGCCGTTGACTTTGAACCCCCTTCTATCCCCCAGCTTGCCTCAAACACTCCCTCCATACGCGCATTTGACCCAGAATTCTCCAAAGGAGGTATTTGTGAAAGATTGGGTCCAGACTGCAATAATGAAAAAGCTTTCTGTCCCTCAAGGGAAGTACTGAATGCTTGGGTAGTCATAGGATTATACCAAGCTTCATTAAAGGCTTCGGTGTATACCGTTGTATTATCTTTGAGCTTATAATCCAATCGTAGTCCCAATGCTGCAATACGGTCATTAGCTTGGGTAAAGCCAGGGTCTTGACTCAATGGTTCTTCATCAATGATGTTCTCCATCTGTGTTGCTATAGCCTCATATTCTCCCAACTGTTTGGTATGTTTGTCAGGAACCCCCGTATAAACAAAAGTATGTTGTACACGCACATAACTTTTTCCTGCATAGGCATGAATACGCATTACAAAAGGAGCAGAATTATTATCCTCTCGTTCATAGTGATATTCTCCTTCAACTCTAATTATGGCATGAAGCGGTCCAGTGCCTAATTCCTTAACCGTACGAGTCACAACGGCTTTAGAGGGGTCAAGGCCAGCATCATCCAGTATATCCAAAAAATTAGCGCGTTGGGCTGCACCTGTAGCGATAATGTCATCCTCTTCAAAGCCATCTCCTTCTAAATCTAGTTCCACTTTATCCATGAATCCACTGCTTGGTGGTGCATTTAAATAACCACCTCCTATTCCTTTTTCGATGGTGAAACGCAGTGGTCCAGTATTCACTTCCACTTCGCCTGTTGGGCGCTGATTATTGTTGACAGTAAGCACTTTATCATATAATCGCCCATTTCGGATATCATCACCATATTCAACTGTGTACGAATCTTCTTCCTCCGAAAAGAAAAATACCCAAATCCATTTGATGGAAGCATCTGCTGGCTCCCACGTACTTACCTTGGTGATTTGTGAAGGAATTTCCTGTCCATAAGCATTTAGTACCCGCACATAATCAGATGAGTAAAGTGTACCTTTTGGAATAGGTATACCAAGTAGTTGTGGGGTATCCGGAACATTATCTTTTACCTCTACAGGAATGCTGTACGAAATACTTTGAGCCTGTATACCCGCTTGATTATGAAGGATAAAAATCCCAATCAAAAAAATTATGATAGGTTTGATGGTAAACGGCTGATAATTTTTCATGAATTCTTTCCTTCGTATGTGTGATGATAATAATTGATTATGTCAGTTATTAATTCGAGGGGTTATCATTAGTTGAATCTAAGACCAAAGCAGCTGCGCCTAGCACTGCGACATGCTCTAGCGTAGAGGGTGAGATATGGAGATCTTTCAGTGAATTTGGATAGGCGAAGTTTTCTAATCCCTTCCAAACTTTTTTTTCTATAAAAGACCAAACCTGTGCAGTCGCGCCCCCAAGCAGTATCATTTCTGGGTCATATGCATATAGTACGGCCTTAATACCTTCGGAAATATGATGTGCATACTCAGAGTATATATCAATAGCCTCTTGATGTCCTTGTTGAGCTTTCTCATATATGGAAGCTCCTTTCTGGCCAAAAAATCGTTCAAAAAATTGCCCGGAACAATAGTGTTCCAATATGGATTCTCTGTATGGCAACATGCCCACTTCACCTGCTCCGCAGTTAGTACCGGATACTAACCTCCCATTGAGTACTATACCCGCACCAAAACCGGTACCTATAATTAGGCCAATTACATTTTTTTTATCTTTTGCCTGGCCAAAATACCGCTCTCCGAGAACAAAACAATTCGCATCGTTATTGACCGAAGTAGAAACTGAAAAACGTTCTTCTAAGATATCTTTTAGGTGTACTTCTTTCCATGAGGGTATATTTTGAACATCATAGACAATTCCCCTGTCTACATCTACCACACTAGGAACCCCAACTCCAATTGAACCGATAGCTGGATGCCAACAAGATTCAATTAGTGACAAAATTTGATTTATTAAAGTATCTGGATCATCGGTTTGATCAATTGGAGCCTGTTTTATAGTTTCTATCTTTCCACTAAGAACCCTACCAATCCGTAGGTTTGTTGCCCCTAAATCAATACCCAATAACATGGTTAATTATCTTTTTTACCGAATTCTATTGTTTTATTAGTAATAATGGGTTTAGCCCAAAACCCAATACTTAGGATGTACCCATAGGTTAGGAACAGGAAGATCATTCCAACTCGAAGACCAAAAAAATCCCCCAATGAGCCCACAATCAAAGGAATAATGGCACCGCCAGCAATTCCTGTGACCAAAATACCAGAAAAAGATCCATGATGCTCTTCAATAGAGTTAAGTGCTAAAGAAAATATAATGGGCCACATGACCGCAATAAAGAAACCAATGGCAGGAAATGCCACTCTAGCGATATTTGCAGATCCAAATAATGCTGCTGCTAGACAAATTAATACAACAGAAGTGAATAGAATGAGTACTTTCCGAGAATCCATAATTTTTAGTAAGAATAAGCCCAATACCGTGCCCGCTGTCATTAATCCCCAAAATGTAGACACTGCAGAAGCCCCTACCGTTTGATGATCTAATCCATGATAGGTAGACAAAAATTCTGACATCCAGTTAGCAACTCCTTGTTCGGTGCCCACATAGCAAAAGATTCCAAAGAAGAATAGTAGCACTTTTTTGTTCTTAAGTAAATCGATGTGAGTTTGTAAAGCGCCTATTTTTTCGTCATCTGTCTTTATTACTTCTGGAAATTTGGAGATCGCAATAATGACCATCATTAACAAAGATACCATAGCAAACAACCAATAAAGTGATACCCAAGGTAAATTATCAGGCACCATGGAACTCAGCATTTGCAAAAACCAACCATTGTCAACTTGTCCCATATTTAAAACCAAATAAGAGTAGGCAAGTGGACTTAAAAAAGAGGCTGCACCGAAAAATAACTGTCCAATCAATGAATTAAAGGCAAAGTGCTCTTCTCCACCAGACACCCTGAGCAGTGGGTTAATTGCTACTTGAAGCATAGCCATCCCTGTTCCAATTAAAAATAGCGACAATACTGCAACCAGGTAACTAGGGATTAAAGAAAACAATAATGCTCCAAAAAATGCTATCCCAAAGGCTAATATCATGACTTTTTTTTCCGCATATCTTTCAATAAGTATCCCTGCTGGGATAGACATAACTCCATATGCAATAAAAAAGGCGGAAGGAAGTAAAGCGACCAAAGTTAGGTTAAGATCAAAATCCTCAATAATCTCTGGTACGAGAGGACCAATAATGTTAGTTAAAAATGAAATAACAAAAAAGGTGAGCAGTATGAGCCCTACCATGAAATAATTACGAGGCATAATATTGGTTAGTTTAATAAGAATAAAAAAGATGAATCCTTATCATAGAATTCATCGAAAGTATTTAATTATTGTTGAGCATTGGAAAAATTGCTCGAATTTCTTCATCACTGGGCTGGTGTCCATATTCACATATCTCAAAAGATTCAACAAATTGGAACGAGGCTGCTTTTTCTTTACCATACCACTTTTCAAGACTTATTCTCTGTAAATCGGATATGCTACTACGGTTAGTATATAAGTTCATCAAATATGTAAATCGCTCTTCTTTACTTTCTGGTACTTCATCTAATCTTCCTCCCACCCAAGGAAGCCATTCATACATTTGTGACTCATGTGCATCTAAGCCTCTAACTTTCTGTTCAAATACAGCATCTATTCCTATTACAATATCTGGGGAAAATGGATTAGGCTTCTGAAATCGATCATTCATATATAAAAATACAGGATTTTTTGTCAAAGGAGGGGTATCCGGTGTCACGTTTGGCACTACCACCATATAAGCGACATCTTGTACTAATACACCTGCATAACGATGGTCAGGGTGATAGTCATTTGGCCGAAGACCTAATACCACATCCGCATTCCAATTACGTATTTCACGAATAACCTGTTGACGAATATGTAATTCTGGTAGAAGTTCACCATCATGATTATCTAATACTTTATACTCTGCAATTCCTAATTGTCTTGCGGCTTCTTGAGCCTCTGCTCTTCTTCTTTTAGCTAACATGCCGCCTCCCTCTTCGTGATGACCTGCATCTCCATTTGTAATAGAAACAAATTTCACATTATGTCCCATTTTAGCCATCAT
>DEBM01000062.1 GCA_002348545.1 Balneolaceae bacterium UBA2956
CCACCTGGGAAAGAAAAATGACTTATCTCATATGTTCTTCCAGCCATTTTGAAATAACGCGCTATTTCTTCATCGGTAATCGTCGATTTGGAATATCCCTCTTTAAAGTACAGAAGCTGTCTCATTGACTGCTCTTTTCTGCCTTTCAAAAATGCTGACGCTCCTGTATTAATTGTTTCAACACCGGATTCTTCAATTTCTATCGCTAGGAGTTTTTCTGCAATTAGATTGTTTAGTATTATCTTTTTATGTTGATAAAGATCCCCTTTGCAGTAATCGGGTCGAATAGTGTATTCCGAGCGTTGGAGAAATTCTTTAGATGTTATTATTCGATCTCCAACTTTGGCTAATATATCATTAGTTGCTAACGGTAAATCGTCTTTTGCGCAACTAGCAATAAGAAGGATTGATAAAGAAAGGCGTTTCAGCGTAAATGAAAAGAAATTAAAATCCGACACTTATCGTGTAAGAGCTTAGGTCACCCAAAAGACCGGCTGTTCTTCTAGAATAATCTAGCTGAACAACCTGATTGTTCATCAGGTTGATTTTTAATCCACCACCAAAAGTAGGTCCATACTCAGAGTCTTTCATAAAGAGAGATTTGTAACCCGATCTAAGGTACAAACTACCTTGTCCAGCCATTTTAAGTTCGTACTGAGCGCCAACATTTATAAACTCAGAGTTATTATTCGGGTGAACAGCATCAATAGCAAAAAGCATACGATGCAGGTCAGTATATATTGGTTTTAAACCGATTCCAATTCTAAAAAATAAGGGAAGTTCCCATCCCTGCGGCCTGAATTGCCCCGGAACATCAGCGAAATTACCATCTTCGTACGGAGAAATATCAATCGGGTTTAACAAATCTATCCCATCATATTTCATACGAGTTCCGTAATTTGAAATACTCATTCCTATTCGCATACCATCTTCTTTTTTTCCAGTAGGTGAAAAGAATTCTGTGTTTACAATCGATCCTACATCTAATGCAAAAGCGCTAGCAGTTGAATGCCATATCTTTGATGAAATAACTTTTGCTGTTGCTCCAAAAGAAAACCATTTAACTATTTTTCTTGAGAAGGTCAATCCGGCACTGTATTCATTTGCTGAAAATTTTTCTCCAGTACCCTCTTGTTGTGACATGGAAGTAACCTCCATATCTCCGTAACCCATATGTGTTAAACTAAAAGCAAAAGTACCTACTCTATTTACATGAATGGTTGAACCAACGTACATCATGTTGATATCTAATACCCATGGCTGAATCATAAATGAATTTTCGTTTCTTTGTATAAATGCAACTGCAGCGGGATTCCAATATGCGGACGATGGTCCTTCCGCAAAGGTTACCCCTGCATCTCCCATTGCAGTAGTAGCGCTCCCAGCACCAATTTCTAGAAAATTTGCCGCAGTAGATCCATAACGATTGATGGTTTGAGAAAAACCTACAGTGCTTAAGATAGAAAGTGTAAATATGAATGTTCTAATCATTTGATAACCGCAAATTTTCCGAGCTTCTTATCACCAGTAGCAATCGACTCGACATGATATAAATACATCCCAGCGGCTATCTCTAAACCCTCTCTGGTAAGCATGTCCCAATGAATAGTACCATCTTGCGGTGAATTATTCACAGAAATAATGTCGACAAGAACTCCACTGACAGTAAAGATTTTAATGGTTGCTTGGGAGGGAATATTGGTAAACAATAAACGTCTTCTCTGATTTAAAAATTGATTAGAAACAGCAGGCTCCATTACATTTGTCGCAACATACGGATTTGGTACGACACGAATGTCTTCCATCGTATTTTTCAACGAGTCCGTATTTAACTCGTCGTAGGAATTAACTGTGAAAGTAAAGCTATCTGTTTTCCAAAAAGGCCTTAGGAACTTTACACGAAACACATCATCGTTTTTAGGAAAAGTAGCCTCAGAAGCTAGGGAAAAATCTATGACAAAGACAGTACCGCCCCACTTCTTATCACTGCTAACGCCGCCAACTATAATGCGATCTTCAAACTTATCATATTGACCGTTTTTGTTTACATCGTCTACCACCATATCCATCAAAACATAGGAACCGTCGTTGTTTTGAATGGTATTATTTTTGACGTAAAAACTGAAATTTTGACCTATGAGAATCTGATTAGTTGCAATCCTTTGATCGGTTTCATCTCTAATATTTAATTTAGAAGTCGCTACGGTTGTGTACTGATCTGGATTAGAAGTGAAAATAATATCGTAATCCCATGGCATATACATAGACTCTCTTGGCGTTGGAAATATTCTCATTATTCCAGTTCCTTTTACCCAACCCGAATTCGCATAATCATAAGCAGGTTCAGAGAATGGTTGATCTATACTTAATTGAATTCCGTCAAATACATCCGTTTTGATGACAATATCTGGATTAAGCGTCCATGCTTTCAATGAATCAAGATAGAGTAAATTGCTGCCAACAAATTTCTGCGGATTCTCAATATACACCGTTTCAGATGACGAAGTATTTACAATGCTGATCTCATTGGTGGTATATAAAAGTCCATGTTCGTAGGATGGAAGTTGTTCTATCGTATCTACATCAAATTTAACAGAGTATTGATTCTTAGGAAAGATGCTTGCTTGCGCTAAAATAGCAGGCTCGACTTTACCGCCGCCATTAAGGTTATCACTATCGATAGTAATATCAGGAGATTGATACCCTGCTGCTGGCTTTGTTGGGGTTACAATAGCAACATTTTTTCCTATAGATCTGACTTCTTCTGCCTCATTAAGTTCAACAACTACGTTGTTCTCAGAAGGTGCGATTCCAGGTCCAATGTTTGGGGCACCATAGTCGTAGGCCACTAATCCATAATAATATGTGCGTCCATTCATGACAGTATTATCTACAAAGACGTGAGATATTCCATTATCTGAGCCTAAATTGTAAGCTGCGCCATTGATTAGTCCAAAATCTGTAAACCCGAGTTTTCCATCTTTTAAATCGCATTGAAATATTGGTTTCATAAATGTTGGAGTTCCATAACCATCCGTTATAACCTCAGCATCTGAAAAATATTTATCTGTCGCTCTAAAAAGCTTATACCCTTCAAAATCATTTACGTTACCCAGGAACGGATCGCGCGTTTTTGTATCCGAAATGTTATCCCAGGTAAGAATAACTTTACCATCTGCTGGGGTAGCGGTGAGCGTAGGCATTTTAGGTGGCTGTGCGAATCTATAGTCTTTTTCGTAGATGACCTGAACGATTTTTTTGAGCTCGTAAAGGGAAGGGGCGGTATGACTCGAAGAATTCAGGCCTTCAAGCGGGTCGAATGAGTGAAGTTCTGCCATTGAAATTCTTTCTGACCTACCACGGTATAAAGGA
>DEBM01000055.1:0-1796 GCA_002348545.1 Balneolaceae bacterium UBA2956
TTGAGATATGCTTTATTTGACAAAATAAATATAGCCTCTAATATAATTATTAATCAATAGAGGAGTAATTATAGGATAGTTACAATTAGTTACTAAATACTTTCCCAACCTGTTCCCCAACATCTGAGTTAAGCAGGTCTGCGTCGAAATTGGACAAAGCGAAGTATTAGTTAAAGATGAAGAGGAGAACATACGCTACACTATTTACATCTCAGATGATAAGAAAAAGGGATATAAGCATATATATGGGCGTCACCCATATTGTTATGTTTTTATCAAGGTGGTAGATGCAAATAGTAATAATGTAAACTTTGGACAGCTAATAAATTACCCTTAAACGGTATGAGTCTATATTCATTCATTCATTCATTTACTTAGGAAAAAGAGTGAATGAACGAACAGGTAACTTTTCAGAATGTGTTGTCCCAATGTTGTCCCAAAATAAAAAAGTAACTTAAAATTGACTATAAATAATCACTCTAAGTTACTGTTTTTTATTTAGTACACCCGAGAGGATTCGAACCTCTAACCGCCTGATTCGTAGTCAGGTACTCTATCCAGTTGAGCTACGGGTGCATATCTAATAATCGTAGCATTATCGTTACTATTTCCAAAAGATAATCAAGATAAGCATATTAAATCAAAGTGACTCTTCTTAATACTTATAATATTATAACTTCGGTAAATGCAATGACAAACTCACCCCAATTGTTAAATGTACTTTCAAGTATAAATGTTGCAATTATTTGCACGCTACTCCTCTCATGTCAACCAGTAATGACTTCATTGGAGGACTCTTACTGGATTACGAATGTGTCTATTGTGGATCCAATTGATGGCATTCAAACTTCGAAGAATGTATTGATAGAGCGAGGTAAGATAACCAAGATTAGCAGTTATGAGGAAGCTGATAGAGTCATTACTATCAGTAAAATTGACGGCGAAGGTCTTTACCTAATACCTGGTTTATGGGATGCTCATGTTCATTATGCTTTTGATGATAAAATGCGCCCAGCAATGAATGCACTATTTTTGGCTCATGGAGTGACTAGTGTCCGCGATACAGGTGGTCCGTTGGAATTGGTATCAAAAGTTAAGGATAGATCAATAGAACAACCTAATAAGGCACCAAATGTATATATAGCAGGACCATTAATTGATGGTACACCTAACGTATACAATAACTCTTCGCCGAGCTATCCTTTATTATCCGTCGAAAATAATTCCTTAACAACTATAAAATACAATACTCAGTTATTAATAGATAATCAGGTTGACTTTTTGAAAGCATATGAGATGTTGAGTGAGGAGCAATTTAACGAACTCATGCGATTAGCTAGTGAAGAAGAACTTTTGGTGACAGGGCATATTCCATTAAGTATGAATTTATTTTCTGCAGTCGAGGCAGGATTAAATGGTATGGAACATCTTCGAAATTTTGAAATGTCGATTGCGACCAATTCTCAAGAATTATTAAAAGAACGTTTATCCATTCTCGAAAATCCAGACAGTCTA
This sequence comes from Balneolaceae bacterium UBA2956, assembly GCA_002348545.1. GTDB lineage: Bacteria > Bacteroidota > Rhodothermia > Balneolales > Balneolaceae > UBA1275. The sequence goes on from DEBM01000055.1 coordinate 1,516, forward strand.
AGTGGTGCTGAATTGCGTTCATCATTACATGCTAAACAACGCATGGATGCCATTCAAATGATTGATAGTACGCTATTGAATCAGGCAGCTGAGTTATTGGCTCAAAATTCGGTGTGGCAAACCCCTACGTTAGCTTTATATAATAATTTTGCAACTCGAGAATTTCTGCAAGAGAATCAGATGGCTGAACTTACAAAACTACCGATGGAACTAGCAGAACAGTGGCGCATAGCAATGGAACCAATGCGTAACATAGCCATTGACCCTAATGCGGATATTGC
>DEBM01000055.1:2202-35999 GCA_002348545.1 Balneolaceae bacterium UBA2956
ACTGATACTCCAATTGGCTATTTAATACCAGGTCAAAGTTTGCATAAAGAGCTTGAGTTACTAGTGGAAAGTGGGTTTTCAAACGAATATGCATTACAAACTGCTACCATTAACCCAGCAACATTTTTAGGAGTTGAAGAAGAAACTAGCCGGATAAAAGTCGGGTATAATGCTGATCTAGTATTATTAAAAGGAAACCCATTACAGAATATTTCTTTCACTCAAAAAATACATGCCGTCATTAAAAATGGAACCTTTTGGAATATTTCTGAGCTAGATTCTATGCTAATCCGATAAAGTATCGGTGGTCAGATTATTTTTTAAAAAAGTCATCCAAATTCCAAAAAAAGGAACCAATACCTCTGGAGCTTAGTTTTATATAGTTCTACGGAATGCCAATATAATGTATCCGGTAACTAAGATTCCAATCCCCTAAACATGAGCAGCAAACCCATTATCCAATTGAAACAGCTAACAAAGAGTTATCAAGAGGGTAGTAAAAGGCGACTGGTACTTAACCAACTTGAACTTTCTGTTTTACAAGGTCAAATGTATGTGCTGTTAGGGCGTTCCGGTTCTGGGAAAAGTACTATGTTGAACTTGCTTAGCGGGATCGACCAGCCCGACACTGGACAAGTTATTATTGACGGTACAGATATTTCGAAGATGAATGAGAAAGATCGCACCAAATATCGGCGAGACAATATTGGTTTTGTATTTCAGTCGTTTAATCTTATTTCAACGCTCACCGCTTTTGAAAATGTCGTACTTCCATTGTCTTTGAAGGGGGATGATCCAGTCGAGAGTGAGAAGAAAGCAAAGTTATTTTTAGATCAAGTAGGTCTAGGCGATAGGGGAGCAAGCTATCCTGATTTGCTATCGGGAGGTGAGCAGCAGCGTGTGGCCATCGCAAGAGCTTTAGCCCATGAACCAAAGTTTATTTTGGCCGATGAGCCCACTGGTAACCTTGATTATAAAACCGGTAGTATTGTATTAAACATGCTTAGTGATTTAGTCCGAGAGAATGGACGGACCATGATTATTGCAACACATGATCGGGAAATGGGTCAAATTGCTGATCAGGTGTTAGAGCTTCGTGAAGGAAGTTTACACGCCATGAATGCATCTAGGGATTTTGCTAAATTATCGAAATCAGCCAAGCCATTAACGAAACCGAATCGACCAAAGCATTCCACGCATGATTAGGCAGTACCAAGACCTACTTTGGCAGTCTAGCCTTCGATTTCTATTGAAACACCCATGGCATTTTTTGTTATCTATCTTAGGCGTAGCTCTCGGTGTGGCTATGGTTATCTCAATTGATCTTTCTAACAGCTCAGCCCAACGCGCTTTTTCTCTGTCGGCCGAAGCGCTAACAGGTAAAACAACTCATCAAATTCAAGGGTCTGGTGATTTTTTGAGCGATCAAGTGTATCGGGATTTAAGACTGACAACTGGATATCGAAATTCTGCGCCCGTTATCGATGGCTATGGTACGCTCCAAGGATTGGATCGAACCTTTCAAATACTGGGTGTGGATCCGATAGCAGAGGGACCGTTCCGTGATTTTTCAAGTCAGGATGGCGGCATTGACTTAGCTAGGTTTATAACCGGACAACCCACAGCTGTTATAAGTGAGTCAGTTCTGGCAGATTTGGCCAAAAATATCGGAGATAGTATCCAAGTATCTGTAAGTGGGCGACTCTTTGACCTGCTTGTTGTTGGCGCTATTGAAACGGATGACAAGCGAAGCCAACAAGCCCTAGAAAGCGTTCTCCTGATAGATATTAATATTGCACAGCAACTTTTTGGCATGGCTAGTCAGTTATCCAGAATTGACCTAATAATTCCTAATGAAAATGAAGAATCAATTATAGCGTCACTATCGGCTGGCTTACCAGTGGGTACGCGTCTGGTTTCTACCAGCTCTCGTACGGATATCCTCAGTCAAATGACTCGAGCATTTGAACTCAATTTACAAGCACTAAGCCTATTGGCTTTGCTGGTGGGAATGTTCCTTATTTATAACACAATGACTTTTTCAGTGGTTCAGCGTTTACCCCTTATTGGTCGTCTCCGCGCCCTGGGAGTGACGAAATTGGAAATACTCTCGATGATTTTAAAGGAAGCCGTGCTCATCGGTCTCATCGGTACTATACTTGGGATAACCGCAGGCATCGGACTTGCGCAATTTCTACTTGAGTTGGTAACGCAGTCTATCAACGACCTCTATTTTGTATTATCTGTCCAAGAGTTAACCATAGAAATGGCACTTATACTAAAAGCGATTATTCTGGGCTTGGGTGCTACCTTATTGGCGGCTTTTTGGCCAGCTCGCGAGGCGTCAGAAGCAGAGGTGTCCACTGTTCTACGTCGCTCCTCAAGTGAATCAAAATTGGTTCATCGTCTGCCTATAACTGCTACAATAGGACTGGCTATTGGTCTGGCTGGTGGGGGCATTCTATTACTTCCCCATGGTGGAATTATCGCTGGATACAGCACATTACTATTTGTCATTATCGGTTTTTCATTGCTTATTCCATCCCTGATGGTGGGTTTGGCTGCATTTATGCGCCCAATTTTTGGAACTCTAAATGGGTTAATTGGGAAGATGTCGGTGCGTGGTGTGGTGACCGAGCTTAGCCGAACCTCAGTAGCAGTTGCTGCCCTTGTTGTTGCTGTTGCTGCCTCGGTTGGAGTAGGCATAATGGTCGATAGCTTCCGAGTAACTGTTGTATCTTGGTTGGAGTCTCAATTACAAGCCGATATTTATGTGCAGCCCCCTAGCGCGGTAGCCCGCAAAGCTGATGCACAACTGCAAACCGAATTAGTTCAGCTTTTGAAAGAAACCGAAGGGGTTGAAAGTGTTCACTCGGTTTTCAGCGAAGATGTAATGACTACTTTTGGCAGTAGTAATCTGGTGACGACCTCATTGGGTGTAAAGGCGAGCGAATCCTACCAAACCAAGGAACTTCAGGACGGCTTTTGGGGGCAATTTGCTCAAGAAAAAGTGATCATGATTTCTGAGGCGTATGCCTACCGTTTTGGAATTGGAATAGGTGATAGTTTGGGTATAATGACCGATAAGGGCATGCAATATTTTCCCATCAAAGCTATCTACTTTGATTATGCCTCAGATATGGGGACAGTTACCATGAACCGAAGCTTATATGACCGTTTTTTCGGTAATCGCGCCATTTCTGGACTTGCTTTGTATGCCGATGATCAGACCGAGGTGAATGTGCTGGTTGATCGTTTACGGGATCGCGCAGCAGGGGTGCAAGATGTCTTTATTCGTTCGAATAAAGGTTTGCGTGAAGCTTCAATTGAAATTTTTGACCGGACTTTTACAGTAACCGTGGTGCTAAGATTGTTAGCCGTAATGGTGGCCTTTGTGGGTATTTTAAGTTCGTTAATGGCGCTGCAACTTGAGCGGGCTCGAGAACATGCTGTGCTTAGAGCCAATGGAATGACTCCGGGGCAGTTATGGAACTATGTTATAACCCAAACGGGGGTTATGGGTGTGATTGCTGGGGTCTTGGCTATCCCTCTTGGGCTACTTATTTCCTATGTCTTGGTCTATGTGATTAATCTTCGTTCTTTCGGATGGACTCTAGAATTCATGGTTAGCCCTTCGCTGTTGATTCAAGCTGTAGCCTTAGCAGTTGTAGCGGCCTTGTTGGCGGGAATCTACCCATCATGGAGAATGGCAAAGGCGAACCCAGCCGATGCATTACGAAGCGAATAAACTTTTTGAGAATTAAATAATCGTTCTATGAAATTATCATTTTGGCAAATTATAACAATTCCACTACTTGTAGGCCTTGTGCTGTCTTGGATTCTTTTCTCCGAGCCGGGAGCTGAAATTGAAGCCACTATCTCTGCTGCTCAGGCGTTAAGTGGAGGCGATACGGAAGGCTATATCCAAGCACTTGGCCCAAGAGAATTTGTATTTCCTGTGGATCATGGGGCTCACCCTGGTTTTAAAACCGAATGGTGGTATTACACTGGGAATTTGTTTACTAAAGATGGGAGGCAGTTTGGCTATCAATTCACAATTTTTAGAAATCAATTAAGCCCTACAGAAGCGGTTAACGTACTAATTGATCCTAAGATAGTTAGGACTCATAATTTGGAGTGGAATACCAACCAATTGTACTTAGCACACTTTGCGATCTCCGATGTGTTAAAAAAAGATCATGTGTTTGATGAGCGCTATAGCCGAGGTACTGCTGGCTTGGCGGGGGCGAGCGTGGATCCTTATCGGATCTGGCTGGAAGATTGGGAGATAATTCAGGTTAAGGATTCAATGGCTAGTGGTGAGCGGTTTCCGGTGAGAATTAAGGCAGAAATGGTGAATGGGACAGCTTTGGACATACAGCTGAGCCCACAAAAACCACTGGTACTCCAAGGGGAAGAGGGTTATGATAAGAAAGGGGGTCTGGATGGAAATGCTTCGTATTATATTTCGTTCACGCGAATGCAGACCGATGGGGTGCTGCAAAAGGATGGCGAGTTATTTGCGGTTTCAGGGCTGAGTTGGATGGATCATGAGTGGAGTACCTCTGCCTTGGATTCAGGGCAAACAGGATGGGATTGGTTTTCTATCCAACTTTCTAACGGATACGAGCTCATGTATTATCAAATTCGAAATGTGAATCCTGATTTAGCCCCCCAAATTACAGGTAGTTTGATTGCTCCGGATGGTCAAAAGAGAGATTTAGACCAAGGCGAAGTACGTTTAGAAGTGCTAGAGTATTGGACTAGCCCTCATACTAGGGCGCGTTATCCTGCGCAATGGACGCTTGCTATTCCTTCTGAAGAATTAGAGATGGACGTAGCCACTGTATTTGATGATCAGGAGATGACGGTGTCAGTCCAATATTATGAGGGAGCACTCCAAGTTTCAGGGAATTTTAGGAATGAGGTCATCGGTGGGAATGGGTACATCGAGATGACGGGCTACGAGCAAGAGTGAGATGCAGCGTAAATTTGGCATGCCAACGAGTCTACTATATATTTAATTCAATCCCAAGAACCATAAACTGCATTCGGCAGTAACAACACATCGGATGAAATCCGTTTAATAAAGGCTTTTATAACCACATTTTTTTGGGTAGTCCGACTAAAATCTTTTATGTTATCTCCTACTTGATAAACAATTGATAGTGGTCTGTTCCAAACTTCTTTGACCTCCATATTGTCTACCCAGCAATATTTGGCCGTACCACTAGAGATTTGACTGCGTCGCAGATCTTTGTCATTAATCATTCCTTCCATGCCCACAGAGTTTCGATCTACTTGGGACCGACCCATTATGCAGGTATTGTTACGATTAATAGGGAAACCTAGAGCGGTTAAATTATTCCATGTATATGAATCTAATTCACGCTCACGGTTAGTTACTAGTGCAATTTGACCCCCTTTATCAAGCACTTGAGTAACAAATTCAATCGAACCAGGAACGGGAGTTGCGGCCTCTTCTTTTACCCACTCAGCCCAACTTTCCGATGAATATCCCAACCCCAAAAGATCGCGCCTGCGGTTATATTCAACGTTGTTTAGCAGGGTTTCATCTACATCCATCACAACTACCCAAGACTCTTTCGGAACTTCAAAAGCAGCTATATTTTGGGCAGCCGTACGGTATAGATGCTCAGTAATTATCTGATATTCTGCACTATTCATGGTCCATTTTACAGCAGAACTTACGTCAAATTCTTGGTTGATCTGTTTATTAGATTGGGTGCAGAATAGCAAGCTAGAACAACAAATTAGAATGATTAGAAAGGATTTAGTCATAGGTATACATTTAGCTAAGTTGGCATGTTTTGGATTCGTCATAGTTACTGATCGTATGAAATTGAAACTAAAAAAAAATCACATCTTAACCCACTAAACATGCAAGGCTGTATATCTTTCATTACACAAACAGTTTGATGGAGATACAAAAATAATTCAACATTAAACTATTTTTTGTAATATTTTTTTTATTAAAGATAACACATCAAGAAAGACCACGTAATTTAATATCATGAAATTAGGAATCGATAGCTTTGCGGCTGTACAAGGACAACACGGAAAGCCCAGTACACCAAATCAGCAGGCTGAAACCATTGAAAATTTACTTACTCGAATCGAACTTATGGAACAGGTAGGTTTGGATGTATTTGGCCTAGGAGAGCATCACCGTCCAGAATATCTAGACTCCTCCCCTTTAACTATATTAGCTGCCGCTGCCGCTCGTACGTCTAAGATTGAACTGTTAAGCGCAGTCACAGTACTCAGTGCACAAGACCCGGTTCGGGTATTTCAGCAGCTAGCGACGCTGGATATCATCTCCAAAGGGCGGGCAGGCCTAGTTGCAGGTCGAGGGTCATTTTCGGAAGCCTTTCCTTTATTTGGACTAAACTTTCAAGATTATGATGATCTTTTTGAGGAGAAACTTGAGTTGCTGCTTCAGCTTAGAGCTGAGGAGAATGTGAATTGGAAAGGACGATTTCGCCCAGCGCTCACCGGGCAAGGAGTTTATCCGCGACCTTATCAACCAGAAGTCCCTATTTATGTGGGTGTAGGTGGGACACCGGGATCTTTTGCACGAGCAGGGCGGCTTGGTCTACCCTTAATGATAGCTATAATAGGAGGTCAAACACACCGTTTTAAACCGTTAGTCGATATGTATTACCGAGCTGGAACCGAGGCAGGGCAACCTCGAGAAAAATTAAAAGTAGCTGTGCATTCGTTGGGTTTTATTGCGGAGAATTCGCAGTCGGCTCACGAGCAGTTTTTCCCAGGTTATGCAAAAACTTTTACTCAGATTGGGCAAGAGAGAGGATGGGGTGGTGCTGTTACCCGGCAAAGTTATGAATCACAGTCCGATGAAATGGGGGCTTTAGTAGTAGGTAATCCCAAAGAGGTTGCAGATAAAATCGTGCGTCATTCAAGAGCCTTGGGAGGATTAACGGAATTTCGTTTGCACATGAATATAGCGCACTTGTCGCATGAACAGCTATTAAGTGCTATTAAACTTTTTGGTGAAGAGGTAGCACCAATTGTTAGAAAAAAACTGATAACATCTTGAAATAAAATATAAGGCTCAAACTAAGAGAAAAAGATATATAAATTCTATTAAGAGTATCATATCATTATTATGGGTTTATTAATCTAAATGAGAGACTATATATAATTGGTTCAATCATAGCAATCCAGATGATTACTAAATATTTTTATAAATAATACTATGATAGATATACTAAAAAGTATTACAGTATATTGTTTGGCCCTAATGTATGTAGGCATTGGGATAAAGCATTTTACAGAGGTAGATTTTTTTCTAGTTATTGTACCTCCATATATGCCATATCCAGAATTTATAGTTTATGTCTCAGGACTATTTGAAATTATTTTTGGGATTTTATTGATACCAATCAAGACGCGTAAATATGGAGCTTTGGGTCTACTTGTTTTGTTGATTGCGGTTTTTCCTGCTAATATTTATCTATTTGAATCTGAGATAGCTCAAAATACATTTGGTATTTCAAGAAAAGAAGCATTAGTTAGATTGCCATTTCAGGCCCCTCTTATAATATTAGCATATTGGCACTCAAAGCTGAAAACTAATTGTTTTTTTGATGTTTTCTGCTTGATGATTTTTATTCCAACAATGGTCTATTTTTTAACTCTAGGATAAATCCAAAAAAGATCTCTTCTGAGTGCATTGCTTACAATTATGTAAAATAAAATCTTTTACACGAATTAATCTTACATCGGATAAAAACAATTTATTTACTACTAAGCCAAAATCGATATCATATAGTTAAGGCTATTGATAAGCCTAATGATTTATATTTACATGATGAATGTCTGAAGAATTATTTACAATTTTAAATATTACTACAATTTCAAAAATGTATTTAATTCTTCACCTATAAATTTTAAGAGTTCAAATATTAGATTCTATATTATGAATAGGCACTTAAAGTAAAAACGACTAAATTATCAACGATTAAAGACTTTATCATTTAATCTACTACTCTCACTTATGGAATCACTGATATCTAATTTTGCCTCGCCTGTAGTATTGGCCTTTACCCTTGGTATAGCTGCTAAACTATTGAAGAGTGATCTAGAAATTCCAAAACCACTGTATCAAGGTTTGTCGATTTATTTGTTGTTGGCCATTGGTCTAAAAGGGGGTGTTGAGCTCAGTAAAACCTCTCTTGATGCTTTTATAGGTCCGGCCTTCATTACACTTTTGCTTGGTGTATTAACCCCACTTATCGCCTACGCTATTCTTCGTTATTTGGGTCGTATGGACATGATAAACTCTTCAGCTATTGCTGCGCATTACGGCTCTGTTTCCGCGGTGACCTTTATTGCTGCTATCAGTTATGTCGAGAGTTTGGGTTACAGTCCGGAAGGCTTTATGCCCACACTGGTTGCTTTGTTAGAGGTTCCTGGTATAATTGTAGCCTTGATTATCCCTCAACTCTCCAATAGCGGAAATGGATCCTTTAAAAAAGCCTTGCATGAAGTAGTAACGGGGAGTTCCATTATATTGCTACTCGGCGGGCTACTTATTGGGTTTGTATCAGGACCGGTTAAGTTTGAGTCGGTTCAGCCTTTTTTTGTGAGTGGTTTTCAGGGGGCATTAGTACTCTTTTTACTGGAATTGGGTATGCTTACAGCTCGCCGACTTAGCGACTTGAAAAAAGTGGGGGTATTCTTACTCGGTTTTGGAATCTTAGTACCAATATTACATGGTGTGTTGGCCATTTGGTTGGGTCTTATGGTTGGTTTAAGCGCAGCTGGGGCAACCGTTTTGGCAGCCATGGTCTCGAGTGGATCCTATATAGCCGCTCCTGCAGCGGTAAGAATAGCTCTTCCGAAAGCTAATCCAAGCTATTATCTTACTGCATCTTTAGGAATTACTTTTCCCTTTAATATTACCATTGGAATTCCTATTTATTATTTAATTGCAATATGGATGGGAGTATAAAATGGAGTTAAGAGAACTTACGTTGGTTACCATAATCACTGAGCGATTATTACGGGACGAAATCATAGATCGTCTGAAAGAAACAGGTGTATCAGGTTATACTCTCTCTGATACTACTGGAGAGGGGTCAAGAGGAATTAGGGCTAGCGACTGGGAAGGTAAGAATGTAAAAATTGAGGTAATTGTGAATCATTCTACTGCCGAAAAAATTATACAGCAAGTTAGTGATGAGTATTTTGAAAATTATGCAGTTGTAGCTTACACTCAAGCCGTACGTGTCGTTCGAGGTGAAAAGTACATGAGCTAGTAGTTATAGACTCAAAACAAATAGTAGTTTATTGGCAAAAATAATACGTATTTTCGTACATGCTATTAAGTTAGCCTCCAAAGCCCGAGTTGAGATGATGCCGCAACCACATTCCTCTCTTTGCTGGCAATATCTTATTTTCAAATCAATAGTTTATACATGTCTTCATTTTCAGAGTTGGGCCTTAAGCAAGAATTGCTTGAGGGAGTAGAACGCTTAGGTTTTACAGAACCAACCAAAATTCAAAAACTTGCGATTCCTACTATTTTGGAATCAGCTCAGGATTTAGTGGCTTTAGCCCAAACCGGTACGGGAAAAACAGGGGCTTTTGGCCTTCCCTTATTACACAAAATAGATCCAGATAATAAAAATGTGCAAGCGATTATCCTTTCACCTACTAGAGAATTAGCTATTCAGATTGCAAAGGATCTAAAAGCTTTTGCAAAAAAACTTAAAGGAGTTAAAACCGTAGCGGTTTATGGCGGTTCAGAAATTCGCACGCAAATTAAGGCTTTAGAAAATGGATGTCAGGTTGTTGTAGGAACACCTGGACGTATGCTAGATCTAATTCGACGCCGTAAACTACTAATAGAGAATATACAGACCTTAGTACTTGATGAAGCCGATGAAATGCTTAATATGGGCTTTCAAGAAGATCTAGATGCGATATTGGCGGATACCCCGTCAGAAAAACAAACGCTCTTATTTTCAGCAACCATGCCCAAGCAGATGTCGAGTATGGCCAAAAAATACATGCATGAACCTGCTGAAATAGAGGTGGGAGAGCGTAATTCTGGCTCAAAAGACGTTGAGCATGAATATTTTGTGGTAAAAGCCAGTAATCGGTTCGAAACACTCAAGCGATTGGTAGATATACATCCTAGTATGTATGGTATTATTTTTTGTCGTACTCGTAACGAAACAATGGATATTTCTAAGTGGCTAAGCAGGGATGGATACGAAGTTGACGTATTAAATGGTGATCTCTCGCAAAATCAGAGAGATCAAGTGATGAACCGCTTTAGAAAGTCAGAGCTTAAAATTTTAGTTGCTACCGACGTAGCTGCCCGTGGGCTTGACGTCAACAATCTCTCCCATATTGTTAATTACAATTTACCGGACGATTTAGAAGTGTATATTCATAGAAGTGGACGTACAGGACGTGCAGGAAATAAGGGTATTTGTATGAGTATTGTTAGCCCACGTGAGCAGAGTCGTATACGACGTTTGGAAAAAATGGCTTCACAGCCCTTCATCAAATCTGAAGTTCCAACTGGTGAGGAAATATGTTCCAAGAGGTTATTGCATGGTTTAGAGAGAGTTAAAAAGGAAGCAGTAAATCTAGAAAGGATTCAGCCATTTTTACCTTCAGCACTTGAAGCATTGAAGGATTTGACCAAAGAGCAGGTTATAGAACGCTTTCTAAGCCTAGAATTTCATAATATGCTCGAGTATTATGCTGGAGCAACCGATGTTAATGCTAAAGGTAATGGAGGTCATAGTGATAGCGGTCGTCGTCGTGGACGACGTGATGGTAAAGTTAGAGGACGCGGCCGTGGGCGTTCAGGTGCTAGTCGAGGAAGCCGACGTTCAGATCGACGCTCCGGTGATAGTCACAGGAAAGGGGGATTTGGAGGTGGTAGGAGAAGGAAAAGTTAGGATAGTATCCCATTAACGTAGAAGACTAATCAAATAGTCTATAGAGTTATTCCAAATGCGGTGCAAAGCGAGCTTGTGTCATTTGTTCAAAGGCATAAGCATAGCCTATGAGCTTTGCTTCGTCCCATGCACGACCAAAAAAAGACATCCCCACTGGTAGATTTTCGATCTGCCCCATTGGTACGGTAATATTTGGGTAGCCTGAGCGAGCAGCTGGTGAACTTGATGAAAGCCCAAAATTGTCCCCATTAATTAGATCGATTTTCCAAGCGGGGCCTCCTGTTATAGAGATAATTACATCTAAATCATGCATATTCATCACTCGGTCTATCCCTTCTTTCTGGGTTTTACGGGTTAACTCGCTGAGTGCTTGCTCGTAGGCAGGCTCGGTTATTGGGCCTTTTGCTTGGGCTGTTAATAATCGATCATGATCGAAATAACGCATTTCAACTGGGTCACTCAGCGTTTGTAGGATTAAATCATCTAAGTCATTAACTGGGGTATTCTCTCCTAAAGAACGGAAATATTTGTTAAGACCATCTTTGAATTCATAAAGCATAACCTGATATGAGTTCCCACCAGGATTTTCCTTAGAAATTTGATCTAATTCTATAAGGGTAGCTCCAGCTTGTTCTAAATCCCGAAGTCTATTATTAAATAAAGTGTCTACCCGAAAGTGTCGTCCTCTAGGGCCATTATAAATTCCAATCCTTGCACCTTGTAAAAGGTTTGGGTTTAAATGCGCCAGGTAATCTGTTTTTAGGTATGCTTCACTAGTCAATGTTTTTTTATCCGTTGAATCGATACCTGTCATGGCAGATAATGCAATGGCAGCATCTTTGACAGTTCTTGTCATAGGTCCAGGAGTATCTTGAGTGTACGATATAGGTATAATCCCACTTCGACTCAGTAACCCAACCGTAGGTTTGATTCCAACCAAACCGTTGGCATTGGCTGGACATGTTATTGAACCGTTGGTTTCTGTACCAATGGTAAATATGGCAAGGTTTGCTGATGCAGCCACTCCTGAGCCAGCGCTTGACCCGCAAGGACTTCTACTTGGATCATATGGATTCTTAGTCTGCCCTCCAAGACCACTCCAACCGCTCGAAGAAAAACTAGAATGAAAATTGGCCCATTCACTTAGATTTGTTTTACCTAATATGATTGCTCCAGCTTCTCGTATTTGTTGTACGATGAACGCATCACGATAAGGCCTTGAATCTGCCATTGCCCGGGCGCCAGCCGTATTGGGCATTCCTTCTTTAGTATCAATATTATCTTTAAGCAATACTGGAACACCAAAAAGTGGTGGTAGCACACCCTCAGCAGATTGCAAAAGTTGTGTATCCATCGATGTAGCAATATCTACCGCTTCGGTATTAATGGTAATGACCGAATTTAATTCAGGTCCATTAGGATCTTGGTCAATCGCCTCAATACGCCCAAGATAGGCTTGTACAACCTCACGTACTGAGAATTCTCCACTTAGATAACCTTGTTGTAACTCCTCAATAGTAATCTCTTCAAGACCTAGTGCTACAAATGCAGCATTAGAGGGATGTTTTACCCCTGTCTTGATTTGGCATTGCAGATTAAAAAACAACAAACACAACAAAACAAGGGGGCGGAAATTCATTATCGAGAAAAGTTTATTTACAGATTAATAACGGTATTCGTCTGACTTGTATGGGCCAGTGATAGGCACTCCAATATAGGCTGCTTGCACTTCGGTTAATTCCTCTAAATCGGCACCAATCTTGGATAGATGCAGTCGGGCTACTTTCTCATCTAAAGTTTTAGGAAGCGTATGAACTTTTCCTGTTTCGAATTCTTTCGGGCGATTCCATAAAGCAATTTGTGCTAGTGTTTGGTTGGCAAAGGAATTACTCATTACAAAAGATGGGTGACCTGTAGCATTTCCAAGATTCATTAAACGGCCTTGAGACAACAGAATGACTTGTTTTCCACTTGTAAGGGTATATAAATCGACCTGAGGCTTAATATTATCTTCGGTTGCGTGAGTTTTTAGCCAGGCTACATCTATTTCGTTATCGAAGTGACCTATGTTACCTACAATTGCTTTGTCTTTCATGGCTTCGAAATGCGAACCAGTAACAATGTCTTTATTTCCTGTTGCTGTAATAATAATGTCAGCGCGAGTGGCTGCTTCGTTCATTCGCTTGACTTCAAAGCCATCCATCGCCGCTTGAAGAGCACAAATCGGATCAATCTCGGTCACGATAACCCGTGCACCCGCTCCACGTAACGATGCCGCAGTTCCCTTACCAACATCGCCATAACCTGCAACAACAGCTACTTTACCCGCCATCATTACATCGGTAGCGCGTCTAATTGCGTCGACTGCAGATTCTTGACATCCATATTTATTGTCGAACTTAGATTTGGTTACGGAGTCATTCACATTAATGGCTGGAAGAGGTAAGGTGCCGTTTCTTTCACGTTCGATCAGACGTAAAACACCGGTGGTGGTTTCCTCGGAAATACCATTAATACCGTTGGCTAACTCTGGATATCGATCCAGCACCATGTTGGTGAGGTCTCCACCGTCGTCCAAAATCATATTCAAAGGCTGACCATCAGGAAAATACAACGTTTGCTCGATACACCAATCGAATTCTTCTTCATTCATCCCTTTCCATGCATATACCGGAACACCAACAGCTGCTATAGCTGCTGCAGCGTGGTCTTGGGTAGAATAAATATTGCATGAACTCCAAGTTACATCTGCTCCTAGGTCAATTAAAGTTTCAATGAGTACAGCAGTCTGAATGGTCATATGAAGGCAACCTGCAATGCGAGCACCTCTGAGAGGTTGTTCGCTTTTATATTCCTCTCGGATGGCCATTAATCCAGGCATTTCAGCCTCAGCTAGTTCTATTTCTTTACGCCCGTACGCCGCTTGTGAGATATCGGCTACTTTATAGGCAGGTTTGCTGTTTGGTAAATCTTCTTTGGCAGTTTCTTTAATGGACTTAGTAGATGAATCTATCGTTTCTTGAGACATATTTTGTATGTTTTTAAGGTAAATATTTGTCTAAAATAGCTTTAGTTTTCTCGTAGTCGCCTTGGGTTCCTCGAGATCCCAATTCAGTTGTGATAACGTAACCGGCAGTGTCAATAAATACTTTGAAGGGTATGCCCATGGATATTATTTGCTCGCCCACACCGTTTTCGTCAACTAGCCAGTTAAAATCATAAGGATTCTCATTGGCAAACTCCGCAACATTCTTGGGATTATCGGCTAAAATGGTATTTACTGCTAATACTTCAAATTGGTCGCTATACTCTGTGCGCAGAGAGTCCATTGCTGGAAATACCATCAAACATGGCGAACACCACGTTTCCCAAAAGTCTATGAGCATAATTTTTCCTGCATAATCGGTTATTTGAACTGTGTTACCATCTAAGTCTTTAAAGCTAGCCTGTTGCAGTATACCTTGAATGCGTAGCTGATCTTCGTTCAAGTTATGCCGATTGATGATACTCTCATCGGATTCATAACTACCGTTTGAGCAGCTAATAAATGTGAGAGCAACCAACAATATTGCAATACATGGTAAGCCAATATGAGAAAGATTATTGGTCATTGATTTTACATTCTTTCTGGTTAATCAATAAAATAGTTGGAAAAATTATTATCATGTTTAATGGATTATTAAGATACGATTTCATTCTGATAAAAGTTCCTTTACACATTATCGTGTGAATTTTCTCAGAGCCTCTTATCTTATTGCATGCAACATTCATCAACAGATAGCACTTCGATTGCGGTAGGGGCTTTGAAAAACCCGTCTAACTCTACCCAAAAAACCTATGACTTTATCGTCGTTGGGGCAGGTATTGTTGGTCTTGCTACGGCGTACAAATTGCACAAAAATTTTTCAGATGCCACTATTTTAGTACTCGAAAAAGAGGGTCGTGTAGGGGTGCATCAAACCGGAAAAAACTCTGGGGTTATCCACTCGGGAATCTATTACAAGCCAGGCAGTTATAAAGCAAGAAACTGCCGAGAAGGTAGGTTGCAATTGGTCGATTTCTGTAACGAAATGAACGTGGCAATGGATGTTTGTGGTAAGGTTATTGTAGCAACCAAAGAAGAGGAATTGCCTCGCTTGGATGCGATCTACCAGCGTGGTATCCAGAATGAAATTGAAGATATTATGATGATTAATCTCGATGAACTTGCGGAGATTGAGCCACATGTCAAAGGGGTAAAAGCCATTCATGTTCCTTGCTCTGGGATCGTAGATTATGTAGGAATGTGTGACCGGATGATGGAAGCCATTGAAGTAGATGGTCGTGGATATGTCCAATTTAGTGCGCGCGTACATGCTATTCGTGAGACTTCAAGCGAAGTACATGTTCAAGCAGGAAACAGTAGTTACAAAGGGCGTTATCTCATTAATTGTGCAGGCTTATACTGTGATCATGTGGCTAAGTCCGCGGGATTGAATTCGCCGGTGAAAATAGTACCGTTTAAAGGAGAATATTACGAGCTTAAACCTGAGTCGGAGTACCTTGTTAAGCACCTTATTTATCCACTTCCAAACCCTGAATTCCCATTTTTAGGAGTACATTTTACCCGGATGGCTTTGGGAGGGATAGAATGCGGCCCCAACGCTGTCTTTGTATTTAAACGCGAGGGCTATGAAAAGTTCGCTTTTAACTTCAAGGAATCTTTGGAGTCTCTAACGTTTCCAGGATTCTGGAAAATGGCAACCAAACATTGGCGTATGGGTCTTGATGAGTATAAGCGTTCTTTTTCCAAAGAAGCCTTTGTAAGAGGACTACAGAGCCTAATTCCAGAGGTCCAAAGTCATCATTTAAAGCATTCACCTGCAGGAGTTCGTGCAATGGCTTTACAACCTGATGGAGAAATATTGGACGATTTTTACTTCGAACGCGCAGATCGACAGATTCATGTACTTAATGCTCCAAGTCCGGCTGCTACTGCTTGCCTATCGCTGGGAGATGAGCTGGTCCGGAAATGCGAAATTGATTTTGAGCTATAGCAGATAACCTTGGTGGCCAAAAATAAAGAACATATAAATATCAGTTGATTGAATATTTAGACCTTACTTATGTGTCCTAAAGTAGCTATAAAAACCGAT
Source organism: Balneolaceae bacterium UBA2956 (assembly GCA_002348545.1). Taxonomy (GTDB): domain Bacteria; phylum Bacteroidota; class Rhodothermia; order Balneolales; family Balneolaceae; genus UBA1275. The sequence continues at coordinate 18,302 of DEBM01000055.1, forward strand.
TCTCTGTCAAAGCGCTTGTATGCTCAAGACGCTTCTATGTATGAGGAAATACCCAAAGGAGTAGCATTTCCAGAGTCGGGGGAAGACATCGCCTCTTTGGTGAAGCAAGCAGCAGCAAAAAAGTGGAGTATAACAGCGCGTAGTGCGGGCACTTCTTTAGCTGGACAGACGACTGGAGATGGGTTAATTATTGATGTATCAAAGTACATGGATAAGGTGCTAGAGTGGAACATCGAAGAGCGGTGGGTGCGAGTCGAGCCAGGAATTATCCGCGACCAATTAAACCAGATGGCGGCTTCAAATGATCTACTTTTCGGGCCAGATACAGCTACGACTTCTCGCTGCATGATTGGTGGGATGATAGGTAACAACTCAGCGGGTATGTATTCCATTAAGTATGGTTGTACTAGGAATCATATCCTAGAGATGGAGGTGGTATTGAGCGATGGTTCGAAAATGATTGCCAAGCCACTCGACACCAAGCAATTGGAAGAAAAGATAGCTCTGCCCAATTTAGAAGGTCATATATACAGAGAAATCATTGAGCTATTAACAGAACACAAAAAAACGATTATTGCACAGTATCCCCATAAAGAAATCAAGCGACGTAATACCGGGTATGCTCTCGACGCTTTGTGTGAAATGAGCCCAATCACCGAGGGTGGTAGGTCGTTTAATTTATGCGAATTACTAGCAGGTAGCGAAGGAACTTTAGCAATGACTATTTCTGCTAAATTGAATCTAGAAGAAATCCCACGCTATAAGTGCATGATCATACCTCATTTTAGAAATATTGAAGATGCTATGCATGCAACTGTGGAAGCCGTAAAAAAAAATCCTTCTGCAGTAGAACTGATTGATGATATAATTTTAGATGCGACAAAAAATAATTTAGAACAAGTAGAAAATAGATTCTTTTTGCGCCAAGCACCAAAATGTATTTTAGTGATCCAATTCGAAGGTGACAATCGAGTTACTATGTTCAAGAAAGCAAGGGAATTAGCAAAACACTTGGAAAATGAGTTTTGTGCTTATGCATGCGTTGAATTGTTTGAATCAGATGAAATACAGAGAGTATGGGATCTCAGAAAAGCTGGTTTGGGACTACTTATGGGTTTAGGTAAAGAATCTAGAACCCCTGCTTTTTGTGAAGATACGGCTATACGGGTGAAAGACTTACCTGCCTATGTCAAGGATATTGAGACTATTTTGGATAAACATGACACCCATTGTGTGTTTTATGCGCATGCTTCTGTTGGGGAATTACATTTTCGGCCAATGATCGATACTACGAGCATTGAAGGGGTCACTAAGATGAAGCAAATGGCGCAAGAATTTGCTGAAACCGTGCGACGCTATAGAGGATCTCTTTCTGGAGAGCATGGCGATGGTAGGGCACGAACTCCCTTTATTGAAGAGGTCTTAGGTGCGGATATCAGACCACTACTTGAACGCGTAAAAGATATCTGGGATCCCGAGTCACGTTTTAACCCAGGTAAAATTGTTAGGGCCGAACCTATGGAGAAGGGCTTACGTTATTCTCCAGAATACCGTCCATTAGTGGTGCCAACTGTATTTAAATGGAGGAAAGTGGGGGGGTTTACTGACGCATTAGAACTTTGTAATGGTGCTGGAGTGTGCAGGAAGCTAGCTGAAAGTGGGGGTACGATGTGTCCATCCTATATGGCGACCAGAGATGAAAAAGATTCTACCCGAGGAAGAGCCAATATATTCAGGCATGTGTTTTCAGGAGCTAACCCAGAAGGTTATGATTCTAAAGATCTCAAAGACGCACTCTCCCTTTGCCTGAGTTGTAAAGCCTGTAAAAGTGAGTGCCCTGCTAATGTAGATATGGCTAAAATGAAAGCGGAGTTCACGCATGGTTATCATCAAAAGCATGGGGTAAGTAGAAAAGAGGAGTTCTTTGGGGATCCTGGCAAACACTACCCACTAGCTGCTCGTTTTTCTAGCTTGGTTAATATAGTGGCAAAGTCTCAGATTGGTAAACAAGTACTCAGGCAGTTATTTGGGGTTTCACCATTGCGTGATCTTCCGGAATTTAGCTCGGAGTGCTTTAGGGATTGGTTCAGAAAGAATCCTTCTCCAACCACTAATCATAAAGTTATTTTATTGGCCGATTTATTTACCAATTATCATGATCCAACAGTTGGAAAACATGCGGTTAGGGTCTTAGAGTCAATGGGCTTTGAAGTTATGCTCTCAAGAGTACAGGAATTAGGGCGTACTTTTTTGTCGAAGGGGCTCTTGGATAAAGCCTTAGAAACGGCTGAAACAGTGGTGGAAGGTTTGGCCCCCTTTGCTCAAAAGAACTATCCTATTATAGGCCTTGAGCCTTCAGAAATACTAACAATTCGGGACGAATATTTGGATTTGGTGCCTGATGTCTTACTTCAGGCAGCAAAAATACTGGCCTCCAGGACCTATACCTTCGAGGAATTTGTAGCCCTGCACAAAGATCGTTTTCCTACTACTCGATTGAATCCAACATCCAAAGCACCTAAAGTGGTACTACACGGACATTGTCATACAAGAGCTTTAATTGGAAATACAGCTACCATTAAAGCTCTTGAACTGGCAGGTTATGATGTTGAGGCTCTGGATACAGGTTGTTGCGGGATGGCGGGTAGTTTTGGGTATGATCAAGAAACTTATGAGCTGTCTATGGAAATAGGATGGCAGCGACTGTTTCCACAGCTTGGGAATTTAGCAGCAGAAACACAGATTTGTGCATCTGGTTTTTCTTGCAGGCATCAAATTAAAGATGGAATAGGTATGGGTGCTTTACATCCTGCTACTCTTATCGCTCAGCGAATAAGACACTGAATCGTTTTAATCAGAAGTAGCTACCAGTTATGGGCCGCCAACACACTTTGTTCTTTCAACTCTGTTGATTATGGGCAATCAACTCTCTAGCTGATTGCAACGTTGCCTCGGTGATTTGTGCACCACTCATCAGGCTCGCCACTTCCCGAATGTGTTCTTGTTCGTCTAGGCGTAAAATAGTGCTCACCGTTCGCTCACCCTTTTCAGATTTATGTACTTTATAGTGGACATGTGCCTGACTGGCAATTTGCGGTTGATGAGTAATCGCAATTATTTGACAGTGTTGGGATAGGCTTCGCATACTTTGGCCTACTTTTTCGGAAACCTCCCCACTGATACCGGTATCAATTTCATCAAAAATCATCACTGGTAAATATTGCTCTTTTGCCAGCACACTTTTTAGGGCCAACATGACCCGGCTTATTTCCCCACCTGAGGCAATTTTTGCCAAAGCCTTAGGCAATTCTCCCTTGTTGGTACTTAGGTAGAAAACCACATCATCCCCACCGGATTCAGTGCACTCTACTCTTACAGTATGTCCAGAATTGGTTTGTTCTTGCTTGGGCAAACTAAACCACCCATTAGTATCATAAAGCCAATTTACCTGCACTTGTAGCCGAGCATGTGGGATTCCCAATTGCGCAAGTTCAATTTCGATAGAATGCGCAAGCTGATTTCCGATACTTCTTCGGGCATTGTGCAGTTCAACTGCGGCTTCTCCTAAAACTTCCTCATGCTTAGCAATCAACCCATCAATGCGTTCTAAAGCTAAATCAAAATTCTCAGCAACCGATAACTCTTCACCGATAGTGCGTTCGTATTCAATGAGTGAAGAAATATCCCTGCCATACTTTTTTTGAATGCGGTTGAGTTCAGTTTGGCGTTGGCGTAATTCTTCAAGCCTAGACGGATTAAACTCGATGCGATTTCGGTATTGTTCAGCAAAATGCATGGTTTCAATTATACTCACTCTGGCTGCTTCAACCTCGGACATATATTGATCAAATTCCGGCTCAATATTTGCGAGATCTTCTAAGGTCAGTTTTAATTTATTTAATAATCCGGCGATGTCAACATCGTTACTTTCGCCTAGTTCGCTGACCCATTGAGCTTTTTGGTCTAAGATTTCTGCGTTGTCAAGTAGCTGCATTTCTGCCTGAATTCTTTTTTCTTCATCGGCTTGCAGCCGCGCTTTTTCCAACTCTTGAAGTTGAAACTGGTATAATTCTGTTTTTTCAAAGAGTTCTTGCTCTCGTTTTAGCAGCTGACGCTTTTCCTGATGTAACTCCTTCATTTTCTCAAAGGCGGTTCGATACACTGAAAGCTGCTGATGAGTGTGTCCAAATTGATCCAATACCCCTAAGTGATGTTCTTCTTTGAGCAGAAGTTGATGATCATATTGTCCATGTAAGTCCACTAATAAATCACCAATGGATTTAAGCACTCCAACGGTAACAGGTGAGTCATTTATAAAAGCTCGACTTCCGTGTTCCCGTATTTCACGCCTGAGTATGATAGGGCTGTGTTGTTCAATATCATTTTTTTGGAGCACTGCCAGTAAAGCTGGATCATTGTTGTGGGCAATGATTGCTTCGGCGATGGCTTTGTTGCTACCTTGTCGAATCACCTCAGTATCTGCTCGTTCGCCTAAAATCATATTTAATGCACCGATAATTATAGACTTACCTGCGCCGGTCTGTCCAGTGAGTATATTGAGACCATCTCCAAAAGCTACTTCGAGTTCGTCTATTAAGGCAAAGTCTTTTATATATAGGCTGCGTATCATAACGGTGTTTTCTATAGAGTCTAAATATCCGATATCCCTTTCATCTTTTAAAGAGAAATTCGAAAAACTTTTTGAACTTTCGTTTTTGAAGGTGGTCAGAAAAAATTGGAAGCAGCTAAGTTACTAGCTTATTTCTAGGTATATTATTATTTCAAGTAAGAAAATCGGAACACCATGAGCGAACGCCCAACCACAACAGTATATGAATTTAAAGTGCCATCTGGACAACATGAATCTATTAGGCTAGATGTTTATATAACTTCTTTTGTGGAAAATGCGACCCGAAGTAAAGTGCAGGAAGCCATTAAAAAAGGCTACATTTGGGTGAATGGAAAGCATGAAAAAGCATCCTATAAAATGCTTCCAGGAGATCAGATTTATATAGAATTACCTATTCAACCAACACCCGAAGTGATATCAGAGAAGTTGCCTCTTGATATCATTTATGAAGATACAGATTTGTTGGTGGTCAACAAAGCTGCAGGAATGGTGGTGCATCCAGCCTATGGTAACTGGACGGGCACTTTGGTTAACGGCCTCATGCACCACGTTGAAGAACTAGGTGGCAGAGAGGACGACCCTAGTGATCTACGACCAGGTATTGTACACCGGCTCGATAAAGATACCTCGGGTCTGCTTGTAGTAGCAAAAAATAACCATACCTTAGCCGCTTTGTCCACTAAGTTTGCTGAAAAGGATGTTGAGCGAAGTTACTGGGCCATGGTTTGGGGTAATCCACCCGAAGAGGGGACCATCGAAGGCAATATTGGTCGTTCTAAGCACGACAGAAAGTTAATGGCGGTACTACCAGAAGGTAGAGGTAGGCATGCGGTTACCCATTACAAAGTATTGGAGTATTTCGATTATCTATCACTCGTAGAAGTTCACCTAGAAACGGGGCGTACTCATCAGATTCGTGTGCACATGGGGCATATTGGGCATCATATTTTTGGGGATATTACCTACGGAGGGGCATCTGTACGTTTTGGTCCGAATACAGGTAATAGAAAAGTACTTTTTCATCAGCTCATAACGGACTTAGGTCGGCAAGCCTTGCATGCGAAGACTCTTGGGTTCGAGCACCCATCTACCCGGAAAAAAATACGCTTTGAGTCTGATTTGCCCGATGACATGCAGCGCGTGATGGGCGCGTTTCGAGAGCACTGTAGTGCGGAGTACTAATAAAATAAAATAGGCCTGGAAGATTAAATTAGTAGAGTACTCTATTTATTTTGTTCTTAAAAAAGGTTGCATTTTCTTATAAGTTAATGATCTCCAGATCCATTCAATAGGTCCGTAGGTGAATTTTTCTAACCATTTTTCAGATATATAGTATTGAATTATCCATATTGCAAATACAATAAGCAATTGAATACTTCGTTCTAAACTACCAAAAAGACTAAATCCAACTCCATAGAAAATAGATACACCAATTAATGATTGTGTGATGTAATTGGTAAGAGCCATTTGTCCAATGCTGGCAAGACGTTTTTTAATGGTGTGATAGTTTTCGGATTGTGCAAACACCATGATTAACGAGATATAACCGTAGGCAATGAACAAACTTCCCCAATAATTAAATTGGCTCCCCGTAAACATAGAATATAGAAAATCCCAATTCATGGTGAAGTTCATATACATACCATAAATGACGATAGGGAATCCAACGTTTAAGGAATAAAAGGCACTTTTAAGGTAAAAAGACCTTGAACGTACTGCCGACAATACTCCCGACTTGTACAATGCCATACCTATTAGCATTAACCCTCCCGATCTCCAAAGAAATAGAATCATAAAAACAAAGGTTTCTAAAAACAGGGCTTGTTGGGAGTTCTGGGTAATTTGATGGGATAAAGAGCCTGTAAATGCGGTGATTTCCTGTTCGATTAATTCACTTGAAGGAGCCCAGTCCATGCTTAAATCTTGTAATTCTGAGGCTGACATAAGAGGTAAAGAAAACTGAAATAGTCCATTCAATATACTGGGTACCGATAAGATCAGGAGGCCAGTAATCAAGAGTTGTTCGGATGATAATCTTCTAAAAGGATAAACCAAAAAAGAACAAATTGCATAGGCTACCAAAATATCGCCATACCACATTAAGTGAGCATGAAGCAGGCCAATAAACAGTAGTATTAGGTTTCTAGTATAATGTAATTTGAGAGATGAGCCTGTAAGTAATTCTTTTTTTTCTGTAATTAAAATAATACCTGCACCAAATAATATTGAAAAAATACTCATGAATTTTTGATCAGCAAATAAGTGACTGAGTATCCAGATTATTTTATTTAAACCGGTTAAATCTCCATAGGCAAGTGGATTGTTATAAGCAGCACTTGGCATAGCAAAACTTTGAATATTCATAATTAGAATACCCAGAATTGCGACACCCCTGAGTAGATCTATTGACTGTATTCGGTTAGTTTTTTCAACCGGTTTCATGAGAATGTTAAGTTAGGAATTAGGTTTATTCTGAAGTTTGTCAATTGTGTATATTTACGCATTCGAACTGAGATATGTTTCAAGAATAATAGCTAGGAGTAAAATGCATGCAGACAAAAAATATCAATATTAAAGTAGAATTAGATGAAGACAATATTCCATCAAGTATAGAGTGGACAGCGGATGATTTACAGGGAATGGACCGAGCATCTTGTCGCGCTATGTTACTCTCTCTTTGGGATAATAAGAGTAAGGATACACTCAAGTTAGATCTTTGGACCAGGAATATGACCGTTGATGAAATGAAAATTTTTTTCCATCAAACTTTGATAAGTATGGCAGATACATTAGACCAGGCTATTGATGATGAACGTATATCAGGTGATATGCGAGATTTTTGTGACCATTTTGCAGAGAAAATGGAAATAAAAAAGTAAACAAACCTACTACTTTTTTTAAGAAATTAGAACTAAAAATATCTTGACACTCCAAAAAAAAACAATTTCCCATGAAATCAAATTCAATTTTATTTTCTGAAAAAAATTTAATGTTTAAGTACAACACTAAGAACGACAATTATGAATGGGATTTAGAGTTTGAATACAACGTATATGGAATAGTTCGTATCGATAATTATGTCTTCGTTACAACTTATTCAAATTGGGGTAAGACGTTTACATCTCTTGTTGATTTTACGACTGGCGAGAAAATTTGGACTAAAGAAATTTATCTCTATTCTATTCATATCATTGATGGCTTACTCATATATGCAAATAAAAAAAAGAAGTATTGTGGCCTAGAATTACTAACTGGAAATGAAATTTTCAGCACAAAATCACCTTTCAGATGGTCTACACCAAAAGCTATTGTGTTCGAGAGTAATTTTTATCTACATACAAAAAAAGAGACTCAAAGACTTAATCTTAAAAGTGGTGGGTTCGTTAAAACAAAATTCCCGCCTAAAATACAGACTAAAGATTTAGGTATAGTATTAGACCAATTTCAAATAAATATCAACAATATTCCAGCACCAAGCGATAATTCTGTAAGCTATACAGGTGATGCTGGGGTAACTTACGTAGGCGGAGAGGTCTAATTAAAAGAAAAGTGAAAGCAGGCCAATGATTAAATATTCTAGACAATTATTAAAGATTTCATTCTTGATCATTTACAACATCACCTTTCAGATGGTTGACACCAGAAACTATTCTGTTGGAGCTGATCATTTCATAAAATAAAGCAAAAGCAGTGTAATATTGAGGAATTAACCATAAAGACCATATAAATAACGTAAACGCACTTAATATCAAAAAGAAGCCAAAGCGAATATACATAATAAATAGTTGCCATTTATATCCTTTCATCAACAAAGCACTTTCCTTAAATAATTCGGGTACTGACTTTTCTGGAGTTTTAAGTATTAAAAAATAAACCTGAGAGAACATGATACTTAAAACTATACCAGGTATGATAAGTAATAAGAAACCAATAAAAATAACTAGGAAATAAACTAAAGTAACAGCTAAAACTTTTTGAAAAACTTTAAATCCCTCTAGTAGTTTATTTTTCTCAAATCCTTCTTCTCTTGCAATATGTAATCCAAATGATGCAAGTCCTATAGTTGCCAGAGAAATATATATAAAGGAAATTATTCCGTAGGTAATTGCACTATAAAGACCATAATTATTAAATAGAAGGCCATAAAATTCTTGTGAATTTTGTAAAATAACTTGCACCAAGAATACTAAAAAAAATGGCAACATTACTTTACTGTAATTTGCACTGAGTATTTCTTTTGATTTTTTTAAAAGTTCTGTATTACTCAATATGGCTTGCTCAGGATTACTCATCATGAAAATGTAAAAATTAATTAGTATTTAATTAGTATATAACGTGAATTTTTTAGTTATATATCGTTAATAACATAAATAATAAGTATATATTCAAATTTTTGATTTATTTGATTATAAATCATCTTAAAGTTTTTGTCTAAGTTTATTTTATGTATTACAATATAAATTTCATTCTTTAGCTTTATTTGTATACACTAAAACTGAACTCCTCATATATATTATCATCTCTAAGCAAAAATATATCGGATTTTGGTCTTGCACCTCTCTTGTAGTAGGTAACATGGTTGGTTCGGGTATATTTTTACTTCCAGCAACATTAGCATTGTATGGTAGTATAAGTTTAGTTGGATGGGTTTTTGCATCTATAGGTGCAATTTTATTAGCAATAGTTTTTGGTAGTCTTGGTAAAGTAGCACCCAATATTACAGGCGGACCATACGCATACACAAGACTTGGATTGGGAATATTTCCTGGATACTTAGTTGCGTGGGGATATTGGGTATCTATTTGGTGTACCAATGCTGCTATAGCAGTTGCCTTAGTTGGGTATTTAGAAGTGTTTTTCCCTTTTCTCAATAATACTACTTATGCAATATTAACAGGCTTAGCAGTTATATGGTTGTTTACTTGGATCAATTCAAAGCCATTGAATACGGTTGCTATCGTGCAAATTGTTACTACTGTACTAAAAGTAACGCCAATATTTCTTATTGCCATATTTGGTTATTTCTACATTGAGTCAGGTAATTTTAGAGTACCTAATTTAAGTGGGGAATCTAATTTAAGTTCAATTACAATAACAACTACAGCAACTTTATTTGCTTTTTTAGGTATGGAAAGTGCTACTATTACAAGTTCTAAAATTGAAAATGCCCATACAACAATCAGGAATTCTACAATTGCAGGAACTTTTTTCACTATAGCAATTTATATCACTAGTTCAGTCGTGATAATGGGAATTATTCCTCAAGTCGACCTTGTAAATTCAAACGCTCCATTTGCAGATGCAGCAGCTTTATTTTGGGGTGATATAGCTAAATACATTGTTGCAGGAGGTGCGGTTATAGCAACATTAGGAGCCCTAAATGGGTGGATACTTATTCAAGGGCAGGTGCCAATGGCAGCAGCAAATGATAATCTATTCCCTAAATTATTTGGTAAAACAAATAAAAATGATTCACCAATTATTGGAATCATTTTATCAAGTAGCCTTGCCTCCTTAGTTATGGGTTTAAATTTTTCCGACGGTTTGGTACAAGCGTTTACCTTTATGATGAACTTATCTACTCTTTCAGTGTTAACTCCGTATCTACTATCATCAATAAGCTTGATAGTTTTAATAAAATCATTGCCGGGTGATCATCTAAAAGAAAAAATTATATCATATTTGGCTATTATATTTTGTACATGGGTTATATTTGGTAGCGGTATTAAGATAATATTATGGGGTTTAACTCTTTTGATTTTAGGTATTCCGTTATATTTTTTACTAAATAAAGAAAATAATAAAATTACTAAATGACTCAGTTTCATATTGATCAAGACATTACTAAAGCAGAAACCCTTCCATCTAGTTTTTACAGGGATGAGACTGTATTTGATAGAATTAAAGAAAATATCTTTGAGAAAACATGGCAATGGATTGGTGATTCAAATTCAATAATTCCATTATCGAAACAAGTATATCCATTCACGTTACTTGATAATTATTTAACAGAGCCAATGCTTTTAGTCCGTGATGAAACAGATCGAATAAAATGTTTTAGTAATGTTTGTACACATAGAGGTAATATAATTATTCATAATCCAGATAAAGTCAATAATTTAAAGTGTATGTATCATGGTCGTCGATACAATTTAGATGGAACATTCAAATCAATGCCCGAGTTTAAAGAAGCAATAGATTTCCCTAGACCTTGTGATAGCCTACATGAATTTGAGTTAAGAAATTGGGGAGGTCATCTTTTTGTTGGTTTAGATACTAAATTTGATTTTTCTGAGGTGTTTCAAATATTAAATGAGAGAGTTGGATTTTTACCAATTAAGGAATTTAAACTAGATAAAAGCAGAAATAAAGATTATTTAATTAATTGTCATTGGGCTTTGTATTGTGATAATTATTTGGAGGGTTTTCATATACCATTTGTACATGATGATTTAAATGCTGTATTAGATTATGGGAGTTATAAAACAGAGATCTATGATCATGTTAATTTACAGATTGGTTATTCAGAAGGAGGTGAAGAAACTTTTGACCTACCAGTCGGTCATCCAGACTATGGTAAATTTGTTGCTGCTTATTACTACTGGATTTTTCCCAATTTGATGTTAAATTTTTATCCTTGGGGTCTATCGATAAACGTTGTCAAACCAATCAATAAAAATAAAACTAAGGTATCCTTTATAACATATGTTTACGATGAAAGTAAATTATGTACTGGAGCTGGAGCTTTATTAGACAAGGTAGAAAGAGAAGATGAATTTGTCGTAGAAGGAGTGCAATCAGGTCTTCAGTCAAAATATTATAGAACTGGACGCTTTTCTCCTACTCGTGAGAAGGGTGTACATCACTTTCATTCTCTACTGGCTAGCTATCTTAATAATTAACTAGGTGTTATATTTAAATGAAGTGTACTTAGATTCATTTATTCAAGTTTTAGTTTTTTATTTTGCTTACAATTTATACAAAATTTTTTACAAAGGTCATCTGTAGAACATTTTGAGTTTCTTGCCTTACAGGGCCCCCTACCATGATGAATCATTAAATGGGATAAATCTGTCCAGGATTCTTGAGGGAATAATGCCATGAGATCACGTTCAATTTTATCGGTATTATTCTTTTCACGGGTAAATCCAAATCGATATGAAAACCGTTTAACATGGGTATCGACCACGACTCCTGCATTAATATTGAAGGCATTGCCTAATACTACATTAGCGGTTTTTCTAGCTGCACCACGTAGACTAAGAAGATCTTCCATGTTTTGAGGTACTTCTCCACTGAAATTTGATATTATTCGCTGCGAAGCTTCTTTCAAAGATTTTGCCTTATTCCGATAAAATCCGGTCGTTTTAACCAACTTTTCAAGTTCTTCTAATGGAGCCTGAGACATGAGTTCTGCGGTGGGGTAACTTTCAAACAGAGCAGGCGTAACCATATTTACTCGTACATCTGTGCATTGCGCGCTTAAAATAGTAGCCATTAATAGTTCAAAGGCATTTCTGTGATCTAATTCGCAGTGAGGATTAGGATACTTAGCATAGAGTATTTGAAGAATCTCTGCCGCGCGCTCTTTTTGCTGTTTCGACTTACGAGGTAGCTTAAGGCCTTTTTTGACTGATCTATTTTTCATGTATCCATAATAAACAATCCTGAGATACTTTTTTTACCGGTATCAGCCTTGCTGTAAAGGTGGTGGTATATTTTAGGTTTCGTTTAAAAAGGGTAAGTGGTTTCAACTAAAAATTCCTTAGTTGCTAAATTATCAGCATAGACCTCATACCTAGAAAGCCTAGAATCCCCCATCCTCGGTGCGGTCTAATTCTGTTAAGCCTAGATTAGTCGTCTCAACATCTATTTAGTTAAATTGCACAACACTTCTGCTTCTTTTTAATTTGATCAAGCAGAACCAATAAAGCTAAGCCATTTTCTAGAATTTGTTTGGCACAGTTCAGCTTCAGCCCTATTTATCTAGATATTCCCTTTAAAAAGCATTTTTCAGATATAATAGTTGGTAGCGAGTGAGATGATGTATTTTTGTACTTTTTGGAAGTAATTATAAAATCAGGAATTGACTATTTATTCACATGTTTAAGTTTTACTTTATTTGGTAAGTCTCCGTAAGAATATGGAAACCAGTAATAATTTATTTAGATGTAGCTGTCCTGTCACTTCTGCTGTGGATATAGTGGGAGATAGATGGACTTTGGTTATTATCAAACTCATGCTTATTCAACATTGCCATACTTTTAAGGATATATCAGAATCAGATGAAGGAATCGCCCCAAATATTTTATCCTCTCGTTTAAAGACTATGCTCGGCTTAGATCTGATCACAAAAACTCATCCCCCTAATAACAAAAAGGTGAACATTTATTATCTCACTGAGAAGGGGCTATCTATTAGCCCCATAGTATATGATTTAAAGACATGGAGTGATACCTATTTAAGAGATTATAATGCTGATATGACCTCCTTTGATCAACCGTCTGTATCCCAACTCCCACGTGAAGAAGCTATACTAGAGATTCAAAAGCATTATTTAGCCTCAGTAGCCTCAGTGTTGTCAGATGTTTATTAGATGTAATATACGGTTTACCAATAATTCGTTTAGCTAGTGCTAAAAAGACACCTTCTATGATGTATTCTAAGCTATTCAGTGTTAGCTTTACTCGTTATCTATCTTTGGCCCTACTCATGCTGTTATATGTGAATAGCTTTGTAGATCGTCAAATTATTGCGGTACTGGGAGAATCAATTCGGCAGGATTTAGGATTAAGTTTTACCGATCTAGGGTGGTTGTACGGACCTAGCTTTAGTTGGATATATGCCATAATGGGCTTGATAATGGGACGTTTGGCTGATAAAACGTCTCGAGTTCGTATTATTTTAGCAGGAGCAACGGTATGGAGCTTGGCTACTCTAGTCAGTGGTTGGGCCTACTCGTTAGGTTTTCTCGTAGCCTTACGAATGGCTTTGGGGCTCAGCCAAGCAGCTCTAAGTCCGGCGGTTTATTCGCTGCTAGCTGATTTATTCCCAAAAGAGCGACGAGCTACTGTTTTTTCAGCTTACGCTTCTGCCATTTTTGTTGGGGTGGGTCTGTCTTTCTTAGTTGGTGGTTCTGTGGCACAAGCATATGATTGGCGTATTTCATTACAGGTACTAGGGGTATCTGGTTTTTTTCTAGTTGGACTATCCTTCTTTGGGTTAGTCGAACCACAGAGAATAGATTATCAGCCTGATGGAGGAAATTCTACTAACCAGGATAATTCAACAGTCTCCTTTGGAATTGAAGAATCTGTATGGCATCAGATTAAAGATTTATTAACTAAACGAGCGTTAAGATATCATTTGTTAGGTTTTGGATTACTTGCAATGAGTGGATATACCATATTGGCTTTTATCGGCAGTATTTTTACTCAAAGTTTTGATCGAGTAGATTTAATACCATATTACGGATGGTTTCTAATGGTGACTGCCGTGGCCGTTACTATTGCTGGATGGGTAACGGATCGTTGGGCTAAACATTTTGGCCCTAGGAACCGATTAGCCTGGGGCTGGATTTCTGGATTAGTATCGCTGCCTTTTTTGTGGGTGGGATTGCATAGTGAGAGTCCTTTAATTGCATTTTGGTTTATAGGAATCGGAAATGTTATCGCGTCTTCCTATAATGGGGTGGCTGCTGCGATTATTCAATTCTTTGCGCGGGATGACCAGCGCGGTTTAGTGGGTGCTTTGTATTTATTTGTTGTTAGTGTTGTTGGTTTTGGTGCAGGCCCACCTCTGGCAGGCTGGTTAAGTGATCAAATTTTTCAAGGAGCCAATGCGGTAGCTTCATCTGTATGGTATATATATTTACTATGTGGAATAGGCTCAGCATGTGCGTTCTACTTGGCACGCGAATATTACGAAGAGGATATTGTATAAAAAAACCCTTCAACTTTTCAGGGTTGAAGGGTACTAACCAAATAATAGGAGGTGTGTCAACTAGAGCAAACTAGCAAAGCGTGCAACTAGTTAACCACAGCCAGAGGCTGCAATAATGATTGAAATACTAAGACGAAAAAAACTCCTTAACTTTTTTCCCACCTATTCTAGCATATTATCATCTACTTACTTAAATGCACAACTTAGGCTTAAAAGTTCCCAAGATTTAATATTAAATAAACTTTATGATGCAATTATCTGATTTTTGACGCGATTTGATCACGCTTTTTACCGAAATCTGTAAGGCTTTTACTATGGCAGACTAGGAATTAATTGGTTTGAAAAAGTAATATTTCAAACGCCAAGGACGCATTTGGTAGAATATCAGAGCCTATACCGTTTTCCCCATAAGCATAAACAGAAGGAATATATAGGGTGATGCGCCCGCCCTCTTTTATAAGTGGGATTCCAATCTGCCAGCCTGTTATTAAATTTTCTAAAGGAAAATTTATAGGTGAAGAACGACTATCGAATATATTTCCATTCAATGTTTTGCCCTCATAGCTCACCGAAACATTAGAACAGTAATTGGGTCGATCACCCTCGCCGATACGCTTTACTATATAACGCAGGCCGGAAGGGTGTGTTTGTGCTTCGATGTTATTCGATGCTAAATAAGCGTCAATTGCTTCAATATCTTTGGTCAACTGCTCTTGATTAACAGCTAAATTTGGTTCTAATGAGCATTCGTCCTTGGAGCATCCCAGCCATAGGATTGCTATTATACTAGCAATTAAGGGGTAATTATACTTCATTCAACGCTTCATTAAGAGCCTGCAAGCTTTTTTTTGCGTCGCCAAAGAACATTTGATTTTTTTCAGCATAGAATAATGGATTGTCCACACCAGCATATCCAACACTTAGTGATCGTTTGAAAACAACTGTTCTCTTTGCATCATCCACATTTAGTATAGGCATACCATAAATAGGACCTGTTGGGTCCGTTTTAGCCAGTGGATTTACTACATCATTCGCTCCTATAATGAGTACTACATCGGTAGTAGTAAACTCGGGGTTTATTTCATCCATATCTTTTAAAAGGTCGTAAGGGACATCTGCCTCGGCTAATAAAACATTCATATGTCCAGGCATGCGACCTGCAACCGGATGAATTCCGTATTTGACCTGAACGCCACGAGACTCGAGTTTGGTGGCTACTTCTTTTACAATATGCTGCGCTTGAGCTACCGCAAGACCATAGCCAGGTACGATCACTACTTTAGATGCATAGGCTACTTGAATAGCTAAATCCTCAGCGGAGGTTTCATGCACGTTTTTGTCACCATCTCTAATTCCTGCTGAACCCCCAGCTACTCCACCAAAACTACCAAAAATCACGTTGCTCAAGCTACGATTCATAGCTTTACACATAATATTAGTTAGAATAAGTCCTGCTGCACCTACAAGGGCACCTGAAACAATCAATAAGTTATTTTGCAATACAAAACCAGCCATAGCTGCTGCGATACCCGAGTATGAGTTAAGTAGCGAGATAACCACCGGCATATCGGCACCACCAATAGGGATTACGGACGTCACTCCGACAAGCAATGAAATCCCAAGGATTACCCAAAATAAAGTAGAATTGGTGGGATCAAAAGCGAAATATCCAATAAGTCCTAAAGTGGCAATCATAGCCCCTATGTTAATCATATTTAGACCAGGGAAGGTGATGGCATTTCCAGAAATAAAGCCGCTCAGTTTGCCAAATGCGATAAAACTACCGGTAAATGTTAGGGCTCCAATAAATACACTAAGCCCTATAGATACCAATCCAGTAGTGTCAAAACTCAATATTTCAGGTTTTCGAGCTAACTCACCCCATGCTACAAGCGCCGAGGCAGCGCCACCAAAACCATTGAATACAGCAACGAGTTCCGGCATGGAGGTCATTTGCACTTTTTTGGCAAGTAATAATCCTATAAGCCCACCAATTACGATGCCACCAATAATGAGCTCAAACTCAACAATATTTTGGTCAAATAAAGTGACGAGTACGCCAATCATCATCCCGATAGCTGCAAATTGATTCCCTTTTCGTGCTGTGCCGGGAGAATTGAGAAGTTTTACCCCACGGATAAAAAAAGCAGTAGCCACCAAATAGAATAATTGGATTGTATCTGGAAGCCAGTTTAAGATAGTTTCAGGAAGGAATACGCTCATTTTTCATCCTCCTTTTTTTTAAACATTTCTAACATGCGATCGGTGACCATAAAACCTCCAACTACATTAATAGTAGCCAAGATGATAGCGGCGAAACCAATCCATTTTCCTAGTGGGTTACCTAGGCTACCCGCTACGATAAGAGCCCCTACTATGGTAATTCCAGAAATAGCATTGGCGCCACTCATTAATGGTGTGTGGAGGGTGGGTGGTACCTTAGAGATAAGTTCAAAACCAATAAAACTGGCCAAGACAAAAATAAAGAGTAATAGTGTTAAATCGACTTCCATATTATATAATTAGGGGTAATTAATTTGTTTGCAGTAAAGGTGAGATTATCTCTCCATTCATAGTTATGGTGGTATTCAGGATAATTTCGTCATTCATGTCGAATTCTAACTCACCATCTTTGATCAACAATTTGAGTAATGCCAGCATATTTTTTGCATAAAGAAGGCTAGCGTGTGATGAAAGCTGGCTTGGTATATTGATTGGCCCTACTATTTTTACACCATGCTTAATTATTGTTTTACCTGCTTCGGTTAGAGCACAATTTCCGCCATTTTCAGCAGCTAAGTCTATAATAACAGATCCAGCTTGCATATCGGCCACCATTTCTTCGGTAACTAATAAGGGTGCAGGTTTGCCCGGAATCAGTGCAGTAGTTATGACTACATCTGATTTTTTAACATGCTCATGCATTATTTGACGTTGGCGATCCTGAGCATCGTTTGTTAATTCCTTGGCATATCCACCCTTGGTTTCAGTGTTAACTTCTTCTAGAGGAACCTCTACAAAACTGGCGCCCAAACTTTCAACCTGTTCTTTCACCGCTGGTCGAACATCATAGGCCTCAACTACTGCACCTAACTTCCGGCAAGTTGCAATAGCTTGTAATCCAGC
>DEBM01000055.1:36318-43024 GCA_002348545.1 Balneolaceae bacterium UBA2956
AGCTTGTAATCCAGCAACACCCGCACCCATAATTAAAGCTTTAGATGGTGGAATAGTACCCGCTGCGGTCATCATCATGGGGAAGTACTTATCTAGTTCTGAGGCTGCCATTAGTGCGGATTTATACCCAGCAATAGAACTCATAGACGATAAGGCATCCATATTTTGAGCTCTTGAGATTCTAGGGATCGCATCCATTCCGAGGGCAGTAATACCCAAACTGATAAGTTTTTTTACTAGTTCCGGATGTTGAAGTGCCCATAGAAAACAAATTAGAGTACTACCTTTTTTCATTATGCTTAGATCATCATCTGAAGGGGTTTGGACAGCGAGAACTAAATCGGCTTGTGAAAATAGATTCTTCCGATTTTTAGCTATGGTAGCTCCGGCAGCAGTGTAATCTTGATCTAAAAAATTAGAAGCCTCACCGGCTCCCTTTTCAATAAGCACTTTATGCTCGTTTTTAATCAACTGACTGGTGGCTACCGGAGATAGCGCTACTCTATTTTCGTGAGGAGCTGATTCTTTTGGTACTGCGATTTGTAACATATTTTTTGTATTTATTTAGCATAACATAATAATGAAATGCAACGTTTGGATAAACTAAGGTGAGAGCGCTTTTTTTAGCATAAAATGTAGTGTGTATCTATATTTATTAAAAGCTAGCGTATGTTATGCTTTAAAAAAAAATTACCTTGGTAAATGTGTTTTAAATTTGAATATAGTCCTTTCTAACGCTATTATTGGTGTAGTTGTAATTATAAAAAGTCCAAAGAAAAAAGTAATGAAACTTATTAAGGTACTTTACTTACGCTCATTATGGGTAGTTACTCTTCTTTTCGTCTTGTCAACCTGTGATGCAATAGATGTTATGGATCCCAATTTTAATGATAGAAATATTGGAATCTGGGAAAAATGGACTGAAGAGAATAATTATACCTATATAGAAATTTCTGAAAATGAGGTTACTTTTTATTTTTACAACGAAATTCATAGATGCAGTGTTGTAAAACGATTTACCATCCTAGACATACAAGCAAATGGAGTGTATACATTGCAAATAATTGGCTCAGATGAAGTTAATATTATGGGTTTTTCACGAAATGATCGTTTTTTACATGTTCGAGATTTAAATACAGATGAAGAAACAGTAGAAACACAAATTTTCAATCCAAGTTCGAAGAACTTAGATGATTTAGATAAAGCATGTGGCACTTATCCATTCTTGG
This sequence comes from Balneolaceae bacterium UBA2956, assembly GCA_002348545.1. Classification (GTDB taxonomy): domain Bacteria; phylum Bacteroidota; class Rhodothermia; order Balneolales; family Balneolaceae; genus UBA1275. The sequence goes on from DEBM01000055.1 coordinate 37,548, forward strand.
GAGTGTGGGAACGTAATCTAAGCCAAGAACTTACCGCTTATCTAAACATAACTGAAGAGTTCATAGATGTTATCGCATACCTGAAGGCTCAAAATTGTTACAGTATGGTTCGACTAACCATAAATAGTATTACAGAGGTAGACGGATCTTATAAGTTGGAAGTGCAAGAAGAAGCAGATACCAGTGGTGAAACAGCCGAAGAGGTAGAATTTTTTATTTTTTCAGACTATATGTTGCTAAAGCGAATTGAAAATGGATTTTCAATCACAGAAACTTATCAACCTTCAGACTTAGATATAACTGGGCAATTATCAAGCTGTTCTCTGTAGTCCAATCTTTGTTGATTACATAGATTAGTCTTATTCATTTTGTCGACAGAAAGAACGGGCGGTTATTTCTAGAATCTGTATCTTTGCAGATAGCAAAATTATAGTTGGAGAAAAAGATGGAAGATATTGCAGGGAAGACATTCAAAGTTGTTGTGATGGGCAGCGGTCCGGCTGGGTTAACTGCCGCTTTATATGCCGCTCGTGCGGATCTAAGCCCTATAGTATTTGAAGGACCTGAGCCCGGTGGTCAGTTGATGACAACAACCGATGTTGAAAATTTCCCAGGTTATCCTAACGGGGTAATGGGACCACAGATGATGCAAGACTTTCGAGAACAGGCAACTAAATTTGGGGCCGATTGTCGCTATGGGTTTGTAACTGATATAGATTTCAATGAGCAACCCTACACGCTTACTGTTGATGAGAAAGTACAGATTAAAACGCATGCACTTATTATCTCTACTGGAGCGTCAGCGATGTGGTTGGGCCTAGAAAGCGAAACTCGTCTACGAGGTAAAGGGGTTTCCGCTTGTGCTACATGCGATGGGGCTTTTTTCCGTAATGAACATGTGGCTATTGTAGGTGGCGGAGACACCGCGATGGAAGAAGCTACCTTCTTAACTAAATTTGCCAACAAAGTGACCGTTATTCATCGGCGTAATGAGCTTCGTGCTTCCAAAGCTATGCAGGCTCGTGCATTTGCAAACGAAAAAATTAAATTTATCTGGGATAGCGAAGTATCAGAGGTTTTGGGTGATCAGGTGGTTCAAGGCATTCAGCTCAAAAACCGAAATTCTGGAGAGTTGATCACTTTAGATGATGTAACAGGATTATTCGTAGCTATTGGTCACCGACCAAATACTGAACTTTTCAAAGAAGTGTTAACCATGGATGACGTAGGCTATATTCAGACCAAAGACCAGACTACCAAAACAGATTTAGCTGGTATATTTGCCTGCGGTGATGCAATGGATGCGGTATACCGTCAGGCTGTTACTGCTGCAGGAACAGGGTGTAAGGCTGCATTAGACGCCGAACATTATCTTACTGATAATGGTCTAGCCTGATTATACTGCGTCAAAGAATAAACAGTGAATCTGTTATTTTCCAACACTTTTTTTGGCATTCTTCTTTGATGATGCATTTTTTCGCCCTTTTTTTGGTGATTCTGGAGTTTTAGATGGGTTGGGTATATCCTCATCTTCGTCTAGGATTTCAATTATTACTGCTTCGTCGCTATAATTAATATCCTGTTTAGCTTCTTGACTAGCTCCGTGTACTTCTGGCTCATGTTCATCAGTGGTAATTTCTTTTTCGACAAGTATTTGATAATCATTCAAGAACATGGCAAACATTCCAATAGCCGAAATCACAGGTGCCATTGCGCCGACTAAAGCTGCTCCACCTACTCCGAAGGCAAGTTGTGTTTGAAAAACCACTTCCCCGTCTTTGTTTTTAATAATTAACCGTCGTGCGGAACCCTCTTCAATTAGATTGCGAATTCCATTTAACACTTCTTTAGCACCACCTTGGATTTCCTCGTAGATACGTTTGGCTTCATGTTTTGTGTTTTTCATCATTGTATGGTTAAATGTTGTATTGGTGTATAAAAATACAGTTTTGACACTTTTTAAACATAAGTGTAAAGATAATGGGGACATTTTCTTTTAATAGTATAGTGTTTAAAAGCCAAAAATTGTATAAAGCTCACTTTTTACGGCGATAAAAGACTTTATAGAAAAGCCTCTCTATAATGCTATCATAACTGTAACACTTAAATCAAAAAAATAGTACACACATCATATTTATACTACGACGCAAATTAAAAAAAGTTCCAAACTATCTGTTACTGTTTTTAGGAATCAGTCATCCAATATTCAATCTTTACGCACATCATTTAGCGGATACTAATCAGTTTAGAAGCTTAGATCAATTGTGAGGGCTTTTGTAGTATAAGCTATTGAATGCGAATATCAATAGATTTAGGCTTAGCTAGAACGAACTGAGGTTTAGACATGGTACTTCTGAGTTTCTATGTAGTTTATAACTTCAAAAGCCTAGCACATTAGTTTTTTATTGAATTTTTCAGTCTATCTTGAGTATTCTTTCACCGCCTTTATTTGTTGACATTGCTTACGCTTTGGCACCACGACAGCTCTATACCTACCGAGTTCCAGAAAAGTTGTATGAGCAGGTATCCATAGGAAAAAGAGTTTGGGCCCCTTTTCGAAGTTATTATGCGATAGGAATGGTAGTACATGTTCATAAGCAGGAGCCATCCTTTGAACTTAAAGCAATACGTGAGGTACTTGATATCGAAGCTATTTTGGATGAATCGCTACTTAAGCTCACCGAGTGGATGCATCGCTTTTACTATTGTAGTTGGGGCGAGACCATCCAGGCGGTTTTACCTAGTGGGCTTAATATGGTTTCAAAGCAGTATGTTCGGGCGAATTCCAGTAGAGCAAAAGCCGTAGGCGAATTAACCGTGAAAGAAAAAAACATATTGAACTGGATAGAGTCTTTACCAGAAGAAGCGACAGTCAAAGAACTTCGAAAGCGAAGCAGAGCTCAGGGTGACTTGGGTATTTTAAATAACTTGATCAAGATGGGATGGTTAGAAATTTGGGAACAACCTGAGGTCAAATCCAAAGAGGCCAAAGAAATCTGGTGGGATTGGAAGGATAAAGAGGCTAAGAATAAGGCATCCATTTTTATTCCATCTGAGAAAAAATATAAGTGGGAACAGGCCTTAAATGTAATGAAAGGGCAATACTTACCGGCTCGCAATCAAGACCTAAAAATGCTAGAAAAGGTTGGAATATCTGAACTTCGTACCTTAGCTAAAAAAGGTTATTTGAGTAAGTTTGAAAAAAGCCGATTTGAAATGCAGACTCAGCAACTCTCTTACGATCCCTCTAAAATCAAAGCTCTTAATGAGGAACAGTGTGTAGCAATCGATCCTGTTTTACAACAATTAGAGAACGAGAAATTTGGCCAGTTTTTACTTTATGGCATAACGGGTAGTGGAAAAACAGAGGTGTACATACATGCCATCAAAAAAGCCCAAGAATTAGGCAAAGGAGCTATTGTTTTGGTACCAGAGATTGCACTGACGCCCGGTACCGTGGCTCGTTTTTATAAAATTTTTGGAGAAGATATTGCTGTTTTTCATAGTCAATTAAGCGCTTCTGAGCGTCTATCGGCGTGGAATGCGCTCAAAAGTAGACAAAAAAATATTGCCATTGGCCCACGATCAGCTCTTTTTGCACCCATTAAGCCCTTAGGGCTTATAATTATTGATGAAGAACACGATTCTTCTTACAAACAAATGGATCCAGCACCCCGTTATCATGTTAGAGAGACGGCTATTATGCGAGCTCATATAGAAGAATCGGTTGTAGTTATGGGTTCAGCTACTCCTAGTTTACAAACTCTACACCGGGTTGCGAAAGATAAAGCTACTATGCTACGCTTAACTCAGCGACACGCTGAGGCCACCTTACCCCATGTTCAAATATTAGACCTCAAGCAATACAAATCCGCGATGAAGGGTCCTATGGCAGTGCCCACATTTTTAGCGGTCAAAGAAGCTCTTGAGCGAAATGAACAAGTTATTTTCCTACTTAATAGGCGTGGGTTTGCCTCTTACCTTCAATGCGATGAATGTGGGCATATCCCAATGAGCCCTGATTGTTCGGTAAGTTTAACACTTCATAAGCGTAAAAATATACTTTTATGCCACTATTCCGGCTATACACGACGGATAGATACGTATTGTGAGGCCTGCGGATCACCTAATTTAAGTAGATATGGCTCGGGTACTCAACAGGCGGAAGAACAAATTGAGATGCTTTTTCCTGAGGCTAGAGTTGCTAGGTTCGATCGAGACAGTACATCCAAAAAAGGGGCTCATGCCAAAATTTTAGAGTCGTTTGGCCGAGGTAATGCCGATATTTTAGTGGGTACACAAATTGTAGCCAAAGGGTTAGACTTCCCCAATGTGACTCTTGTGGTAGTACTCGATGCGGATACCGAACAGGCATACCCCAGTTTTCAATCCTCTGAGCGATTATACCAACTTCTTTCGCAGGTTGCAGGCCGATCAGGTAGAGGGCAGAAACCAGGTAAGGTATTTATTCAAACTCGTCAACCCGAACAGCCTGCATTACAATTTGTTCCTAGTCACGATCATGAGGGTTTTGCTCGTCATGAAATGGCCTTAAGAAAACCCTTGGATTACCCTCCATTTTCTAGACTTATAAAGTGTGTATTAAAAGGTTCAAACAACGAACAGGTTTCGGCCGCTTCTATGGTTTTATTCCAAGCATGGCAGCAGGTTGTACCGCACTGGCCACTATTAGGACCATCCCCGGCACCCATAGAATGGATGCAAGGTCAATACTATTGGGAACTATTGGCGAAAGTAAACCCAGAAAAAGGAGCGCACTATATGGAGGCTATGTTGGACCAAGTTCTGGAAATCTACGAATTGTCTTTTCCTGAACATCGCTCGGTCCGAGTAACTATCCATGTGGATGCTATACGATAGGTAGGGTAAAGGCGGCCATTCCTTCTATGCAATAAAGTAAAAAGGGTGTTAAATTGCGTTAATTATGCAATCGTGTAGATTAATTAAGTATTTCAAGCATGCAGGATTATGAATTCATAGATGGAAGTCGACTCTCTTCAGTAATAGAAGCCCTTATTTTTGCTAGCAACGAACCACTGAGTGCATCTAAGATTCGCAAGGTCATTATTGATAATGAGCAAAATATCGAAATCTCAGAGGAGACTGTAGATGAATTTATTCAACTACTAAACCAGCGTTATGAAGAAAGTGGTTGTAGTTTTCGCATTGAACGTATTGGTGGTGGATACACATTTTTGACTCAAAAAAAGTATCACTATTGGTTAAGTGTTTTTCAGCATGAAAATGCTTACAGAAAATTATCTCAATCGGCCACAGAAACTTTGGCAATCGTAGCGTATCGGCAACCGATTACCAAACCTGAAGTAGACCAAATTAGAGGGGTAGACTCTGGATATATTCTACGTCAGTTAATGGAAAAAGCCCTTATTGAGGTAGCTGGTAGAGGAGATGGTCCTGGAAAGCCATTGGTATACAAGACCAGTCGCCATTTTTTA
>DEBM01000031.1 GCA_002348545.1 Balneolaceae bacterium UBA2956
TAAAAATCCTTAATATTTCTTCATTCTGTAATATAATTCTTTTTGTTTTTGGGGATGTGGTGGAACTGGTAGACACGCTTGGCTTAGAACCAAGTGCCGCAAGGCGTGGGGGTTCGACTCCCTCCATCCCTACCAATATTGGATATAAAAAATAGATACTTTTTTTCTGAAATTACTAGTTTAAATCTTTTTTACATATATACTCACTTAAGTATGTTAAAAATTAACCTACATAAAAGCCGGGGAGTAGCAGTTTAGCTGGGACCTGCTTTAATTGAATTGACCCAGCTTTTGCTGGGTTTTTTTTTGAGAGGATATAAATTATGAAAAATTTGAAGACAATTTTATGCGCACTAATTTTGGCTCCATTCGTCTTGATTTCTCAAGAAGTTGAAGAAGTAATTGTTACTGCAAATAAGAAAGCTGAAACTGTTCAAGAAATACCTATGAACATATCTGTAATTACAGAAGCTACAATAGAAGAGAGAGGTATAACTAATCCTGAAGACTATTTGCGATCAATTGCTGGTGTGTCGACACCAGGCGGATCTAATTACTATACTTTCAGGGGACTAAATACATCTACTTCGCAAAGATCATCAGGAACTTCTTCTACTTATATAGATGAAATAAACGGTTCACTAATGAGTTTATTTGACATTGAAAGAATTGAAGTACTTAGAGGACCTCAGGGCACACTCTATGGATCTAATGCTATTGGTGGAACAATCAGATACATAACTAATAAACCAGATTCAAGCGCAGTTTATGGAAAGATTAGGCTTGGTTATGGTGATAAAGTCAAAGCTAACGATCCTGAGACTAGCATCGAAATGATGTACAACGTACCTCTAACTGACAGTCTTGCTGTTAGAGCTGTATATTCACAGCTTGTTTCTCCAGGTATCTACAAAAATATTCAGACAGGCAATACTGTTGGTGAAGAAGACGATTCTCAACTTATGATCACATTTGGATTCAATAATGGCGGTAAATTAACTGGAAGTTTGAGATACGTTAATTTTAATAACAAAGCATATGGTATTTTAGAACCAGGTCAAAGTAAGCCTGGCAGTGCTGACGTTTATGTTGAAGGCTGTCCTCAAGCATCAAGTTGGTGGTATAACTGGGACGGAGATCCAACATGTTCGCGTTTGAGTGCGATATCGGGATTTGCAGCAACTGAAGCTGATTATCCTAATGGAAGCTCGGTACTTACAAACTATGATCCAAAATATGCACATGCTTTAGCAGCAGATGAGTCTGAAGATATTACAAGAGAAACAGTAATAGCAAATATTAAATATGATTTTGGTGCTTTCGATGCAAATTTAATTATCTCTGATAGAACAGTAGAAGAAGATGCTGTTACTGATTGGGCTAGAATTGATATGGACGATTATGTTCCTGCACCGCTTATTGTGGATGGTGATAAATATTATGAAGAAACTACAGAATTGAGAATAGTTTCAAAACCTGGAAAATTTGAATGGACTATTGGTTACTATAACTATAAATTTGAGGAACAACCTAATTCAATTTCACAAACTCAATATGCAGTTGATGCATATTGGCTAGATTATGTTACTTCGATTGCTGCTGGAGTTGATCCGGCTGTTTATGATGCTACAGCATATTGTCCACCATTTTGTTCGGATCATTTAGGCTATCCTTACTTGTATTATGCTTCTTATACTGAATTTAATGAGCAAGAGGAGACTTCTCTTTATGGTCAGTTTGACTACAACGTAAATGACAAATTAACGGTTACATTAGGCATTCGAGATTATGAAATTGAAGATGCATCAAAAACATATCAGTACGGTATTTTTTATTTGGATAGCACTGGCTGTGACGGTACTGATCCGGCAGGAACTGACTGTGCTGAATTATCTGGTTCTGAGTCTGACACTAGAATGAAATATGCTGTTAGTTATCTGGTAAACGAGGACTTGACCTTGTATGCAACTCAAGCAGCAGGGTATAGACCTGGTGGAAATCAGGCACCACTTCCTCCATTTTGTAGCAGTGATGAAGCAGCACAAGCAAACTTCTCAAGAAGATTTAATTCCGATGAGGCTGAGACAACTGAATTCGGAGTTAAAGCCAGAGGTGAAAACTATACGGCTAATGTTACTTATTTTGATGTTGATTGGGACGGAATAATAATCCAAGTCACGCCCGGTTGTGGTTGGAGATATAACTTTAATGGAGGTAAAGCAGAAACTTCTGGTTGGGAGGTCGACTTTACTTACGCTATCAATGATTCAGTTTCCCTAGATTTTGCAGGAAGCTCTATGACTGCAGAAACTTCAATTGATATTGATTCTCTAGGCGCTTCTGCTGGAGATAGACTTCCAAATACTGTAGAAACTCAGTGGAATCTTGGTCTTGTCTATGACACGACCATAATGTCATATCCTACATATGCAAGACTGGACGTAAATTATTACGGTGATAGCTTTAATACTTTTTCTGAGAATCCTAATTCAAGTTCACCTGATTATACTAAGCTAAACTTTAATCTAGGATTAGACTTGAGTGAAAATTCTGTGCTTCAATTATCAATAGATAACTTAACTGATAAGAGAACTGAGGCTTATATTTATGCAGTTGATGACACATCATGGAGACCAAGAAACTGGATGCAGTGGATACCTCCAAGAACTATAGCACTAAGATATACCTATAGCTTCTAATTTTATTTCAGATATGAGGAGTTCGACTCCTCATATCTGAAACATATATAATTTCACTCATGGATAAAGTAGCAATTTTTGGCAAAAAAGGATCTATTGCTAAGTACGACCTAGTTAAAAATAAACCAGTATGGATTGGAGGTATTTCTCCAGGTTATAAACCAAACATCATAGGACAATTCGAAGATTATATTATTGTTTTTAGCTCT
>DEBM01000040.1 GCA_002348545.1 Balneolaceae bacterium UBA2956
TCAAATCCTTTACCGCGATTTAGCTTCGTCCCATCAGGCATAATCATGCCATCTCCGCATATTTGACTGCCATCATCATCAAGAATGGGTACTCCATATTCATCCTCAGCGCACCAATCACCACTCTCATTGCGAACTTTAACTGTAACAAACATTATATCTTCTGCGTATGAAACACCATAGGAATGAGCAGTCGCCATTACACGAAGCCCAGTGGGATATCCTGTTGTTTCATATTCATTATTTGTGTTTACTACATTACCGCGGTGAGCCCAACGGTCATCGAACTCCATGTAAACATCCATATCAGAAACAAAACGACCTGGTACCTCTTCCCAACAATCTGGATCCTTTCTAGAATTATCGCAACCGGGAAGGAAAGTATTATAATCTTGGCTCCACCATCCAGGCCAGAACGCTTCATTTATAGCAAGCTCGCTATTAAACTTTGTAGGCCATGTAGATGAATAATCACTATGAGCTAATAGAGGATATGTATCTCCTGCATCAGTGACATATGTATCTCCAAATAAATCTCCAGAAGTGACATCTGTATTATGAGTGTTCGTTCTGGACATTGTACTTGCATGCCAATCAGTATTAAACGTTGGATCGCTTCTAGTAAACCACGATTCAGATGCAGTAGCCCCATAATAAAATAAATTATCATCATCAGTCCATTCTTCCTGATCAATACCATAATCATATAGATCAAACTGATCTTCACGGCTCTTTAGCTTAGGCCTTAATGCCCAGGGGTGTATTAATCCAACCCTAGAAGAGGAATAATTAGGATCGTTTTCCCCTAATGTGCTGATAATTAGACTGGAACTCTCTGTATCCTCAACCCATTGATAAGCATCGGAAATTTCATCTATCGATATCTTTTTTGAAATGCTATCTGGGTTCCATTTTCCGAAATCTTCCGTTGCATTAAAAAGTATTCCAACGAAATTAGTATCACCGCCTTCATACCAAGCCTCGTACGCATCCTGAGATTTCCACATGCTGTATATTATGTTCCCCTCTGAGTCGACAATAGACTCAATTTGCTCCCATTGAAACTCTGAAGTTCTTTTGTGGCCAGGAAGTCCAGCTAAAAAAGCAACTGATGGTAGGTATGAATAGTCTCCCCAAAGTCCTGAAGGCTGTTCATCCCAATTGATTATGTTACCGTAATTTGAGATACCATTATTAATTTTACCTTGCAGTAAATAGCCAATTGCTCGATCATTCATTGGGTTAGTTGGGAATGGATAATCTCCAATTCGAGCAGAAGAAGTTCTGCGGAAAGGGTCGAGTGTTTTTTCACGATGGAACTTATTTTGGTTAGCATTTATTGTTGCCCAAAATAATAATAATATAATAAAGTTAATTATAAGGCTTTTTAGTTTATTCAAAATCAAATCTCACGTTAAAATTAATTTCTCTTGGTTGCGAAAACCTCCAAGGCCTGTCATAGTATGCGCTAGATAAATAGTGTTCTGAATCTGGTAGTCCAACACTATCAGTAAAATAATTCCCTGGGTTACCTGCTTTACCAGTTAAAGGCCAAACATCAACTTCATTTCTAATATCAAGTAAATTGTAAATACTAAGCCCGACACTTACCCTATGACCCATAATACCAACGTATTTATTAAAACTTAGGTTTGCATTTCTGAAAGCAGGTCCTCGCTTTGTATTTATATTTTTTTCATCAGGCTTAGGATCTCTTCCCGCAAAGATGTATGGAGTATATGGACCACCACTTTGATAAAATGCAGTTAAAGCAGCATTGATACCGAATGGTAATCCAGTATAAAACCAAAAAGTCAAATCATGCGGCCTATCATAAAACTGTAATGATTCTTGGCTTGGTGCATCAACATATTGTCCACTGACATTTGCCCAAGCATACTCACTATTATTTTTAGCGATTGAATAAGTATATTGCAACTGAGAGCCAAAAGTGCGGCCCCTAAACTTTAATGTAAGATCAATACCTTTTGCACTACCATAGTCTCCGTTATCACTAATGTTATACGAATAGACACCAGATCTCTGAAATGTATTCTTTGTTAATTGATCCATATTTTTAACCCAGGCCATCATCGAATAGGACCAACTTTGACCAACTTGAACATTAAATCCTGCAGAGTAGGATTGGGTACGCTGAGCATTCATTGTTGCATTTCCTACTTGCCCCTCACCTTCTTCAAATAAATCCTCAGGATCCTCTAATCTGTTTGTATTTAGATAAACATCTTGATATGTTGGAGTCTGATAATAAAGACCATAATTAAACGTAAATGTCGACTTATCTGTAATAACGTGGCTAAAGCCTACACGAGGGCTGATTTTGTAAAACCAATCAGCGTTTTTCAGAATCACTTTTTGTCTTGGAAGGCCCGCTAATACACTAACGTCTTCATTATTGTCCCACTTATCATTATCATTCAGATCAGAATAGTACCAAGGTCTACCTGGAGTATATTTTCCCGTTGTATCAGCCCAAATCTGGGTATTATAGTTTACCGCATCCAATCTGATACCGTAATTAATTACCATCCAAGGTACTTCAAAAGTGTTTTGCATATATGCTGAAAACTCTTCTGGTTCTCGATAATCGTCCCAGCGACCATTTTGATTAGAGTCAGAGAATTGTTCTCCTTTATCCCATCTACCATTATTTTCTCCAACATCCGGATTGACATAACCGCTATCGATTGGTAATAAACCATCAGGACCAGTATCTTGCCAATACTCCGCAAAAGTTTGTCTAAATGCTGCCTGACCAAGCCAAGGAGCGATTATTTCATAGAAATTGAGCCTGTGATATTTGTAATCAATTCCCCAACGAGCTTTCCATTTATCAGTAATTTGCGAAGTTATATCAATTCTTACTTCATCAGTCGTCGCTCTTGAATCAGCATAGAAATTATCGTGGCCACCAAAAGCACGACCTTCTTCCCATACATAACCTTGAGGAGTTGGCATGTAATAATAAATATTTTCAGGGTCCCATGGTATATTATTTGGAGCTTGAGTATTACCAGGAACATTTTCAAATTGTAGAACTATACTATTGTAATCTAAAAAAGGTTCATAGTCTTCATACATTTCAGGTTCTAACCAGTAACTGTCATCTCTATATTCTAGCTCTTTCACCATCTCAGGACCATCCCAAGATCCATCTCTATCCCAATCAGTGTAATCCTCACCAACATCCCAAACACCATTACCGTTAGAATCATCGAATTCTTCTGCCGATTCCCAATTCCACATGCCAGGGGTAGCACCTGCGTACCAACCGCTTAAATCATCTCTGTTAGTATATCTTATAGTATCGCCATCTTCTCCAATACTGTAAGGTATGACGTAAGCATTGTGTGGATCTGAAATGTCTTTATTCCCTGCAGGGTGGCGCCACTCAAACCAATTTGGAAATCCATCATTATCATTATCTCTCCATCTGACACCTTGAAATTGATCTTGTATAAAACGCGCAAAGCGTACTGTATAAAATGTTCTTTGTGTTAATGAATGATTTATTTCAAAATTCATCCTATATGTATCTCTAAATAACTCATTCCTACCTTCATCCCAGTACAAGTACCTAGGATTAAAAGCTTGTAGATGATTCGCAACTCGCCAATAACTCAAATGAAACCTAAGCTTGCTTGAATATTTGTAACTAAGTTTGGTAAAAATATCTGATGTTTTATCAAAACCAAATCCTCTAAACCCAGATATGTTATCCCAGGGGTTCACTAAATTTTCTTTATTCAATGCTAAAGTGTCCAAAATTAAATCTTGATCCTCTCCAAGGTATATTCTGTCATCAAACTCATAAACACTATAATTTTCGTT
>DEBM01000042.1 GCA_002348545.1 Balneolaceae bacterium UBA2956
ATCAACCTCATCTGGCAAGGATATTGGTATTCTGTAAGGACCAATTTTTAATACACTAGCAATAATTCCAATAGACAATGATTTATATTCTACCGGAGGAAGATGGCTCTCGAATATTTTAAAGGATTCGTATCCATTTGCTTGTTCCCAGTCCACAATATTATAAACATACTCTTCTTGACGCCAAGAATTTATACTCTTATAAAGAATAGCATAATTTGAATCTATATCATACGCTTTGCCTTGATATACTAGCAAATCCATAGAATCTGAGTCAGACACGCTATAGTCTAGACCCAAAATATTTATATTGGTATCAGAATTATCAGAGCTTATGTAAACTTGTAAAAAACCAGGGGAAGGAGAATAAAACTCATCTGGCTCCTCTAAACTACAAGAAGTTAAAGTGAAAATTAAAGATATTATAAAAAGTTTGGAATAAACTCTTTCCATTGGTTTATTTTGAGTAGAAAATAATTTATAAAAAAGCAATATGATATCCGTAGCCAATAATGGCCACGGATATCATGTGATTATGCTTTATCGAAGCAAGGTGATTTTCTTTTGAAAATTAAAATCGTCACCAATTGCTTTTGCAATATACAATCCACTAGCAACCTCTTTTCCATTCATAGACTTTCCATCCCAGGAAATCTTATGAAGTCCAGAAGGTACATTTCTAGCAACAAGCGTTTTGACACGCTGACCCATCAAATTATATATAGCAAAATCCACAACCTGAGATCTAGATAAACTTAGATCAAAAGAAGTCGTTGGATTAAATGGGTTTGGATAATTCTGCGAAAGCTCAAAAACGTCAGGGTTGATGGTAACATCATCGCCAACGGCTAGAGCATCGCCGGCATCAGGAGTTTTTCCATGAAAGATACCGTTAGGATCATTATCTGGAGTAATTGCATAGTTCCAAATCTTGACGTTATCAGCATAACCTACTGGCCAGTTGTGAGCAGTTGCTCCACCACGAGTGCCTAATCTCCAAACTCCATGAAACTTAGTAGGTGCTACATCCATATCCCATTCAAAGAAGGTTTTAACCTCCATAGCTTCGTTAATTACCATTGAGTAGAATTTTCCAGAGCTTGTAGATCCATCATACTTGAAAGATGAGACCATATTCCACCATTCTTTAGGCTGAACTGAATAGTGCTGGTTAGCCTGCTGAGATAATAGATAGCACCAAGATGCTGATAGATCACCCAAGAGTAAAGCGTAATTCCATACTCTCGCTCCACCTTGACCATCTTCCATAACTTGAATAGCATAGTTATCAAGCCACCACGCACTTCCATCTTGATTGTAACGTCCACCATTTTGAGCCGCCATTAAAATCAAATTATGATTTATCAAGTCTTCAGAGTCATGACCTAAATTAAAATATGCACTGAATGTCCACTCTTCACCATGAAGTGCCTGTCCATCTCTAATCTCAAGATAAGAAGGTACACCATCAAGCCACTGAAAAGAAGCTTCACTCTCTTGAAGACCAAAGGCTGCTTCAGGGACTTCATCTCCAATAGCAAAATCACCGTATGAATCGACTTTCCATCCATAAACAGAATTATCGGCGGGATCGCCATCAGCTTCGGATGTTTCAAAATTCATATCTAATACTAATGAGTTCGCGTCAACAACAACTACAGTATGCATGTGACCAGCTTGACCAGGCTGATATTCCTCACGGTCAAACATATTACCCTCAGCGTCATATCCGACAGGATGAACATTGCCAGCAGCGTCAGTAACGTGGAAATAGTATTCATGATACGTACCTCTGGCACCTATTGGGAATGAACCTGTCCATGTGATACCACTAGAATTTGTCATTGCAACTGAAGTGAACGAAGCATCTCCAGGAGCTATGGAGTCAGCTAAACTAGTTCTAGAATTGTAAAAAAGTTCTACACCAGTTATCGAATATGTTGAAGAGTTACTAAACTGAGCAACATCGATGTTAACTGTGTGAGTACCAGATCCGGTAATTGGGTTTTTCTTACCCAAGTACCCAGGGTTTCCATTAGGCCAACCATGCTCAGCAAGAACAGGCGCATTTTCAAAACCACGGACTACAGTACTTACCCTAAATTCATCAAGCCAACCATCAAAACCAGACATATTACTCTTTTTAATACCAATGTAAGCTGGGAGATCATGGTTATGAGCTTTGCCCATACTTGTCGGACTGTATTCATACCAACGATCCTCTAGCCAACTAGTTCCAGCATGAAACCTTGAGTAACTATGATCCAATAGTTGTCCATTTACATCGTGGATGAAAACAGCATCAAATCTAGAATCATAATCATGAATCCATGTTACATGGACCCAAGGAAAAGCTGAAGCAGTGGAATCATACGCACCTGGTTTTCCACTAGTTCCAAATGCTCTTTTCAAGAGCGCATCTTTATCACGCCAATGCTGCTCAACATTGTCACCGTTAAAACCAATTTCATAATTAGTTAGATCACCTCCGTTACCGCCAGGGTTGACCGTTCCTTTGGCTGTATCTGGTTTAGAAAAGATGTGCATATTTTTGCTCCAATCATTTCTAGCTTTCGACTTAGCCCAAAATTCAACAGTCCATGTCTCTTCGAGATCAAGATTTGCGTGATCAGCAAACATTAGATACGAAGTATCGGCTGGGGCAATGGTTGAATCATTGATTGCAACAGAGCCATTGTTAAAATATGCAGCGTTGCCATGCTTACCGGCATCTGTATATGTTATCTGCCCAACCGCAGTCGCTGCACCACCATTACCAGCATTACTAGCATCAGAATTGAAATTCAATAAGATAACTGTGTTATCATCTGCTGTGTAAGGCCCGAACGTGTTTTCAGAGAGCGCGATGGAGAAGATTAATGTGAATGTTAACTGTAATTTTATTAACATTTTAATCATACGGATTTCCTCCTTGTTTTGGTTAAAAGGCATAAAACTATGCCAAAATAAGCTATCATACTTATCAAAACACTACAATATACTACTTGCGTTGTGAAAATATGGCTAACTTATCATACAATAATCTATAAAAAAAAATTATTAATACAATGATTTTTATTAAAAGTTTTTAAAATTAATATGGAAACAAAAGAAAACTTAACTATTCAAAATGACAATGGCTCTATTTTATCATTCAGCGAATATGGTGCTTGCTTAAAATCTTGGATTGTAAATACAAAAGATAATAAAAAATTAGACATAGTTCTCGGTTATCATGATGATGAACTTTACCAAACTAATCCATTATATCTAGGTAGTACTGTCGGAAGATATGCAAATAGAATAGCAAATGGTATATTTCAATTGAATGGCAAAGATATTAAACTAAATCAAAATGATGGCATGAATCATCTCCATGGAGGGGAAAAAGGTCTAAGTACAAGATTATGGAATTTTTCAAAGATCTCAAAAGATAAAATTATTTTTTCTATATTTAGTTCCGCCTTAGATGGGAACTATCCAGGATCCTTAGAAATAATTGTGACTTACGTAATAAATTATAAAAATGAACTTAGCATACATTACTCCGCTACTACTGATGAAGACACAATTTTAAATCTTACCCACCATTCTTACTTTAACTTAAATGGAGCTTTTGATGATGATATTTTAGATCATGAAATCAAAATAAAATCCAACACAATTACTGAAATTAATTCAGATTTAATTCCTACTGGAAAATTTTTGAATGTTAGAAACTCTCCTTTTGATTTTAGAGATTTCACTAAAATAGGCAAGAATATTAATGCAAAACACAATCAAATAAGTTACGCTAGAGGAT
>DEBM01000006.1 GCA_002348545.1 Balneolaceae bacterium UBA2956
GTAGCGTGATTAAAACCTAATCCACGTTCGGTATTACCAGTACCAAACCAGGTAGATTTTGGCGCGGAAAAACTCCAAACTGGAGTCGGTGCTTCACTCGGTGGTTTACTAGTTTTAAGTAAACCTAGAGAATCTCCTGTTTCTGAATCAATAATAACAGGTGTTACCCCACCCTGACGACTAGCTAATATAAGATTACCTGTAGAGTGATTCAGAGTAAGACCTCTTTCTGTATTCCCTATCCCAAACCAATTACTGGTTGGTGCTTGTATACTCCATAGAGTATCAACTTGCGCAGACGCTTTTGGGCTCGCAATTAATGAAATGGTCATTAAAAGGATAAACCCTAGAAATCCGCTTTGTATCACTTTGTAGTAAAGTTTTTTCATAGGTTTTGTTTTTACTCATATCTCATAGGATATGATGGTTATTGTTTATTGGATTGATTTGTTGTTTTCTTCTTTTCACACATTCTAAATGAGTTTTTTTAATCTATTTCTTTGGAAAGATGTTTGTACCATAAGAAGTACAAAATCACACTTAGTATCACTAGGACTGATCCACAGATCAATGTATAGACCCATTGCTTCGTAACCACCATCATTGGGGTTATTCCAAGAAATAACATCCATGGAACGGCAAATAAAGTGGCTAAAATATCTCTTCTATTTTCTGATTGTATGGGTGCTATGAATGAATCAGACAAGGTTTTTCGTACAGGCCCCCAAAAGCCAAAAGGACGAGTACGAGTATAAAATTCTTTAAGGTCTGATTCATCAGTAGCTGGAAAGAGATAGCTAACCACCACACTACCTATAAAGGTAATGGCCGCGGTTAGATAGAATGATGGCATCTCGGCGATATCATCAAAAAAGAATCGTATAGTGATCGCGGTTATCATTCCAATAACAATACCTCCAGCATAACCATACCCATTAAATCTCCACCAATACCAACGAATAAACTGAGGCACAATAAGACCTACCCCAAAACCCATGGTTAAAAAGCCCCACACATCATTGAGACTGGTAAATAAATAGGTGGACATAAGTCCTAGAATTACAATAGCAACTGAAGCTATACGACTATGTAAAATGAGCTCTTTATTGGTGGCCTCCGGTTTTATAAACCTTTGGTATAAGTCATTGACCCAGTATGCTGCCCCGCTATTAACAATGGCTACATAGGTAGACATCGCAGCGGCTAATAGTCCTGCCACCAAAAGTCCTTTAATACCTACTGGAAATAACTCAATAAGTACCTTAGGAAGTACCGTTTCTGGATTATCAATCACATTACCTAACTGCGAGTAACTTATACCTAAAATGGCAATACTCATGATGAATGGCCACCGAAAAGACAGTAAGAAGATCCAAAATACAGAAAGTAAACCTACCTCTCTCTCATTTTTTGCAGCATAAAAGCGCTGAATCATATACCCTCCAGAGCCTGACATCCCATCAATAGAGGAGCGAAAAATATACATAATGGTCGCTAATCCAATCAAATTATATTGACTGTATTCACCTGGGACATTCATTTCCCAACGGGGCAAAAAACTAGACCAGTCTTTTAGATTTTGGGTTATCTGTTGAAATTCACCATTACCCATAGGTACAGATACAACAAAGGTCTCGGGTAAACTAATATTTATAATTACATAAGATACCACGTAAATAATCACAAATAGAATAAGACCACCTTGGAAAACCTCAGTATATACAACCCCATACAATCCACTCAAAGCTGCATAAAAGGCACATAATGAAATCATAAGAATGGCTGCTAGGTCGGGAGGGATTCCGAGTATTTCTGAGAGGAAAATACCAGCGCCTTGTATAAAGTAGGTGATTGCCCAGATAGCAAATATCAATTGTGCAATAGCGGCTAATATACGAGCTGCCTCGCCTTGTTTACCTTTACCGAATCGAAATTCCATCCATTCAGCTGTAGTCATCACCTCGGCTCTTCGATTCCATTTACCCATGAAAATCATAAAAAAAGCTAATATCAGGACAACACCACCTCGAATCTCGATGAAAAAACCCTGCACACCTAAAGCATAAATAAGAGCCGCAATAATCATAGTACCTGAGACATCTAAATTAGATGCCATTCCCGATGCACCTAAGGCCCACCACGGCATTTTTTTATCACCCAAAAAGAAACTCTCCGTACTTTTGGATGCCCTTTTTTGTAGATAAACTCCCATCCCAATAAGGATTATGAGATAAACGACAACGATTAGATAATCAAGTATTCCCATAGTTTATTTAATTAAGGTCATTGATCGAATAATTTCACTTTGACCTGTTCGCAAGCGATAATAATACAATCCACTGGAGAGCCCTTGAGCATCAAAGTGTATGGCATGATCCCCTACCCCATAAAATTCATTTTGAATAAGGGTTTGAATTTTTCTTCCTAATACATCATACACTTCTAAGTTGATCGCCATTGGTTGAGAAAGTTCAAAAGGAATCGTTGTGGTAGGATTAAAGGGATTGGGATAATTTTGGTCTAAGGCTATAGTATTAGGTTGATCCACCACCTGCTCGCTTGAAACAATGGTGGCAGCAAATTCAGCGGTTGGAGAGCGTTTGCGATCTAATATGAGCATCAAGGCATCAGTGTACATCGTCTTGGCATCCCCATTTTGATCCGTATTAATCTCTAAAACTTCTTGATTTCCTTCTGCTAGATGAACAGAACCTAACTCTTTCCAACCTTTAGGAACTGCATTTTGATCGATTCTAACCACCAGGGTATCCTCTTTACCCTTTAGTGAATAATAGGCATCATGAGTCGCGTCACTGGTATTAGGTAGCCACACATATGCGCGATACCAAGCTTCCGTAGAAACCTCTGCGGTATAGCTCAACTGTGCAGAGCTATTTGCTTCGGCTTTCCAACTCAGCCCCTTGTAACCTTCAGGAGTTCCTGTCGTTATCCATGTACCGCTAGAGGTATTCCCATCTCGATCGGGGGGGGTGATAATACCCGGGGGTCTGCGTAAATATCCTTTGCGATAAGGTGGTACAGCCGGTAAACTATATTTGTATTTAAATAAACTATCTGCAAGATCATTATTTTTTTCGTCCAAGCCTTCAAAAAAGAAATAAACTTCTCCTTTAAGGTCATATTTCCGGTTGAAATCAACCGCCTCTAGTATATAAAGATCATCATTAAATGATCCGCCAGCCTTTATAAGTACCCCAGGATATACTATATCCCTTGCACTTCGATACAAATATCCTTGAGATGAAATGGGTTCCTGACCAAACATCGAGCGAATAACCTGCTTATAGCTGGAAATATCATATCTATACGCTTGAGGATGTACGATGTCTACGTACCCAGAATCAATCCAATTGGGCCAATCTTGCAAATAATTAGTTAAACTAAAACTATAGATCGAAGGAGAAAATGATAATATAATGGTCGAATCCTGAGCTTTCAGTGTTCGATAGAGTTTGCCCGCAAAATTGGTAAGTTTATCAGCTTTCCACTGCACAAATGTAGACGAATTATACTGCGCCGGTGGGGCAGCTCCATCGTGTTCACTTGCATACAATTGCTTGGTGTAGTCGCTATAACCTGAATTAACCGACATTGCAGGTAAGCGGTCATCGCCTTGAATTCCATCTACATCATAATTCTCTACTACTTCCATCATTAGATTAATCATGAATTCTTGAACTTCGGGATGAATAGCATTCATCCAGTAAAAAGGACTCGCCGAACGACTAATAGAAGCCATAGTCGCAATACGTCCCTGCGCATCTCTTGCTGCCCAATGTGGATTCGCATTTATAATATGACCACCTGTAGCATCTCCATAGACCGAAGCAAACCCATACTCAAACCAAGGAATCACCTCCATACCTCTTCGATGTGCTTCTGTGATAATTTCTTGAAGAGGATCTCTTCCTTGTGATGCGAATAGAGGGTCTTGTTTTTTACCAAACGCATCCAAGGCGACCTCACTAGGATGAAGAGTATATCCCTTATTCCATACTACAGGAAATACTACATTGAATCCCCGATCGGCGAGATAATCCATGGCATCTACAATACTTTGTCGACTAAATAAAACATCGCTATCGACGTTTGTAATCCATATCCCTCGTAATTCTTCGATATATTGATCGGGTAAATCTTGTGCATAATTTTGCTCTAATGGCAATAGTGCGAAAATAAAAAGTGCCAATAGACCCGCTTTGGGCTCTTTTTTTGTGTTTTTTAGAATGTTTTGTGTAGAATGCATGAGTAATTATATCTTCTTTACATATGATAGTGATTGAGTAATAGTGAATCGGCCAAAAACCCGTTCTGCTCAAAGAGTCCTTCATAAAAAAAGTAAACTTCTCCTTTTACCCCTAATGTGCGATTTATTTGAATAGCTGGTTTCACGTAACTATAATCATTGAACCGATTACCTGCCTTGATAATGATACCTGAGGCTAACCTAACGGTCTTATTTGCAGGTTTACTTTGATCAAATTCTGATTTTACAGCCCCTAAGGTGGTTTCATACGATTGGATATCCCATCTGTAGTTTTGGGGAATTAACTCATCCATACTTCCATCTTTCAACCATTGAGGCCAGTCTTGTAAATACTGTTCCTTTGACCAAGGATAAACACTCGGAGCTAGGGAGACGATCAGATTCTCATCATGTTCTTTAACAATTTCATATAAATTTTGGGCAAACCGTGATAACTTATCGGCTTTCCATTCTAAAAATTCAGGAGCTATAGGATTATCCGGTACGCTGCGACCTGTCTCTTTTTTATAAAGCTCTATTGTATATCTACTATACCCCCCTTCTGAAGGCATCGCAGGCAAACGGTCATCACCTTGAATACCATCAACATCGTATGTGCGAATAACCTCTTGCACCATGTCAAGTAAAAATTGTTGAACTTCTGGATGTATAGCATTCATCCACTCGAATCCATTTTTTGTAAGTATGGCTCCATTTTTATCTCGAGCAGCCCACTCTGGTCTAGAAATCAAAATATGTCCTCCCTGCTGTTTATAGCTAGAGGAAAAACCGAATTCAAACCAAGGAATCACCTTAAGTCCAAGTTCTTTTGAATGAGTTATCACATTTTTAAGAGGATCAATGCCAAGGGCAGCAAAACTTGTATCCTGTCTGAAAGTATCGCCAAATTTGAATTTCATTAACTGGCTAGGATATAACGTGTATCCATCATTCCAAATCACTGGATAAACCGTTGTAAAGCCTGAATTTTTAAGCTTGATCAAGGCCTCTTTTGTTCGATTCGCATCAAAAAGAATATCACTATCAATATTAGTTAGCCATACTCCTCTCAAATCTTCACTTAAATGACGTTCTAAAACGGTAGGACTTGGTTGCCCTTTAAAACAAGAAACCAAAAAAAAGCCTATATATATTATAATAATGAATACTCTCACGCCGATTCCCTAACAATGAGTTTGGGGTCAATTAAGGTTCTAGGTGGCACTTTAGTGTGTCCATCTCTCATGAAGTTTCGGAGTATCTCATACGCTTTTATTCCTATTTCGTAACGAGGCACCTCGATGGTGGTAAGCGGGATTCGTGCTTCGGTACAGCGCTCAATATTATCAAAACCAATAACGCGTATATCATCAGGCATGGAAATTTCTCGCTCAAGCATAGCTTTTTGAAACCCCATGGCTATTAAATCATTAAATAAGAATATTCCACCAATGACTAGGTTTTTAACCGCTAGAGACATCCCCAGTTTATAGCCTTCATCAAAAGCTGTATTCTCGGTGCCAAAGGAATAGCGAAAGACATGACAGCGGTCTTCAATATCAATATCATGTTGTTTAAGGGTGTCTAAAAAACCTTCTAAACGCAGATCATCGGCTCGAAATCCATGCTCTCCTACAATTACCGATAAATTACCCTTGGCATGTTTAAGTAAATGTTCGGCAGCTAATGATCCTCCCAAATAATTATTCACATCTACAATGGGTAATTTAGCATCATAAACATCATGGAGTAAGACCGTAGGGATATGTTGTTCGTAGAGTAAATCATAGATACGACTTCCAAAAATGGACTTCCTGCGAGTGGTTAATAACATTCCGTCCACCTCATGAGCCATCATCATCCGAAGCAATGAATCCTCTTGCTGATGAAAATCTCGACTTACCGTAAGCATTAATTGTTGATGCAAAGTATCTGCTTTATCGGCAAGAGCTTTATAAATTCCAGAAAAGTATGGACCATCAATATCTCGAATCATTAACCCAACCTTTCCCGTTTTATGATGCTCTGAACCATTCTTCTTAATTGAGTCGCCATTCAAATTACCTTCCAAAAACGCTTTATTTGCGAAGGTTCCTTTACCTACTCTACTCACGAGAACATGTTCTTCGTTAAGTATTTTCATAGCCTTTTTGATAGTAGACATGCTCACATCATACATTTCTGTGAGCTGTAAGTAATTGGGAATTTTACCTTCTTGACCGAAATAATACTCTCGTATCTTTTTCTTCAGATCCCGAGCTACCAGGTCATATAAGTGTTCGTCTGTATTATTTAAGTCTACCATGATTGTCCACTAAAAATTTACACTTAATCCTAAGGTATTCACACTACCCAAATCTCCTCGTTCACTGTAAGAAAAATCGAATTGAAGTTTATTTGAAAGCTGAAGACCTACCCCTGTTCGAAAGTGGCCTTGTCCATAATTGTCTGTCAAAAATAAATGGGCATAACCAGATCTTATAAACACCATATCACGGTACCCATACTCCATGCCCATGTTGACATAATTAGAATTATTATTGGGATAAACCGCATCAGTTGCAATTCTAACCGAATGATCGAGTGTTTCTATCACATGATAATCGAATCCAATTCGGAAAATCAGTGGCAAATCCCAGCTTTTTATATATAGATTGGCAGGGATACCATCATTATCACCTGCTGTTTGTGGGTCTTGATCGATTCGGACAAAGGTATTGTCCCCATCCAATCGCATTTCACTACCAAAATTGGTGATACTAAATCCTAATTTTAGTCTCTCTAAAGGTGTTTGATACTGAAATCCCAAATCCAATGCTAAACTACTTGCTCGCATCCTCCAAATTCTGGACTGAACCAGTTTTAGCGTCCCTCCCATAGAAAACTTATCAGTTAAAGCCCGTGCATAACTTAAGCCTAGACTTATGTCCTGAACCGAAAACTGTTCTCCAGTTCCCTCTGGATAGTATAATGTAGTTACATCCATAAGCCCTCCATCAAAAAGATATAAATGAGCTCCTATGAATCCTTTATCTAGACCAATGACCGCTGATGCATAAGATAATTGAGTGTCAACAAACCACTCAGTGTACTGAAATCCAGCCTGATTACTAGATATATGAGTCATTCCAGCGGGATTCCAGTACAATGCAGAATGATCATCAACAACAGCCACATATGCCTCACCCATTGCAATAGATCGAGCGCCTGCTGGGACCTCGATAAACGATAAGGCGGTAGTTCCTTGATTTTGCGCCAACAGCAAATAGTTTGGAATCATACACATCAAACCTAACAACACATATACGAAACGAGAGCAATGTTTAGAGCTAGAACTAATCGCCCAGCGCTGCAAGACCTTCCAAAATTCTAAGATGATATCTATTGATTCCTTACTCATATCTAGTTAACAATGGCAAATTTTCCTGTTTTCTCGCCCACACCCGGCGCAATTACATGATAGAAATACAAACCAAATGCAACTTCTAAGCCTTTTTCCGATTGCAAATCAAATACAGCTAAGCCATCTTCAGCCTGTAATTCACGGATAAAAACACCACTTGCCGAGTAAATTCTAAGAGACGAACTGTTGGGTAGATTTCGAAATTCAATGCGCCGTTCTCCTCTACCACTTAGAAATGGTTTTGCCTCCGATACATTGGCGGCAACATAAGGGTTAGGTACCACTTGAATTTCCTCCAAAATAGATGCTTCTGGGACTTCATTTAAGTAAGCCGCCCTAGCTTGTAACTCAAAACGATCCTGAGAGCCAAATGGAATGGCTGTGTTTAAGCGGAAAACATCCCCCATTTGCGGAAGTACATGTTCAAAACTGGGTAAAATAAGACCATTAGCATCTACAGGTGGCTCAAAAGCTACGTTCCAAGTCGGAGTCAAGCGATTGCGATCTTCTTGTTTTTTAAAAGCAAGCTGTATGAGTTCGCCCGCATCAATTTTCCCATTTTCAGTACTATCCACTTCGTTAAAAATAAATGGTATTTGAACACCAGTACCTGCTTCATAAAGTCTAAAATAGACGGGAAAGGAATTATTCCCTGTGCTGGAGGTGTAGGCTATACCTAACTCTTGTGTACCATCTCCTACTTCTATAGTGATACGTATGGGCCAAACCACGGGATCTGGTTGAGCAAAGGTAGGAGCATTTAGTCGAACAGCTGGAATTAGATTGGTTTTACTGTCTGAACTCCAACCCGACTGTTGTTGTGTATCTATTTCATCAGCTATCTGATTTTGGAAATAAAATAATAGGCCTTCATCAAGTAGCTCATAGGTCCATTCCAAGAGATCTTTACCTTCTAAAGAAGTTGGAACCTCTACTCTTTGGGCAAGGCTATCTCCATCGGCATTAACAATGCTAAAATGAGAGGTCCTATACTCAACTTTTGTGTTCAATTCTTCTTCATGGAAAACCAAAGAGTATCTATCATCTTTAAGTAAGGCATCATCCACCACTTCGGCTTGAATGCGACCAGTGGATAAACCCTCGCTTTGATAAATGGTTGAAAGATCATCGGTATCTATTACCCCAGATACATAATCAGATGCCCTAGGATTGGGTCTGACCTGAACGGTATTGCGATCAAAGTTAGTGATCACGCCTTGCGTAACAGTTATACTTGCCGGAGATTCTGAAGGTGAAATAGGAAGTAGATTTTCTATTTCAGAAATACCATCGGAAAAGTAAGTGCTGATGTATCCGGCATCATATGAAACTACAGCATAATAATAGGTCCGGCCATTCACCACATCCTCATCGATGAATGAATGCTGAAGACCGGTATCATCTCCCATGTAGTAATGCACACCATTAGGAACTCCAATTTCTTCTCCAAATTGAAGATCATGGTAACCACTTAATCCATTTCTTTTATCAAATTGTGCAACAGATCGCTTATAGACGGCGTTACCAAAGGCGTCGGTAATATCTTCGGCATCGGTAAATTGTGGATCTGTAGATTTGATTATTCGATATCCTTCAAAGTCTCTTCCGTAAATAGGGTCTCGGGAATATTCTGCCAAGTCATCCCATACTAAAGTAACCTTACCATCTCCTGGAATGGCTCTTACTTCGGGCTGACGTGGCGGGGTAGCAAACCGGTAATCAGAATCAAAGATACGTTGAGCCACTTGAGCTGAACGAAACATGGCAATCTCATTGGACCCATAGACAAAACAGGTGGAGAAACGTTGCGTTTTATTTTTCGGAAGTGAGAAAGGACCTGACCCAAAGATCCAAATCTGATTTTGTCCCTGTAATGGGATGTCAAAAAAATTGGGCTGAATGTTCGGCCAAATGGTTTCTTCATTGTGAATATTAACCGTACCAAAACTAGGCCCATAAAATGAGGTTAAACCCACTTGATCAGATTCATCGTTATCCAGGCGGCCAAAATTAGGTTCTCCTTGATCCGGGCGACCATTTCCCTCCGTACCATCGGCATCAGGACCGGGATAGCCCTCTTGATCGGGTCCAATACCATCGCTCCCTACATCATCTAGAAGTGCATTCCAGTCACAATCCTCATCACCTGACCATCTCATATGAGAATCTGCATACACCCCACAGGTACCGAATTCATAGGTGCCTGCATCATTGTCTCTAGACTCGTCGAGTAATCTATCTCCATCATTATCTACAGCATCTGTATCAATACCTGGGCTTTCCAAAAACTTCCAGCCTACATAACCTGGGGCTATATCTCTAAATTGCGTCCACGTTCCCTGTCCCGTACTGGACCAGCCATAGACAATGTCATAATCCTTATCAAATCCTGCTGCATCATCAGTAGCTCCAGATCCAGCGGGATTGACATCGGTATACCCTCCAAAGATAATCGGTAACTCACTCAAACGAGTTGTGTAATCCCTGTCGCTGATATTGGAAACTTCGTATTGCATAAAAAGTATATCTTTAGCCAGAGCTTGAGACCACTGAAACAGTCGGACACGTACCTGAAGGCCAAGGCCTCCATCGGTTGTTCCGTCTATTGGATAATAAGAATGCTCAGTATTCGACAAATCATCCATTACATAGAAGACCTCTTGATCGGCATTAAATTGGTTCAGCCCGAAATAACCATTCCATGCGCCATCCCATTCCGAGGATTTATCGGGCCAAGTTGAAGGCCATGAATTAGGGTTTCGAGCATTCGCAATTTCAGGCTGTTCAACGTTTTTGTTGAAGTATCCAGGTACGGGTTGATACTTCCAACGGATATTAGTGTTTGGATCGATATCGGTATCATCACTGCTAGCCCCATATCCATCACTTACAATCGTCACATTATTACCTTCGGCATCTTTAGTTCGGGTAACAATGATTCCTGTCATCTCATGAATATGGCCATGACCTGTACCTCTTGGCCATACCCCAGCCTGATTAATCGATCCATTACCATTCCCAACCGAACCCCAATTCGTAATAATCGATTCGACCTGATTTCCCGTAAGATTAAAATCTACGCGTTCATCCTGTTGCCCCCTATTTGAATCGATAAATACTCCCGACTCATTAATCTGTGCAAAGGTGTGGTTTGAAATCAGCAAAAAAATGGCTAGAATGGATAAAACAAGCCCTTTTCTTGAAATTTGAAATGTTATGTTGATCAAATTTTTCATTAGAAACGTAATTGCATCCCTAGGTGAATACTTCTAGGTGGTTTCTGCAAGACAGGATTAGTCCGATATTCTATCAAATCATTAATAAGTGTATTCCCATTAGCTTCATGAGCAGCGATTTCGGAAGCAAAAATCTTAGGTTCTCGATCTTGTCGGTAAAAATTCAGTAAATTTTCACCTGTCAAAAAAAGTTGCCCTTCTAGTCCAGCAATAGTAAGGACATAAGCGGCTCTTAGATCAAGCAAGAATTCCGCATTATAGCGAGCTTGATTTCTAAGTAGTTCTATACGGTTACGTTGAATATCTTGCGGGGTGAATGGATAGCCCGTGTAAAATATCGATATAAGACCCATGCTCACTTTATTTCGAACGTAACTTAGTGTGGTTGACACATTATGTGTCTGATCCCAGTCTAAAGCCACCAAATTTCGAGAAGATTCATTGTTTTGCTGCGCATCATAAAAGGCTTGTTTCGGGTCACTAGCATTACCGCGAGCTAACTGATAGGTATAACTTATAGACCCTAAAAGCCCCATATTCGTGCGAATTTCTGTAGCAAGTGAAATACCACGAACACGACCAAAATCGGTATTTTCATAACGTCCCCAAGTATCCCCTCCCGTTTTTGCCTCGTATAAGGTGGTACCGATTAATGCTCGTAAATCTCGGTAATAGGCTGTGAGATCGATTCCAATAAACTCACCTAATTGCTGTTGTAAACCAATCTCATAGGTGGTTGAGCTTTGAGGATTAAGATTAGGATTACCTAAATACTGTGTGAAATTACTAGATTGCACTTCAAATTCAGGATTTTCATATAACCTGCTATACTCGGGTATTTGAAAGAATTGCCCATAAGAAGCATGAATGACACCATTCTCAGAAATTGGAAAGGCAAAGCCAATTCTAGGACTTAGCTGCCACTTGCTATCTGCACTCTTGTAAGCTTGTGCTGTAGGTAAAGATACGGTATTGTAAGGATCTCTAAGGTCGACTGGGACTACTGTCTGAGCATCAAAATAATCGAATCGTACACCTACATTTACAATCAAATCATCAATTTCAATTTTATCTTGTAGAAATGCGGCTATTTCAACAGGGTTTCGTACATAGGCGTTATGCAGACGAGAAGTGATTGGGGGTATACTTCGTTGAAAGCCTTCAACCCGCCTTGCCTGAATAAAAAATTCCTCGAAATCCATATCATTGTAGCGATATTCCACACCCCCTTTGACCATATGCGTGGTGCCAAATTGGCGTGTAATATCAAATCGAAGAGCATAGGTGGTAGAAGCTCGTTCCAAGTGATAGTTGTTCACTCCTCCTGTATTAAAAATATTACTTGGCTGCCCCGATCGGCCTTCTATGATTGCGTAGCGTTGATCGAATGGATCTTCATACGCGAACTGTTGAAATCGGGTTGAATAAGCTGAAAGCCTGAGATTATAAAAACTGCGTGGACTCAATACATGATTTACAGCTAAAAGGTGATTTGTGGAATTTGAATATTGAGTCGGCAGATAATTGGGATTGTATCGATACAAATGTTGATAAAAATTAGACTCGGATAACGACTTACTAATGGAATAATTTACCTTTATACTATTTGTAGCTTTCCAACTCAGCTTGTTCATAAAGGTGAAACCTTTCCGTTTGTTCATAGGAACAATCGCACTATCCCCACTGGCTTCAATGATCCAATTATCAGAATCATTAGATGAAAAATCAGAAGAGTCTGATGGTAAGAAAATTCGCTGGCCTTTTAACCAACCCTCCGACGAAGTTGCTTTCAAACTACTAAAAAAAAATAGCTTATCTTTTCGAATAGGGCCTGAAAGAGAAGCCTCATAGCTTTGTTCCCCTATCCAACTCGATTGATCTAAACCAAAGAACACCTCTGAATCACCCGTTCTGTAAGTCCCTACACTGGCAATGAAGGTTCCCTGGTAATCATTAGATCCATCTCTCGTTACAATATTTATAATTCCGCTATTTGCTTGTCCATATTCCGCATTATAGGTTCCGCTGATGACCTCTACTTCCTGAACGGCAGTGTTTTCGACCGGAACAGCCAATGCGTTAGAGTAGGGATTGGATACGGCAATCCCATCGACATAATACTTAATTTCGGAACTACGCCCCCCTCGTATGTGTAACCCGCCAGATTGACCTTCGTTAACACCAGCTTGCACAGATACCGTTTCTACAAAACTTTGGACTGGTAAACTTAGTAGTTCTTCACCACTCACTTTAGCTGATGCCGAGGTTTGATCTTTGACTACAAGACTTTGTTGTGCGATGACTACAATCTCTTCACCTTCAAAGAGCTCTTCCTCCATAGTGAGATCGAGACGAGTCGTTCGGTCTACACTCACTTGAACATCCGTGATACGAATAGTCTTAAAGCCAATGTATGATACGGTAAGAGTATAGCTGCCTGGTTTAATATTTAAAATGTAATAATCACCTTCAGCATTGGTTGCATTTCCTTGCAATGTCTCATTTATCATCACATTAACGCCGGGAAGTGATTCACCCAAAACATCTTTGATGGTACCCGCTATTTTCCCAGTGGTTTGAGCCCATACCATAGATTGTGGAATTCCTAGAAGAACAACACAGAGTAAGAAAGTGCATAATATCTGGTATAGTTTTGATTTCAACTCTTGGGTATATAAGCTATTTGAACATGATTGAATAAAATAATGTGCCGTAATTCACCAGCACCTGATATTATTTGATTAATGTTAATTTTCTTGAATGCATCTGATCACTAGTTTTAAGTGTATATACATAAACACCAGAACTTAGTACCGAAGCGTCGAATGTTACAGTATGAATACCAGATTGATAGAAACCATCAGTGATAGTGGCTACTTTCTGACCAATCAGGTTGTACACATCTAAGCTTAGCTCAACTGAATTAGGTAGATAAAATTCAATCTGAGTGCTGGGATTAAATGGGTTGGGGTAATTTTGACCTAATTTTAAATCATAAGGACGAATATTTTGAGTATAATCTTCATCAATGGAAACGCCTACTTTAGCCCGAGTTTGTACGATTTGTCCTCTCATTTTGTAGCTTTTGGAGTCTCTCCATAGAGCTGGTAAATCACCCATACGAAGAAAACGGTTCATTCCTCTTGCACCATCCCTCTCATCTCTATCGGTTAAGTCGGCATCAAAAGAAATAGTAACTCCATTCTCAGGTAAAAATAATGGCCATTGAATCCCCCTATAATTTCCGGGGAGTGGGTTCTGACCTTTAGAAATTTCTCCCGCTAGACTCTCGAAAGGTACTTTCCACTCCATAATGTACCCTTGCTCATCCAAGGTATAATCAGCTACGGCTTCTGTTCCTTTATAAATAGTAGTATCAACATAAGCTCCATTGTATTCCTCAGGCTCCACAGGCTCTATGCCATAAGGTAGAGCTCGAAGCAGCATTTGATAATCAGCGCCACGAGTTGTCGAGGTATTATCAATCCCTGGTTTTATTCGATAGGTTCTGTTTGAAAGTATCGTATCTGTTCGAGCCGTATCCGTACCAGCAAAACGCTCTCTGAACATGTAGAATTCCCCAGGACCTTCCACATGTGGATTTGATGGAATGTCACTAATATCATAAAGTCCCAAATACACACTTACATGATCATAATTAAATGCAAGATTAGGTGTATCTAAGGTCTGAATCATGGGAGTGCCTTCATCTCGAACTCTTACAGCTACATATAAGTGCTGATCGTCCATTTTCATAGCAATGTAACCCGAAAAATCTTCGGGAGACTGGGGAATCCCTTGGATTTCGGTAAAGAGTGGGTGATCTTGACTCATGCCCCAAAAGAATGCGTCATTCCAATCACTCAAATCGGCATCCAAAACAATATTTTGCTCTGATTTATAATCAATGGGATAGGTCCATCGAGGAGTATTCATCGGATTATTAGCCATATCAATAATTTTTGCTCTGAAGCCAAAACGAGAGGAGTAATTAGCTAAATTACTAGAGGTTCCCAATCTTAGATATTCCGTATTCATATTTTCACCTGCTTCATCAGCATCTCCAACCTCAATATCAAAAGAGATCGTCATACCATCTTCAGGTGAAAAACTAGGCCACTCGAAGTCGGAATAGTCACCTGTGCTATTTGCAATTTTTCCAGCTAAAGAAGCAAAAGGTACCTTCCATTCTAAATTATACCCTTCCCCATCGCTCCAAGATTGAATACTTGCTGTTGTATTGGCAATAGAGGCATCTACATAACCAAAATTATGCTGATTAACTTGATCACCAGTCACAGAAACCCCATCATGCGCGATCGCCCGCACACCTAAGTGATAATCTGGACCGAGTGTTTGGTCTGAGTTATCATTATCCGAATTAATACGATAAGTGCTTCCCGTATAAATAGACTCAGAAGTACTCGGATGGATTAGGTGGACATCTGTTGTCACATTCAAAAGATCTAAGTGTGGACTAGAATATGCATCTGACCCAAGATCGTAAAGTCCTAGAAATACACTTAAATGGTCGTAAGCATACAAGGCAGCTCCAGCAGCTTCACCTGCCAAAATGGGCACATCATCACGAACTCTTAGTCCAAAATACACATGATCATCATCCATTTTCATGGCAAACCAGGCACTACCATCTGATGGACTTGTTGGCATCTTACCTTCGGCATCATTGGCATCTAAATATGCTTGGAGTGGATGATCCACGCTCAAATAAACCCATTTTGCGTCGGACCAATCTTCTAACTCTCCATCTACCACTATTTCAATACCATTCATAGCTATATGATATAGGTTATCAATTGCAGGGGAATTTTGCTGCGCAAGAACACCTGAGAAACCACTTAAATGGTTCAGACTAAGCCCTGCCAAAACACTCATAACTAGCATGCGAAGTTTCATAATAATATCCTCTGAAAAATTGGTTATCCGCATCTAAATATGTATGATGCATTTTATGTTGAATATGTATTAACATTATATACATACGTACATAATATGTCAACAAATCATAAAAAAATATACACTTGGCAATAAATGATCTCAGGTAATAAAAGCGTTTTTTTAATATTGTACAGGTATATATTTGTATTAACCCTAAATAGAAAATTGCTAAATTTCACACGAACATAGAAGTATAAATAATTATGTACATTAAGAACATAAGATTGAATTTGACTTATGAATCACTCGGATAAAGAAATCAAATCGGCCATCGTAGTCTCTCACACTCACTGGGATCGAGCTTGGTATTTAAGTTTTAATGAATTTCGCTTGCGTCTTGTGCGCATGATTGACCGAATTATTGTCATGCTTGAGAAAAATCCTGAATTTAATTGCTTTGTCTTGGATGGTCAGGTAGTACTTGTCGAGGATTATTTGGAAATTCGACCCGAAAAAAAAGCACAACTTCATTCATTGATAAAGGCTGGGCGTTTGGTCATCGGTCCTTGGTATGTACTACCCGATCTATTCTTGGTGAGTAGTGAATCAATCATAAGAAATCTCCAAATTGGAAGGTCTATTTCCAAACAATGGGGATCAGGCTTAAACGTTGGTTACGTTCCTGATCCCTTTGGCCACCCCGCTCAATTACCTCAGATTTTACAAGGCTTTTCTATTGACAATTTTCTATTCATGAGAGGAATGCCTGATACGATCAATAGACTGGGAACCTTGCATTTCAACTGGACCTCTCCAAATGGATCCAAAGTTAGAGCATATTACATAAAAGAGGGCTATTTCAATGCGGCAGCCCTTGGGTATGGACATATTATTGGCAGATATGATTGTTCAACACCTGATTTGGATCTTGCTACAGAACAAATTGAAAAAGCTATAAAGGCATTAGAAAAACTCGAGCCCAAGCAACTCTATTTACTGAATAATGGGGTTGATCATATGCCCGAGCAAAAAGAACTCCCAAACATTTTACAACATGTTCGTAATAACAAATCCGATGCTGAGTTATCCATAACTCAGGGTAGCTTTTCAGATTTTATGGAAGCCTTGTTAGGTATTGATTGTAGCTATAATTATGAAGGAGATTTGTTGGGAAATCCCAATCACCCCATCCTTTCGAGTGTCTATTCAACTCGAATGTATATCAAACAACAAAATCACACTGCTCAATCATTATTAGAAAAATATGTTGAGCCAACACAAGCATTATTATTTTCGCTAACCAACACGGAACCCGATACTCAACTTACCCTTCACAGCTGGAAAAAGCTTTTGCAAAATCATCCCCATGATGATATTTGTGGGTGTAGTGTTGATGCCGTACATGATGACAATGAATACAGATTTAGAGAAGTCATTGAAACTTCTAAGACTATGTTAACAGAAATTGTAGAAGACTTGGCCAAAATTGGTTTCACCAAAGGCTATCAATCGGATTTACGCTATAGAGATATCTGGATATTTAATCCTCATCCATTTGCACACAAATATCGTATCCAAACCGAACTAGTCTTTGCAAATGACGATAAGGAGCATGAAGAAAAACAAATTCCACTTCAAAAGTTAAGGGGCTATGACAGTACGGGTAGATCTATCTTATTTTATCTTATAGGCAGCAAGGCACCTTACCTAGATGCTCAGTTTATTCAACACACATGGGGACGTGCCTATGAAATTGAATTCGAAATTGAAATACCCGCATTGGGATATCAAGTCGTCCGATTTGTCGAAACTACCGATGTACTAGAAGAGCCTGATACTATACTAAGGCCTATTCAGTGGCATCAATTACCAAATAGTACCGATGACCGAGTAACTACACTAATCGAGCAAAAGGGTTCCATTAAAAACGCACATTACTCTATTCAGTTTAAAGAGAAAGAATTCACATTACGATGCAAACAAACAGGTTGTGAGTTAGAAAACCCTATACAGTTTGAATATGCCCAAGATTATGGTGATACCTATTCGTTTTCGAGAGTTGAACAGAAAAACTATTACGGGAAGCTAGAACAAGTTGTTAAAGACCCCTTACGAGAGAACTGCTTACACATTTATTATCAACTAAATGTTCCCGATGTTAAATTAGAGCCCACTGGAAGACCAATACTGCAAGCTCAACCTAAACTAACCGCCCTGACTATTCATGTTGAATTAACATTGAACGGTTCAAAAGGCATTGATCTAAAGGTCAACTACCGGAATCAGGCTATGAATGGTCGACTCCGCATACTACTAGCAATTGGTTTTGAGACCTCTATTAGCTATGCCGAATCACATTACCGTGAAGTTGACCATAGCATGATCAATGAACAGAAACCAAAAGATTTCCCCAATCGGTATAAAAAATATCCTGGAGAACTACTTTACACGACGCATCACCAAATAGATTACTGTTATGTTTCACAAGGAGATCGCTACTGTTGGGTTGCCAATAAAGGACTACCTGAGTACGAATTAATTAGTTTGAAGGGGCACAATCATTTCGCAGTTACCCTCCATCGAGCCGTTGGTATGTTATCAGTGAGCAATGGTAACATTCGAAGACCTCAAGCGGGACCATCTATACCAACACCGGGAGCTCAATGTTTAGGTGAGCGTACCGCTGAACTTTCTTTTGGGTCTATTTTTGGTTCAAAAGAAGATTTGGTGCATGAGGCAAAAGCTTTTTCTCATCCAGCCTATCATAAGCCCATTCCAATTCTGCACGACATTCCTAGCATAGGATCCCTTCCAAGACATTATTCTCTTTTAGAAATTCAGAATCCTATTGTTAAAATTTCCTCATTCTACAGACATACCAATGGATATTTTGTATTACGTATCTTCAATTCTTCAGATAAAGATCAAATGACTAGAATTGATGTAGGCTTTGAAGTAAAGCAACTTCAAAAAAGTAACCTTACTGATCTCTGGGATAAATTTCAGTCGGAAAAGATGGATCAACAAACACTCTTTATTCCACTAGAACCCTTTGAAATAAGCACTTATCTATTTCGGTAGTACCAGGAAAAATCTGTTTATGTCATCTAAGGAAACCATCATATTACGCGCAACTATCGTTTTGAATATGATTGTTTTAGCTGTTCTATTTGGTTGCCAATCGATGAAACAGGATGAATATGAACAAGTTGAAGTTATACATGAGTTTTTTCAGACACTTGATCAATGCGACAGGAATCATCAAATCATTGCTTATGATGATAAACATTGTTTAGATGCGGAATTATTCAGGACTCAATATTTGGCTTATGCGTCCGTGGCATCCGTAAAAGATTCCCAGGAATCCAGACTCCTTTTTCTAGAGGAACTCATAAATCGCATGAGTATTGCCAGATGGGCAGAGTCTAAGGGTCTACTTTCAGAGGAAGCCGTAATTATGAATTTAGAAGGGCATCTTCGAGTTCAAACCGCAAAAAAATGGACTCAAGATCAAGTAAGACCATTGGTAAAAGAAACCACGAATGAAGACATTAGACACGCTTTCAGAAAAAAAAATACCCGCCTTGAGTTAGCTCAAATTTTTGCGCTTGAACAAACTGTAATTGCCAAATACCAACAGCGTTTACAAAATGGAGAAGATTTTATACGTTTGGCTAAAGAGTCTATGAAAAAGGTAGGTGAAGACAGTACTCATTACTATATGGGCTGGATTGGATGGAAAGATATGGGAATAGGTCCCGAGGATACGGCTTACTCACTTGAGCCTGGCCAGAGTAGTATACCCGTATCTTCAAGTAACGGGTGGCATATATTTTTATTACTTAATAAAGAAGAACGATTTTATGCCGATCAAAGCACTTTTGAGAATGAAAAGCAAAGTCTAGCCGAAGCCATCTATGCTCGCAAGGTCGA
The DNA here is from genome assembly GCA_002348545.1 of Balneolaceae bacterium UBA2956. Classification (GTDB taxonomy): domain Bacteria; phylum Bacteroidota; class Rhodothermia; order Balneolales; family Balneolaceae; genus UBA1275. Next base: position 19,739 of record DEBM01000006.1, read on the forward strand.
AGAAAGAAGCCATTCTTGGGTAGATTCATTGCGCAGGCAGTATCCTTTGGAGCTCTATACGTCAAATCTAGCAGCCTTACAAGAATGGTTAAAGCAACAAAACCTACAATCATCTCCTTACCTAATACAAGAAAAAGCTCGCCTAGAAATTCAAAATGAGATTTTTAAACTCGATGAGGATGTCGTATTGGCTAAACTTGGCCCTTATAATTTTACAACCAAGGATTTTTTGATTGCCTTACCTCATATTCCAACCTACCTATTAACAAACCGCATGAGAAAAGCCGTGGAATTTGCTCTAACAGATTATCTATTTTTTGAGGAAGCACTCCAGGATGGCTATTTAAATGACTCTGCGATTCAAAACTTACTAAGACTAGCCAAAATTAATGTACTCAACTCAAAAGCTGTCCAAATCTATACTCAAGAATTAATGGGGTCAGAAGCATCTGAAGAAATTGTATTTGATACGGCTTGGATGATAAATACTAGAAATCAACTCATTCAAGAATTAAAACCCAGCCTCGAAAGCGTGAAAATAGACACCCATGCCCTAAACGCATCAATCCCCTATTTCTTCTAGGCACTGTATAGTGTAAAGAAGCCCTCTTGGCACATGGAAACACCCCTTGTAGGGACCTCCCTTTAGTTGGTGAGTACGCATGCCTTCTCGATTCAAGTAACCATACCACTCTCCGTGCACAGGATCGGAGAAATGATCGAAACTATAGTTAAGAGTCATCATAAAATTATTCCAATCAGATTCTTTTCTTCGCAATTTATAATTCAAAGCCCATGCATACATCGCTTCGGTATGCGGCCACCATAATTTCATATTCCATTCCAGTGGTGTTGGCGGACAGCCTTCTGAATCCAGAAAATAATACAGCCCTCCAAAATCCTGATCCCAGCCTCTTTCAAATGACCAATCAACCATCGCTAATGCCCGATTTTGTAATGATTGATCATTCAATTTTTGAGCCCAATGCTGTAAAAACCACCCTGCTTCTATGGCATGCCCGGGATTGAGCATACGTCCTTCAATACTATCTATAAACTCGCCATCAAGCCCTACGGTTTCAAAAACTATTTTACGTTCGCTATCTACATGTTGAAGTATTTCATTAATACATATATGGATTTCAGATTCATATCTTGACCAATTCGAACCTGATATTTCTTCAAAAACATTAAGCATAATCATAGGTATGGCTAGACCTTGATTGGGCGGCACGCCTGGGTATGAAACCTGCCCTATCAAACGTAAATCTTTAGACCATGTCCAAATGTGTTCAAGAAGCTCAATGGCTTCTTCCTGATAAGTAAACTCACCTGTGACTTTACCGAATTGATTAAGGGCCATTGCATAGAAACACTCCGAAAATATCTTTCGTTGAATTTGTTTCCCTCTTCCCTGTCGATCCGTCGCAAAATAGACCCGATTGCCTTCCGTTTTCGCGTACTTGCGTAAAAATTCAGCTCCCAATCGTGCGATGTCTAACCATTTTTGCTCAGTATGAACTGATTCATACAATTTTGCAAACATCCAAACTTGTCTCCCTTGAAGCCATATATGTTTGGTAGTATCATAAACAGAACCGTCTTGGTCTAAACAATTAAAATATCCGCCATAGGTGATATCTAAAGAATGACGTTCCCAAAAGGGTACAACTCGTTCAAATAATTCCTGCTCGAGTTGAATTTTCACCTTTTGAAGTTCAGTAGTTGAAAATGAAAACATAGGTATGGTTTAAAATTCGCTTAGAATTAGTGTTTTGATCGTCATAAACAATGAAAATACACCTTAGAATCCCTGTTCTGCTAACCACTTAGCGTACTGCTTGTATAGACCATGTGCCGAAGGATAGATAGAATTGGGACTCATAAAGTGTGAGAATTCGAAGGTAATCATATGCTCTATCCCTGCTTTGGCTGCCTGCTCCATTTTAAACCTTAAGTTTTTAAACGGAATCGGTGGAAATTTAATGGGCATATCACGATCAAATGATTCGACATTACTCCAGGACTCAATGCCAAATTCATCGGCTAAGGATTTGTGAATGAGTAAGTAGTCAAATAGTTCATCATAGTCTACTTGACCATCCTGAAATGCCACAACATCTATACTGCCTTCAAGATGCTTGAATATATTTCTCCATTCTTTAGTGTGATCATCAATGGTAATCGGTTCAGTAGAGAATTGCTTAATACCATGAACGTAAGGTGATATAAGAACAGGCTGACTTTTAAGTTTTTTTAAATGAACTGCCATTTCTTCATATACGTCCATCACTCCTCTCTCATACCGTCCAATTTCATGAGAAAAATACCAACCTTTAAATGCCTTTTTATGTCCATATCGTTGAACTACCTCATCACAAAAGTCTTTATTTATTTCTATTTCGGTTCGATAATCTTTACTAACCCAGTAGGTTCCAGAATCATAGAGACCAAAGTAAAAATTCATATTACATCGCTCAGCCTCATTTAAATAAAGCTCCACTAAATCTGTATAAACGGGTAGGATATTCATAGTTTTTTGGAGCACTTTAGATTCGAATGTAGCATGATTTCTATAACCTGCACGAATAAGTATAACCGTGTCGATACCTACCGCTTTCATAGCATCGAAGTCTTTAGCCCATTCTTCCCTGCTCCAATTTTGGCTGGGAATATCGTGGGTTATTTCGTCAAGAAAGGTACCATTAAGTTTAATCATTCTAGAGTCTTTTACGGGTTAGTGTCATTTAATATAGCCTTGATGAAATGTGATGAGTACAAGTAAATGAACTTCTTTTGAATGAAAAAACGAATATTTACAGCAAGATTACTATGTATACACTATGTAGTGTGTAATCCGTGAGCAAACATACCGTTATTATCCAATTTTTGTTTATATTATTATCGTGAAGTTAATAAAAGTACATAGCAAAGCTAGTCAGTTCAAAAAATTTTCATTGAACTATCTTTATACAATTATACTACTACTCATTCTTTCTAATGGTACTGTATTAGCCTGTCATCACTTAGGTCAAACGAGCAATTTTGAGCCTTCTAATATAGGTGTTAATGAGTTTTATACTGAATTATATTCAGAGGTTTTCTTGGGTATTTCAAAATTCCATTCGATAGACCAAAAGGTACCTTATTCAAATTCTGATTATAAAAGACATTCTGTTAAAGACCTGCAAGAAAAGACCAATCATACAGTTTCTACCTCCCTTTATTCATACTTAAAGGCTGTTTCAAAATGTGCTGCGAAGGAACTTGATTGTTGTATTAGCCATAGTAAAGGGTGCAGTAATAACCACCTCTGTCTATGCTCCTCTAGTGCCAAAAATGACCTATATTATTATCAACTAAACCTGAAACAAGGCCCTTCAACATCCTTTGACTCAATTAATGACATTTCTACCAATAAGAAAAGCTCTTTATACTTAATTGTTACAACTAAGCTTATACCCCACCCTTCCTACTTTAGCCTATATGAGAGCTGGCTAATATAGAGAATTAGTAGTTCCAAACAGCGATAGTAATATCTCTTTCTATCGTTATGAACCCTAAAGTTCAGTAGTATCTCTCCACTCTTTTGGTACTACTAAATGCTCATTTTCTAATCCATTACACATGTTCAATCGATATTATCGGTTTACATTAAAACAGCCTTTATTACCCTTAGGAATCTTTTTAATACTATTATTTTTTGGGTTATCGGTAGCGCCATTTAATTGGAATCTATCGTTTGAATCCGAAACAATACCCGTTGATGCAATACCCGACTTGGGTGAAAACCAACAAATTGTATATACCGAGTGGCGAGGGCAATCACCCGAGGATATAGACGACCAGATAACTTATCCACTTAGTAATTTTTTTTTAACGCTACCTGGTGTCAAAGACGTTAGGGGTTTATCGATGACTGGACGCTCTACTCTTTACATTATCTTTGAAGAGGACATAGAATATTACTGGGGTAGAAGTCGGATTATTGAAAAGATAAACTCTTTGCCAACGGGATTAATACCCGAAAATACTAAACCCACACTAGGACCAGATGCCACAGGTTTAGGCCAAATATTTTGGTACTATTTAGAGGGTGTAAATAACTCAGGAGATGAAGTTGGTGGTTGGGATCTAGATGAACGTCGAACACTACAAGATTACTACATAAAACCGAGTCTATCCTCTGTAGCTGGGGTTTCTGAGGTTGCTTCTATTGGAGGATTTGTTAGAGAATTTCAAATTGATATCCATCCAACGCTTTTGGAACAATATCAGTTAAATACTCAAGATGTTTTAGAAGCACTAAGAAAAGCCCAAGCAGAAGGTGGCTTACGAACCCTAGAATACAATCAAGTTGAATATTTACTTCGTGGAAATGGCAGTATCGAAGATCTAAACGATTTAGAATTGATACCTATACGGGTAGTTAACCAAATACCTCTGTATTTAAAAGATGTTGCCAATATAACACATGGTCCAGCCGACAGACGCGGTGTATTAGATGTTGCTGGAAAAGAGACTGTAGGAGCGGTAGTAGTTGCTCAATACGGAGCTAATCCTAAAAAAGTAATCGAGGCAATAAAACAAAAAATCGACGAATTATCATCTTCTTTACCAAGTAGAGTTTTGGCCTCAGGTGAGCTAACTCAATTGAAAATTATACCTTTTTATGACCGTTCAGAACTCATTGAAGAAACAATTGTTACGCTTGAATCCGCTTTATGGCTTCAAATTTTAATCACTATCTCCATAGTATTACTCATCTTACGTCGCCTTCGTATTGCCTTGCTTATTTCATTAATGCTACCGGTATCCGTTTTATTAACCTTTATTGCCATGAGATTAGGAGGTGTCAATGCAAATATTGTAGCTTTGTCGGGTATTGCTATTGCCATAGGAACCGTAGTAGATATGGGTGTAATCTTAACGGATACCATTATACAGCATATTGACCAAGAAGATAGTGATGCACAAGAAAAAAATGGGCCATCGAGCGGACTACGCTTTTTAGAGAAACGTCTCCTTCTTGTAATTTCAGCAACAAAAGAAGTTGCAGGTGCCATTATAACGGCTATAACCACAACCATCATAAGCTTTCTTCCAGTTTTCTTAATGATAAATGCCGAAGGTAAACTATTTCAGCCATTGGCATATACTAAAACCTTCGTATTAGCCGCTTCTATTTTTGTTGCATTATTTCTTTTGCCCGTATTAACTTATTTCTTATTTGGACAGGTAGAATCCCGATTCTATTTAGAAAAAAAGAACAAATATAATCTGTTACACAGATTTATCAAGAATCCAATATTACAAGTTACAACCGATCGCAGACTAACAAAATTCGTTAACGAACTAAATTATAAGCACTTTCATGATACCACGGTAGTACTCATTATCCTGTTGGTACTCGGATATTTAACTCATGCATGGGTACCTCTTGGACCTGAAGTACCTTTGTTCCTTCAATGGCTATTTGTAAGTGGTTTATTGCTCATATTAATAGGTATTGTGCTTAAAATCATAACCCATTATCCTAGTTGGTTAGCTTGGTCTTTTGCACACAAAAAATTGTTTATAAGTCTTCCTATTGGAATTATACTTTTTGGACTTTTTGTATGGTTGGGCTTTGCAAAAATCAGTGCTATTCCTACTTCACTAATCCAGACAATCGGGATTGATATAACTAAAACGGATTGGTGGTCAGCACTTGACAAAAAGTATCCAGGCCTAACTACAGAGTTTATGCCAAGCTTGGATGAAGGAGCATTTTTATTCATGCCCACCACTACACCCAACGCTGGAGTGGAACAAAACGTTGTCCTACTTCAATTTCTAGATCGAGTAGTTGCAGAGATACCTGAAGTAGATAAGGTAGTAGGAAAATTGGGCCGAGTCGAATCAGCTCTTGATCCCGCTCCAATAAGTATGTTCGAAAATATTATCACTTACAAGCCAGAATATACGTATGATATATCAGGAAATAGAACACGTCAATGGCGCGAACATATAAAATCACCGGATGATATTTGGAATGAAATTATCCAGAAAACTCAACATCCAGCATTAACGTCTGCGCCAAAGCTACAACCTATTGAAACAAGACTTTTAATGCTACAAACGGGTTTAAGAGCCCCGATAGGCATACGTATTCAAGGTGAAGATTTAGCTCAAATCCAAGAGGTTGGCAGGCAGCTTGAGATGATATTAAAAAATCTTGATTATGTGAATCCTGCCACAGTATTTGCCGAGCGTAATGCCAGTAAACCATACATAGATATAGAGTGGGACCGTGAAAGATTAGCCCGTCATGGAATGAGTGTTTCAGAAGCTCAATCATGGGCTCAAATTGCATTGGCCGGTAAAGAAACTGGTCATGTAATTTTGGGAAGAGAACGATATAGTATTCGCCTTAGATTCGCTAAGGATGTACGCCAAAGTCCACAGAGTATTCATAATCTTCTTATCGACACCCCTAAGGGTGCAAGAGTACCATTAAATGAGCTGGCAAATGTTGAATTTAGGTTGGGACCTCAATCCATCAAAAGTGAACAATCATTTAAAGTTTCCTATGTGTCTTTTGACATAATCAATGGAATCGAATATATAGAAGCCATCTCTAATATCAACGCTGAAATCAATCGTCAGGTTACTAGAGGAGCCATTAATATACCAGATGGAATACAACTTGGTTTCAAAGGTAGCTTTGAAAACCAGCTCAGAGCAGAAAAACATCTCAAGGTACTCATCCCCTTAACCTTAGTTTTAATATTTCTAATTCTGTATATCCAATTTAAATCTACGTCCATAAGCTTAATGATTTTTAGTGGTGTATTCGTGGCTTGGGCGGGTGGCTTTATCTTGTTGGGATTCTTTTCAAGTAATTTCTTCACTAGTGTCTCATTATTTGGTTTCAACAGCCTACAAGAGCTTCTTGGCATAGAGCCGGTCGCGTTAAGTACTGCCGTTTGGGTTGGCTTTTTAGCTTTGTTTGGAATAGCAACTGACGGAGGGGTTGTAATGGCTACCTATCTACAACAGCGACTTAAAGAATTTAAAATGCTGAACCAACATGACTTAGATTATATTTCGAATAAGCCTGAACAAGTAGTCATCCATATCCAAAATCTTAGAACCATAGCTCTTGAAGCGGCTTCAAAACGAATTAGACCCACCATGATAACTACAGTTACAACTATTTTTGCTTTGCTACCTTTATTCACTTCTATGGGTAAAGGGTCTGAAATTATGGTCCCAATGGCCATTCCCACATTGGGCGGTATGTTTGTCCAAATAATCACCCTATTTATTGTGCCAATCTTATTTATTTGGAAAGAAGAACGAATGATTTCAAAAGAAACTAAAGCTTACACTCGTAAGCATCTGGCTAAATCAATAAGTATCCCACCTACGACACTACTCATTGTGTGTATGTTTGGTATCGCTGGAGTTGGATTGACATCTGAAAGCACCATACAAGCGCAATATACATTAAACATGTATAAACTAGAGGCTCTTAATAATCATCCCAGATTATTGTCAAAAAAAAATGAAATTGCTGTACCAGAATTTGAAGCTTTATCTATCGGGATAATGGATCCGATTATTTCTCTTGGAGTTTTTGCTGCTCCGATAGAAACAGCTTTAGGCGCACAAACAACCCGAATATCTATTAACCAAAGTATCCCCCTTCCTAGTTCACTTAAATTTCAACGCTTAACTCTAGACGCACTAGTTGAAGCTAGGGAATTCGGATATCTTGAGGAGTTAGAACGTCATTTTCTCGAAATGGACATAGAATGGGCTGCCATATACAGGAAGACGATGCAAATTGAATTTTTAAAGCAACAATTAGATGTTTTGAGTGAGTTAACGCAATTACTAACCACTTTCAATAGTGAAGGATATTCGACCAACAGAAAAATTTTAGAAATCGAGCTGCAGGAGGTTTTACTCGATCAGCAGCGAAATGAGGCTCTTCTGGCTAGAGCTCAACATGTACAGAATTTTAATGGACTTCGATCTGTGCCTATTACCGATTCGCTAAGCTATCCTTTAAAGCTGGAATCTAATTTTTACTCTACAAACAAAGATAACTTCACAAACCAAATCGAGTGGGCATATTCAGAGGATCTGAACGAGACTTCATTAAAGGGTTTACCCAGTGAATTACACCTGCTAAATAGCCCAGGAATACAAAAATTACGAACTTTAGTAGAGTCCAAAAAATTAGAATTATACTCTGTAGAATTGAATCGCTATCCAAACTTTAGTGTCGGGCTAGACTACATAACAATTTCAGCAAACCCTAGTCAAGTTGGAATCCAGAATAGCGGGAAAGATGCTATAATAGCAAAAGTGTCATTGAGTCTACCAATAGCTCAAAAGAAAAAAAGCGCAGCTATTCAATCGAAAGCATCCGAATTGCACGTTAGCAACTATCAGTTACAAGCATACATGATTGAAATTAAGACAGCACTTGAACAATGGATTACTAGCCTAGAAATCACTGAAATACAACAAAACAAAATTGCGGATCAAATGGCTATTCTTGATGAATTACTTTCTTTGGAGCAACAAGCTATTGAAGCAGAACAAGGAGACTTAAGTAGATATTTCGAGTATCTGAATAGAAAAATACGCCTTAAAACAGAATTACTCCAGTATCAAGAAAATGCATTCATAACCAGTATGATGGTACAAAGTATACTTAGCCCACTGTCGACCGAATTTATCAAATAATATTATAGTAATTTATAGTCATGATCAAACAAAAATACAGAATCTACCTACTTTTTATTGCCTTAGTTACATTGCAAGTTTGCGGTGAAGCTGATTCATCCTCACCAAATGATTTAAAGGAAAAACCTGACACAGAACTTCATGATCATTCACAATCGGCTGAAATCTATTATTGCAGTATGCATCCTGAGGTTAGACAAACAGAACCTGGAGATTGCCCTATTTGTGGAATGGATTTAATCCTAGATAAAAATAGTGCCTCCGATAGTGCACATACAACTTTAGGAAAATCAAATTCATTGCAAATAGGACGTTACGTCAGTGAAAGTATGAATTTACAAACAGTTGGAGTTGAGTCTGGTTTAGTTAATATAGAAATACAATTGCCTGGAAAAATTGAATTAGACCCAACAAAATCAGTAAGAATGTCTACCTATATTGCCGGGAGGATTGACCAACTATTTGTCAATTTTGAAGGGGCATATGTTGAGAAAGGACAAGTAGTAGCTACACTATATTCTCCGCAAATGATTACCGCCCAACAGGAATATCTTACACTAATAGAAAACAATCCTTCAAGAATCAATTTAATCGAGTCTGCCCAAACTAAACTACAGCGTCTAGGTTTCAGCGAAGAGGATATTTCTAATATCGAGCAGACGAATACACCTACCATACACATTGAACTTAGGGCGCCCGCTGCTGGTTATATTCATGGCCTTCGTGTACTTCCAGAGCAGTATGTAACTCAAGGAGAAGCCCTATTCTCAATAAACGATCATCGTAAGGTATGGCTAGTATTAGATGCCTACGAACACCAGCTCCCCTATCTTCAAGTTGGGCAAGAAATCGATTGGAATTTATTAAATAAGGTACAACCCAATCATAGCGGTATACCTATAAAAGGTTTGATCGAATATATTGATCCTCAACTAGATCCAAAACTGTTCACAGCTAAGGTGCGAATAACCCTAGAAAATGCAAACGAAGAACTACGACCAAATCAACTATTATCAGGTAATTTAGTGGTGCCATATAGCCTGTCAGAAGTATTATATATACCCAAGTCAGCTGTACTATGGACAGGGGAGCGTAGCTTTGTTTATGTAGTGGTTGAAACGGATACAGGCTCTTTATATGAGTTGCGATCTATACATGTTGGCCCTGAGACGGTAGATGGTGTCATAGTTCATTCTGGTTTGAATGAAGGAGACGTAATTGTAAGTGCAGGCACTTTTGTTATTGACGCAGCATCACAGCTACAAGGTTTAGCAAGTATGGCACAACATAATCTTCCTTATGCTTCAACAAAAAAATACACTCATTCAAAAATAAGTATATCGAATCAAAATAGCTCCGCAAGCATAAAAAATACCTTTGAAGTGCCTCAGAGTGCTGAAATTGACTCTTCATTGGCACTTTATCTTTCCATAAAAAATAGTCTCATAGAAGGTAAATTCAATGCTACGGCAAAAAAAATAGACCAATTATCCAAATTAATAAATAGTTGGGTATCAGATACAACAGAAAATAGTTCTATATTAATGTTTTTATCCCAAACAGTTCAATCTCTTGCTGGTTCGACCGATATTATTACTTCTCGCATCAACTTTGTTGCATTTTCACAAAATTACATTGATTTTATAAAAGAATTTAATAAAGACGAAGAACTCTTTGTCCAATTTTGTCCAATGGCAAATGAAGGTAAAGGTGCTTACTGGCTGAGCCAAGAAGAACAAATTAAGAATCCCTACTATGGAGCTATGATGCTTCGTTGTGGAGAGATCATTGAGCGAATATAAATTTTCTTATTTATTTAAAACCGGAGATTTAGTCAATGAAATATTTTAAGTATAAGAGCTATTTTACCTTCTTAAGTATACTATTAGTTAGCTTTTTGGGGTGTTCTGATAGTCACTTAGAGCAGAAATCTATAGATAATCCTAGTTCTCTAAATAGTACCTTTCCACGTCTATTCACAGATAATGCAGGAACAGTGCATATGAGTTGGATCCATAAAATAGGTGAGTTAGCCGAGCTGCGGATAGCTACATTGACATCTTCGAGTTCTACAGAAGATGCCGATGAATTGGGTTGGTCAGCCTACACTTCTGTGGCAAAATCGGATGATTGGTTCGTAAATTGGGCCGATTTCCCATCTGTTATTGGATTAAACGGCGCTCCTGTGGCCGCTCACTGGTTAGATAAGGTGCCTGGATCACCTTATTCCTATCATGTAACGATTCAACCCATTGAAGACCAAGATTGGAGTCAAAAATCCACTCAGGCCGACATACAAAATAATCAGATAGAATTTCAAAACGAGGCTTTTGTACCCCATACCGATAATACCAATACAGAACATGGATTTGTGAGTATGCAACCCATAGATAGTTCTACTTTCTATGCGATATGGTTAGATGGCCGAAATACTAGTGGAATGAATCACGAGGATATGGACCATAATGATTATTCCATGGAATCGGATAAATTAAATACAAAATTAGCAACCGCAATGACCCTTAGAGGTGCATTATTAGGCAAGAATGGAGAAATTATTGAGTCACATTTAATAGACAAAGCCGTTTGTGACTGTTGCAATACATCACTAGTAAAAACAGACCGAGGTTTAATAGCTGCCTATCGGAATAGAACCAATGAAGAAATACGAGATCTTTATGTCTCTAGATATGAAAACGGTTTATGGGATACACCTAACCCGGTACATAATGACGGTTGGAAAATTGCAGCATGTCCTGTAAATGGCCCCCAACTTGCTTTTCATTCCGGAGTAACCGCCGCTTTATGGTTCACTGGAGCAGATAATACCGCTCGTATTAAAATGGCATTCTCCGACGATTATGGAGAAAACTTTGGCGCCCCTATTTTACTATCCGAAAATAAGCCATTGGGTCGTGTTGATGTAGTAATGCATAATGAGCGCTCAGCTTGGGTAAGCTACGTTGAACGGTATGAAGAAGGAGCACGATTACAAATAAAACAGGTCATGCGAAACGGAACCATCTCACAATCCCTCATTTTGGATGACATGGATGCTTCTAGAAGTAGTGGCTTTCCGCAACTAACCTCCTTTAAAGATGGCCTTCTTGTTGCATGGACAGAATTGGGCGAACGAGCGTCGACCATACGTACTTCATATATTAAAGGTCTTTAATTGTATCATTATCTTCCAAACCCTCACTGGATGAAGCATTTGTAAGTGGTTTAATAGGTACTTCTAAAAGAGCAATATCTTGTAATTTACGTTCCATCACGTTGGTTCGGGTGCTTCGAAGTGTTTGCAGTGATTTGTGCGCTTTTGCAAAATCACTATCTACTTTTTCTAAATGAGCAGCAAACTTACCAAACTCTGTTTTAACCGATTCTAAAATTTTCCACACCTCACTACTACGTTTTTGAACTTGAAGCGTTCGAAAGCCCATGTGTAAACTATTAAGTAATGCTGAAAGAGTAGTTGGCCCGGTTATGGTAATTCTATATTTACGCTGAAGTGATTCAAATAGACCAGGATGGCGTAATACTTCTGCAAATAAACTTTCAATTGGTAAAAATAAAATGGCAAAATCAGTTGTGTAAGGTGGATTAATATATTTTTCTGAAATGTCCTTTGCAAAAGACTCTATAGTTCGTAGTAGTATATTTTGAGCCTTTTCTATTTCTTTAGGATTACCATTCTCATACGAATTAAGTAATACCTCGTAACTCTGAATGGGGAATTTTGAGTCAATCGGCATCCAAACAGGGTCATCTGAATTTTTTCCAGGTAATCTAATAGCAAACTCAACAAATCCTTGACTATCTTCTTTTGTGGCTACATTCTTTGCGTATTGATCAGTTGTTAGCAGTTGCTCAAGAATATTCTCCAATTGGTATTCCCCTAAAACACCTCTAGTTTTTACATTATCTAAAACTTTTTTCAGGTCACCAACTCCCGTAGCCAATTGTTGCATCTCACCTAGACCTTTATGTACCAACTCTAGACGCTCAGAAACTAACTTGAACGATTCACCTAGACGCTTGTGCAAAGTTTCCTCTAATTTTTCATCTACAGTTTTTCGCATTTCTTCGAGTTGCTTAGAACTATCGTTCCGTATTTCTTTTAACTGATCTTTTACTGTCTGATTAACCTCATTTATTCGTTTTTCTGCATCTTCGTTCAATTTTTCCTGTTTAACAATTACTTCTGCTAATTTGTCCCGAAGCAGATTATTTTGATCATTTATATTTTGTTTTTGTGCAGTTTCAAATTTATCAAGTTTTGCTTCTAACTCAGATCGCTGAACTTGAGCGGCTTGGGTATTTTCTGTTCGTATCCTAGAAAATTCATCCCGCAGCGTTTTTTCATAAGAATCCAATTTATTCAAAAGAGGTTTTTGATGTTGTTCAAAATCCGCAGTAGCATAATTTTTTTGTAATTTCCAGATAAACAGAAATATCAGAAATTGAAATACTAGTAATGGAAGCAAAAAATAAATATTAAAGATCATGAATTTGAATAGGTTAAAAACTATTAAAATTGAAATAACTGAGCATTAAGTAAATGACTACCTAATGTACTGAGTGTCTATATCAATTTCCGTCACCCTTGTGAAAAGAATAATATTTTGTACTTTCTAAAAAAGTATATTTACATCCAATAGATTACACAAATTGTCAAAAAATAAAACTAAAATTTTCACCCTAGATACCAATTTCAAAAAAGAAGTGTGGTTTCTAATACGTTTATTTACTGTTAGTTTCGTTGGAACTACCACCATATTCTGGATTGCAGAATATGATAAAAATAGTATAAATAGCTTCATTGATGTTATATGGTGGTGGGTAGTTACTTCTACGACAGTGGGCTATGGGGATATAACTCCTAGTAGTGATTTAGGACGTATAGCTGGTGTCATTGCTATTGTAATTGGTATATTTGGTTATACTCATACCATTACACTCATACTAGAAAGGGTTAAGAAACGATTTTATCAAGAGGAAAAAGGTTTATTACCATACAGAGGTAAAAACCACATAGTTATTTGTGAATATACCGCGTATGCGGATGAATTAATTCATGCTCTAAGGGGGTATGAAAAAACTAAGAATATAGATCGTGTAATAATCGGCTCACTTGTTGAGACCCGCCCATATCCAGATTGTCATTTTATACACGGAGTATCTGTTAGTCCAGTTATACAAGAAAAAGCATGTATTGATACAGCGGATGCCATTTTTGTATTTGAAAATATTCGCTATACCGATCCTGATATAAAAACTTTACATGTAGTTAGTCGTATTATGCGTAAAAATAAGCATGCACCTATATATGTAGAATTGGATAATCCTGAACATCCTTTATTAAATACTTTACCACGCAGTATCATACCAATGAAAAATCATGATATTATTCATGCAATATTGGCAAAAGAAGGTTTTGATATCGAAAGGTATTGGGATAAAAAATAGTGTCATTATAATCTTAGATATTTAATCTTAACAACGGTTTCATTTCTAATTTCTAATGTTTCCAAGATTATATAACTATATCTCACTATGCAGCATCGAACTGAAAAGTATTTCTGTTAATCGTACTAATAATCTTCTTCCACTGGCGACAAATATTGTATCGCAACTGCTCATAAAAAAGGTGCCTCAATTAAATTTTATTTGTACACACAACTCACGCCGAAGTCACCTTGCGCATATTTGGGCAAAAGTAATGGCGAATCATCTACAGCTACCCACTTTGGATTGCTATTCTGGAGGTACAGAAGCGACTGAAATACATCCAAATACCATAGGAACTCTTATACGTGCAGGATTTCAAGTCAGCCTAGAATCCAATAGTCCAAAATACAATCCCATCTATTTGGTAAAATATTCAGAAGATTACCCGCCAGAGCGATGCTTTTCTAAAGTGTATAATAAAGTGCCAAATCCATACAAAGATTATATCGCCATTTTGACCTGCTCAGAGGCTGATGATGCTTGCCCCATCGTATCAGGCGCAAATACTCGGCATAGTATTACTTATGAAGACCCAAAAGGATTCGATGGTACGCCCAAGGAAAATGCTGCTTATGATGAGCGCAGTAAACAAATCGCATCAGAAATGTTGTATCTAATGACTAAGATAGAAGAGGACTTAGCAAAGTAAATGTACCAGTCCAAATCCCTTAAACTACCCTTCTAATTCCTTTAGCATCTGGTCGATAGCAGCCTCTAATTGTTCATCACGACCCGAAGTAATGACACTGGGTTGGTTACGAATCAGTAAATCTGGTATCGTTTGTTTGTTTTCTAACCATTCACCTGCTTTATTTTTTGCACTAATTGGTACCACTCCCCATACGCTCCCGTTAGGAAGCCCTTCCCAGCCAGCAAAACTACAGGTTCCAGGCACTGGAGTTCCAACCATGGTTCCTAATTTTAAATCTGAAAAAGCACTCGCATAGCAATGCCCATCACTGTACATATCTTCGTTAAATAAACCGATAATTGGCTTGGTCCAACGCGAAGTAGGCTCACCTCCCACAACCATTTGTTCAGTGGCGTAGGTCAAAAAGGGAGTCCCTGTAAAAAACATTTGCAAGTCGGCTACTAAATCACCACCACCATTATTTCTTGCGTCAACAATGATAGCTTCTTTATCATAATGCTTACCTAGTATGCGATCAATGACGTCTCGAAATTGCCGATCACCCATACCCGAAATATGAACATAGCCTAGACGCCCATTAGATCGATCCAGGACCTCAGCTTCATTCATATCCACAAACCGATTATATAATAAGCCATTAAATACTCCCTGACTAATAGGCAATACAGTAAATTCTCGTTCATTTTTACCCGATTCATCAGTTATGGTTAATAAAGTCCTTTTCCCTGTTTTACGATTTAAATAGGAAGCCCAGTCTTTATCGGCTAATACAAGTTCTCCATCAATTTTTTGAATAATATCCCCAACTTCAATCTCCAGACCGGCCTTTACTAATGGCCCTCCCTTTACTAACTCACTGATTTTAATTCCATCTCCCTGGTATGCATAGTCCATAAAAATACCTAATGATGCAGTTTCATCTCCATCAGAAACATTTCGGTAACGCCCACCTGCATGCGAAACATTTAACTCCCCTACAAGTTCGCTAATTAATTCAGCAAACTCATAATCATGGCCTAAATCATCTACTTTAGTACGGTACTCCCCAACCATCATGGTCCAATCAATACCATGAAAAGTGGGTTCATAAAATATTTTCGAGGTTCGAAGAGCAATATGGTCAAACATAGCTAAGCGTTCTTTATCAGCATCTATCGAGGTTTCAGAGGCAATGGGTACCGCTTTTTTTATGCCTTTATCAAGGTCTAACTTCGAAATGCGGCCACCACTTAGTAAATACAATTGTTCCTGCTCCTTATCCCATATTAGCTCCCCAGAGGATCCATCTAAAGATATGGCTACTTTAGTTTCTCTACTTCTTAGATTTGTACTCCATAAATCATACCCTCCATCGAAACGGGTTAGATAGTACATAGTACCACCATCTTTACTCAGTACAGCATCGCTCATACGAGAAGAGTGAATGGTTAATTTAGCAATTCTATCTTCAATATTGTCCAAATCTATACTAAGAGGTTCAATCGATTCAGATTTTGAGTATGCTACTCTTCGTGATTTTTTGTCCTTATTTTCTTTTGCAACGCCATTCTCTTCTACGATTTCTTGCTGAGATTGCGCTTCCTCAATGGCCTTTTTCAACTTATATTGTTCTTCACTTAGATTATATTCATCCCATCCTTCTTGGGTAAAAAACATGGTATATACATCATATTCGGTACTCCCACTAGTAGCATAACTTTTAAGACCGTTACGATTGCTCATCCATATCATCTGTTTCCCATTCTGCACCCATTTCGGCATACGATCGTAATACCCACTGTTAACCAACACTTTCGGCTCTTCCTTACCAGTGGCGTCCATTAGGTAGACATCAGCATTATTGAGTAATTTGTCAAACTCCACTAACAACCATTTACTATCTGGGCTCCAAGAAAAATATTTATCTCCATCGCGCATATGAAAAAGTTGTGTTTCGTCCAATAACACTACCTCATTTCCACTTTCAATGTGTAGTACTTTTATATTCTTACGGTCTTCTACAAAGGCTATTTGTAAACCATCTGGTGAAAATTTAGGCATATAGTTATCTTTTTCACTGCTAATTAACACCTCTTCCTTCAATAAGGTTGCCGCGTAAAAAAATGGTTCCTCTTTTCGAACGACCTTAGTTTGAAAAATACTCCATTTTCCATTTCGTTCAGATGCATAGACCACCGATTTCCCATCCGGACTAAATTCAACAAACCTTTCATTTTCCGGAGTTGAGGTCAATCTCTTGGTTAATGAACCATCTAATGATGTAACAAATACCTCCCCGCGGGCAATAAATGCCATTTCCTTGCCATTAGGACTAATTGCCATTTCAGACACACCACCATTGATTTTGATTCGCTCTTGCCCACTAATAACTTGCTGTGTTCGTATTGTCAGTGGCACCTTAGAGGGTTGCTGACCCAATTGCATAGTATAAAGCTCACCATGATACCCAAATACCAGTACTTCTCTTTCATTGGTCAAGGTACCTGCACTTAAAAAGCGAACAGGATGGGTTTCAAAATAGGTTAGTTGTTCAACCTGGCCACCGGCAATATTCTGTTTATAAACATTAAAAGTTCCGGAACGCTCACTCAAAAAATAAAAAGCTGTACCATCACTATTCCATACTGGGTTCCGATCCTCTCCTTCAAAGTCTGTTAATTTTGTATGACTGGATTCAGAACGATTGAACAACCAAACATCATGAGTAACTGCCGACTGGTGATGCTTTCTCCAAACATCCTCCCTCCCTGGCATATCTTCGTATAAAAACCCACTATTATCCCGTTCACTTAATGCCTTCACTGGAATACTGAATACCTGTGTAATACCTCCCCCATGTACTGGTACAGAATACAACTCAGTATGGCTAGTTGTTGGATATTCCCTATTTGCCGAATTATCTATGCGATGAGCGTCAAAATAAATTTTTTGCCCATTGGCTGAAAAACTGAGTGGCATTTCATTGTTGGAATGATAACTCAGCCGAGTTGCCTCACCTCCCTTGGCATTCATCAAAAACACATCAAAATTACCATGACGCTCGGAAGCAAAGGCTATCTCCTGGCCATCTGGACTCCATACTGGTTGTACATCCATTTCGGGATGAAAGGTAAGCCGCTCAGCCTGTCCACCTTCGAGTAGCACTGTATATATATCTCCTTGGTAAACAAACGCAATAGTTGAACCATCTGGGGAGACGCTAGGGTAACGCATCCATTCTGGGGTGATTTGCGCAACGAGATTAAATGACGTTATACTGAGTAGTAAGGAGAATAAAATAGTTTTCATGAGTCTGTATTAGTTAATGAAAATTGATCCTTTGAAGGCTAATGTTCCTAAAAGAACATAATCAAATAGAAGTTACATAACGACCTTATTATTTTATCCCTTGAAAATGCTGATACGTTTTTTTGATTCTAGGTAATACATGGAGAATTATGTATTTGTATTTCAAAGCATTTTAAATGAAAAAGATGCTTTATGTTATTCATATATCCTCGTATTTCATTTGGTAGAATTTACCATGATACCTAATCCCACAGAATAAAATAATACTATACACACCTTTTTTGGGCAACAAGCGAAAATACTGGTGATCGCTTAAATAGCTATTCTTATAGAATTTCTCGAAAGAAAACAACTATTTTCAGGTTGAATGAAGACGCGTATTTTGATTATGACATAACCATCATTGGTATATCATCTGGTGGGTAACTTACTTTACTAAACTCCTTAAAATAATACTAGTAAGAATACATTCTAGTCTAATTTTATTTACCTAATGATGGGGCCCAACTAGTGCAAAGTACTCCAACCGTTGCAATATCAGGATGCTCGCAATCGTCTTTTTTAAATCTGGCACAAGTTGAACAATCTATAATTTTATTTAATCTATTATCGCTAACAAAATTATCACATACATATAAATTACTTATCTCAATATTGTGCGTCGTGCATATATTTTGTTTAGTTAAGGAAATACAAGTTCCACAACTTGAAGTCAATCTTATAGACATTTTTTTTATTACTTGTTTTCATTTAACTAATAAAATAAAAATATATCGAGATAGTTCATTTTTTATTTAATTTATAATAAGTCTAAATACAGTTAATGAAATTATATTGATTATTATTAAATGATATAAGAAAGAGTAGAGTATATAGTACTACTATGACTTCATATAGAATTTTGACAAGCTGAAAATTAAAAAAGCCGCAAAAGATTATATCTGCGGCTTTTTTAATTTGCTCCCCGGGTTGGATTCGAACCAACGACCGATCGGTTAACAGCCGATTGCTCTGCCACTGAGCTACCGAGGAAAGTATCATTGAACTATTTTATGAATATTAAATATAGACATAATCGAATACTTCAGTCAACATTAGAATACATTTTTTTTAATTATAAATACAGCTAAAGAACCCTCACTAATATTTCATTGGAATAGTTGTATAAATAATTAATCTTTACGCAATATCTTAAGATTTTAGCTCTGAATATATTACAAAATAGCATATGGTCCCTTGTGTAAGATAGATTTAAAAATAAACTGAGTCTGAATTGATTCTAACATATAGTTTCGTATTCCAATATCCTCAGCATTTTCATAAATCTAAATACTAGCACAATAAGCAGATTCGATTAGCATAAAATAGAATTGTTAATATCAGCGACCGTAAAAAAGAATAGCCTGGGATATGCGAATGATAAATCTGAGTTTTTCAATGTACCCGCAAGCTAGATCATAGATTTTTAAATTCATATCTAAAATGATGAATAAATTTTGTTGATGTAACTAATTTACATTTACTACCACCTATTTCGAATTCAGGCGCATCCAATTTCATTTGTTCGGCAACCCTAGTATAATAATTTTTTCTAGAAGGATGATTTGTAGAAACTAAATTATAAACTTGTTTTCGAATATCATTATCGACTAAAATCTCAACAGCAGCAGAAACATCTTCACCATAGACAAGGTTAACTGGTGCATCTCCATTCTTTATTCTTTTTCGGCCTGCAAGGTATTTAACAGGATGTCTCTCTTTTCCTATTAAACCACCTAATCTTAATATCACTGCGTCTTCAATTTGAGTCAGTAGCTCACCTTCAGCAGCTAAGACTATATTCTCATTATCTTTATTCGATTTTGCATCTGATTCTTGAACGCTTCCATACATTCCCTGGTAGACTGACGTGGAACTGCACATTATAATCTGACTTGATTTGCCTTTCAATCCATTGGCAAGCGCTTTGATTTTAGCTGGATACTTGCCCCGTTTTCTCCCTCTTCCAGGTGGAAATGCAATCAGTACAGCTTCAGTGTCTGGAAGAGATAACTCTGTACCCTGATTTATTTCTATCAGCATAGGTATTATACCTCGCTCTTGCAGTTCAGGAAGCCTATTCTTAGTGGTGGTGGTACCAAATACCCTGTAACTTTTTTTAATTAAATTGACAGCTACTAAGGATCCTAGCCAACCACATCCAATAATAGTAAGTGAGTTCATATAATCTTCACAATTAATCAACAATTTACGTTATTGTATATATAATTTAAAACTATAGGCAATAAAGACATTGAACCAAACAACTAAATCGAAAATCGGTATTCTGCTAGTTAATTTAGGTTCGCCTGACACCTACGAACCTGCTGATGTAAAAGAGTATCTCCGTGAATTCCTTTTAGATGAACGAGTTATTGATTTACCCAAGCCTTTACGCAAGCTCTTAGTTGAAGGTATTATACTAAATATTCGACCTAAAGAGTCAGGAGAAGCATATGAGTTGATCTGGTGGGACGAAGGCTCTCCATTGATTGTCATTACCGAACAAGTTCGCAATAAACTTAAGAACCGTCTTGGAAATAAAATCCCAGTATCGATTGGAATGAGGTATGGTAATCCATCCATAAAAAAAGGTATTGAAGATCTTCTAGAAGAAAATCTAAACTTGGAAGAGGTATTTCTGATACCCCTTTATCCACAATACGCTATGGCGACTACAGAAACTGTCACAGAAAAAGCTAAAGAAGTATTCAAAAAATATTTTTCGCACCTAAAACTAAGACTTAAGAATCCGTTCTATAATGACCCCGACTATATTAAAGCACTTGGTGAATCCATGCGTCCTCATCTGACCGATGATATCGATCATCTGATATTTTCCTATCATGGGGTTCCAGAACGTCATATCAAAAAAAGGGATATTACCGGCAAACATTGCCTCAAGTGTGACGATTGCTGTAATGTAACTTCAGTAGCTCATACTTATTGCTATCGCCATCATGATATTATGACCACAAAAAATGTGGCAGAATACCTTAATCTGGATTCAATGTCTTTCACTTACAGTAATGCCTTTCAATCCAAATTAGGAATAGATCCGTGGCTAACACCTGCTACTGATAAAGAGCTCGAACGACTAGCTGAAGAAGGGATCAAAAAAGTGGCTGTGGTCTGTCCTGCATTTATCTCTGATTGTATCGAGACCCTAGAAGAGATCGGGATACGCGGAGAGGAAGAATTCATGCAGGCAGGAGGTAAAGAGCTTAAACTAATCCCTTGTATCAACGACCATAACCTTTGGATTCAAACCCTTGAAAAATGGTCACTTACAGTACTCAACAAAGAGAATGGAATAAAAGAAATAACAACAACCTGATGCCAAGTATTGCAGTACTTGGTGGTGGAATCTCTGGCCTTGCGGCAGCTTGGTTTCTGAAGCAACGCGGTGCTGAGGTAACCATTTTTGAAAAAGGGACGCCTGGTGGTGCGATCAGAACTAAAGTGAAAAAGAGTCTGGTATTAGACCTAGGTCCAAACTCCTTGCGTGATAAATCCGGTGAGCTATTGCAGCTTATATTCGAACTTGGACTTAAGGAAGAACTACTAGTGATAGAAAAAGCCTTTAAAACACGTAGTATTGTAAGAAATGGTAAAATGCAGTTCCTTAAGCCATCGCTTGCTTCATTCCTGAGTACTGATTTACTAAGCCTGAAAGCAAAACTAAGAGTATTTACTGAACCTTTTCAGCCTTCTGGTACAGAAAAGGAAGAAAGCATTGGTAGCTTTCTCAGAAGAAGAGTAGGCAAAGAGGCGGTAAATTATCTAGCAGACCCCATTTTGTCTGGCATTTATGCGGGTGATATCGAAAAGCTTTGTAAAACTGAAATTCTACCAGAACTCACTCGATATGAGTCAGATTATAAGTCTCTTATTATTGGTATGCTTTTTAAAAATAAGACTAAAAATTACAGTCAAAAAGAAACAGTTTTTAATTTTCGTAATGGAATGCAAACATTGCCAAATTGTCTAGCCGAGAAACTAAGCTCAGAATTAATCCATACAAAAGTTACGTGCATAAAGTTTATGAATAATCATATAAAAGTCACTACTGAAGACGATGACTATTCTTTTGATCAAGTTCTAAGCTGTCTACCTGCTCACGTGTTATCATCACTCATTTTTGAATATGCTCCTGATCTGTCAAATCATCTTGAAAAAATTCATTATCCTGCTGTTCTTTCAACATGCGTAACTTACTCAAACAAAGATATTCCAAACAATACTGATGCTTTTGGCTTTCTTGTGCCTCGTATTGAAGGGTTTGATCTTTTGGGAGCAATTTGGAAATCGAGTATATTTCCTTCCCATACCCCCGAAGGGCAAAAACAATTTACTCTCCTTGCAGGTGGCGTACACAAAGCAATCAAAAAAAGTGAAATAGCAAAAACTCAGAATAAAATCATTAAGGAATTCTCAAGCATCATGAATATTAATGCTGATCCAATTGATATAGACCATTTGTATTGGGAAAAAGCAATTCCTCAACAGAATCTTGGATACTGGAAAATAAGATCTGCAGTTAGTAATTTTATGAAAATTCACAAAAACTTCACAATCGGAGGAAATTACCTTTGGGGAGTGAGTATTCCAGACTGCATAAAACAAGCAAAATTAACAGCTCAACAGCTATTTTAGTCAAAGATGAAGCAATCTTCACATAATCTTCATATTCATTGTATAATATTATTTAGTACTGACTAATTTTCAAACTCAATTAATTAATGAGATTTTCGGTTGTTGGCATTTCTCACTGGGAAAGTGAAGTCTCAATACGTGAGTTATTTTATTTAGACAAAGACAGAAAAAAGAGGCTTAAAAAATATACAAAACAAGTCCCTAGTGGAGTGCTGGCACTTGAAACTTGTAATAGGACAGAAATTTTTGGATTTTGTGAACCTAAAATTTTAGTTAAAGCTCTTTGCAGTTCAGTTAACATTGAACATTCACTTTTCGAAAAACACGGCTACGTACTCTCCGATAATAAAGCTATTCGTCATATTTATAGGGTGGGGTTAGGATTAGATTCTCAAATATTGGGAGATTCACAAATAATACAGCAACTGAAAAGAGCATATAATGAATCGAAAAATGAACAACTCTCAGGAGAATTTCATCAACTTATTCAATCCATATTTAAAGCTCACAAAAGAAGCCGAACGGAAACTGATTTTGGCCGAGGAAATGCATCAGTTGGTTTTGAAGTAACACAGCGTGCCCTCGAGCATTTCAAAAATCTTGAGGATATCAAAATTCTGCTCATTGGCGCCGGTAAAATGGGAAAAGTATCCTGTAAAAATCTGATATCTAATGGTGCTAAGAATATCTCCGTTATAAACCGTTCCTTCGATAGAGCTAAGAATCTTGCAAACTCGCTAGATATTGAGATTAGTTCATTTTCAAAATTAGAATATGAAATAAATAATGCTGATCTCATCATAACTGCAACAGGAGCTCCTGAACCTATTCTCATCCCAGAACAATTTACAAACATTCAAATGGACAAGCTCATCATTGATCTATCTGTTCCCCGTAATGTAGCGCATGAAGTGATTGAAATTGATGGAATTACACTGATTGACATGGATTCAATTAGTAAAGTAAATCAAAAGGCCTTGGAAAAAAGAAAAAAAGCAATTCCAATCCTAGAGAACATAATCCAAGAGGAGATAAAAGCTTACAAAAGCAATATTGATCGTTCCAGGTTCCTTCTTCCTCATATTAAAGAGGTTAATCGTAAATTAGACAGTATTACTGAAGAAGAACTCCAGAAGGTACGTAACAAACTGGATCCTGAAATCTTTAATCAACTTGAGAAGATCACTGATCGTGTCAAGAAGAAAATCCTAGCTATTCATATCGACCGGCTTGACCAGGAGTACCAAAAAGTCGAACAGGATGCTTAAAATAGGCGCCCGCAGAAGTCGACTTGCCCTGTGGCAGGCCAATCATGTACAGCAGTTACTAAAAAAATCAGGACATGCATCAGAGATCATTGAAATTGAATCATTCGGAGACCAGATTCAAGATATTCCTATCCATAAACTCGGAGATAAAGGGGTCTTTACCAAAGCACTTGATATCGCACTGCTTAATCACGATATAGATCTTGCTGTCCATTCTTTAAAAGATGTACCCACTAAATTAGACGAAAATTTAACCCTTGCAAGTGTTCCTGCACGTGAAAATCCCTTAGACGTGTTAGTCAGCCCTTTAAACACAGAAAGTTCAAAAAAAGATGTAATTGCCACAGGTAGTATCCGGCGAAAGGCATTTTGGTTAAACAAACATCCGAATTACGAAATCACTGGACTCAGAGGTAACGTCCCGACACGCATTGCTAAAGTTGATAATAGTTACTGGATTGGCGGAATATTTGCTCTAGCAGGACTAAAAAGACTGGGACTAAGTGATCGGATATCAGAAACATTAGATTGGATGTTACCGGCACCCTCTCAGGGAGCATTGGGAATAGTATGCAGAGGTAATGATAGAAAGAACATCGCTATCTTTAGCTTACTAGAAGATGCATTTATCAGAAAATGTGTGGATACAGAGCGCATGTTTTTGAATACACTTGAATTGGGTTGTTCCTCTCCTGTCGGAGCTTTAACTACATATAAAAATGGCGTTTTCTCATTCAATGGAGCGATATTATCAAAGGACGGTACTGAAAAATTGGAGGTACATGAGAGCTTAATCGAAGATAATTATAATCTAGAATGGGGCAAACAGCTGGCTAAAAAACTAATCGAAGACGGTGCATTTAAACTCATAGAACGTTGAATATATGTCGCATCCAAGAGTTTTATTTTGTAATCCACTTTCTGAGACTTATCAGAATTACCTATTAAATACCGCATCTTTCAATTATGATATAATTGGATTTATATCCTTTAAAGAACTGTATATAAATGAATGGCTCTCTGAAGCCTCTCATAATGCTGAACACTGGGTTTTCACTAGTAAAAATGCTGTAAAAGCTGTTTTTAAGCATAATAACAGGCTAAATATACCTAAATCTATATTTTGTATAGGCCCAAAAACAGCTTTCTCTATCAATGAGCAAAAGCTGTCACCTTTGATTCGTTTTCCAAATAAATATAATTCCAAGGCATTAATTGAATTAATACTGAATAGCAATGCTAACCTAATCACTCATTTTAAAGGTGATTTATCCCCTGATTATCTAGTACAAATATTAAATAAGAATGGGCGGCATGCTAAAAGTGTCGTTGTTTATAGAACAAAGAAAAGAAAAGAAAAAGTTTCACCAGATCTTTATGACGGATTGGTTTTTATGAGCCCATCTGCAGTCCATGCTTTTCTAGAGTCTAACAACCCTTCAAGTGAAGCTCCGGTATTTTGTATCGGGCACTACACTGGTATGGCCGCAACAAATTCTGGTTTTAATAAGGTGATAGTAACCAATAAAGCAACTTTTGAACATCTAGTCAAAACTATAGAAGATTATATCATATGAGCAAGTTTCCGGATTTACATAACACTTTATTGCTTGATACACTTGAGGGTAAAAAGACTCCAAGACCTCCTGTTTGGATGATGAGGCAGGCGGGAAGATATCTCCCGGAATACATGGAACTTAGTAAGAAGTATTCTTTTTTTGAACGTGTTAAAAATCCAGAACTAGCTTGTGAGATAACACTACAACCAATCGATATAATTGGACCGGACGCAGCTATTTTATTTTCTGATATACTAGTCATTCTAGAATGCCTGGGTATAGAAGTACAGCTAAAACCCGGTTTTGGTCCCTATATACCTTTTCCTATAAGATCTTCAAAGGATTTAAAGGAAATAAAAATCTATCCTGCTAAAGAATCTTTGGATTATGTTTATAAAGCAATGAGCTTGACCCGCCATGAGCTAAACGGCCGAGTTCCACTAATCGGTTTTGCTGGCGGACCTTGGACTCTCTTCTGCTATTTGGTGGAGGGACAAGGATCCAAAACTTTTTCCTTGGCAAAACAATTTATTTTCTCAGACCCAGAATCAGCCCATCATGTGCTGCAGATACTTACCAATCAGACTGTAGAATACTTTCATGAGCAAGTAAAAGCAGGAGCTCAGGTCTTGCAAATATTTGAATCCTGGGCGGCAACACTTGGTCCAGATGACTTCATGGTTCATGCTTACCCCTATCTAAAACAAATTGTAAATGAGGATTATGGAGTGCCTATAATCTTATTTGCTAAGGATGCCGAATGGTGTTATCCAGAATTTCAGGACGAAGGTGTAAAAGGATTTGGAATCAGTTGGAGTTGTACTCCCGAAAATGCTCGTTCTTTAGCAAGAAATAAAACAGTACAGGGTAATTATGATCCGTCTAAACTAACGTCTACGCCCAATACTATAAACAAAGAGGCAACGGAAATGGTCAAGCGTTTTGGTACACATCGATTTATCGCCAACTTAGGACATGGTATCCTTCCTAATGTTCCTGTAGACAACGCAAGAGCCTTTGTAGATGCTATAAAAAATTATCAATCAGCGTCATGAAGAACTTTGACTCTAAACGGGAAGAATTCACGGAACTTATTAAAAAGCTTCAACTCAAAATCACCGAAGTTATTGAAAAAACTGACGGAGAAGCTGAATTTCAGATTGACAACTGGAAGCGGGAGAAATTTGGGTTCGGGAGTACCCGTGTGATCGAGAATGGACAGGTTTTTGAAAAAGGTGGTGTCAATATTTCTGTTGTATCAGGCCCGCTACCTAAAACTCTTCAGCAAAATCCTGATGAGAAAGAGTCTGATTTTTTTGCTAGCGGTATATCATTGGTTCTTCATCCCAGAAATCCTTTCGTACCTACCGTTCATGCAAACTACCGCTATTTTGAACTCCGTGATAAAAATTCTAATGAGATCAAAGACCAATGGTTTGGTGGCGGTGCTGATTTGACCCCTTATTACCTCTTTAAAGAAGATGCAGTTCACTTTCATCAAATTCATAAAACAGTTTGTGATTTAACTCACCCAGCTTTTTATCCCCGCTTCAAGAAAGCATGTGATGAATATTTTTTCAACCATCACCGCAATGAAGCTAGAGGGATAGGTGGTATTTTCTTCGATCACATCAGGGCAGATGAAAATACTTCTGCACAAGACCTTTGTGAGTTTACCAATAATGCAGGCTTGGGATTTATAGATGCCTATATTCCAATTGTTAATTTAAGGAAAGACATGAATTACAGTCAGCAAAACCGGGACTGGCAGGAAATCCGACGAGGACGCTATGTAGAATTCAACCTGATCCACGATCGTGGCACCCTATTTGGTCTTAAAACAAAAGGGAGAATTGAATCTATTTTAATGAGCCTACCACCTCACGCTCAATGGCGATATAATCACAATCCCAAACCCGGCTCTAAAGAGCAGCAAATGCTTGATCACCTGAAAGAAGTGAATTGGCTTAATATTTAAAATAATTAAAATAAACATGAGATATCCTGAGACACGTTTAAGACGTAATCGAAAATCAGAAGCGATTAGGAGCATGGTTAGAGAAAATCAACTCAGCTCTGATGATTTTATAGTTCCAGTCTTTGTAACTGAGGGAGAGAATATAAAAGATGAAATTCCTAGTATGCCTGGTTACTTTCGTTACTCACTGGATCGGTTAAATCATGAACTGGATGAGATTACTGCATTGGGAATTAGATCTGTATTATTATTTGTGAAGGTACCAGGAGATAAAAAGGACAACAAAGGAACAGAGGCTCTCCGTGACAATGGACTTATGCAAAGGACTATCAAGCACACAAAAGAATATTATCCGGATCTATTCGTTATGTCTGATATAGCACTCGATCCATACTCATCTTATGGCCATGATGGTATTGTGAAAGACAATGAAATAGTAAATGATATCAGTGCCGAGTTGCTAGCAAACATAGCTCTGAGCCATGCACGGGCAGGTGTAGATATGGTCGCACCTTCCGATATGATGGATGGACGTATAAACCTAATCAGAAAAAAACTGGATCAAAACGGATTCGAAAATACAGGTATCATGGCATACAGTGTTAAATATGCCTCTGCTTTTTATGGCCCATTCCGTGATGCGCTAGATTCGGCACCCGGATTCGGTGACAAAAAAACCTATCAGATGGATCCGGCAAACAGTAAAGAAGCATTGGTCGAAGCACGGATGGATATTCAAGAAGGAGCAGATATTATCATGATCAAACCAGGTCAGCCCTACCTTGATATACTTAAAGCCGTCAGTGACGAATCAGAAATTCCAGTTTCTGTTTATCATGTTTCGGGTGAGTATTCAATGATCAAAGCAGCAGCAGAAAAAGGTTGGTTAAATGAAAATGAGGTTATAATGGAATCATTGATCTCGTTCAAAAGAGCCGGTGCTAATCTAATAGCAACATACTTTGCTAAACAGGCAGTAAAATTACTAAATGAAAGTAAATAGATGAACATCAATACCAGTAAAAAACTTTATAAAAAGGCGAAAGATATAATTCCAGGAGGTGTTAATTCACCAGTCAGAGCCTTCAATAGCGTTGGAGGTTCTCCATTGTTCATTAGAAAAGCTGAAGGTGCTTACTTATATGACGAAGATGGAAATAAATATATTGACCTGATTAGCTCTTGGGGTCCAATGTTGCTGGGTCATGCCGATCCAGATGTATTAAAAGCAGTTACTGAAACAGCCAAAAATTCCACTTCTTTTGGGGCCCCTACCCGACTTGAGATAAAGATTGCAGAACTTATTACAGATGCTATCAAGGGTATTGATAAGATCAGAATGGTTAACTCCGGAACAGAAGCCTGTATGAGTGCAATCCGTGTTGCACGCGGATATACAGGTAGGGATAAGATTATCAAATTTAAAGGATGTTATCACGGGCACGGTGACTCTTTTCTAATTGATGCGGGAAGTGGCGCTCTTACAATGGGTCATCCCAGTAGTCCTGGGGTTACACCTGGCACAGCTAGGGATACACTCATTGCTGAATTTAATGATCTAGATGAGGTTGAAAAATTACTGAAGGCCAATAAAAACAATGTTGCAGCTATTATATTGGAGCCCATAGCAGGAAATATGGGCTGTATACCTCCTGAAAAAGGGTTTTTAAAAGGACTACGCTCGTTATGTGATGATCATGATACAGTATTAATTTTTGACGAAGTTATGACTGGATTCAGGGTGGCATTTGGCGGTGCACAGGAGATATATGGTATAACAGCAGACATGGTTACCTATGGTAAAATTATAGGGGCAGGACTTCCAGTAGGAGCCTACGCAGGGAAGAAAGAGATCATGGATTTTGTTGCACCAACTGGGCCAGTATATCAGGCGGGCACTTTATCAGGAAATCCACTGGCAATGGCAGCAGGATATACACTACTCAAGAAATTACATGATAACTTATCGATATATGATGAACTGGAAGTAAAATCTAAAACTCTAGAACGAGGACTTAAAAAAGTATTAGATGACCACTATATCTCGAATTATACAAGTCGAGTAGGATCTATGATTGGAATTTTCTACAGTAATCATAAGGTGACAGGCTTCAAGGGAGCCAATACTACCAACAAAGAGTTATTCAGAAAAATTTTTCGCCACATGTTGGAGCGTGGGGTATATCTCCCACCGTCTCCCTTTGAGGCTTTCTTTTTGTCCAATGCTCTTAAACTTCAAGACATAGCATTAATAATTAGTGCGTTTGAAGACTCTGTATCAGCAATATGTGCTAAAGATAGCAGATAAACCTAATTTCAGGGTATTTGACATAGGCCAGTTAATAAAAAATTACACTGTCAAATTGTAATAATTTTATTTGCTCTAAGGGTTGATTTCGAACCTACAACCGATCGGTTAACTGCCGATTGCTCTACCGCTGTACTACCGAAGAAAAAAAGATAGTTTTGAGCTCTGAAAAAAGATAACAATACCTAACAATACACATTCATGCTAAGTATGTAATTGGTCATAATTTGACTGACATGATAGAGTTATTTCTAAATCTTTTCTCATCAAAGTTATTGGGTATAGTGCAAACAGTTTTTCTACCAAAAATTTTATACCTATTTTTTGAAATTACATCATATAAATAGTCAGTATATTTTAAGGGTAGGAATGAAAAGTAAGAAAGAAATTTAATCGGCGAATTGATTTGTTTTAATATTTCAAATATTGCCTCAGATTTTTTATAAAAATTTCCATTTCTATAAAATATAACACTGGTTTCAGTGTACTCTAGTATATTCTTAGGTAAGGTTGATATAGCGTAATCAGATTTCGACCAGGAAAATAATAGATTTTTATCGGAATCATACTTCATCAAGAAATGAAGTAACGCGTTGCAAAGATTACAAAACCCATCAAAATATACAACATTATTTTCCATATATATACCCGTAATTATTGTACTTATCTCCTAAAACAAAAAGGGATATTTTTTTTGTCATTTATTTAGAATTAGTCTTAATAAGTTTTATATTATGCACGTTATTAAGAATAAATCTAAATAACATACTTTAATCTAATAATAATATTTAAAAAAAATGAATTCACCACTACGACTGTTCACACTATTCATTGCTTTAATTACGCTGAGCTACTGCGGCACTACTAATACAGAAGAAGAAGTAGATACAGCTGGATTCTTAAAAAGTAATCTAGGTGATATAAATAGTATCGCCTTAACTAATTTTACTATTCCTTCATCATACGATATAGAGGGTACTTTAGCACCTGGAGCTTATAATGGCCAAAAGCGCCGGTTAGCCCAACTAAAAGAAATTGCTGATTCCTCAAGGAATGAACCAATTAAATGGGATTTAAAAGCAGCTATTGCAAATGAAAACTACGATATGTTTAATAGCGCTGATGCACAAGGCGGTTCTAATATTCGTACTAAAATAGATGAATTAAATTTCGATGCTGGTAATACCAGTGTTGCTGATGACTTTGCCAGCTTAGCTGATTTACTTGTACAATCAAGTCAAGCAAATTATACGATAGACGCATCAAATGGAACAGCAGGAATGATTACTACTGGTAGTAAAAAGAGACATGTAAGTGCTAATGGGTTAGAATATGCTCAAATTCTGGAGAAAGGTCTTTATGGTGCTATGATGTATGATCAAATGGTTGACGACTACCTCAGAGATTCTCAGGCTGGTAAAGACAACGAACTAGGTAACAATGAATCATCTGTGGATAACTATGCATCATATGGTACAAGTCGCCAGCATAAATTTGATGAGGCTTTTGGTTATTTCGGAGCAACTGCTGCAACCTATCCCAATGCTGGTAATACCTCAAGTGGCGATGGCTTGTTCCTAGCTAACTATACTTTTGATTTTAGCGATGAAACAGAAGCAGCATACGGAGTTAATTTAGCTCAAGCAGCAATGAATGCTTTTATCGTTGGTAGATCAGTGTTAAAAGCAGGTCAAGGCTTTGGACCTTCGCAAGAAAGTGTTAACGAAGATTTGTTTGTTGCTGCAAGAGCAGACATAAAATTATATGTAGAAGCAGGATTAGCAGCAGCAGCTATGCACTATCTCAATGATGCGATTGCTGATGTATCTGATGCTGATAAAATACATCACTTATCTGAAGCACTGGCATTTATATATGCAATGTCATTCAACTCAGAAGGTCGATTAACAGCTGAAGAAGCTCACAATGCATTAATTGCAATGGGCTGGTCTAGCTCAGATAGTTCATTAAACGGAATCTATGGAATAAATTTGTGGACAGTCACTGACGATCAGATGACTTCTGCGATTAATATATTAGACCAATCTTTCCCAGGTTTTAAAGATGCAAATTTCTAAAATGATCTTTGTCATTTTTAAACGGTTTCAAGCTCTTCTTCTCTCGTTGTTGTTAGCATGTTTTATTATTAGCTGCGATGGTGGAGAAGGAGCTTTGGATCCAAATGGGCAAGATGATCATACTGAATTATTAACTAATCAGGTTAATAATGTCATAATTCCGTCTATAAGTAATTATAAGGACGCTACTGAAACCTTATACTTATCAGCAAATAATTTCTGCAGTTCAATAAATGATAGTAACCTAAATAGTTTTAGAGATGCTTATCATAATACTTACAAATCATATCAGTCTGCAGCTTTGCACAATTATTATGCTAATATCAATTATGACTTGGTCAATACGACTAATTTGTTTCCAATAGATACACTACTACTTAAAAATATAATAATATCCACTACATATAATTTTTCTTCTGAATCCCAAAAAAGAGCAAATGGATTCCCCGCTATAGATTATCTCATTTACTCATCACAGAATACCGTTGGTTTATTTACATCAGATGAAAAAAAATGCTCCTATCTACTAAAATTGACAGAGTCAATAAAAAATAAAGCAGTACAACTAGATAACATGTGGGGTGGTAGTTTAAAAGAAAATTTCATTAGTAATGACGGAGTAGAAATTGGTAGTTCTATTCATGTCCAACTAAATAGTGCATTATCTTATTATGAAGATCATATAAGAGAAAATAAAGTTGGTTTACCAATTGGAAGAATAGGTCCACTGGACTCACCTATAGAGGCTGACCCAACTAAAATTGAAGCCTATTACCAGTCTCTTTATGACGGTAATGATCTATTTGCACTATCGTTAGTAAAAGAATCTATCCAAGAAATGGAAGGTTTATATCTTGGTGGAAATACCTTAAGAAATAGTTCAATAAATTCAGGTTATGATAGGCTATTAATAAGCAGGGGTCACACAGAAGTGGATTCTGACATTAAATCACAATTTGATTTAATTTACGCGAAAATTGATGAAAGGACTTCAATATCAGGAAATACAGATTTATATGATTCTATTCAAGGGCTAATTACAATAATGAAATCAGATCTGTTCCCTTTGTTAAATATTCAAGATGCTGATGGTAAAAACGATGGTGATTAATTAAGTAGTCAGAGGAATAAACTATATTATTTGATTAACCACGTCACTAATCAATTACTCTTTATTAGTCAGAACAACAAACGATGACCAAATCGTTAAAACGTCTATCATGAATGATAGGCGTTTTCTTTAAATAAAACAAAATGCTAGTAAAGACAGCAGATAAAATAATAAAAAAATCTTTTGAAACAACAGATATCTCTCCCCTGATAACATTCCGAATATTTTTTGGGGTAACTCTATTTATAACAATTCTGCGATTTTGGGTAAATGGATGGATTGAAGAACTTTACATTAACCCAGAGTATCATTTTAATTTCATTCACAATATCGATGTTTTACCTGATATTGGTATATATATAATATTTACAGTCCTTTTAGTTTTATCTATATTTATAACATTTGGTCTATTTTATCGAACTAGTACCTCCACTTTCTTTTTACTTTTCACATATATAGAACTGATTGATAAAACATATTATCTCAATCACTATTATCTAGTTTCAGTACTTACCTTTTATCTAATATTTTTACCTGCGAATCGAGCGTTTTCTTTAGATTGTTATTTTAACCCTTTATTAAAATCGAATCTATGCTCAAAATGGCATATATCTTTAATCAAATGCCAACTATCAATAGTTTATTTTTATGCAGGTCTAGCAAAAATTAACAAGGATTGGCTTATAAGAGCTCAGCCACTTTATACATGGCTACCTGGTAAATTTGGTATACCAGTCATAGGTAAATTCGCTCATTTAAAAATCACAGCATTAACATTCAGTTGGATTGGTTGCATTTATGATTTGACCATTTGGCTCTTTTTGTGGATCAAAAAAACACGAAAATTTGCATTTTTTGCTGTCATTGTGTTTCACATAATGACTGGTATACTTTTCCCAAGAATAGGAATGTTTCCGATGATAATGATTGCAGCCACAACAATCTTTTTACCATTAAATTTCCATATTAAATGCTTAGAGTTATTATCAATAAAAAAGTATGAAACTAAATCAGAGCGTATATCAAGGAAAAAGAAAAAAAGCGTTCTTTTTATATACTATTTGATGGTTTTATTTCTGGGTATTCAAGCTCTAATGCCACTCAGGTATCATGTTTTTTCTAATAACATTTATTGGGATGAAATTGGCTATCGATTCAGCTGGAGGGTGATGCTTATGGAAAAAAATGGCTTTACAAATATCGTAATTATCGATCCACGTAAGAAAATTCAATATCAGTTAGATCAAGACTTATACTTAAGCAAATTCCAACAACAACAAATGAAATCTCAACCTGATATGATTTTACAATTTGTCAATTATATAGGAGACGAATTCAAAGAAATTAACGGGTACCCACCTGTAATTAATATTCATAGTAGAATGTCTCTAAATGGGAGGAAAAGTCAACCATTTTTCATTGATACCGTAAATGTGTACAAAAATAATGCTGATAAATTTCTACATGATTTTAAATCATAAAATTTTATTTTTTTTTGCTACTCTATTTATTTGGCAAAATAATTATGTCTACTCTCAAGAGTTCATTTTGTCAGGTAAAGTACAAGATACATCAGGTAATAATCTACCAGATATTGTAATATATTCTAATCAAATTAATCGATATTCAATTAGTGATAGTTTAGGAAATTTTGAATTTATTTATAAGAAACCTGGCCTTGTTAAATTATATGCAAGCGGGCTAAATATAATTCCAGACAGCATAGCTGTTGATTTAACTTCAACAACAAAGATTGTATTTATAGTAAACTTTCAATCTGTTGAATTATCCGAAATTACTATTCGTAATCAAAATAGTACATATGATACTAGGTTTCTCAGATCAGTGGAGGATTTTGGTATCTATGAGGCAAAAAAG
The DNA here is from genome assembly GCA_002348545.1 of Balneolaceae bacterium UBA2956. Taxonomy (GTDB): domain Bacteria; phylum Bacteroidota; class Rhodothermia; order Balneolales; family Balneolaceae; genus UBA1275. Next base: position 54,807 of record DEBM01000006.1, read on the forward strand.
TCTGATGTTATAAATCTTAAGGATTTAATTGCAAATAAATCAAACAACAATGCCCGACAAATTTACAGTAAAGTATCAAGTATAAATATATGGGAAAGTGACTATTTTGGATTGCAGCTAGATATTGGAGGGAGAGGTCTAAGCCCAAATAGATCTTCAAATTTTAATACACGACAAAATAACTATGAAATTAGTGCTGATCCTCTAGGCTATCCCGAAAGTTATTATACACCCCCCTCACAAGCAGTAGATCAAATTCAACTAGTAAGAGGTGCGGGTGCGCTGCAATATGGTACACAGTTTGGTGGATTACTAAATTTTATAATGAAAGACGGAGAAAATAGTGATCCTATTAATGTAGAATTATCACAAAGCTATGATAATCATGGAACCTTTAGTTCATACAACAGCCTATACGGCGAGGCGAAGAAATTAAATTATTTTCTTTACCTGCAACATAAAAATGGTGACGGTTGGAGAGAAAATTCAAGTATCAAACAATATGGCTTTTATGCTTCCATGAATTACAGATTTAGCAAAGGTTTTCGGGTATATCTCGAGTATACACATATGAATTATGTTAGTCAGCAGCCTGGCGGACTCACTGATGAAAAGTTCTATATCAATCCAAAATTATCAAATAGAAACCGAAATTGGTTCAATGTAGATTGGAATCTTTATTCAAATAAAATTGAATATTCTCCATTAAATGGACTAAAGATAAATAATACCACATATGGACTTATTGCTAGTAGAAAATCAATAGGATTATTAGATGATCCTACAGTCATAGATAATATTGGGAATCGCGATTTATTAGATGGTAGATTTGATAATCTTGGAATCGAAACGCGTATTCAGTATGATATACCACTAGAAAATAATTTAAATAATACAATTCTACTGGGTTCTAAACTGTATAGAGGTGAAACCAACTTCAAACAAGCAATAGGTAGTGATGGATATGACGCGAATTTTAGTGAGTTAGATACAACAATTTTTTCAAAACCAAAATCTGATTTTAAATTTCCGAACTATAACAATGCAATATTTCTAGAGTCTATCATTAGATTAAATAAAAATATAAGTCTCGTTCCAGGATTCAGGTATGAACATATTAAAACCGAATCAAATGGCTATTACACATATAATAAAAAAATAAACAGTTTTGAAGATTTTGTAGAGGAGATAATAAGAGACACTCTATCTGAAAGTAGAAGAATATTTATTTATGGGGTTGGTTTATCAATTAGAAATAATTTGTTTACTGAATTTTATGCTAATGCAACATCAAACTATCGCGCCATAAACTTCTCAGATATTCAAATTCAAACCAAAACACAAATTGTAGATAAAGAGATAAAAGATGAATCTGGATTTACAATTGATATAGGAATGAGAAAAGATAACCAATCTATATCAAAGTATGACTTTTCTCTTTTTTATACACGCTATTCTAATAAAATTGGAGACATCATTGATGATGGACTTCGAGTGAGAACAAACATTGGCTCAGCACAAATTTTTGGTGCAGAATTTCATTTTGAAAAAAACCTAAGCACATTTATTAACCTTAATAAATTTGATGCACTTAATTTTTATTTCAACGGGTCAATTAATCAAGGTAAGTATGTAGAAATAAATGATCGACAGCAATCATTCGTTAGTACTGGTAATTATATTGAAGAGAATCCTAAATATAATTTCAAGACAGGTATTTACGTACTGAGAAATAAAACGGCATTTAGTTTACAGTCACAGTTTATAGGACTTCAATTTTCTGACGCAGCAAATACTACCGAATCAACACAGGGTGTATATGGAACAATCCCAGATTATTATGTTATTGATTTTTCATATGAATACATGATTAATGATTACTTAACTATGCATTTAGATATTAATAATCTGACAAATAATTATTTCTTTACTAGGAGAGCGTCCGCATATCCTGGGCCAGGCATAATACCTGCGGCTAGTCGTACATTGAATTTCACACTAATAATGACGTTATAAGCTAATTAATATACCAGAGCTGCTTATTTCTTTTATTGAAATTATTTTAAAATTCTAGATAAAAATTCCCTCAGGATATTGCACCTTAGTAAGGCATAAACCATAGGCTGGTGCAGTGTATATTTGATGATCTTTAAGATCATGTATCCAAGACAGGATGCTCGATGAATTCATATCCAAATTTTGTAAATGCCACATAGTACCAACCAACCTACGAACCATATTACGCAAAAAACGATTTGCAGTAATCCTAAAAAAAAGCTCATCTCCCTCAACAGTCCAGTTTGATTCAACTATCGTACACAAAGTGGTATAATTATCAGGATTAGTTTTTGAAAGTGAATCAAAGTCATGTACCCCTACTAACTGAACTGCCAATTCATTGAGTACGTTTAAATTCCAATCCTCCCCTGCATACCAAGATTGATTAGCTCGCAACGGACTTGGTCTAGTTACAATACGATACATATAGCTCCGATATAAAGCATCGAAACGAGCATGGGCATCTTCTTTCACCTTCCATATATTGGAAATGTAAATAGATGGTCCAAGTATTCGATTCAACCGATGACATAGCAACGAGTGATCTTCCTCAGGATTACTTGACGTGGCTTTTAGAAATCTATTCCAATCTTCAGGATTAATATCAATATGCGCGATTTGTTCCTTTGCATTAACGCTCGCATCTGTTCTACCCTGACCTACAAGATCCATAGGCTGCTGAAAAAGTAGATGAAGCGCTTGTTCTATTGTCCCCTCCACAGTCGGGACATCTGGCTGAATCTGCCAACCTGAAAAAGAGGCTCCATCAAATTCAATAGACAAAAAAAACCTGGACATTTTATAAGTTAATCCTAAGATTTAATGTATAAAAGGATACTTGTAACTGTTGAATATGATTAATATGCCGTCTATCTAAGTAGAATGATTGGCTACCAAATAACGCCTTAGAATAGCCCCATAACTTCATATCACCCACATGACCTATGTTTGTCTCCAAAATATGTGGAACAATAACATATGAGCCAACCGAGCCTAATCCTAAATGTGCTTGCAATCTATTATTGTTTGAATCTCTAATCAATCCAAACGCATGAATACCACTAATAACACGATTAATTACCATTAAGGTTATTAAAGCTGGAAGTTGATTTTTATTCTTATCAACCCGCTCGCGCATATTATTAAACTGACTTCTACTAGAATTAGATGTCCAATTCCATTCATTTTCTGGAATTAACTTCAAGCGTTTATTCCAATTACGTGTTCTTAATTGATAATCATTATATAAAGCCAGGTTGTCATGGTTGGACACAGCCAAGAACATTTCTCGGTCTCGACTTGTTAAATCAATTCCTGCGTTACTCTGCGCAAAGGTTACAAGTTCATCTTCTAGGAAGGATACCCGATATCGAATACCTACATACGAAAGGATTAATGAAACGTCTAACGCCATATGCCATTGCCCCCGGGTCCAGTCTAAAGTATTGGAATAGTATTCACCCCAACCTGGAAAAAGGAAAGAACGTCTCAGTGCTGCTGCTGGTTTTTTTTGTTCATAAATATTATTGTCATCTTGTAAAAAAAGTTCTGTATCACTCCAAAAATTTTTTGATGTATCGTTTGAACTAAATGGTAGCTGTTCCAATAAATCTTTTTTCACCATATGGATTTGAGCTAAAGTTGGAATAGAATAACTATACAAGAATATTAGTGTTAGCACTGCAGCAATATTTTTAAATTCTTGTTTGATAGAAGTATACATTTAAACTGCCATTTTTCGTTCATACCCCCAATGTCGCAATATAGAGATACTAAAACCAATCATAAGTAAGAAGGTTCCTGCCCATACAACAGAAATCAAGGGTTTTTTCTCTGCAACAATGAGGATCCATTCATCACCAGATCCTTCTGGTAGTCCTATAATACTCAATTCAATACTATCACTCTTGGGATCAAGCCTGGTAAAACGTACCAATAAGTCATAGGCTTCAATCTCTACTGGATACGAAGCTGTAAAGCTTTCGCCTGCTTCGTTATAAACAGCAAATAGAGGCTCTAAACTATATTTTGTCTTACTGGGTAGGTGAATAAAGTCGATTTGTGCTCGAACACCCACTCCTTTACCATTTGGAACATTAGTCGAATCCACCATGATAAAATCATTAAATTGAAATGAGAATGGGCCTAGTTCTTTACTCTGTCCCTTTGTAAAACTAATTACTTGAGCTTCTTTATCTTTGGGACTTAAGTCACTTTGACCTACCTGACTTCCGCCTAACGATGCCGTTGTGGAATCTTGATTAAATGGCAATGGCTGTATGTTCGCTGCCAAAGTATTACGATTATTAACATTTTCAATATATGAGCTACCAGCAACATACAGATAGACATCACTTAACCACCCAGTTCGTACATCAGGGTCTACTGACCATTGAATATTTTCCGCTGTAGACGTAGTCAACATAGGATAGACTTCAGGATTCATTCTGAAGGTTCGCCCATTCTTTAAATCTGTAAAGCTAAGAGCATAGGTTTGTTGACCTAGCCTATTTTGATTATCAATGGCATAACCGCTATATAACACCTCATAACGATTATTGAGTACCTTAGGCTCATTTAGTTTTAGTTCTAACATTTCAACCGTCTGCGAGATGGTGAATCCTTTTTCATCCATTACTTCACCATTAAGAACACGCTCATTGTAATTACTAGTCCGCTCATCAAGTAGAGGTTTATTGTAGGCTGACGAAAATAAAATACCGACTAACAACAGGCCGAAGCCCATATGAGTCGTAACTCCACCAATAAGTTTGGGTTGTTTTTTAGCTAATCGAAATAACACCCAAAAATTTCCAATAATTGCAAAAAAGCCTGCAAACAAGTAAATCATGTAATAGAAACTCCGCACCTCATATACCATTATTGAAATTATTGTAGCGACTGAAGTTGCCAATAAAGGCTGAATTAAAGCAGTTGAAAGAGATTCAGCATCGTGTTTTTGCCAAAATAACATTTGTCCAATAACCGTCATCAATGCCATAATAATCGCAATTGGCATGCTCCAATCATTATAAAAACTTATTTCTGGTGGAGTAGGATTTTCATTAAATAGTAGCCCTATGATCGGAGAACTTGTACCAAGTATAATAACTGCTCCAAGAATAAATAGCGCCATCGCTCCAGATACCGTCATAAATTCCCTAGTCAAAATACCATGCTCTTTATTGGGACTTGGTAACTCTTTATACCGATAGAAAAACATGCCTAAACCTACTATTGTTACCATCAACATGAAAACTAATAGCTGATTATACAAGCCTAAATCCACAAAGCTGTGAACTGATGAATCTGCTAAAATCCCCGATCTCGTTAAAAAAGTCTCATAAACAATTGCAATGTATGCTAGTATAGCAAATAGCAAGGAAGACTTTTGTGCAACTGAGCTTTTCCGCTGTATAATCATCGTATGAATACCTGCTGTACCAAATAACCATGGTACTAATGAGGCATTTTCTACGGGATCCCAAGCCCAATATCCACCAAAGCTAAGTGTAATATAGGCCCAATAGCCTCCTAGAAAAATTGCAGTTAACAAGGATAAATTGGCTCCTAGAGTCCATGGTAGAGCTGGGCCTACCCATTCATTATATTTTCTTTTCCATAAAGCAGCCATTGCAAAACAGTATGGTATTGTCATCATTGCAAAACCGATGAATAATACTGGCGGATGGATCATCATCCACGGACTTTTTAACAAGTCATTTAAACCTGATCCATCTGCTGGCACATAGTTTGGATTCGCTTGAATAAATGGCGCATTAGGCATTTCTTCCGCGATGCTTCGAAATGGCGAGGCTCCCAAACTTAGAATATCTGAATGCCAACCGACAATCATTGAAAGTAAAAAGACTTGAGTTAACGAAAGGAAAAACATTACTGGTGCCCGATATGGCTTCCTAGTCCATTTTATCAACATAAATCCAGTTAAACAGGAGAAAAGTATCCATAACATGAAACTTCCCTCTTGTCCTCCATAGAACGCAGACCATAAATATTTTGGATCAAGATCTAAGCTAGTATAATTGAATACATAATAGTACTGAAATTGATGTTCAAAAATCAATTTCACCAATACAGCAGAAGCCAATAACAAGAAAAAACTTTTCATGATGAAAAATAAATGACCTAATTGAATCATTTTTTCCTTGTCATCACGGGAGGCAATACCGTAAAAGACCAAACTAATGATCGAGCTAATAAACGAAGCGCTTATTAACCACTTTCCAATAATTCCTTCCATGATTAGCGTCCTTGAACCCCCACGGCTATGGGTTGGGTTCCATAACTGTCTACATCAATAGCATTATATTTAGAGGGGCATTTCATCAGCATTTCATCCGCGTAGAAAACGTCATTTCTGAGTTCACCGATGACTACTAGCCGATCTGCTTGCTCAAAGTTATTTGGTTTTGGCCGGCTGTAAATAACTTTTTTGACTTTCCCAGACTCATCCTTCATATAAAAACTGAATTGCATCGTCTCTCGTGAAAAACCATACTCCATTCCTGGCTCCCATGTGCCTGGTACATGAGCGTTTTTCAAATTAGCCGCTTTATCAAAGTCGGTATAAGTGCTGATGCTCTCTCCAAAATTATATAGCAGCAAAGAGGTAAAGGCAATAATCGCAATGCTACTAAAAATTAATTTAGGTTTCATTTGATGAATGATTTAGTTGATTTTCGAGCACGGATATTCTTTTATCTACACGAGTAAGATATACAATAAGAACTGTCCAAATAATTAAGGTAACGCCTAAAACAACAAAAATGAGGTTATTTGAGCTCATGAAGTTTGCAAAGAATCCCTCTCCTTGGTTGACTGTCGTTATCCATTTATCGGAATATGCCTTACTCAATGTATCGATTGGAGTTACGTCTGTAGAGTCTTGGAACATATTCGATACTATAAATAATAGCTGAGTTATGTACATAGATTATAATGGATTTCTAAATATTTGTTCAGAAATGTATCTGACCCGATATGCTCGATAGGTTATGTTGTATACCCAGCAAGACAAGGCAATAAAGCCTACCATTGCTGGGTATAGGATATACCTAAGTTCGATGGCAGTAATTTCGGAAAATGCTGGATTACCATCCGCTCCTGGATGAAGGCTAGTTAACTGACGTGGAACAACATACAATAAAAACGGAATAGTACTTACGGCAAATATATTGTATACTGCAGCAATTCGCGCTCTTTTTTTGGATTCATCAAATGCTAATCTTAGTATAAAATAAGCAACATAAATCATAAGAGCCAGTGCAGCCAAATTCATTTTAGGCTCAGCAAAAGTCCACCAGGTTCCCCAAGTGAATCGAGCCCACAAAGAACCAGTCATAAGTCCACATATTCCAAAAACGAACCCTGTTTGAGCTGCCGCCTGAGCTTTAATATCATCTGACCAACTTGCTTTTCTTAAGTAATTAATACTGTAATAAAAACTCATGAGAAACATAGTATACATTGCCATCCACATAGGAACATGAAAAAACAAATTACGAGCGGTCTGCTCCAAAACGGGTATAAATGGGATTTGTATTAGGAACCCACCGACAATAACCAGACTCATCCAAACAATAATTAGATATTTCCAAAATTTCATAGAAGCAATAAGGGTTTATTATAAGCTTTAAATATACTAAATCAGACCTTATTCTGCTCTAAATTTGGTTATATTTTATAGCTCTTGTCAAATGCTGAACTAACCCTTGGGGCTCAATCTCTTTTGCAGCCAATTGCGCTCCCAATTGGCTACTGTTGCCAACCATAACAGCCCTGCCACAATAAGACCCACAGCGTATAAGGTAATTAACTGCTGCAACTCAAATAACTGCCATTCTAATAGTATAGATGCAACGATTACTGATAAAGAATTACCCAAGGTAAAAAGCAACCACTCGGTACTGAACACTCGGCCTCGAAAATTGTCTTCGGATCTTACTTGTAACAGTACCGTAGAGGTGACCCAATTAGCTCCAGATGCGGCATGAGCCAACAATACAAAGACGAACATCATCCACAAGATATCTGTTAATCCAACTACTAAATACATGGTACCAGATAAGGTTATACTTGCTCCCATAACCATAATCCATTGACCTTCATCAGTGAAATATTGCCTAGCAATAATGGGGCCAATACCGGTCCCTATTCCCCGAGCTGCGTACAATAATCCCAAACCAATACTACCCATTTGCAATATGCTATCACTAACCAAAACCAACATGTAAACTAACCCTCCTAAAAATATGGTAGAGGTTCCTTTTGCTACAGCTGGACGTAGAATTTGCTGATTATCGCGTAGATAACAAATACCGAGTACGATATCATTGCCAATATTTTGGCAAATATCTTCCCAGAATGATGATTTATTTTGTCCCTTGGTATTACTTGGGCACCGCTCCTCCTGTGGAATAACTGCTCGATATATAAACCATGCTGAAACTAAATACGATAATGCGTCCAAGACAAAAACACCTTCCACTCCTATCCATTTAGTAGCAAAACCACCTATTGCCATTCCACTAGTAAAAATTATACTCCAAGTAGCCGTAGATATGATATTAGCATCTACTAGGTACTCTGGAGGAGTCACATTTGGTATAGAAGCAGTTTTTGCGGGTTCAAAAATAGCTGAAAGCATCATCTGGAAACTAGTTAAGGCATAGGCTATCCAAAGAAGGCTTTCCTGTTGAACAAGCAACATAAGCAGCAAACTTAAGGCTCTTCCTCCATCACATATAATCATAAGTAACCTGCGATTAAATCGGTCTATCAAATAACCAGCAATAGGTGAGAAAAAGGCTAAACTTAGCATTTTAACAATGATCACTAAGCCAAGTAAAAACTCAGAATCAGAATATCGTTGCACCAATGCATACAGGGCTAAAAGACCAAACCAATCCCCAAAATTAGATATTGCTTGAGCAATCCATAATCTGCGAAAGGAAGGATACTTTTTTATAAGTTCAAAAAAGGGAGTAAACGCCTGGTAATATGCCTTTTTAGGCGTTTTATTATCTATCATAATGTTAATTCACTCCGGTTGAACCAAAGCCGTCCTGGCCTCGCAAGGTTTGATCTAAATCTTGTTCTTGTACCTGCACAAGCTCTGCTTGCTGTACTTCTTGCACAATCATCTGAGCTATTCGGTCTCCGTGTTTCACTGTGAATGCCTGCTGACCGTGATTTATAATGATAAGATGGATCTCTCCTCGGAAATCAGAATCAATGGTTCCGGGACTATTTACTATTGTTATTCCATGCTTTATTGCAAGACCGCTTCGAGGGCGAATTTGTATCTCATAACCCACTGGAATAGCTATCTTTAATCCAGTGGGTAGTAACTCACGTTCTCCTGGCTCCAAGTTAAGCTCTTTTGTTAAGGCCACCCGAATATCCATACCAGCAGCCCCTTTTGTCTCATAAGAGGGTAGCGGGAGATCACTAGCATGGGGTAACTGAATACACTTGATTATTGGTTTGTCCATAGTATTCGTTCTATCTCTTATTGTCCATCATTCATTATTTACTTCATTCCTTTCCAGTTAGTTTGTACAGTGTTCCCGCGTCTATACTCTATCAATTTTACCACCGCGCTTCCTAAAAACATTTTAACCCTCGCTTCCAAAGGGATTCTAAAATTATCCTGTGCAAAAAAAGCTTCAAAGCGACCACTAAATCCAAAAGGTCCAACAATATCTATGGTACGCCCAGTTGTCTTGTAAGTAGCTATAGAATCCTCAAATGCCTTATATGTCCGCAATTCAGTTATTGAGCTATGATCAAAATCAATATATCCAAGCTTTTTACTGACATATACTGGCAGTTGTGTATTCATCTCAACTCCAGCAAATAATCGCGAATAAATAAATACAATATGACCTGCCGTAGCAGGCTTGACCAAGGATAATATCCCTGTAGACTCATCCTCTTCTTTGTAATACACCTGCCCACTTGACCTATCAAATCGATAAACAATTTCATGCAGTTTTTCCTCATCTATATTATCCTTCCAAAAAAGACTACTCACTGGTAACCCTTCTTCATTGACGTAAAATAGGGTGTGAAACTCATCGCGCTCATACCCGATCAATGGAAGCCGATCATTCGATATCATTCGTGTAAATAAGTGATGGTGCACATACCCATTATACAGCGAATCTGGTAAAATACTAACCTCCACCCATCCTAAGGTGAAAAAACCATAACTTACCTCATACCTAAACCACTCTCCTGCATTCAATATTTCTGATACAGTAGGTTGTCTCTTGACTGCTGTTACTTCCAACTCTTGTTCATCCATGGGATGATCAAGTTGATGCGATTGCAAATCAAAAAGAATCTTCCCGGTAGCTTCCCCTTTCATACACACCAAGCAAAAAACTACCAATAAGAACGAGCAAATAATAGTCTGCCTGCTATGCATTAACCCATAGTAAGCAATTTTTTTAGTCCAATAATCCATGTTCCTTTGCAAATAGTTCAAATGCTTCCTCATCAAAACCAACCAACACTGAATTTTTTAACACTAATATTGGGCGTTTTAGCATACTTTGGTGCTCATGAACAAGCTCTAACAAGTCCTCATCGCTTATATTTTTATCCTTAATTCCCAATTTTCTAAAGGTGGTTCCGCGTTTATTAACAAGTACATCGATTCCTAATTTATGTGCAAGTTCAGAAATTTCTTCTTTAGAAAGAGGTTCTTTTTTAACATGGATAAATTCATAGGTGATACCTTTTTCCTCTAACCAAGAACGTGTATCTTTAATTTTATTGCAGTTGGGAATGCCGATAAGATTAAGCATGATGGATGTAATTGAATTAGTCGCTTTTACAAAAATGCGGATTGGTACAGCTAAAACCCATACCACATATTATAAACCAATGAATAGCATTAACCGTTTATTAATTCCCTATTTTTTTCTACCTCTTGGGTTATTACTTGGTAGTTGCCAACAAGACAGCGCCCAGCAACAGTATGAGGCAGAAGCCTACGGTCCAATCGAAGGCTATACAGAAACCGATTTACAACAGAATATACTTTCAGAAGACAAAAAAGATTGGCAAGTCTCACCTTACTACGAAGGTTTAATCCAAATACTCCCTCTTTTTCCAAATCCCATAAGCTACGGCGGGACTGCATATTTAGAAATGACACTCAATGGTGCTCCAGTTCAGTCGTATGTGGAGCTGGGATATTTAAATTTTAATAACCAATGGATTCCTCTTCAACAAGAAATCGTAAGCTCGGAGTTTGAGTTGATCACCTTTGTAATTGATTCACGAAATTTTGGGTCTAGTGCAGAACTAGCCCGTGGTCTTCATCGACTACTTCTATACGACGGAAATCAACGGCTCATCACTTATGGTGACATTTTTATTAAATAAACCTCTTGCAAATCAAAATGAGAAAATTATATGCTTCCGAAATCGATGTACTTTCCCGACTTATTTTCTCCGAACCATACGATGTATTGTTAGAAGAAACAAGACTCCCGCCAGGTGCACTCAGAGATGATTTAATTACACTCATTAACTTTCGATTAATTGAAGTTTGGCAAAGCGGTTCAGTGGAAATTAATCGCACAACTTCTTATGATTCAGACCATATTGAAGCATATACTTTCAGAGCTACTGCAAAAGGACTTAAACATATTCGCAACCAAATTCCTACGTGAAACAAAAAATTAGCTATAATAACCAGCAAATACACCTTGAAATAGATCCCAATAATGGGCTGGCTCTAATAGATGGGAAACAATTTGAATATGAGATTAGCGAGTATAACGGTCGTTTTTATTTTCGTATTGGTAATAAGCAGTGGATTCTAGCAAATGTGCAAGTGAAGGGAACTCAAATACGATTCAACATAGACGGGTATCCTGTACAACTTCAGGTAAAAAATGAACAAGCTTTACTCCTTGAGACTCTTGGAATGAAGTCAGAGTTGAAACAATCTACTAAAGACATTAAAGCTCCTATGCCAGGAAAAGTGCTGACAATAGAAGTAAAAGAGGGGGATCAGGTCCAAGAGGGTGAGACCATATTGGTGCTTGAAGCCATGAAAATGGAAAATGAAATCAAGTCACCAATTCAGGGCCAAATAAAAACAATTCAAGTTGAAATAGGGCAAATTATAGACAAACAAACCTTATTAGTGGAGTTAGAATAAGTTGGATAAATTTATTGTAAAGGGGCCTACCCCATTGAACGGAAATATTGCTATTAGTGGCTCAAAAAATGCTGCATTACCTCTTTTAGCTGCGGCCTTACTGGCTGATGAGCCTATGACCTTAAACAATGTTCCACGGCTTCAAGATATTTATGCCTTTAACAATGTTTTGCGCGTGGTTGGTGCTCAGGTTCAATTTCAAGATATCGAAAACCGAGTAATCATTGACCCTTCAAATGTTAACTATCTAGAGGCACCTTATGATTTAGTTAGAAAAATGAGAGCCTCATTTTATATGCTTGGGGCCTTAGTGGGGAAGCATGGCTATGCCAAAGTCTCTATGCCAGGTGGCTGTGCATGGGGCCCACGTCCAGTAGATTTGCATTTGAAAGGAATGGAAGCAATGGGTATTACAATTACCTTGGACAAAGGGTACGTAATTGCTAAAGCTGGTTCAAGTGTTCCAGGTGGTCGATATAGGCTTGAACCTAGTAGTGTTGGAGCAACCATTAATTTATTACTCGCCGCTGTTCTCCGAGCTGAGTCTTTTACCATTGGAAACGCAGCTAAAGAACCTGACGTAGTTCAATTATGTAATGTATTAAATAAAATGGGGGCTAATATCAGCGGAGTAGGTAGTGACACTTTATCCATAAAAAAGGCGCAGAAACTCTCAGGAGGCACCTTCGAGAATGATCCTGATAGAATAGAAGCTGGGACTTTTATGATCGCTGCGGCTATGTTACCAGAATCCTCCTTGCGTTTAATTGGTTGTAATGCACAGCACTTAGGAAATTTTCCTCAATTACTGCGGCAAACTGGAGCAAAGGTCAATGTAGAAGGTGAAGTCATTTCGGTTCAAGCACCAGAAATCCTTCAGCCCGTGAGTATAACCACTGAAATTTATCCAGGCTTTCCGACCGATCTACAAGCACAGTGGGCTACCATGCTAAGCCAAGCAAATGGAAATTCAACCGTAACTGACACAGTCTATTTTGATCGTTTCAGCTATGTGCCCGAACTCAGCCGCCTTGGAGCGAATATAAAACTAAAGCATAACACGGCTTATATTCAAGGACCTACATTATTGGAAGGCGCTTCTGTGATGAGTACAGATTTACGTGCAAGCGTTAGTTTAGTATTAGCTGGTATGGCGGCCAAAAATACTTCTGAGATTTTACGTGTTTATCATCTAGATCGAGGTTACGAAAGCTTAGAAGATAAACTAAATGCGATTGGCGCCAAACTGACTAGAGCCCAAGAATAAATTTACTTTAGTCCAACTTTGACTGTATATTAGTTGTGAAGCAATTCATTATGTGAACGTGTTTTTCTATCTTTAAACAAATAACACACTCCACATTTTTAAAACGAATATTTCACAATATATGGTACGGTTCAGTTCTTACAACACAGGTACTTTGTTATCTATCATGCTGTTAATGAACGCACAGAAAAGCGTTGTGAACCTACTCTATTTACTTCTCGATGTTCTCAAAGCATCATCCACTATACTTCTTTGCTCACTGAATTCTGAGCATAGACAAAATAAAACTAATTTAACTAGGGCAACTGCCCGACCAACGACCTATACATCTAGAACGATGAATTCAGCTGACCAAATAGCGACTAATAAAAATGAACTATGGCAAAGAATTCAATTTTTGGTTAACCAAGCTCGTTGGTGTTTAACACTGAATTTCGATGAAAAATCAAATCATAATACACTGCTCCGGCAATCAAACCCGGATTGCGCTCCTCGAAAATGGAGAATTGGCGCAACTCTTCATAGAATCAGAGGAAAATCAACGTACCGTAGGCAATATTTATGTAGCACGCGTCCATAAAGTAATGAGTGGCATTCGTGCCGCTTTTATTGATATGGGCACTCCTAAGGATGCCTTCTTGCATTTCTCGGACGCCGGTGATCATTTAGATGAGTACATTAGTATGCTCAATGGCCCTAAAGCCATTCCTAAACACTTGCATAGTACTATCAACAAAAAAGAGGAAATGACGAACTCAGATCGTCAAGTACTTGCTGGCAAGTTACTTAAAACAGGCCAAAAATTACTCGTCCAAATCGTAAAAGAACCCATAGGATCCAAGGGTCCAAGAGTATCCACCGATATTACAATAGCAGGTCGTTTTCTTGTACTGATACCAATGGGGGACTACATTGCTGTTTCAAAGCGCATTAACAATTATAAGGAACGTCGCCGTTTAAAAGCGATTTTAAATGGTTTAGTACCAGATGGATTTGGTGTGATTGTACGAACAGTAGCCCAAAACCAAGATCATGAAGCAATTCAAGAAGATTTACAAAATGTACTCAAAAAGTGGGAGAAATTAACTGTGCGTCTTGAGGATGCAGAACCACCGAATTTATTGCATAAAGATTTGGACATGACCGAGAGTCTAATTAGGGATTTATTTGCTAAAAATTATGATCGAGTGCTTGTAGATGACTCCAAAATGTTCAAGCATGTAAAAAGTTATGTGCAACAAATTGCTCCCCATATGGTGCCCAATGTGAAGTTATTCAAGGGTAAAGAACACATTTTTGATAACGTGGGTATAAGTGAAGATGTTAATTCCATTTTTAATCCACGCGTTCGTATGAAAATGGGAGGATATCTCATTTTCGAGCAAACTGAAGCCATGTATGTGGTAGATGTAAATTCAGGACCCTATGCTGCTAAACAAAAACAAGAAGATAATTCACTAAAAACTAATTTAGAAGCCGCTCGAGAGATTGCTAAACAGCTCCGATTGCGGGATATTGGCGGGATCATTGTAGTAGATTTTATTGATTTAAAAGACGAAAAAAATCGAAAGAAAATCTATGATGAATTAAAGAAAGAATTTAGGAAAGATCCCGCTAAAACGAATATTATTGGGATGAGTGATTTTGGTCTTATACAGATAACTAGACAACGTATTCGGCCATCGGTAATTAATTCTGTATCCAAGGTTTGCCCTATGTGTGGCGGATCAGGTAATGTAGTTACTAAAGATACTATAATCACGGATATTGAAAGTTGGATCAGTAAGTTTAAGCACTCAACAAGCTACCGAGCTGTAGATTTATATGTAAACCCTTATCTAAAAAGCTATTTAACAAAAGGTATTTTAAGTACACGCTGGAAATGGATGAAAAAATATCGTGTTCGAGTATCATTGGTTGGTGATGATAAAATATCATTAAATGAATTTCATGTTACCTTAGCCGGCTCAGAAGTTGATATTACTGATGCCGTACTACAAGGTGCCTCCCTCGATGAACTGCTCGAAAGGCACGAATTAGAAGAACTAAAGGGTAATAAACCCGACTCAGATCAATTGGAATACATGAAAAAAGAACGTTCAGATAACAGCAGTAATAATATTACTAATGAAGCTAAGAACTCACGCAGTAATGCTCTACCTAATAAGTCGAAAAACACGCTCAAATCTAAAGGGTGGGCTGTGCAAAATAATAATTCAAATAAAAAAGATTCTAATAAATCTAGGAATGACAACTCACAGGTAACCGTTGTATTGAAAAAGGATTTAACAAAAGAAGCTTAACTAAAATACTTTATGATAAATAATGGTTAATTCAACTTTGGAATTGAATTGGACACCTGTTATTTATGCACATTTTAAGGTTAAATACATTAAAATTACTTTGTTTATTTTAGTTGCCTTTAAAGTTAATGAAAACATATTGAGTACCACTGTATTTAAACAATTTTATTATGTCAACATTTCAACTTCATGCTACAACCGTTGTCGGAATTATTCACAATGGAGAGGCAGCTATTGGTAGTGACGGGCAAGCAACATTAGATAAAACGGTCATGAAGTCAACGGTAAAAAAAGTACGTAAAATTGGACAAAAGACCATACTAGCTGGCTTTGCGGGCTCTACAGCAGATGCATTTAGCCTATTCGAACGCTACGAGGAAAAGCTTAGTGAATACAACGAAAATATGCAACGCGCTGCAGTTGAATTAGCCAAAGACTGGCGTAGGGATAAATTTCTACAAAAACTTG
This sequence comes from Balneolaceae bacterium UBA2956, assembly GCA_002348545.1. GTDB lineage: Bacteria > Bacteroidota > Rhodothermia > Balneolales > Balneolaceae > UBA1275. The sequence goes on from DEBM01000006.1 coordinate 71,104, forward strand.
AGGCTCTTTTAGTGGTGATGAATAATAACCATGCTCTAATTATATCAGGACAGGGGGATGTCATTGAACCTGATGATAATATAGTTTGTATTGGTAGTGGGGGTAGTTATGCTCTTTCTGCAGCCCGAGCTATGGTTGAACATTCTCCTGAACTTAGCGCACGAAAAATGGTCGAAGAAGCTCTGCGAATTGCTGCTGATATTGATATTTACACCAATCATAATCGTACTATTTTAGAGCTTTAGTAATGAATAAGATAATGCAATTAACTCCTCAACAAATAGTAGCTGAGCTGGATGAGTATATCATCGGCCAAAAAGCGGCTAAACGATCCGTTGCTATAGCTCTTCGAAATAGGTGGCGCCGAATGAATGCAGACCCTGATATTCGCGAAGAAATTGTACCTAATAACATACTCATGATTGGTCCAACCGGGGTAGGGAAAACAGAAATCGCCCGGCGTTTAGCTAAACTTGCCATGGCCCCTTTTATCAAAGTGGAAGCCTCTAAATTTACCGAAGTAGGCTACGTTGGGCGTGACGTAGAGTCCATGGTTCGAGACTTAACCGAGTTTTCGATAACTATGGTTAAAACTGAGATGCAGGAACGCATGAAAGGAAAGGCTGCTGAGAATGCTGAAGAACGAATTTTAGATATACTAATCCCGCCTCTAAATTCCAAAAACCTTGGCTTCAGCAGCGCTAATACACGCAATAATACCAGCGAAGTAACAACTGCAACCCTACATGATAATCCCCCTATTCCTGATACAGAATTGAACCAACAAACCAGAGAGCGATTCCGTCAAAAATTGAATAATGGGGAGTTGGACGATCGTAATATAGAAGTGGAGGTAAAAAAATCTATCTCTCCGACGATGCAGGTTTTTGGCCCAGGGGGTATCGAAGAAATGGGCATAAATTTACAAGAGATGCTTGGTAACCTAAGTGGAAAGGGAAAAACCAGTAAGAGAAAGATGAGCGTTGCTGAAGCCCGTGAAATACTAATTGACGAAGAGGCTGAAAAACTAATCAATCATGACGACGCTATTCAGGAGGCGTTAGACCGAGTTCAAAAACAAGGCATCATATTCATAGATGAAATTGATAAGATTGCTGTATCAAAAACAGATGGTAAAGGTGGCCCAGATGTGAGTCGGCAGGGAGTGCAACGAGATCTACTCCCAATAGTGGAAGGAAGTACGGTTAATACTAAGTATGGCTTGGTAAAGACCGACCATGTTCTATTTATTGGATCAGGTGCTTTTCATGTTGCCAAACCATCTGACTTAATTCCTGAACTTCAAGGGAGATTTCCCATCCGTGTTGAGTTGAACTCGCTAAGTGAGGGAGATTTCTATAATATTTTAAATCAACCAAAAAATGCATTAACTAAGCAATATCAAGCCATGCTTGCAACTGAAGGTGTTCATATCTCATTCACTGATGAGGCTGTAAAAGAATTAGCGCGAATCGCAGCAGAAGTCAATGAACAAGTAGAAAATATCGGGGCAAGACGACTTCACACAATTATGTCATCTCTTTTTGATGAATTACTATTTGCAGTTCCAGATGACATTAAGGAAGGCAATATAACAATCGACAAAGACTATGTGAACCAACAACTCGAGAACTTGGTTAAAGATAAAGATTTAAGTCAATATATACTTTAAAGATGTTCTTTTTTGAATTTAGACACAGTTTATTATCATTATGCTAATTTACTTGAAAACACCACTTCATTTTAAAAATATCATCCAAAAAGCTGTTGATTAGAATAACCCGATATGACCTTAAAACGAATTATTGTGCCTAATATATTCATCATCCTCGTACTTATTTTTTTAAACCTTTCTGGGCTAGACCCAGTTATTAAACCTAAAGATGATCACTCCAAAAATCTGAGAAAATATGTAGAGGCGAACCAACGAATACTGCAAAACTATTTTGGTGAACCAGACTTAAACGAAATGATGAGTAGTAGTATTCGATACATGGTCAACGAGCTAAGTGATTCTACGCTAAATATTTCTGGAACTCCTATAGACACTGCCCAGGTATTTAGCTCAATAAATTCACTGCGAAGTTCATATGAAACCTTTGAAGAAGCTTATCTTTATATCGCGAATACAGTGGATTCAGCAGACATGTATAAACTTACAGAAGAAGCTTTACGAGGTATGTTTGCTACGCTAGATCCCCATTCAGTATATATTGAACCTGAAATTAGCGCAGTAGACCAGGAAAATTTTGCTGGGACGTTCCAGGGAATAGGTGTGCAATTTAACATTATCCAGGATACTATTACTGTCGTTTCTGCAATTGCGGGGGGGCCTAGTGACCAGCTAGGTATCATTTCAGGTGACCGCATTGTTGAAATTGAAGATAGCTCAGCTATTGGCTTTGATAATGACATGGTCCAAAAAGCTTTAAGAGGTGAAAAAGGATCTAAAGTCAAAATAGGTATAGTACGCCCAGGCGTTGATGAAATTCAATATTTTACGATTACTAGGGACGATATACCCATTTACACTGTAGATGCATCCTATTTATTAGATGAATATACTGGCTATATCAAAATCAATCGCTTCGCCGCTACTACTCACAATGAGTTCATACAAGCCATGGCTGATTTAAAAGGTGAGGGTATGGAGCGACTCGTTCTAGATCTTCGAGGTAATCCTGGTGGATACCTAGGTCAAGCCATTGCAATTGCGGAAGAATTTTTCCCCGAGCAAACCCCAATAGTCTCGACAGTTAGCAGGCATTCTCGCTTTAACCAATCCTATTCTTCCAGAAAAAATGGGAGTTTCGTGGATAAACCCGTCATTGTTATAGTAAATGAAGGTTCTGCCTCTGCAAGTGAGATAGTTTCAGGTGCCATACAAGACCATGATCGTGGTTTAGTAGTAGGACGCAGAACCTTTGGTAAGGGTTTAGTTCAACAACAGTACCAATTAGTAGATACAAGTATGGTTAGAGTAACTATATCACGGTATTTAACTCCGTCTGGTCGCCTTATTCAGAAGCCATTTACTGAAGGAGGCGGCGAAGAATATGCTTACGAAATTTACCGGCGAGATGACAGCGCAAAAAACGATGCTAGTGAGTTTGTAGATGATATCCCAGATTCATTAAAGTTCACCACTAACGCAGGTAGAACGATCTACGGTGGTGGTGGTATAATACCTGATTATATAATTGAAGCAGACACTTCGCGATCAGCTTATATGATCAATTTTGCACTAAGAAAAAGGGCCTCTTTCGAGTTTGTTCGTAGCTATCTTGATGCTAATGGGGTTGAGTTTCGCAATGTCTGGGAAAATAATTTTGAAGATTTTAGAACTAATTTCAGTTGGGCAAAAGATGAACTAACAGCGTTTAAGATACTACTCGAAGAAAAAGGTATGATTGAAAAAGAAAGCTTAACCGCACCTGAATTCAAAAATGATTCACTCTTTATCTATCCAGGTTATTTCGATGATGTTGCATGGATGGCAGAGGGACGCATGAAGGCTGAATTAGCTAGACAGGTTTGGGGACTGCCTTACTTCTATCCTATCGTCAATGATGTATTCGACTCTACCTTAGACGAAGCCGAAAAGTTATGGGATGCAGTTGATCGCTTAAGTGAACTGGCCTCTGGGAGTCTCTCCCTAGATAAAGCGTCTAAAATGTAATCGGTAAATACTGGTCCTTCTGCTGGAAAGTTTAAGTGTATTTCATTAAAAAGGGAGTTACTGCTTTAGCTCCACATCCATTTGTTTTAGAAAAGATAAACTAATGATTAATGCAACGGATGCAGATATAAGCTAAAGTCGTGATTATCCATTTTATAAATCAAGTAATCAATATTATTATTGGAAGCACAGATTTAAAGAAATGATTAGGAATTAATTTAAAGTTGTTGTCCCAACAAGCTAGATGAAATTAACTTTAATACCCAGACTAACTATGCACGAGGATATCGAATAGATTTGACCATCTCTTGTACCTCTACTGGAGGATCGGGATAAATAATCCCGATAACTAGTGAAACCACTAGATTAATAAGCATTCCTAAAGTTCCAATCCCTTCTGGAGAAATACCAAACCACCAATACTCTGGTGTATTGTATTCAGGATACATTAGCTTGAAAAATCCAATATAGGCCAAAGTAAATAATAGTCCGACAATCATTCCAGCAATAGCCCCCTCCCGATTCATTTTTTTATAAAAGATCCCCAGAATTATTGCCGGAAAGAATGAAGCTGCAGCCAGACCAAAAGCTATGGCAACAACTTCTGCAACAAATCCTGGAGGGTTTATACCAAAATAACCAGCTAATAATACCGCAAAACCTGCTGAAACTCGTGCAAACAATAGTTCTTTTTTATCGGATATATCTGGTTTGAATTGTTTCTTAATTAAGTCATGAGATACTGAAGTAGAAATAACTAAAAGTAAACCAGCCGCAGTCGATAAAGCTGCAGCCAAACCTCCCGCCGCAACAAGGGCTGCAACCCAATTCGGTAGTCCTGCAATTTCAGGGTTGGCCAGCACCATAATATCTCTATCAACATAAAGTTCATTTTCCGTTGAAGTCAAGGGATTCAGTAGGGTAACCTCTCCATACTCTCCCCTTATAATTTTCCCATTGGCATAATTTATTTCTGGATTTCCCACTATAGCTTGACCAGGTGCATATGTAATTCGACCATCTCCATTTTTATCTACCCAATTCAGTAGCGCCGTTTCCTCCCAAGTAGTAAACCATTCCGGCATCTCTTTATAGTGTTGTTCATTAACAGTAGTAATAAGATTAGTTCTTGAAAAGACGGCAATAGCAGGTGCTGTGGTGTATAATATGGCAATAAAAATTAATGCGTATCCGACTGATATCCTTGCATCTTTAACCTTTGGAACCGTGAAAAAACGAACAATAACATGTGGAAGCCCTGCTGTACCTACCATTAATGCCACTGTTATGAAAAATATATCCTGCATACTTTTTTTCCCAGAAGTATATGCAGCAAAGCCCAATTCGGTGTGCAATTGGTCTAGTTTATCTAATAGGTAAATATCCGATCCATCTAAAAGTTTAGAACCAAATCCAAGCTGTGGAATTGGATTGCCTGTTAGCTGGGCCGAAATAAAGAATGCAGGTACCATGAATGCAAATATTAAAACACAGTACTGAGCTACCTGCGTGTAGGTGATCCCTTTCATTCCACCCAGGACAGCATACATAAATACTATAGCCATCCCTATAATCACCCCCCAAAATATATCGACCTCAAGAAATTTTGAGAAAACCAGTCCAACGCCGCGCATCTGTCCTGCCACATATGTAAAGGAGACGGTCAATGCACAAACCACCGCTACAGTTCGTGCTAGTTGTGAATAATACCGGTCTCCTATAAAATCTGGAACGGTAAACTTGCCAAATTTTCTTAGATAAGGCGCCAACGTTAAGGCTAAGAGTACATAACCCCCTGTCCAACCCATTAAATACACTGCTCCATCATAACCCATAAAGGATATAAGTCCAGCCATCGATAAAAAACTCGCTGCTGACATCCAATCTGCTGCCGTTGCCATACCATTAGTTAATGGATTTACAGCCCCTTTAGCCACATAGAATTCCGAGGTGCTCGAGGCTTTAGACCAGATTGCTATTCCAATGTATAAACTAAAGGTAATCCCTACAAAAATATACGTCCATATCTGAACACTCATGACCCTTCCTCTGTTTCCTCAACTCCAAAATGGATATCCAGCTTATTCATGAGATAGACATATACAAAAATGAGGATTACGAATATATATATAGATCCTTGTTGGGCAAACCAAAATCCCAGTTTGAACCCACCGATTTGAATGTTATTCAACACAGGAGCCAAGAGGATACCAAATCCATAGGACACAACGAACCATACTGAAATTAGAATCAGGACATACCGGATATTGATTGCCCAGTATTGTTTTAAATTGTCATCATTCATACAACAATTAAATTACATTAGGGGTTGTGTAGAGTATGCACTATTTTTCGGTTCATTTCAACCCGAAACGTATTTTACTGCAAGAAACATAATGTACATAATTTAAGCTAGAGTAAAGTTTTGCTATGTAATATTAGATTCTAAAAATATTCACAAACTCAATGTCTGTAAGCCCAACCTCATGAGAAAAGTTGTACTACTGTTTCCCTTATTTTGTGTGTTAAACATATATATAAATAAACAAGATTTACATGCAAAGCAGTCAGATTCCCTGTTATTTATTGTGCGCATCGATGACATACTCTCTAGGAATATGACTATACTTCCACGCTCTATTGTACCATTGCAAGATACTTTGAGTATCAGGGGGGCCAAAGCGACTTGGGGACTTATGCCACATCGCCTTATAGAAGCTGCAAATGCAGATGGCCAGTTGGCAATAGAGATTAAACAAAGTCATTATAGTGGCCATGAAATAGCGCAACACGGTCTTATTCATATATGTCAGATTTGCGGTAGAAGTGATCATGAAATGTACTGTTCATACAATAAACAAGCCTTAAGTTATGATCAACAGGAAAAGTTGATACTAGAGGGTGTACAAATAATGATAGATTCCTTAGGTATTAAGCCAACGAGTTTTATACCACCTGGACATATTTATGATACAACTACAAAAGCTGTGTTAGCAAACCTTGGTTTTCCAGTTATCTCTACTTCAAATGTTCTTGGACAAAGTTACGATAGTTTGTTCGATGTACCTATAAATGCTGAATTTACTTGGGCATTAACCGAACAAAACTACTCAGAAAACCTCACAAAGGCCATTCAAGAAATAAAAAAAGAACAAGAATCATCGGGTATTTATGTACTTATGATGCATGACCCTTTTATTCGGCTAGGATATAAAAGCGGTATTACTTTGAAATGGATGGGAGCATTATTGGATTCATTGAATGCCTATTATGGAGATCGAATACAATATAAAACACTCACCGAAGTTGCAAAAATGTATGATACACAACTAAGTACTACTATTGCAGAAAGGACTAATTATTCGGCTAGTCAACCAACAGGATTTTCTCTGCTTCCCAACTACCCAAACCCATTTAACCCTTCTACCAAAATTGGGTTTTATTTATCAAAAGAAAGCCAAATTAGTATAGCGGTTGTTACTATGGAAGGAAAAAAAATTGAATTGATTTCAAATAAATTTTACAGGGCTGGTGAGCACTGGGCATCTATAAATCTTGGGCAGTTGGCTTCCGGTAATTACCTCCTTCTCGTGCAAAATAATACAGGTAGTATAAGCAGAGTTATTAGCTTAATAAAGTAATTTTTGCGTGGGCCGCCTTGAATCTAGGTTGTTTAGGGTGCTAATAAGTAATGAGAAATAATTTAATTATCTAGTCTAAAACAAGCTAAAGAAACAATTTTCCAAAAAAAAACCCCAACTAGCATTCAGCTAGTCAGGGTTTATCCTGTTTCTCCATGAAAGGAAACGGTCCAGTGAGTGATGGGCTGTTTAACTACACCCAGATGTCGAACCACATGTAATACATTTTAAACAGGTTCCGTTACGAACCATCGTCATGCTACCACACTCAACACAAGCATCTCCTGTGTAACCGAGTTGCTTGGCCTTCTCATAATCATTCTCATATCCAGATTTCATAGCAGAAGCATTGCTTGTAGCTGTAGATTCAGGAGAGAGGGTTATAGCCTGAGCAACTACCGCTATAGGCTCAGTTACCGGAGTAGGCGTCTCCTGATCAGTTGGAGTAGATTCCAATGGTAGATTAGCGTCATAATTAGTATCCAAGCCTGTGACCTTCAAGCTTCGCATATGGATATCATCCACAGGCACATGAGCTAAATCTTCACGACCAAGATAAGTTACCGCCAACTCCCTGAAGATGTAATCTATAACAGAAGTAGACATTTTCACATGAGGATTACCATTTACCATACCACTTGGTTCAAATTTAGTGAACACAAATGCATCAACAAATTCTTCTAGTGGAACGCCATGCTGTAAACCCAGAGAAATTGAAATAGCAAAGCAATTAAGTAAACTGCGGAAAGCAGCACCTTCACGGTGCATATCAATGAAAATTTCACCTAATTGCCCGTTTTTATACTCACCAGTTCGGAGATATACACTCTGCCCACCGATTTTTACTTTTTGAGTATATCCTTCTCGGCGAAATGGGAGGCGTTGCCGGCGAGCCACGTATTTGTGTATAATTCGCTCAGCAACTTCAACTACTTTACTTTGTGCTTTGGCTGTGACCATATCAACTGTTTCTTGTACCTCATCCTCAATTTCTTCGAGTACATCAGCCATACTATTAAGTGGCTGGCTCAATTTAGAACCGTCCCTATATAGTGCATTTGCCTTTAACATCATTTCCCATGACATCATATAGGCTTTTTTCATATCCTCAACCGTAGCCTCGTTTGGCAAGTTAATAGTTTTTGATATTGCACCTGAAAGAAAGGGCTGCGCTGCTGCCATCATACGTATGTGACCTTCGGCTGATATATATCGCGTTCCTGTTCTTCCACACTTATTTGCGCAGTCAAAGACTGCCAAATGCTCATCCTTCAAGTGAGGAGCGCCCTCTACTGTCATGGTTCCGCAAACGTAATCGTTTGCCTGCTGAATTTGCTCTCGACTAAACTCTAAGTGACGTAACATATCGAAGGTAAAATCGTTGAGATGCTCATCGGACAATCCCAACACCTCTTTACAGAAATCATCTCCTAAAGTGAAGTGATTAAATGCGAACTTAATATCAAAGCTACTTGGTAATGCAGCTTCTATGGCTCTTATTTGGTCCACTCCAAAGCCTTTTTCGGCTAAACTCTCTGGATTAATATGAGGACAGCCCTCTAAGGTAGCATAACCTTTTGCAAAATTGATGATTTCTTTGGATTCTTTTTCCGTATATCCCAAAGTTTTTAGCGCATGAGGTACACACTGATTAATGATTTTGAAATACCCGCCCCCCGCCAATTTTTTAAATTTTACCAAGGCGAAATCAGGTTCGATGCCTGTGGTATCACAGTCCATAACAAGACCAATGGTTCCTGTTGGTGCAAGTACAGTTACTTGAGCGTTTCGGAAACCGTGCTTCTCCCCTTTTTCGACTGCTGCATCCGCTGTTTCACGGGCGGCTGTTAATAGGTAATCGGGGCAATAGGCTTCATCTATACCAAGAGGTGTAACGGTGAGTCCTTCATAAGCACGAGTTGTCTCGTTGTATGCAGCGCGCCTATGATTTCTCATGACTCGTAGCATGTGTTCTTTATTACGCTCATACCCATCAAAAGCTCCTAGCTCGCTGGCTAGCTCTGCTGATGTTTCGTAAGCCTTCATATGCATGATTGCGGTAATGGCCCCAGCGATAGCGACACCTTCTGGGCTATCATAGGGGATACCTTGTACCATGAGCGCCGCACCAATATTTGCATAGCCGAGTCCAAGTGTTCTGAAAACATATGAGAGTTCAGCAATCTCTTTAGAAGGGAACTGGGCCATAAGTACTGAAATCTCAAGCACGGTAGTCCAAAAACGTGATGCGGCTCGTATAGATTCAACGTCAAAGATTGTACAGCTATTATCGGTGAAAAATTTCATTAGATTGAGTGAGGCCAAATTACATGCTGTATTATCCAAAAACATATATTCCGAACAGGGATTACTTGCACGTATTTCTCCATCTTCAGGACAGGTGTGCCACTCATTTATCGTATCATGGTACTGCGTACCTGGGTCAGCGCAGGACCATGCCGCGTAAGCAATCTGGTCCCAAAGCTCGGTTGCTTTCAGAGTTTTACACGCCTCAGGGGTGCGACCTTCTTCTTCGGCCCGCTCTTTTTCAATACGCCAGTGCAAATGCCAGTCCTTATCATCTAGTACTGCTTTCATGAACGAATTTGGAACACGCACAGAATTATTCGAGTTTTGTCCCGATACCGTGTTATATGCTTCTGAATTCCAGTCTGTGTCGTAAGTGTCAAACTCTAAATCAGTAAAACCTTGTTTAGCCAACTGAATTACTCTTTCGATATAATTTAAGGGAGTGTGTTCTTTCTTGGCTTCCCTGATGGCCTGAGCCAACGCCTTATTTTTAAGCGGGTTTCGGCTCATTTCACCATTAAAAGTACGCCCTTCTATCTCCACTGGCTCGTGACACAAACCAATAATCTTTTTAAGATGCTTTTGAGATGTTTTTGATCCAGCTACTAGCGCAGCTACTTTTTGTTCCTCGACTACTTTCCAGTTGATATAGTTCTCAATATCTGGATGATCTAAGTCGAGTGTAACCATTTTGGCAGCACGTCTGGTTGTTCCACCTGACTTTATCGCGCCAGCAGCACGATCACCAATTTTAAGAAAGCTCATTAAACCAGAAGAACGTCCGCCTCCACTTAATGGTTCATCTTCACCACGAATAGATGAAAAATTACTGCCAGTACCAGAACCATATTTAAATAGCCGTGCTTCGCGCACCCAAAGATCCATGATACCGCCCTCATTCACCAAATCATCATCTACGCTCTGGATGAAGCATGCATGTGGCTGTGGATGAGTGTATGAGTCCTTGGAACGGGTTAGTTTTCCAGTTTTAGCATCTACATAGTAATGTCCCTGAGCTGGGCCATTGATGCCATACGCCCAATGAAGTCCCGTGTTGAACCACTGCGGGCTATTCGGTGCCGCCATTTGTGTAGCCAACATGTAGGCAATTTCATCATAAAATACTTTAGCATCCGCCTCACTATCAAAATACCCATGCTTCCATCCCCAGTACGTCCAGCAACCTGCGAGTCGATGAAAAACCTGGCGACTATCGACCTCATGTGTATATCGCTCATTTTCGGGGAATTGTTTCATCGCTGCTGTGTCTGCTACTGATCGCTGCAACCACGTTGGTATTCCTTTTTCATTAACCTTCTTAAGAACTGCAGGCACACCCGCTTTTCGGTAGTATTTTTGAGCAATGATATCTGTTGCTACTTGCGACCAAGTTGATGGGACTTGTACATTTTCCATTTGGAAAACCATGGACCCATCGGGGTTTTTTATTTCAGAAGTTCGTTTGTCAAATGTTAGGGTATCAAATGGGGTTTTCCATGAGTCTTTTGTATAAAAACGATTGAATTTCATGTGGCTACTTCGTTTGCGTTAGTTTCTCGTTAATGTAGTTACAGGTTAAGCCTGCGATGATGATATTTTATACTCCAATAGCCAGCCTGCCAGCGTAAGAAGTGACAACTAATATATATGCTCAAATGTATGCTAACAAATTAAATCTGAATTTCTTTTCCACAATTACCTACACTTATCCACATTACAAAAATTACATATTTAATAGCTAGTGTTTGTAGATTTTGCAACCTGGTTATTAAGCTATATATTTTATTATACAAACTTATAATAGCTTGAAAAGATGGTCTTAAATAAGCTTTAAAGGCACTTATTTTGCTAATAAGGATATTTAATACTAAACTAAAATGTTATCCACATAATAAATAAATCATTTCAAATTATATTATATAAAATCACATTTTTTTCATAATATTGTGATAGACATATAATAAAATGTATATTTTTTAGTTATATAAAAAGCTGACTATTTAATTAATAACATTTTCGTAACACGCTGATAGCCATTAAATAAAACATGTGCATAATACATACCCGAGGGTAAATTTTGGGCATCAAACGTGACTGTATGACGCCCCCTTTGTTTTATACTTTTCTCTAAGATGGCAACTTTTTGCCCTAATGAGTTAAATACTAGTATCTCAACCAATCCAGCCTCTGGAATAAAATATTTTAGCTGAGTGGTGGGATTAAATGGGTTGGGATAGTTAGGGTATAACTCAAAATCGGTCGCCCTCCAACTATTAAGTTGGTCCAATGCTGTACTTTCCATATCGTAGATCGCTAAAAAACTACTGGGTATGATTCCAACACTAAATTCATCCAAGTCCTGAAGGGTTTCGGTATCAATCACCCTAACAGAGCCTGCACTCACATAGTCTTTTGCATCGGCTAAATAAAGATGACCACGTGTAGGCTCATAAAAGAAGGAATAGTATGAATCCGTTACAATGGTTTGAGTAGTTATATCCGCCTCAGTTATATCGACACGTTTGATACCTTCACTCTGAAGATACAGGTTATTCTCTGTAGGATCATAACCAAGATGAATGCCGGCTTGCTTGAGCTCCAACTCCTTACTCACTTGCCATTGATGACTCTGTGCATCTTTTGTTATCCGAAAAAGACCTCCAGGTCGATGTGTACCTTCTATTAGATTCCACTGCTCATCATAATCTCCTGCATAACCTGTACAAACCACCCACAAATCTCCATTGCTATCTACGGTTATTTGGCCTGGACCAGATGCCACTACTAAGGTATCAACCACCGTATGTTGTACCGGATCAATAACCATTACAGTTGAATCTTGCCCAAAACCATAATTACCTACAAATACCGATTCTTGATGGTATACCATATACTCCGGGCCGTCTCCAACCGCAATCTTGGTGGAAAGAACTTGCTGAGTAGTAGGATTTATCAAATGAATCTCGTCCCCGTACAAATCAGTCACATAGGCCACTTCTGAGCTTAATATCAACAACTGCCTCGGGCTTGCTCCTTCACGCAGTGAAACAAGACCTTGCTGGGTAAAGGATTTAGAGTCCATTAATACAATTTGTGCTGAATTATTAATCACGGCATAGATCTGCCCTCTATCATAATGTAGGCTTTGAAGTACATCGCCTAAACCTATGCCATTCACACCTAGAAAAATCCCGTCCTCAATTTTTTTGGTATCCGGATTATAGCGACTAATAGTAGCATTTGAAGAACCAAAGCCACCTTCATTACCAATGAGTAGTTGCTCCAATTTAGCCCCTAATTCGACAACTGATTGTCCACTGAAATGAGTTTTATGCTGTGCATTGAGAGGTGCAGTCGTAACTGCGTACCCACAAACAAGTAATGCAAGACCGCACAGTTTAGTAATCCTAGAAACACTGATTCTCAGATGCTTGATTTTATTGCTAAATGCTGTTTCATGTCGCTCTGTTAGACTCATTACAAAATTTGTTAGTATTAGTTTCATAAAATTTGAATTATTTACATTTGTTATAGTTAAATATGCTACTAAACACTCATGATTGTCCTGCTCCCACTTCCTGCACGTTTTAGTTGAATACTCAGCATGAAATGCCTACCTGGCATGGGGTAGTTTAGCACTTGCTCATAGGTCTCTGAAAAAATATTGTTTATCTCTAACCTCCAACTTAAGTTCCACAGCGGCCACCTAGAAACATTTCTACTAGCACCTTTAAAATCCTTATCGACTTGCTCTGTACCTAAAGTCCTGTCAGTTGCCCAAGGTATTTTGACACCAAAAGCTGCATTCCATGTTGAATACGCAGAAAGAGGATCAAAAGGGCTGGAATGATCTGCACTGCTATATCGCTCAGCCACATATGAATTAGAAAGCATGGCCTGCAATACTTTATACTGGACATGTATATAATGTTTAAACTGCCATTCGGGAGTGTAACGGAGTTGCATATTTAGTGCGGGATCACCTTTGTAGCGTTCCTTATCTATGTACGCAATCACCTGATATACTCCACTTTTAACCACTCCACTAAACTGAGCATGATGGAATGCTAGGGCGATATCCGATTCTCCCCCTCTCGCAGTAATTGCTTCTAAATTAAGGGGCTTTGAAAGTCCCTGTTCATCTGGCAACCAACGTATTCCATTGTTCACAGTATTCCAATAATAACTCAACTGCACATCGGCTCTTAACTTTCCCCCATCCCAATGTAGCAGAGTCTGAGCCCACTGCAGTCCACTTTCTATCGAATAAACCTGTTCACTGCTAAGATCTAAATTCCCTAAAACCGGCCAATATAAATCATTGAATGTAGGTATGACTGAATGTTTAGCCGAGAGGAAGCGAATTCCAAGTGCCTTAGTTAGCTTCATGTTCCAACCTAACTCTCCAGACCAATTCCACCCAAAATCATTGTAATAGGCTTGATGCATATCAACCCTAAGGATATTTCTCGTTCCATATTCTCCGTGGAGAGTATGCCGGTGTGAAAGTGACCATCGAGAACGTGTTACATCATAATCTGTACTATTTACACCTGTAATTGACCACTCTATCAAACTTTGTAAATAAGCGAGCTTTCCTAATCTGTTTTGGTGTTCGATACGGAGAATGCTACTCCAAATATCGCTTTCACTATCAATCTCTTTATCGGGATCTTTAAAATCTAGTGCTTGCCATAGACCAAAATGTTGTATTCTCCACTGATTCCTAATCCCCCACCTCAACCCTTGCATCCAACGTAAATAAGCATCGGATTGACTCGCTCTAAGAGTAGGCGATAGCTTGCTCCCCGGTATATTATTGTCTTGGGTAAACGCCCAAATGGTACTTTGATATTCACTTTTAGCGACAAGGGAGCGTAAGGATGAAAACGTTCTGTTGTAAATTTTATCCCTAGAGCCTTTCAACATCACCTTGCTTGGTTCTTTTTTAAAATTGAATAAAACTGAATGAGATTGAGAGTCATTATTCTCACGGCTAAACCATTTAGGAATTATGGCTCGCTGCTCTGGGTCAAAAACTCGTTTTTTATAGTCAAAATTATTCTCAGCCGCCATGCGGTACAGTCTTAGATCCCAGGATATATTATCTTTGGAAGATGCCGCATGAACCCTCGTCTGCTTTGCCCCATAATCACCGATTGAATACTGAAAAGCTATCCTATCTCTATCAATCGTTTGCTGAAGAATATGCATCGATCCAGCTCCACTCTGACCAAATCGAGCTTGCCCTAAGCCAGGAGTGAATAATACTGCGTCAAATAAATTACTTGGTATTAAAGACAAATCCACTACGCCAAGCATAGGATGATTTAACCCGAAACCATTCCAAACTACCTGAGTCCTGGACGCTGGTAAGCCTCTTTGGGAAAGTAAAGCTAAGCTACCTGGGCCGTTAGTTTGCACATAGGCCGAACTAAATTCTTGTGCAATACTTCCCATATGCGACGCCAAACGAAGTTCTAAAAGTTCTTTTGATAATCGTCCATACTGAGTTCCAAGCAGTTGAAAATCTTGGTAAGGATACTGGGCTATAATTTCTATTTCGGCTAAGCCTATAATTGGTGGATTAGCCAAGGTATCCTTAACTTGAACTCGCAGTTCATAGGTCATGGCATGAATGCTAGTATCAGAAGTAATCTGTATTATCAGAATAGTTAGAACAAAAAGAGCTGTCTGCTTGCTATAGATGGGTTTAATAGCCCAACTATATCCAAGTTTATCTACGAGGATTGAAAAATTACTATTGAATAAATGAAAAAATCTACCCATCACACGGTATGCACAATTAGATGAAAAGCTTTAAACGCACATCTGATTGTCATTATGTACTAATTAATTGTTGCCCACGGAAATTCTAGCTCCCGAAAATTTCCTGAGAAATAGATGCTGGATGCGTTGATGGCAGGTCTCCTGACTTTTCCACCCCGAGGCCTTCCCGTTAACTTAATAACAGTGGCAAGATTTGCTCGTAGGATTCATGTGAATAATTCATTACTAATGAAGTCATTCAAATGGAATTACAGTTGCGGGTACAGCTCCGGATTTACACCGGATTCCCTTTTGATCTCTTTTGAGAGAACCATCACTATTTCAAAGAGTACGTGTAATATAAATGCTCCTTAAATTAATCCAAAATGATATTTACAAATCAATATTAAAGTTTATACTTTAGAATAATTATCAAAGGCAAATCCTACTTAATCTGTTCCCATGGTATGATTTCATTTATCATCTCATTTTATTCAACTAAACAGTATTTGACCGTTTTATGAAGCCCCAAAATACTGCTACAATTGATAGCAGTCGAATACATCGTGAATTTTTTACTGTCCGAGCATCGGAAACTGCGCCCAATGAGCGTATTCATTTGAGTGCCTTAGCTAGGTTATTTCAAGAAGTGGCCGGCAATAATGCTAAAAAACTTTCTTTTGATATTAAAGATATCCAAAATCAGAATATAAGCTGGATTTTACATCGGCTTCAGATCCAAATAAAACGCCTACCCAAATGGAGAGAGAACATTGAAATTCGGACATGGCCTGCACTCGGGGATAGCTTAAAAGCCATCCGAAATTATGAAGTATGGGATACCAAGAATAACTTAATAGTGAAATCCATCAGCTACTGGATGATCATTGATTTGGATAGCAGGAAACCCAAACGAATCCCAAAAGATATACTCAACAGGAGATTTCCAGAACGACCTCATGCTTTAGAACCTACTAATAGCCGTCTACAAGCGTTTAACCCAAGCGAAGCAGAGCAAGAAATCAGGATGCAAAGCTATGCTTATCACCTTGACATGAATAATCACATCAACAATACACACTATATCGACTGGATGCTCGAAATACTTCGATCAAAACAGAGGCAGAACCTACATTGGTTTGACCTGGTATTTCTCAACGAATTAGGATCTTATATACCCTTAAGAGTACAGGGCAAGGATGATCGAATTCAGCTTCTTAATACTGATTTAAAAGTAATTGCGTTGGCTCAATGGTTTTAACTCAATCCTAATTGGGGGGACAAAATCCTAGTTCATCATAAGGACTTATTTTTTAAATCGTCGATAATTAGTCATCGAAGTTGGGTACGTTGAGTAAACCTTCGGTAGAAGCTACCACATAAGCTACAGCGGCATCCCCTGTGACATTAACCACGGTTCGGCACATATCCAATATTCGATCAACCCCTAAAATTAATGCAATTCCAGCGGTAGGTACTTGAATAGTTTCAAGTACAACTACCAGCATAATAATACCGGCACCAGGCACACCAGCAGCACCCACAGATGCAGCAGCTGCCGTCACAACTATCATGAGCTGCTGGGCAATCGTTAAATCCATTCCTAGGGCTTGGGCAATGAATACCGCAGCAATCGCTTGATAAACACTAGTACCATCCATATTTATGGTTGCCCCAACTGGTAACACAAAACTTGTTACCTCTTCGTCAACTCCTAGGTTTTTTTCTACCCGTTCCATAGTGACAGGTAAAGTAGCTGCACTGGAACTGGTACTAAAACCAAGCAACATAGCTGGACGTATTGCCTTAAAGAATTGAAAAAGACCCACATCCTTACTAAAAATCTTAAACATGCTGCTATACACTAAAAAGACATGAATTATTAAGGCAAATAAAACGGTTAAGCTATACCAACCCAGTGCTGCAAGTAACTCAAAAGCCTTTCCTAAATCATCTCCTGCTAAATCAATTATGAGTGAAGCCATTAACGCAAATACCCCAAAGGGTGCTGTTTTCATTATAAGTTCAACTATAAGGATGATAACATCATTAAATGCATCAAATATCGCTACTAATGTCTTCGCTTTTTTGCCACCCATGTGAATAATTCCAACCCCTAATAAAATGGCAACGAATACTACTTGCAGCATCCTTGAGTTATCAGAAGCAGCAGCAAAAAAGTTATCCGGGACTACATCCACCACAAAGTCTAAAACCCCTCTATTGAGCACTTCATCAGCTGATGCACTACGGTATTCCAGTGAGCTCGAATAAGTTTCTTGGAGGCTGTCCATAGTGTCCTGAGGTAAGGATTTTCCTGGCTGAAATGTATTCACCGTCACCAAGCCTATAGTTATTGCTAGCAAGGTGGTTATCATATAAATTAATACCGTTTTCCCTCCCATTCGGGAAAGCCTTGTCGTATCATTTAAGCTGGCTACACCTGCCACCAAAGATGCAAGCACTAGGGGTACTGCAATGAGTTTTAATAGTTTGACAAAAATAGTTCCAAAGGGTTTTATAAATTCTGATGTGAAATTGTTCCAACCAACGACACTAGACAACAAACCCCATGCTAGTCCTAAGAATAAACCAATAACAATCTGCCAATGTAATTTTTTATACCACATACTCACTGCTGAATAATTAAATAAATAACGACGGTTAATAGACTTGCTAATCCAGCTGATAACCAATTAACTATATTGTTGTCAACATACAAAAAATGAGAAGAAAAAAATCGGTTTGTTGTATTAACTAGATTTTGACCCTGAAGATTTGCTCCTAACCAAGAGTCCATAAAGGTAGCCGCCAACCCTGTACTAGCTACTAATGTACCCATTACGATCGAATTGTTAGGATGTAACAACCATACAAGTAAGCCAACGCTTAGAGCACCAGCCACTGCTGCTAAAGTTCCAGCTATACTTATAGCGCCATCGGTACCTGGCGGCACTTGTTTAAACCCTTTGAAAGACCATGTTCTACCCTTGACACGGTTGCCGCCAATTTCTGAAGCCCATGTATCTGACGTAGCAAAGGCAATACTAGAATAGGCAGCTAACTTAAGAATTTCGAGATCTATCAATAACCCAAGCAATGTAAAGAAACCAAACCAAAATCCATTGGCCCAAACCTGAGCTCCTATTCTGCGAAATTTAAGTTCCCTAAGATGGTCTCCACTACTACTATTTTTGGATAACAGTGAACTACTAATAAAAAAATATAATATAATTGCAGCGCCCTCAATGCCAGCAACACCAAAGGTAATAACTCCCAGTAACCATGCAGAAGTTGAACCATCAAGACTAAGCCAATTCAAAAAAAATGAGAGCGCAGCAAATGTTCCTCCCACCAAAACACCCCAAAGGATTCTTTGCTGAGTTTCAGCATCTGCAACGCCAACAAAACCCAAAATGAGTAAAAAGAGTAAAAAAATATTGGTTATTCTATCAACCATGGATTTTTGTCTACTTAACAATTTCTGAACACATATAAGATGTTTCGCCACGCATTTTCTAGATAACAATGTATTACCTTAACTAAGAAAACTTTTCAATGACTTGGCTAACCCTAACTACAAATAAATAGTATTTACCCGAACTAGTCGATAGATTCTTCTTCCATCTCTTGGCGATCATGCTTCATAATTGCAAATATGACCAATAGATAACCCGCCATGACCACTATAGGTGATATGTACAGAGAAATAAAGCCATCAACTTGATTTTCCATATACATAGCGGCAAAACCGCCAATAATCAATAGCACTGCAATACCTAATAGCTTATAGTTAAATGCAGAAAAAAACATTGATGCGTTAGATTTTTTAAAATTTTGTTTTGCCATTACTTCAATTGAAAATAAGTTTGTTATCTGGTTCGTATAATTAGTCACGTTCAATATGTATGAATTCAATCAACATGATTATATTAGTACATTAGTTTCATTAATATGAAATGAAAAAAAGTATTTAGAGTAGTTTTCTTTTTCGAAGAAACATATTCATTTTTTATTCATCTATATACTCACATATCTTTACACATGCTAATTTTTTAGCCGTTGGAAATTAGCTATTATTAGTTATAAGGACAAAAGGTAGATAAAAGATATGACCCAACTTATATTAGCATCACAAAGCCCTCGTAGAAAGGCGCTACTTCAAAAATTAGGCATACCCTTCGTAATTCAACCAACCACGATTAAAGAATACTCATTAACCACGGTCCCTACAAGTTTAGTGAAAGAATTAAGCCTTGCAAAAGCTAAGGATATCGCAACGAATTACTCTAATGCGGTAGTTATTGGAGCAGATACTATTGTAGTTCATGACAATGATATCCTCGGAAAACCTACCAATGAAAAAGAAGCAGTCAAGATTTTAGCCCGACTGAGTGGAACCCATCACCATGTGTATACCGGAGTTTGCCTTCAGTATGTAGATCGGCAAGGAACACTTCAAGAACCAGTTCTTTTTCATGAACGTACCAAGGTATGGTTCCATGCGCTTAGTACTTATCCCATTCATAATTATGTTTCATCGGGCAGACCTATGGATAAAGCCGGTGCTTATGGAATTCAAGATGACTGGGGGGCTATCTTTGTAAAAAAGATCGAGGGTGACTACTATAACGTAGTCGGTCTTCCTTTAAGTCGATGTTATCTTGAACTTAGTTCGTTAAAAGAGCGTTATAAACTTGAGTTGCAATTAAGCACATTATAATCAACGCCAATTAGCGCAGTCTCAATTCAATGAATATATCTTAATTCAATAGCGAGTATTTAATCAAGCACATGCTAAGGCAAGCAATATATATTACTCCACGGTCTCAGTCCCAACTAAGCTCTGCATTCGTTGCAAGTATTTTTGTAATATTGATACTTTTGATTGGCACTTCTGCTTTCGCTCAAAGCGAGACAAATAGCAACCGAGGTCGATTAGAAATTGCGCTAAGGCTAATGCAAGAGCAACGCTGTGATGATGCTTTACCTATCTTAGAGTTATTACACCGCAATGAACCGAATGCCTTTATCTATTTTGATCGTTTGATTGAATGTGAAATTGAACTTAAAAAGTATGATCGGGCGTTAGAACTAGTACAAAAATATAAGGTGAATGGCAGCAATAAAGCTCTAACAGGCGTGATAGAGGGTGAAATTCAGTTTTTTTTGGGGAATGAAGAACTCGCATTCAATCTATGGAATGAAAATCTTAAAACGCATCCACAGATGTTGCAGCTTTATATCAACACAGCTAGGACTATGGTTAACCGTAAAGCTTTTGATCAAGCATTGTTGGTGTATGAGAAAGCGCAAATAAATTTCAAGAATCCCATGTTATTTAACTCTGAGATTCCCATGGTGCATATGCAGGCAGGTAACTATGATAAGGCTGTAAAAAGTTGGCTTGCTTTGATACAAAATTCTCCTAATCAAGCAACTGGTTTCCAACGGATTTTATTTCGATATAATGATCCTTTATTGTATGACATCAGCATTATAGAATTGGAGGATCTACTATCGAGATTGCAGTCAGATGATCCATTATATAGTAAATTCTATGAGTTACAAATTTGGCTGCTTTTGGAAACCAATCTTTTTGAGCGAGCATTTAATACCGCTTTAAGATACGAGGAGAATACTCCTGCACTCACCTATTCGCTTTACAGTGTTGGAAACCAATTACTACAGAATAGAGAATATGAGAAGGCACTTAATTCTTTTCACTATTATTCTAATATTGGACATAATGAGACGAGATGGCAAGCCCTGGAGAAACAGGCAGAAGTTTGGCTATCATGGGTAAAATACTTGGAGGATTATGATCTCATCCCGGTATCAGATAAGTCCTACTATACCGAGCAGGCAAGAGAGCTTCTCAGCTTAATACTTTCAGAAGCCCCTAATTATCAAAATAGTGTTAATGTGCACCTTCGCTTAGCTGAATTATACTTAGATTTTGATAGAGATTTAGTGCAAGCGCAGAAAATTATACAACGACTCGAACGCCTAACAGATAACTTCTCCGAGGAGTTGAATTATCTGAAAGGTCGACTTGCCATAACAAATGAGTCGTTCACAGAAGCCAGATTGTTACTCGCCCGGTCAAACCGTTCTGCAAAAGTAGGAGAAATGGCCGAAAGAACGCGCTACTATTTAGCATTATCTGACTTCTACTCTCAAGATTATGAATTTTCCGCTTTACAGCTCAAAAGTTTAGGCCGGCAGTATACGTCATATTATGCTAATAATGCATTAGAACTACGCCTTTGGCTACAAATCATAACGGCCATGGATTCTACTTCTCAATTTAATATAACTTTCCCAAAGGCCATGCTTGAAGAGCTTAAAGGCAATAACGCTAAGGCCAAAGCAATGCTTTGGGAAATTGCGCGTGACCATAGCAATCCTTTTTCTGGCTATGCTTTCAAAGTACTTTATTCTTTAGGAGCTGATTTAGAAGATTATGTAACGACGTTGAACGATTACTTAGTTAATCAAAAGAGTACACCATTAAGAGAAAATCTCATGTGGCTACGAGCACAAGCTGCGTTCTACTTATCGGCACAAGATTCTTCCTCAATTAGTTCAGAGACCTTGTATTCGTATTATGAGGATTTGATTTTGTCTTTCCCAAGTGGTTTTTATAGTCCGCTTGCTCGCAAAGTAATAAACGATTTAAATATTCGCTCATGACCTATTTGAATTACTTCAAATATCCAAACCAATTTATTCGGAATCCATGGTGGAGCCTCAGCCGACTAGTCCTCATTAGTTTGTTCCTCTGGAAAAACCTACTTACACCTATTAGTGCTCAACAACTCTTTATTCCCATGGATGAAACTCAGGGGAATCATTTAAAAGCCTATGGACTCATCTTTAACCATCTGATAGTTGGAGGTAAAGCTACATGGTTATTAAATCATAGAGGCGGTTCATTCATGACCGAAGAAAATACTGAGCTAATTAGAGAAGCACGCTTAAAAAATATTACCATTGAGATTATCAGTAACTCACAGGCCACTCGAATAACGCAAGAGCTTGAATCTCCTGGATCGAACACATCCGTTGTGAACCTAGAAAAAGCGCCTCGAATCGCTGTTTATACCCCTAATCAAACACTGCCTTGGGATGATGCTGTAACCCTTGCACTTAGTTATGCGGAGATTGAATATGACAAAATTTGGGATATTGAAGTACTACAAGGTACACTACAGAATTATGATTGGCTGCATTTACATCATGAAGATTTTACCGGACAATATGGGAAGTTTTGGGCTAGCTATAGAAATAATCCATGGTATATAACTCAGGTAAAACAAATGGAAGCAATGGCAGCAGAGTTGGGTTTTAATAAAGTCAGTGAACAGAAACTAGCTGTAGCTAAAACCATCAAAGAATATGTGGGTAAGGGTGGTTTTCTATTTGCCATGTGCTCTGGTACTGATACCTTCGATGTGGCTTTAGCAGCTGAAGGCGTCGACATTGCCCCTACCCCCTTTGATGGAGACCCAGCGGACCCTAGTGCACAGGAATCATTGGACTATAGCGCAACCTTGGCTTTCGAAAATTTTACTATCAGCCTGAATCCATTGGAATATGAACATGCAGATATTGATGTCCCAGTTGCTATTGATGAAATCGATCAAAGTCTAGATTTTTTCACACTTTTTGAGTTCTCTGCTAAGTGGGATCCTGTTCCAACGATGCTAACTCAAAATCATGTTAGCAGCGTACGTGGCTTCTACGGCCAAACTACTGCCTTCCGGATCGCCAAAATAAAATCTTCAGTGGTTGTACTTGCGGAAAGCCCAGGGCGCGAACAAGCAAAATATATTCATGGTAACTTTGGTCAAGGAACGTATACCTTTTATGCAGGCCATGACCCTGAAGACTACACCCACCGAGTAAATGATCCACCAACAGATTTAGCACTACACCCAAATAGTCCGGGTTATCGACTAATTTTAAATAATATTTTATTTCCCGCAGCAAAAAAGAAAAAGCAAAAAACCTAATGCATGCATCTCGAAAATTCGAAGACTTAGTACTTCTAGTTCAAATCCTACGCAAAGAATGCCCATGGGATCGAAAGCAAACTCACAAGTCTATAAAAGATAATCTGGTCGAAGAAGTTTATGAGGCACTAGAAGCTCTAGAAAATGATGATTTTGAAGAATTCAAAAAAGAACTAGGGGACCTACTCCTTCACGTTGTATTCCACAGTGTTATGGCATCAGAAAATAGCCAGTTTAGCATAGAGGATGTCATTGAGACACTCATGGAAAAACTGATCAGACGTCATCCTCATGTATTTGGTGAACAGGTGGCAGATGATGAAAAAAAGGTTTCTGAAAACTGGGAGTTGATTAAAAAGAAAGAGGGGAAAAAGTCGACTTTAGACGGACTCCCAAAATCTATTCCGGCGCTAATAAGAGCACAACGAATGCAAGAAAAAGCGGGAAATATGGGCTTTGATTGGCCTGAGTGGAAAGAAGCATGGGGAAAAGTAGAGGAAGAAACCCAAGAGTTTAAAGAGACTCTTTCATCAGGATCGACCAAGGAGCAAGCCCAAGAATTTGGTGATTTACTTTTTTCTATGGTTAATCTGGGACGTTTCTTTGATTTAAATGCCGAGGATAGCTTACGCCTTACAAATATAAAATTTGAGAAACGATTTCGGTATATAGAACAGCAGGCTGAAAAAGAAAATCGTTCTTTAAATAACTTAAGCTTAGAAGAAATGGATAGGCATTGGGAAGCCGCAAAAAAAGCACTTTAAGTACTTAATTTATTCTCTGGGTTTCATTAACTTATTATTAACTCTTGAAAAAAACGCAATATCCTATTTTATTACACAGATGCGGAGAGTCCTCACACACACTCGCAATGGATGGTACCGGAAAAGGCAAGAGTAAACTGAACACCTAACTAATATTCGGAACACCATGACAAACGATTTACAAACCGGATTTGACGAAGCAATTTACCCTTTTATAAACAAAGGCTTAGATGGCGTAGTAGCTTTTTCCACAACTAAAAGCTCTATTGACGGGCAAAACGGTGAGCTCATTTATACAGGATACAACATTGATGTGCTGGCAGAAAAAAGCACCTTTGAAGAAGTATGTTTTTTGTTGTGGAACGACCGTCTTCCAACGCAAGCTGAATTGGATGATTTAACACAGAAATTGCAAGCTCGAAGAGGTATTCCAAAAATAGTTGTTGATTATCTGCACAGTGTTGATAAAGAGTCAAAGCCCATGTCGGTTTTGCGTACAGCTACATCTATGCTCTCTGAAACTGATATTCATTTACCCGATGATTCCTATTACGAAAAAGCAATCAATATTACCGCCAAATTACCTACGATTATCGCAGCTTTTTCTCGACTTAGAAGCGGCTTGGAAATCGTTAAACCAAAAACAACAGGTTCTACTGCCTTTAATTTTCTATATATGCTCAATAGCGAGGAGCCTGGCGTGCAAGCTGAGAAGACTCTAGATTTATGCTTAATACTCCATGCAGAGCATGGTATGAATGCTTCTACCTTCACCTGTAGAACCGTTGGTGGAACACTATCAGATTTATATTCAGCTATAACTGCTGCTATTGGAACACTGAAAGGTCCTCTTCATGGTGGAGCGAATACTGCTGTAATGCAAATGCTTATGGAACTAGAAGAACAAGGAAAAGATGCCGACGCGGTTACATTTACTAAAGATAAGTTGGCCAATAAAGAAAAAATTATGGGGTTTGGCCACCGTGTATATAAAACTTTTGATCCTAGAGCTCGCCATCTTCAAAAAATGGCTCAATCACTAAGTGAAGAGACTGGGCATGAAGAATTATATCGCTGGTCAATGGATATGTTGAATACGATGAAAAATGAAAAAAATATAGACCCAAACGTCGATTTTTTCTCCGCAACCGTTTATTTCTCTATGGGAATTCAGCCGGATTTATACACTTGTATATTTACCATGAGTCGTATTGCTGGCTGGGCCGGCCATTATATGGAACAAATGGGGCATAACCGACTCGTACGCCCTAGAGCACTCTATGTTGGTAAAAAAAATATGGCTTACACTCCTATTGAGGAGCGATAACTAAATTTACGATTCGCATAGGAACAAATATTTCCTTTACTAGTCGCCCCCCCTCCAAATATCCTTGAATTTTCTCAAGGGCTTTTGCATTCTCAATAACGTATTGCTTATCCATCGATAAGCCAGCTGGAACGAATAATTCTGCGCGAACTTTCCCATTAATTTGGACGGGATACATTATTTCATCGTCTGTTAAGTGTTGTTCGTCGAAGGCAGGCCACTCTTGGTAAGCTAAACTTTCATGATGACCTAACTTCATCCATAACTCCTCACTAATATGAGGTGCGAAAGGCGACAATATTTGTACAAAATTTTGACATACAGCTTTAGGTATCTGACTCCAGGTATTGGCTTCGTTTACGAAAATCATCAATGCTGATATTGCAGTGTTAAATCGCATCGTTTCAATATCTTGACTTACCTTTTTAATCGCTGCATGAAGCACTTTAAGCTGCTCTTTAGTAGGTTCTATTTCACAAATCGTGGACTTGAGTTTACCATCCTCTTCATTAACTAAGAGTCTCCAAGCTCGATGCAAAAATCTGTTTACCCCGTCCACCCCTTTAGTACTCCAAGGTTTAACCTGCTCTAATGGCCCCATGAACATCTCATACAAGCGAAGTGAATCCGCTCCAAATTTCTCAATAATTTGATCAGGATTTATAACATTGCCACGGCTCTTAGACATCTTATGTGCTCTAGCTTCAATGCGTATACTAGTGCCCTTGATTACAAAATGATCCCCTTTTTTCTCTACATCTTCATCAGATAGACGAATCCTATCTGTAGCCTCATCAGCATAATCAACAGGTATCCATTCTCCATTTTTTTTAGCAGCAGTATATTCTACCTCACCAAGAATCATACCCTGATTCACCAATTTCTGAAATGGTTCCTTAGTACTGACAACACCTAAATCGAATAATACTTTATGCCAAAATCGGGCATATAATAAATGTAATACCGCATGTTCAGCACCGCCCACATATAAATCCACCGGCATCCAATATGATTCATAATCAGGATCTACGGGTCCCCCCTCCCAATCTGGGGATATATACCGCAAATAATACCAACAAGAGCCTGCCCACTGAGGCATAGTGTTAGTTTCACGTTTAGCGGGCTTACCTGTGGCAGGGTCGATGGTATAAACCCATTGAGTTGCGTTAGCTAAAGGGGGCTCTCCATCACCGGTAGGTTGATATCTATCTACAACTGGAAGCTCTAAAGGGAGCTGATCTTCGGATAAAGGAATCACACCCTTGTCGGTGTGAAGTATGGGGAAAGGTTCACCCCAGTATCGCTGCCTAGAAAACAACCAGTCACGGAGCTTATAGTTTATAGCTTTTGAACCTACTCTATTATCTTCCAACCATTGAATCATGGTGTTTTTTGCCTCATCCACTCCCATTCCATTCAAAAATTCAGAGTTAATGGCGAGACCATCTCCTGTATAGGCTTTGCCGGTAAACCCTTCCTCGGGTTGAACCGTACGTACTATGGGTAAATCAAAGGCCTCGGCAAACTCCCAATCTCGCTCATCCTGCGCAGGTACGGCCATGATAGCGCCTGTTCCGTAACTAACAAGTACATAATCCGCAATCCATATGGAAATCTGCTTATTAGTTACTGGATGAATCGCAAAAGCGCCTGTCCAGACTCCCGTTTTCTCCTTCGAAAGTTCTTGTCTATCTAAATCCGATTTGGTAGCCGCATTTTTCACATACTCATGTACGGCTGAACGTTGTTGTTCACTTGTAATCTTATCCACCAAATGATGCTCCGGTGCAAGTACCATATATGTAACACCAAACAATGTATCAGGTCTCGTTGTAAACACCCTAATCTGCTCTGAATCATATTCCTGAATTTTGAAATCAATTTCAGCACCGACTGACTTTCCTATCCAATTTCTCTGCATATCTTTCAACGATTCAGGCCAGTCAAGATCATCTAAATCCTGAAGTAAACGCTCAGCATAGGCGGTTATCTTAAGGATCCATTGACGCATTGGACGCCGAACGACAGGATAGCCACCTATCTCACTTTTTCCATCAATTACCTCCTCGTTGGCTAAAACAGTGCCTAATTCTGGACACCAATTCACTGCAACCTCATCCTCATAGGCCAGACCCATTTCATAAAGTTTCAAGAAAATCCATTGAGTCCATTTAAAATAATTAGGATCTGTTGTATTTATTTCTCTATCCCAATCATAACTGAATCCAATAGCTTGTAACTGTTCACGGAATCTTTTGATGTTGTGTTCGGTGGTAATACTTGGATGAGTCCCCGTCTTTACAGCATACTGCTCGGCAGGTAAGCCAAATGCATCCCAACCCATCGGATGAAGTACATTAAAACCCATCATTCGCTTATATCGTGCTATTATATCAGTCGCAGTATATCCTTCTGGATGTCCCACATGCAATCCAGATCCACTCGGATAAGGAAACATATCCAAAACATAATATTTTGGCTTGCTACGATCAGTAGGGGTTTTAAACGTCTGGTGCTGTAGCCAATATGTTTGCCATTTCTTTTCAATGGCTGCTGGATTATATGAATGCATAAAAGAGTATTTCAATCTAAAGGGTCGTTATTGTAAATCAATTATACCCATCAACCTGGTGAAAAGGTTGAGGTCATTAGGGCTCAATTATAAAGCGCCTAAAATAGGCATAAAAGAATTAAATAGTGAAAGGACAAAGATACCTTAGTATGTCTACCCCATCAGGCTTCCAATATAAAGGAGGACACTGGGCGAAGTCAATGGATTCAACATTAGTGATATCATTGAGTAAGCCTTTAAAGGCAGGGATATCAGCTCCTAAATAGTAAATACTCTGAAGGGCAAAACCAAAACGCTCCACCAAACTGCCTAACGTTTCTTCATCGCCTTTAACCCAGTAAACCAGTCTATTACTTCTTGGCTCAGATAAATACTCAAAAGAATGCTCCTCTATGAACCAATCACCAACACATATGAATGCACGAGCTATAGCCAAATTATATGCTTTTTTATAAGCCACACCAGCCAATCTGTTTCGATTAACCCCTTGCGTTTGAACCTTCGAATCGGATATACCTGCAGTTTCTGTCTTATAGAAGACACTTTTTAATGCATTTTCTAGTGGTTTTTGCAGTTCGTTGAGCCCAACGGGGGATACAATTACACCTACTGACCTACAGCCTTTTCCATCATGCCTGACCATCGCTTCGATGAGCTGATCAGAATATTTTTTAGCCATTTCTTTGTTTGGGCAATAGGCCATTGAAAATGATGCTGTACGATTTAACCAGTTTGTATGTATATCTATTATTTGAGCTTTGATTAAGATAGCTCTAAGGCTTTCCAAGGATGATTCTGATCCTGAAAAAAGTACTGTCTGAAAGTTTTTTGCGGGAATATCTGTTGTTTCAATGGTCCAATGCTTAATCTGTGATTTCCAACCTCTATGAACCAACCATTTTAGTATAGAAACTAAGAGGTAGGGGTCTTTTCGAGAAATTTTGCCTGTATAATTATGACCTGATAATAAAACAGCGATAGCATCCTGCAAACCGACTAAGGGTAGATTACCAGCATGAATACATAACACATGCGCTTGTTCGAACGATTGAGAATCTAAGTCATCTTGTACATGTTCTCTTTTTTGATTTAGTTCTTGTTTGTCCTCAACCCCGTAACATTGTTTCACCCAGTATACTATATCGCCCGCTTCTAAACGCGATTTAATAGAAGAAAGCTGAAAATCAATATCCTCTGAAGTAAAATCGGTGCCTAAAATACTTTGTTGAATGGCTGTTTGCATTCCGGATTGCTCATTATTAAACCACTCGATTAGGTGTTTCTGTAAAAGATATGCTCTATGTTTCGTCTGCTTAATCAAACTCTTACCCGCTTGATGTGGCTTATTCGAATTCATTTGATTTGAATTTTGCAGGGCTGAACTATCCATCTTGCTCTATTAAAAAGTTACAACCACGCATAGATGTTGGTTCCCATCGTCCTAATATTTGAAAGTCTCCTTTCTCGTCCTTCACTCCCCGATCACCCGTCAACAAAAAGCTACAAGAATAGATATTAGCCAAATCAACTATCCCAATCCGACCTTCTTGCCCTGGCTCTAACAATTTATTGGGTTCATCCGAATCTACCACAACCACCTTTACCCATTCCGGACACTGCAGCCACAGTCCATTGGAAGTATAAGACTGACTCAGGCACTCTGTCATCCCATACTCGGTATAAAGCTGATCGGGTAGACAATTAAATCCTTGTACTAAACGATCAAACAACTCTAATCTTGAGATGGAGCGTCTAAAGGTCTTCATACCCCCCGTTTCCATAATGGTTAACTCTTTTGGTAGGTTCAATGGTACTGTCTCTCGCTCGTGTAGTTCTATCAGGTCTAACCACCCAAACGAAGCCCCAAAAAGCATTACTTGGTGTCCCTCTGCCACGAGTTCATGTAATTGGTTCATTGGCAGGCACTGGTTTAGGGATAAGTAGCGACTTTGTTCAGTATGGTCCCACTCCATTAGCCGGTTAATCATATATAGCAAGGAAGACTGTGGGTTTTCAGAATAGCCAGGTGTATATGCCCAAATAATCCAGTTTTCCTTACCAAATCTTGCTTGCCATGATGCCCGAATAGAAGCATCATAATAGGCTGGATCTAGCACACGATGACGGCTCCGCTGCATTGCAGAGGTCCCACTACTAAAAAACTCTAAAGGTTGAGTACTAGCTTTCAAATTCGGGAAGTGAGTTGATATGTCCCTATCACCTATTAAAGCATTATGAGTCCATACCTCTGCGTCTTTAAATGCTTGCACAGGCAATAAAGGAGGTAATTCATCAAAGCAGCGTGAATAATCTTCGACTGACCAGCCTAAAGAAGTACAATACCTTTTATACACTGGATTCAAAATGTGTTGAAAAACATATATTTGGGTTAATTTTTCTTCAAAACTTAGAGCATGATTTAAAAAAAATGGACTGGTCGATTCAGTTAATGATTTGTAGAGTTCTGGTATCTTTCTCCGTATTTGCTCAAAAGACTGATTTGGTATGGAAAAGGACTTATTCACATCAACAAAAGTATTAGAAACCATTTCGCTTTTAGTGATCCTGTTATTGTATAATATCAAATGAGAACAACGCGCGCTCAAACAAGATCCACAACCGAGTTCCTTCTCTAATTGATTCTACCCAAAGCCCATACTTTTGTTCAAACTCATCCCATTTATCGGCATAGTTTGATAAAGAAATATGCGATTGATAAGCACGATCTCGAGTAATATCATAACTATCTAACCAAAGTCCATTGACACTCATGCGAGCAATTTTTTTGCTTTGAG
Organism: Balneolaceae bacterium UBA2956; assembly: GCA_002348545.1. GTDB lineage: Bacteria > Bacteroidota > Rhodothermia > Balneolales > Balneolaceae > UBA1275. The sequence goes on from DEBM01000006.1 coordinate 101,979, forward strand.
CACTATTTAACTCAATATAATCGGCCTTACATTGCATGTCAGTTATATGGCCTATAGCTTCGTAGAGGACACTAAATCCAAGATAATCGCCTTTAGAATTAAAGCGATGTATTCCTTTCCTAAGCGCGTCCCAAACCTGTAAATGCCCACTACTAACAAGGCACAGTTTTTCTGGTTTCCAGCTGGAATTAGCTATGAAAAGATCTAGTCCCATACCATAATCTGTGTTAGCTCTGCTAATATCCAAACTAGATAAATAGTGCAATTCATGATCTAAAATTTTGACACGCCCATTTTCACGGTCTGCTACATATATTTTTAGTCCATTTTTACTAGCTAGATCAGTCGGTGTATTTAACGATTCTGTTCCATGACCAATTCCACCTGCCTCAATACCTAGCTGTCCATCTGTTGTAAAAAGATACATCTTATGCTCGGTCTGATCACTAACAATGACTCCATTAAGTCCCTTTACCATGGCTGAAGCTTGGGTAAAGGTAGCTATAGGTATAGGATTGACCATTGAACTGTAATGGCTAATGCCCTGTGATTCGGATAATTTTGCTAAATATTGGCTTGTTGTATTATCCGCAATTTGCTGATTAAGTATATTAGCTTGTTGAATCGTATCGATTCTGACCTCGGCTACAACTCCACCATTTTTAGCTACACTTCCAAATATCACCAACCATATATATGAGACTATAAGAAACACCGCCCTTTCTGGTGCTTTTTTTCTAAACAAATGACGGGATTGCAAAATAGATTTAGGGATTCGGGTGGCTAATAAAGCCCTTAAATTACGGTAGATATGATTACAGAACATATTCATGAAACATGGTTCAATCCTTTAGCACCAATATCTTTACGATAAAACATATCCTCAAACGAAATGGCTTCAAGACCTTTATATGCCATCGAAATCGACTCATGTAGTGTTTCACCGGTACCAACCACATTCAGTACCCGCCCACCTGCAGTGCATAGTTGGCCTCCATACTGCTTTGTACCTGCATGAAAAATTTGAAAGTCATCAGTTTGTTGGATCTTATCTACACCAAAAATCGGAAAATCTTTCTGATAACTAAGTGGATAGCCTCCCGAAACAAGAACCACTGTTGTTCTGTATTGATCATCAAATACGATGTCTTCGCCTTGAAGTGCTCCCTTTGTGCTTTGAACTAAGTGAGTAAGTAAATCACTTTGGAGCCTGGGTATAATAACCTGACATTCTGGATCACCAAACCTGCAGTTAAATTCAACCACCTTGGGACCTTCAGGAGTCATCATTAAACCTACATATAAAAACCCTTTAAAGGGATTCCCTTCAGCGGCCATACCTGCTACAGTGGGGGCGATAATTTGTTCGGAGACCATTTGAAGCATATCTTTTTGAAGAAGCGGCGATGGTGAGTATGCCCCCATCCCACCTGTATTTGGACCTTTGTCACCATCGAGTTGTCGCTTATGATCCTGTGCAGTTCCTATTATTTCGAAGTGTTCCCCATCACACAAAGCAAAAACGGATGCTTCCTCACCAGGCATGAATTCTTCGAGTACCAATGTCTGTGCTGCGGCTCGCAATGTACCCTTGAAAAGCTCTTCCAAGCCAGCCAAAAGCTCTTCTCTATTTTCAGGAATCAACACTCCTTTCCCACCTGCTAGCCCATCTGCTTTTAATACTACGGGATACTCATTTTTGGCGTCCACGTATTCTAGAACTTGGGTAAAATAATCTCCTTCAAACGCCTTATACGCTGCTGTAGGTATATCATGACGTACCATAAAATCCTTGGCAAATTGTTTACTACCCTCTAATCGTGCAGCGACTGTACTAGGTCCGAAAACAGAATGCCCTTTCCCTTCTAAAAAGTCAGATATTCCAGCTACTAAAGGTTGCTCTGGGCCAACGACCGTAAGTCCAATTTCTTTTTTTTCAATGAACTCAAGCACTTTTTCAAAATCTAAAGCATTCAAAGCTACATTCACTCCACATGCCTGAGTTCCTGGATTACCTGGTGCTATAAACAAGGTATCACATAAAGGTGATCGAGATAAAGCCCATGCCAATGCGTGTTCTCTTCCACCACTTCCTATTAGTAATACCTTCATAGTACTAATCTTCCTCTAAGGTTGTTGGAGAATCGATCTCTCTGACAGAATTGGTTAAGCTTTCTGCTATCTCAATGATGCTAACAAAACTTTTTGCATCCAAACTTGCGCCTCCAATCAAACCACCATCAACATCTGGTTGGCTTAATAACTCCTGGGCATTAGCAGGCTTCATACTACCTCCGTAGATTATACGTATAGCATTAGCAGCGTCTCCAAATTGTTCAGCTAGAATTGATCGTATAAACGCATGCATTTCTTGTGCTTGTTCTGGGCTGGCAGTCTCTCCAGTACCAATAGCCCAAACAGGTTCGTAAGCGACAACTACTTGAACGGCCTGCTCATAGGTTAGACCTTCGAATGTAGCTAAGGTTTGTGCTTTAACCACCTCGAAATGTCGGTTTTCTTTTCGTTCATCTAATAGTTCCCCCACACAAACTACTGGTGCTAGTTCATTGCGTAGGGCAGTTTGTAATTTTTTATGTACTAAAGCGTCATCTTCATGATAATAAGCACGACGCTCAGAGTGCCCTAGAAGTACGTAACTACAACCTGCCTCTACCAACATAGATGCGCTTATTTCACCAGTATACGCCCCTTTTTCTGCTTCGTGTATATTTTGTGCCCCCACGAGAACATCGCTTTTGTGAAGTTGATCGATTGCAATCGATAATGACACAAAACTCGGACAAACTAATACATCTATATCTTCAGAAATAGCCGGTTTTTGATTCTTTATGACTGATAATAAGTCAAAGGTAAACTGTTCTCCCCCATTCATCTTCCAGTTACCTGCAATTAAAAATTTACGCATAATATCGAAATTGTAGTATTAGTTCGAGTTTAAGTGTGGTATGAGGTAGGGGATAAAATCATCCAATTCCTCCCCAATAAATTTCCTGATAATTCGGCCTTCAGCATCGAGGAGTATCCACGTTGGATAGTATTGGATATTGAAAGTTTCAACCAGGGATTTTCGATTCATCGTATGCGGTTCTGCGATAGACCAAAAGCGATCTCTTTCTTCAAAAAACGCCCAAATTGTGGTTTTACTTTCGTCAAAGGCCATGGTATAAATTTGGAATCCTCGAGGAGAAAATAGTTGATAACTAATCGTTAATTCCTCGTATTGTTGCTGATATAATCCATTTTCCATTAGGGTAAATTCTAGTAAAGTAGGGGCTCCTTTAATACTCTCTTCATTAATAGTATCCCCTTCTGTGCTAACAAAACTAAAGGCTGGAATAAAAGTACCCGGCGTTAAATCTTCGAGCTCAAAACGCATATTTTTATACCAAAATGATAAATCTTCTTCGTCTTCGTAGAAGTGCCTAAATCGCGCTATGCTCTCTTTCCCTTGCTCTATTCGCAAGGAATCATAGTACAACTCTATAAGCATTTGATCAATTACTCGGGTTTGCTCTTTATCAGAAACAATTGACTTTAATGAATCCAAATATTTAACACCTTTGTCAAATCCATTGATTGTACTTATATAGTCCTTTCCAACTGTTATGGCAAGTCCCAAAGACTGTTCATTTTCGAGACCTTCATTTATGAGCGACATCATTTTTTGTTGGTCAATGTCTGAGAGAATTAGAACTGCCGCCTCTAGTGCAAATGAAGAGGCAAACGTTCCAGGATAATCCTTATGCACCTCTTCATATAAATTGGCCCATTTTCGTAATTCATCGGCAATAGCGGTATCCGCAAGTGCTCCCATAGCAATAAATCGCCTAGTGCGGGTAAATCCTGCATCAACTCGATCAAAAACATCTACCGCTCGCTGCTCTCTTGAATCTACCTTCAATGTTTGGCCAATCTCTGGGAATTCTCCAGTGAATAGTACTGAATCATCTGGAGCCAATAATACTCTCATGTTCAAAATTGGACTCCTATCGCGACTTATTTGGAGAGGATAAGCTCCAGCTTCATTGAAGCTTATTGTGCTCTCAATTCTACCCATACTATCGGTTTTACCAATAAATAGGGTGTCTATCGAACTATTTTCCGTTTTTTGAGAGTATAACAAGAATTCAAAACCTTGACGATTACGAGTTTGATCCAAAGAATCCGTTACATCAATTTCAACAGCAAAGAAACTCGTATTCATTAGCTCAGGTCGGTCACATCGGCTTCCAATTAAAATAAATATTATAATGAATAAAGCCTTTTTGATGCCCAAACGGATGGTAACTCCCTCAAAGAATAGGGGTCTTTTTGATATTTGTCCGTTCATTTTTTTCCTTACTGCCATTAATGCTGTTATTATTGGCTTGTTTCTTTACTACAATTTTAGATTAAATTCTCAATCCAAATATTTGCGAACAAATTCATTAGCCATTTTAGGATTTGCTTTTCCCTTAGAGACCTTCATCACCTGCCCAACAAAAAATCCCATTAATTGCTTTTTTCCATCTTTATATCTCCTTGCTTCATCTGGGTTGGTGCTAATAACTTGCTTAACCAGTTCATCCATATAATTTGAATCCGATACCTGTAATAGATTTAACGATTTGGCCAATTCAAGTGGTGGAGTATCCTGTTCTAACATAGCATTAAAAATAGTCTGCTGGGCAGTAGAGCTTATCTTATCTGAAGTTCTTAAGTCTAATAACTCTGCCAATCTTGATACTGACAGAGAAAATTCTTGTATGCTAATACTCTGATCATTTAACACCCGGAGTACGTCACTTAAGACTAAACTAACTGTAGCTTTTACATGACCGCTTTCAGAGATCAACTCTTCAAAAAAATCTGCTAAATATCGATTCTCCGTTAAGGTAACTGCGTCAATTTCACTGAGTTGATATTGCTCCACAAATCGCTTTTGACGAATATGAGCAAGCTCGGGTAACTCTGCCTTAATGTCTTCTAATAAATCATCAGTCACGATAATGGGTGGAAGATCTGGATCCGGAAAGTATCGGTAATCGTGCGCCTCTTCCTTTGATCGCATGATACGAGTTTCCATTTTGCTGGTGTCCCATAGCCGGGTTTGTTGCACGACTTCTCCCCCGGCTTCTATGAGTGCTATTTGCCGATAAATTTCGAAATCAATGGCTTTTTCAACGTTCCTAAATGAGTTCATGTTTTTAAGCTCTGTACGTATACCAAATTTTTCTTTTCCCCTTAGTCTTACCGATACATTAGCATCGCATCGAAGACTTCCCTCTTCCATATTTCCATCGCAAACCTCAAGGTATTGAACAATCTGCTTTATCTTTGTAAGGTAGGCATATGCTTCTTTTGGAGTGCGTAAATCTGGTTCTGAAACTATTTCAATTAAAGGAGTGCCTGCACGGTTTAGATCGACTAGCGTGTTGTAAGGATCTTGATCATGAATGGATTTCCCAGCGTCCTCTTCCATGTGGATTCGAGTAATTCCTATACGTTTAATGCCTCCTCCTACCTCTATATCTATGTATCCACCTTCGCAAATAGGCGTATCAAACTGTGAAATTTGGTACCCTTTTGGGAGGTCAGGATAAAAATAATTCTTTCTGGCAAATATTGATTTGGGTGCAATAGAGCAATTAGTAGCCAAACCCATTTTAATGATATAACGAATGAGATTCTCATTTACTAATGGTAAAGTACCTGGATGTCCTAAACACAGTGGACTAATTTGGGTATTAGGAGCTTGGCCATATTGCGCAACTACTGGGGCAAATGCTTTACTTTGAGTTAATAATTGGGCATGTACCTCTAAACCAATTATCGCCTCAAAATCTTTATGATCGATAGTGTTCATAACTCTACTCATTCTATTAACTTAGATTTAAAAGATATTAAAGTTGACGCTTAGTATTTCTGTTTTTTTCTCATGTCTACAGACTATAATTGCAAGTAAAACCATGCTTTTACAATTCGCATTTTTTTTGTCAAGTTTATTTCACACCTTTAAATTCTAGTATCCTCCAAATAAAAGACCTATTAACTATTTTGCTTTTGTGCAACAGAAGCTCACAAGTATCAGTACTAGTGATTGAGCTTCTAGGCTTCAAAGATTATTAAAAAAAAAAGATGGAAACCAAGCTACAGATAATCAATGACTTAAAGGTACTTTTTTGGCACTACTTTTCTGAAACCTAAAGCTAATTTTGAGAGTTATTGATAAGCTCCTTATTATTGTTTGGAGAATGATATGTTGAAACTCAATTGAATGCTTGTTATCTCTCAAGTATTATCCCATTTAGCCAAATAAAAGACTGCTTAAAACGATATAAAACAGAGCTATGAAAGCCAACTACAATGTACATCCCCGAAGTAAGATGGGACTAGACTATATAGGATTAGACAAAAACGATGAAGTGTACTGGAATTTAAACCCACCAGAACTCTATGAACATGCCATTATTCATGGGGAAGCAACGTTAACCACTGATCATGCCTTACTCGTACACACAGGTAAATTTACTGGTCGCTCCCCAAAAGACCGTTTTATTATAGAGCAGCCTTCAATACAAGATGAAATAGATTGGGGTGAAATAAATCAACCCGCTAGTGAGGACGTATTTAATAATCTCTTTAGCAAAATCCAGAAATATCTCAGGGATAGACGTCTTTTTGTTAAAGATGCTTTTTGTGGTGCCGATACTAATAACCGATTAACCGTAAGGGTAGTTAGTGAAGTGGCCTACCATGCCCTGTTCACGCACAATATGTTTATCCGCCCTAGTGAGACGGAATTAGTGAATATTGAACCAGATTTTACAGTCTTAGCAGCCCCTTTTTTCGAAGCAGATCCAAAAGTCGATGGAACAAATAGCAGTACCTTTATTCTCTGTAATTTTGAGAAGAAGATTATACTTATCGGCGGAACTATGTATTCTGGCGAGGTAAAAAAAGGTATATTTTCAGTGATGAATTATTTACTTCCCAAAAAGGGTATTATGGCCATGCATTGCTCTGCAAATCATGACAAATATGGGAAATCTGCTGTATTTTTCGGACTCTCAGGAACAGGAAAAACGACGCTATCTGCTGATCCCTCAAAAACTCTAATAGGTGATGATGAGCACGGCTGGAGCGATGAGGGAATATTCAACTTTGAAGGCGGATGTTACGCTAAGACGATTAATCTTAGTGAAAAAAGTGAGCCCATGATTTATGCAACCACCAAGATGCCTGGTACTATACTTGAGAATGTAATTTTAGATAAAAATCGAGAACCCGATTTTAATGATGTAAGTCTTACTCAAAATACGCGGTGTTCATATCCTATCAACTTTATTCCAAATGCCAGCGAGACTGGTATGGGAAATCATCCTGAGAATATTATTTTCCTTACGGCAGATGCCTTTGGGGTACTACCACCTATCTCAAGACTTACGCCCGAACAGGCTATGTACCATTTTATAAGTGGATATACTGCAAAAGTAGCCGGAACCGAAAGAGGTGTTACTGAGCCACAAGCAACCTTTTCGGCTTGTTTTGGATCCCCTTTTATGCCTTTACATCCAACTGTATATGCTGAGTTATTGGCTGATAAAATCAAAAAGCATAAAGCGAAAGTTTGGATGGTAAATACCGGATGGACTGGTGGTGAATTTGGTACTGGGAAACGTATAAAATTACAGTATACCCGGAAAATGCTCAGTGAGGCCATCGACGGAAAACTTAATAATATGGAATACGTAAAAGATCCAATCTTTGGATTCCAAGTGCCCATTCAAGTACCTGATGTCCCCTCCAAAATTTTGATCCCTCGATATACTTGGGAGGATGCAATGGAGTATGATAAAAAAGCTAAAGAATTAGCACAAATGTTTGTATACAATTTTAAGCAGTTTGAATCCCAAGCCAGCAAATCACTTTTAAATGCCGCCCCAAGACTGTAATTCAATATCCTGCAGAATCGGTAAACGTGTAAATACTACTCTACCATATATTGCATTTTTTCTAGGTTATCCTGAATGCGGAGTCCCTCTATGACTTCATGCAACTGGCCTTTCATAACCGCATCAAGATTATACAGAGTAAGATTAATTCGGTGATCGGTTATTCGGCCCTGCGGATAATTATAAGTTCTAATTTTTGCAGATCGGTCACCGGTGGAGACCTGACTTTTTCTCTCTGCAGCTCTGGCTTTTTGTTTCTTTTCCAACTCAATATCGTACATTCTCGCGCGAAGCATAGCCATCGCTTTTTCCTTATTTTGATGCTGTGAACGCTCTTGTTGACACTCAGCAACAATACCTGTAGGTTCATGAGTTATTCGAATAGCTGAATCCGTCTTGTTTACGTGCTGACCTCCAGCCCCACTTGCACGAAATGTATCGATGCGTAAATCACTTAGGTTTATATGAATATCCACATCTTCTACTTCGGGTAAGACTGCTACGGTTGCAGCAGAGGTATGTACTCTACCCTGACTCTCTGTTGAAGGAACTCGTTGAACCCGATGTACCCCAGATTCATACTTCATTTTTCCAAAAACCTCGTATCCTTCCAAAGAAAAACTAATTTCTTTGTAACCGCCTTTTTCAGACTCATTCAAACTTAGTATTTGATGCTTCCACCCCAAATCGTCGGAATACCGGCGATACATCGCAAATAAATCTCCCGCAAATATAGCCGCCTCATCCCCGCCTGTACCCGCTCTAATCTCGATTATTGCATTTTTAGAATCCTCTGGATCTTTTGGTACTAACTTAATCTTGAGCTCTTCCTCAAGTTGGCCTAATTCAGCCTTCAATTCTTTATTCTCAGACATAGCCATCTCGGTGATTTCAGAATCTTCATTCATCTGAATTAATTCGATATTTCCTTCATAGTATCGCTTCAATTCAGTATATCGATCGAAATCCTTAACAACCTCTTTCAGATCACTTCTTTCCTTAGTAAGCTTGGTATAATTTTCAGGGTCATCGAATATGGCAGGATCACTCATTGCTGTATTCAATTCATTATAACGAGCTTTGAGTTGTAGTAATTTTTTTTCTATATCCATTGAATTTTATTTGTTCAAAAAAATACACAATACTATGCTTTATTGTACATTCATTTCTTAGCTGCATACTAATTCAATCAAATTATACTTTTAGCTAACATACGTTCACGTTATTTTACAGTCTCTACGATAGTTTGTAACCTATTAATTAACCCATCAAGGTAAAAATGACCAATATCAAAGGGCCCAAAAGTTTCATCGCCAAGTCACGAATTATCCCTGCTTCATTTACCATTGGTTTTTTAGGGGCAGGTCAATTAGCTAAAATGAGTGCTATTGAAGCTTATAGAATGGGCATTCAAGTCGCTGCATACACAGACCGTAAAAGTCATGAACCAATGCATTATATGAGCCCCAGGATAACTACTGGCAACTTCAGTGATGTAAAAGCAATGACTGAATTTGCTCAACAGTGCGATGTATTAACCTTAGAAAATGAGTTCATAGATTCACAGGTACTCAATCAGGTACAAAAGAATTCAGGCACCCCTATTTATCCAAGTCCTGAAAGCTTTTCAAAAATTGAAAACAAAATAATTGAGAAACAAAGCTTTGAAAAATCAGGAATACCTGTAACTCCATATAAGCAAATTGCTAGAAGTAATGATTTAAAAGTGTTTGGCCGCCAATATGGTTGGCCTTATGTATTAAAGTCATCCAAAGGTGGATATGACGGATATGGAAGTGAAACCGTTTCTAATCTAGACGAAGCAGTAAAGATATTTAATAAACTAGGTGGGTCAAATGGTCAAGATATCTTAGCTGAGGCATTTATCAATTTCACTCACGAATTAGCGGTTCAAGTTGCTTACAACGGGCGAGAGTATTTGGTATATGAATGTTGTGAAACTGTTCAATCAAACCATATTTGTGTGGCGGTGGTAACCCCAGCAAGAGTACCAGATTCCATCAAAAAATTAGCTCAGAAGCGTGCTTTAGAAGCTATGAAAGTCTTGGGCACTCGAGGTATTGTTGCCTTTGAATTTTTTTACACTCCAACTGGCAATATTTTATTGAATGAGTCGGCTCCTCGTCCTCATAACTCAGGTCATTACTCCATAGAAGGCTGTGTAACATCTCAATTTGAAAATCATATTCGAGCAATACTAGGGCTAAAACTTGGATCGTCAAAACTTACCCAACCTGCCTGCGTTATGATAAACCTTTTAGGTACCCAAAATAGAAAGGCTCAAATTGAATTTAATGAACAGCTAATGTCCGAACCCAACGGTCACTTGCATATTTATGGAAAATTTGAGAGTAAAATTGGAAGAAAAATGGGTCATTATACTCTTTTAGGAGATAATATCGATAGCGTCTACAAACGAGCTAGGAGCTTAACTGAAAATATTCAGATTTAATAGTTCATTCATGCATTTTTTTGTTGTTACTCTTATATGTAGTTTTAAGTATAAATTAAATATTAAGGAGTGCTCCTATGACGAACAATATTGAGATTGGATTAATTATGGGAAGCGATAGTGATTGGGCTACCATGAAAGAAGCCGCAGAAATAATGGACACGATGGGCGTTAGCTATGAGAAAAAAGTAATATCGGCTCATAGGACGCCCGATTATATGACAGAATATGCCAAAAGTGCCTTGCTTAGGGGTCTAAAAGTTATTATTGCTGGTGCTGGTGGTGCTGCACACCTTCCAGGTATGATAGCAAGTCATACAATCTTACCCGTTATTGGTGTACCTATTCAAACATCAGCTTTAGGCGGTTTGGATAGTCTTTATTCGATTGTGCAGATGCCCAACGGTATCCCTGTTGCCACCGTTGCTATCGGAAAAGCTCAGAATGCAGGGCTACTAGCCTGCAGAATTTTGGCCAATAGCTCCAATGAGATACAAAATAGGTTGCAGGAATTCCATAAGAATATGGCTGAGCAATCCTTCAAAAAATCGAATAATCTGAATTAACTTAGGGATTTAGTCTCTCATACATATGGTTGTGGATAATTTTGTTGGTGTTGGTTGATTAATACCGTAATTTATAAATGGATAGGGTAAGATATCCAGATGTACGTTTCTTTGAATCCTGTAGCTGTTGCTGTCTGCTTCTCTCCGTAACTTTAATTACTTAACTATTTTTTGATATGAACATTTACGTAGGAAATCTTAGCTATGGGGTTTCTGATGACCAATTACGAGAAGTCTTTGAAGCTTATGGAACAGTTAGTTCCGCAAAAGTTATTTCAGACAAATACTCTGGGCGATCTAAAGGTTTTGGATTCGTTGAGATGGATGATGATAATGAAGCAAAATCTGCTATTGAAGACTTAGATGGCGCAGAAATTGATGGTCGATCCGTTAAAGTAAACGAGGCACGACCAAGAGAGGAGCGGCCAAGAAGAGATAATTTTCGTCGTTAAAGATAATTGAAATATTATTAAAAGCCTTCTCAGTTGAGATGGCTTTTTTTTTGCTTTATAATGTTTTATTGATACATAGTAATTACTCATGATACCAAAGCGTATCATATACAAAACAAATCAATTTGGGATTATGCTCATGATTATGACAACAACTAACAATCTAGAAGGAAAAGTTATTAATCAATATCTTGGCATTATTACGGGTGAGGCCATACTTGGGGTAAATATATTCAAAGATTTTTTTGCGGGTATTCGAAATATTGTTGGTGGTCAATCTGCTTCGTATGAAAAAGAACTAAAAGAGGCAAGACGCATTGCATTTAGTGAATTAGAAGAGAAAGCTAATCAAATTGGCGCTAATGCAATAATAGGTATAGATGTAGACTACGAAACTATTACAGGGCAGACTGGAAGTATGTTGATGGTTAGTATTACCGGAACAGCTGTACATATCTAATTTGTTGAAATACCCTTTACTTCTTCATCTTAATCCGAATTAATCGGCTCCAAATTAAAGTGAGGTATTATTATTTTAGCTGTATGTGATGTACTGCACTGCGGGCTTTAACAGTAAATTTTGCCTCGCTCCAGCTTGCTGGGCCAAATTTACCTCTAGCATTGTTGGAAAAACCGTACTGTTCAAGTGGAATACCTAATATATTTGTATCTAACTTCCCATTTTTATTTTTATCGTGATAGACGGCAATAGCATATTGACCGTAAGCTAGATCCTTTAATTGCCATTCAATTATAGGATTTACAACAGGTACTATTTCGGCATATCTAGGTTTTTCCAGGAATCTATTTTCTGAGTCAAAAACAGCGATTCTAATCTCTCCGACAGGTTCTTGTACTCCATTAATCATCAAAGTGAAAGTAGAATATAAACTTTTTTCTACCATAAATCCGCTGCTAAATAATAGCCAAGAAATCACTAACAAAACACTAAAGGATACTCTACCTTTACACATAGTGTAATAAAATTAACTAAGTGTTCATATATATCAAAATGTACACATTGGGGTGGTACTAGAATTATGTGACTTTATAATTAGTTTGCGTCATTTATATATAAAATACAACTGTCACTTAGGTGAATTCATTCCATAAATAAGCCACTTTTCAATAGAAAAGAGGCTTATTCAAATCATAAGACTAATTTTTAGCCCGCTGTTCGTACCGTTTTAATGATACGTGCGGCAACTTTGTAGGGATCCGCATTAGATGCAGGACGACGATCTTCAAGTCGTCCAAGCCAGCCATCTTCCACAGTACCTATTGGAATACGGATTGATGCACCTCGATCGGACACACCATAACTATATTTGTCAATTGACTGCGTTTCATGCTTTCCAGTCAAACGCATATCATTATCAGCGCCATATACTTCAATATGCTCTTGTATAAAATTACCAAAAGCCTCACAAACCGCTGTAAAATAAGTCTCGCCACCCTCATTACGCATTTTACCGTTTGAAAAATTGGCATGCATACCTGATCCATTCCAGTCTGTATCACCTAGTGGTTTTGGATGATAATCTACTGCAACACCATATTTTTCAGCCGTTCGTTCAATAAGGTAACGGCCCATCCATATTTCATCACCCGCTTTAGCAGCTCCTTTAGAAAAGATTTGGAACTCCCATTGGCCTGACGCAACTTCTGCATTAATACCTTCAATATTGAGACCTGCTTTTAAACATAAGTCTAAATGTTCTTCAATAATTTCTCTTCCATAAGCAGACTTAGCTCCTACCCCACAATAGTACGGCCCTTGGGGTGCTGGATATCCACCTGAGGGAAAACCGAGTGGCAGACAAGTTTCTGGGTCAATCAAAAAATATTCCTGTTCGAAGCCAAACCAAAAATCTTCATCATCATCTTTGATTGTTGCACGACCATTGGACTCATGTGGTGTGCAATCTGCATTAAGTACTTCAGTCATAACGAGGTAAGAATACTCACGATCTGGATCTAAATATATAGCTACTGGTTTAAGTAGGCAGTCAGAACTACTGCCTACGGCTTGCTCTGTTGAACTACCATCAAAGGACCACATAGGACAATCCTCTAAGTTTCCGCTAAAATTGTGTATAATTTTAGTCTTACTTCTTAATGTTTGGGTCGGCTTATACCCATCTAGCCAAATGTATTCAAGTTTTGCGTATGACATATATATTTATATTCAAATATTTGAGTTTAATATCTGAATATAAAGTATTTAATAAAATTTACCAAATTTATTTAAGTATATAATGATATATACTATATTTAAATATACTAATAAGTAATTTTATCTAATTTATTAATGTTTAATTATCTTTTCACTAAACTCAATGCAAATTTTTTAGGCTCATTCAACTTCGCTCATTATTTTTTTAAGCTACCCACCTTTAGATGTAATTATGCCGTATTTTAGTTTATATGTCAAAATTTTTTTCATTACAAAACTGGATAAAAGCAGCAAGACCAAAAACTCTCTCTGCAGCCTATACACCCGTAATTATTGGGGCCAGTTTAGCCTATGTACAGGACAGTTTGAATGTGCTAGTAAGTTTGACTGCACTAATATGTGCCACACTTATACAAATAGGCACCAATTTTGGCAATGATTATTATGACTACAAAAAAGGAAGTGACAGAGTGGATCGCGTTGGCTTCAAAAGGATGACTGCTACCGGACTTATCCAACCAAGCACGATGAAAAGTGCCGCTTATCTCACGATGATTCTAGCCTTTTTTACCGGGTTGTATTTAGTGTATGTAGGTGGAATTATTGTGTTGGCTGTGGGGGTTAGCTCTATTATTTTTGGTATTATGTACACAGGAGGACCTTACCCTCTTGGTTATAATGGGCTCGGTGACCTTTTTGTTTTTATATATTTCGGTCTTGTGGCCACTATGACTACCTATTATTTAAATACACTTGAATGGTCAAGCGTAAGTTTTTGGGCGGCGCTCATACCTGGAGCCCTTAGCACTAATATATTGGTGGTCAATAATTTACGAGATGTAGAGCAAGACAAGATCAGTGGAAAAAAAACATTAGGAGTTTTGTTAGGAGATAAAGCCTTAAAATGGGAATACACTATATTACTTACACTTGCCTTTACAATACCTCCACACTTCTTTGTTCGTTTAGACGCTTCTATTTGGATTTTTCTACCATATCTAAGTCTTCCATTATCCTTGAAATTACTGCTAGAGATTTGGTCGCATAAAAAAAAATCTTCACTCAATGGAACCTTAGAAAAAACAGCCGCATTTATGTTTCTTTATGGAGTCTTATTTACTGTCGGCCTAATCATTGCTTAGCCAATAGGTCACCCTAGGTTATTAGCTCAATAAATTGGCATTCAATAATCATATAAAAGAGTTATAAAACTATTTTAAGCCGAAATAGTACATGAGAAGGTAAAACGGAAAGCACTATATGAGTCTTCACTTTTACACCTACAAAAGCCCATACACGTCTGAATTCATCCAGGCCAAAGGATCTATGGGTTCGCTGCGCGAAGGAATCCTTATTGAATGGAAACATTCAATGGGATCAGCTTGGGGGGAATGCGCTCCTCTTCCCGGCTTTTCCAGCGAAAGTTTAAATGACTGTATAAAATTACTTTCTTCACATAAAATAAAACTTGAAGCGCAATTAAATCTTATACAGGCTGACTGGCCTCTATACGAAAGTAATTACTCAACCTTTTTTGATTACACCTATGCACAACGTTCAACTCATCGACTCTACTCGTGTATTCCAACAAATTTACCATCAATTCAGTTTGCCTTAAGCATGCTCGTATACGATTGGGGCAGACAAAGAGACCCTCGTTCACTTAGTTACATTATTCGTGATCATGCCAATGAACTAGCTGAAAAACATGCCGGCAGCGTGCTCACTTCGAATAGAACAGGTGATTCTTTTTCAAGCACAAAAATCAATGAGATTCAAATCCCTTTAAATACTTTGGTACCTATAGCAAGCCCGGAGGAATCACTATATCTAGCCCAAATTGCTTGGTCAAAGGGATTTAAGACTATAAAAATGAAGGTTGGTCCAAAACATCAACTTAATCTAGATCGACTGGCTCTTATCCAGGATACCTTGCCTGAAATGAAATACCGACTTGATCCCAATGGACAGTGGGAACCTGAGTCTCTTAAACCTTATGAAAAAGAATACCAGCGCTTTGCTATAGAATATATAGAACAAGCCGTTTCCCCTAAAAACTTTACTAAATTTTGTCTTCAACTCTCGTCTGAAGCACCTGCTTTGGCAGCTGATGAAAGTAGTGTGGATTTCTCTTCCTTTACCTCACTATTAGGCCAAGTAAATATGTCTTATTTTGTTCTCAAACCAACACTTAGCGGTGGAATTCCAGAGATGATTCAACGCTGTGTTTTAGCCCATAAAAAAAAACAGACCTGCATCTTTAGTAGTGCATTCGATGGCATCATTACCCGACACACTCTAGCCTGCCTAGCTTGGATGAGTAATCAACTTGCGGGTCATACTTTTGCACATGGACTAGATACTGCTCGTTGGCTAGAGGAGTATTATATAAGTCCAGAGTGTAGTCTCATTGCAGAGATACAACAAGGAAATTACTCGTTAAAAGAGAATTATTTTGATGATCAATCCCATACTACCAGTCCTAAATATAGCAGTGAAGTTCAATGTTTCGACCTGTTTATAGCGCGCAGCGGACTTACACCAATTTTTGAACAGAAATGATGAATAATTCGACTGATATACCACAAAAATTTCACTTTTCATGTTCTTCTGATTTCATTTTTTTACACGATGGATATGCAGAAAATCAATCCATTAGCTATTCAGATATAGCTTTATATAGTCAAAAACTTCCAAATTGGTTAGAGGCTCATCATAACGAAGCCCACATCTATATCCTTCAAAGCAATTATTCTACTGAACTTTGCTGCTTAGTTGCCGGCTTATTCTTAGCAGGGATACCATTCTGTGTTGTTGACCCAACATGGTCAAGCGCTCAAGTTATGGAAGCTACAGCGGATGTAGCATTGGCAAACTATTTAGATACAATGGATATTTCAGCACTACACACCCAGTGGTTGGCCTTAATACCAAGTCAAAACCGGTCCAAAAGCGAGCTTAGCTTAATTGTCAAAAATAATCCTTTTGCCTTTTTATTTACTTCGGGCAGTAGTTCCAGACCAAAGAAAATTCCTCTTCGATATTCTCAACTTTGGGCAGCATATCAAGCTACACAATCTCAATTACATCTTAGCCCAAACCAAAGTTGGGGGTTATGCTTGCCCCTCCACCATATTGGGGCGCTGAGTATTGTCTTAAAATCATTACTCTCTCACTCATCCATAAGCCTTAGTAATTCATCCGATGTCCAGTGCTGGAATTCTTGGCTAAATGGTAGTCATAATTGCCGAGTAGTCTCCATGGTACCCACTCAGCTTCATAATTGGCTAAAGTACAATCGGGCTCAAAAAAAATCCCCCATTATTTCAAAGGCATTCCACTTTATTATTTTGGGAGGCGGACCCACTAACGCTGCTGATGTAGAAGAGGCTGGCAAGCTCGGGTGGCCTATTTTACTTAGTTACGGGATGACCGAAACCTTTGCACATATATGCTCAATCCCTGCTTCTGATCTTAAGAAGCCCCTAAAAGACCCTCTTCCTGTTGGACTGATACACCCTGGTCATTCCATAAGAATAATTAGTGAAGAAGGTGACTATGACCCACTTATCTGGCTTATGGGTACGCAGATTTTTACTCCGGAATCTTCACAGAAACTTATGTTAGAAAGTTTTGATGAAGAAGGATGGTTTTGCACTGGAGACATAGGGAAAATGGATGAGAATGGCCTGTTATATATTCAAGCCCGTAGGCTAGATCGCATCGTAAGTGGTGGGGAAAATGTATCAGTAGAATGGGTGATTGAATGCCTAAAGCAGCATCTATCTGTACATGATTGTGCTATAATTGGTATAGCTGATGCTAAATGGGGACAAAAAGTAGTGGCCTTTATTGAACCGGAAAAGACTGTGTTTGCGCCTAGCCACCAAAATAATGATCAAACTGTTTTACTCGATGAAGAAAATGAACTAAATCCTATGATTACAAAGGAACTCATAGAACATTGCCGAAAAGCATCACTACCTGCTTCCCATCTACCCAAAGAATTTTATTATCTAAGATCACTCCCACGTACCTCGCTTGGTAAGTTGAAAATACATAGGTTGCAAGAACTTCATTTATTAACCCAAGAAAAATAGTGTAAGATACAGCGATGTAACTGGTTAATCTAATCCAACCCGCTTAAAAATCTGATCAACCTGCTTACTGTGATGGGCTAAATCGAACAGTTCGTCAATTATGTCGGAACTAAGCTGAGTACTTATAACTGAGTCATCTTGAACCAATATTTTGAATGGGATTTGTTCTTGCCATGCGCGCATTGCTAAAGGTTGAACAACATCATAAGCTTGTTCACGCACCATTCCTTGCTCAATGAGTTTGTTCAACACCCTTTGAGAAAATACAAGTCCGTTCGTTTTCCATATGTTGGACTTCATATTATCTTCAAATACCACTAGGTTTTCCATAACATTTGAAAAACGATGAAGCATGTAATCCAATAACATTGTGGCGTCAGGTAGAATAATCCGCTCTGCAGATGAGTGCGAGATATCGCGTTCATGCCAAAGAGGAATATTTTCGAAAGCAGTAATCATGTATCCACGAAGTACTCGAGCACAACCCGTGATATTTTCAGAACTTACAGGATTACGCTTGTGTGGCATGGATGAGGAGCCTTTTTGCCCTTTACGAAAAGCCTCTTCTACCTCTCGCACTTCGCTACGTTGCAAATGACGCACTTCTACCGCCATTTTTTCAAGACTTGATCCAATTAAGGCTAAAATTGACAAATAATGAGCATGGCGATCGCGTTGTAAAGTTTGAGTCGAGATTGGCGCTGGCTTGAGACCTAATTTTTTACAAGTATGAGTCTCCACCTCGGGTGGAATATTCGCAAAAGTACCTACCGATCCTGACAGCTTCCCAAACTCAACTGCATCGGCGGCTTGCTCAAATCTTTCTAGATTACGTTGCATTTCCGCATACCATAGGGCACACTTTAATCCATAAGTAGTCGGCTCGGCATGAATCCCATGGGTTCGACCCATCATCATGGTATATTTATAGTCTAAAGCTTTATTTTTAAGTACATCCATCATACGATGTAAATCATTTCGTAGTATTTGATTTGCCCTTTTTAGGCGAACTCCCCAAGCAGTATCCACCACATCAGTAGAAGTAAGTCCATAATGCACCCATTTCTTTTCATCACCCAGGGTTTCAGATACTGCCCGAGTAAAGGCAACTACATCGTGACGGGTCTCCTCTTCTATCTCTTTTATACGATCCAAAGAAAAGCTAGCCTTTTGGTAAAGGGTATTCACATCATTTTGAGGTATAACCCCTATTCGTGACCATGCCCAACAAGCCGCTAATTCAACATCGAGCCAAGCATCAAACTGTGCTTGCTCCGTCCAAATTGCTATCATTTCTTCGCGAGAATATCGTTCTATCATAACATGTATTGAATTAGTGCATTGAGTTTAAAATAAGGTTTCTGAAAATGTGTTTGGGACTAAATTAAAAGTGAGTGTCTTGATTACCCTCACTTTTTTAAAATAATGTCTCTAGCTAAATGTCTTTACTATTTTTCGAAATAATTTGCACTTCAGCTTCTAAAGAAATTTTAAACATTTCTAATACCTTAGAATGAATTAAACTAGCAAATTCACAAATCTCGTCTCCACTAGCCCCACCATGATTTACAATAACTAAAGCTTGTTGTTCGTAGGTACCTACTTGCCCCTTCCTAAATCCTTTTCCTACCGCTTTATCAATTAGCCAACCAGCTGCTACTTTGGTATAACCACCAGGCATAGGATAGGTTTTTATATCAGGGAAACGGGTTGATAGGCGATCAATTTGCTCAGAGGGAAGTAATGGATTCTTAAAAAAACTCCCACAACTACCCTGCGTTTGAATATCAGGAAGTCGTGACTGACGGACCTGAATAACAGCGTCAAATAATTGTTGTTGACTGGGATTATGAATTCCATGTTGGCTAAAAAAGTATCCCAAGGATTCATAATCGGTCCTAAGTTGAGCGTTTTTAGGCAGCTTAAACTGTACCTCTGTAATGATAGCCTTATTTTTTAGCTCATCTTTAAAGATGCTATTTCTATATGCAAAATTACATTTATCTCTATCTATCCAAATAAGATCTAAAGTTTCAACATGCAAGTATTGTACGCTGGTAATATACTCTTCAACTTCTACACCGTAGGCACCTATATTCTGAATAGGTGCTGCCCCAACACTCCCAGGTATGAGGGCGAGATTTTCTAAGCCTATCCATCCTTTTTCTACTGTCCACTCTACCATTTCATGCCAATTCTCACCGGCTCCAATTAGAAGTTCTACCGAGTATTCATCTTCATGTATAATATCCTTTTTTTTAAGGCCAACAAGTAACACTAACCCTTCAAAATACCTCGGTAAAAGCACATTTGACCCTCCTCCTAGCACAAGTATACCAACCTTGTTATTCTTAGCCCAATTCAGCGCTTCAACTAAAGCGCCCACACTGTTGATTCTTGCAACATACTGTGCCTTTGCGGATACTCCCATAGTGGTATAGGATGATAATTCTACTTGTTTCTCAATAGTAATTGCCATAGGATACTAGGTTGAGACTGGAAGTAATTTTACACGAACTTTTTTAATCCTATTTTTTTGGACAGAATGAACTGTTAATTCAACATCCTTGTAAATAACCCTTTCGCCCACCATTGGTAGATTTTCGGTAATACTATAAATAAGACCTCCCAATGTCTCAAAGTCATCTTCCTCTGAGGTAAGTTCACGGTCTAATACATCTTCCATATCGTCCAAATCTACATGAGCATCGAAGACGTAAATTCCATTTTTGAATCTTTTATACAACCTTTCCTCCTCGTCCCCATCATCTACCATTTCACCGACTAATTCCTCTAAAATATCGTCCATCGTGACCACTCCTTCCGTTCCTCCGTATTCATCAACTACCACAGCCATGTGTGTTTTCTCCTGCTGAAAATCTCGAAGTAAATCATCCAGTTTTTTTGTTACGGGTATAAATAATGCTTTTCGGGAAATAGTCTTCCAATTGATTACTTTATCATCATCCTCCGAGTGAATAAAGGGTAGAATATCCTTAGCATGGATAATCCCATTAATAGTATCTAAGTCATTTTCATAAAGTGGCATTCTAGAAAGGCTATGCTCACGGATTCGAGCAAGTACATCTGAAAGTGAATCTTCCATAGATACACCAATTATATTGACTCGTGAGGTCATTATTTCACGAACGATAATGTTCCCAAATTCGATTACGTTTTCAATAATCTCCCGCTCATCTTCTTTAATTGAACCTCCCTGTTCACTTACTTCAGCCATCATTTTTATGTCATCTGAACTAAAGGTATTTGAATTTTTAGGTAAAATTCGCTCCAAGCTAAAAGTACTTTCAGCAATTAACTTAGCCAGTGGTTTAAGAAGAATAAAATAGATATATATAAAACTACTTAACTTTCTCGATATGCGAAGTGGATCATTGATTGAGATAACTTTAGGAGTGATTTCACTAAGAATTAGAATCACAAAAGTAAGTACTATTACTTCTATAGTGTAAACTAAAAATTCAGGTGCGGCGGTAAAGCCAATTAGTGAACCGGTAATCACAGCCGCCATAACGGAGGCTATTATATTGGCAAAAGTATTCCCTATTAATACTGTAGCTAACAGCCTCCTTGGTTGACTTAGCATCGCAACTACTCTCGTATCTATTTGAGAAAAGGCTTCGTCTTTGTTCAGTAAATCTTGTTTGTTTGTAAGCGAGAAAAAGGCAACTTCTGACCCGGAGAATACAGCTGAAAAAATCAAACTAAGAAGCATAATAACTAATTGGATAGACAGAGTGGTTAATTGAAACTCACCACTCTGAATCCATCCAAGAAATATCCACCAATTAGAAAGGTAAATCGTCATCGATATCATCTAAATTAACCGTTTTATTCACTCCCTGATTCACAGTGGTTCCACCGCTTTGAGCATTGTTGGAACTAGAAGCTGACGGCATTTCCGACATACCCCCACCGTTACTACCTCGCGAATCTAGCATAGTCATTTGTAAGGCCTTTATCTCAGTAGTATATCTTTTTTGCCCTTGCTTATCCTCCCACTCTCGGGTCTGCAAAGGTCCTTCAACATAAATCATTGAACCTTTTTTGAGGTACTGTTGGCATACTTCAGCCGTTCTTCCCCACGCTACTACTCGATGCCATTCGGTTTTGTCTTGATACTCACCATTGCTATCTCGATAGCGCTCATTAGTGGCAAGGTTAAGGGTAGCTACTGCGGTGTTTGACTGTGTATATCGGACTTCAGGATCCTGTCCCAAACGTCCAATCAACATTACTTTATTTAGTGAACTCATATAATTCTTTTTATTTAATTTTGGTATAAGTTAAAATCCTTAGGTCAATCATTCCTCACCATTTATATATTTTTAATGAGTAATCAGTACCTAACATTTATTTTATTTCAAACAAATGTGGCGCATCGACCATCCTATTTTCATGCTCTTTCGATAATAAAGCATAATTAAATCCTGGATGAATAGCACCCCCACCTACTTGTCCTTGCTTATTTAGGGCTATAACACCCACCTGTAGCGATTTAGGATCTTTTTCCTTTGAAATTATTCGGGCTACTACTTCCTCACAGGCCTGCTGCGGGGTATAACCTTGGCGCATTAACTCAACAGCCACTGAGGCTCCTGCAGACCGAATGACTGCTTCGCCAAGCCCCGTAGCAACCGCACAACCTACATCATTGTCTAGGTAAAGACCAGCACCTATAATAGGAGAATCCCCTACTCTGCCGTGCATCTTATATGCCGCGCCACTTGTGGTGCAAGCCCCAGATAAATTACCCGACTCATCTAGAGCTAACATTCCTATGGTGTCATGATTTTCTACATTGATCACAGGAGCGTATCTAGAATCCTCTAACCACTTACGCCATGCTTTTTCAGAAGCCTCAGTGAGCAAATTTTCACGTTTAAATCCCTGCTCCTCTGCAAATTGCAACGCTCCTTTTCCCACTAGCATGACATGAGGAGTTTCCTCCATCACTTTTCTAGCTACCGAAATAGGGTGTACAATATGTTCCAAAAAAGCTACTGAACCGCATTGCTGATCATGATTCATAATACAGGCATCCAAGGTAACCCTACCTTCTCTGTCTGGGAATCCCCCAACACCTACAGATTGATTGGTAGGATCCGCTTCCGCAGTTTTGACACCTAACTCTACCGCATCTAAAGAAGTCCCCCCATTTCCTAGGACTTTCCAGGCTTCTTCATTGGCTAGGATACCATGAATCCAGGTTGATATCACCACCGGTTTTACAGAAGACACTTGATGTGATGACATTTGGGTTAACTCATTAATAGCTAAGCTATCCCCTTTAGCAGCTACCTTAGCAGCTGTAAATGCGCTAATACCTGCTAATCCAGCAACACTCTTTCTTAAAAATTGTTTTCTACTTTGATTCATCCCCTCTCCATTTTCTTTATTTTTTTCGTATTGCTAGCTTATAATTAAAGTATACTATTCGAACCTAAGGTAACATATTATTTATCGGTTAGATGAGAAAGTCCGGGCAATTCTTTCCCTTCTAAATATTCTAAACTAGCTCCGCCACCTGTAGATACATGAGATACTCGATCACTCAAACTTACATTTTTAATAGCCGAGGCAGAGTCTCCTCCTCCAACAATGGTTATAGCACCAAATTCAGTTGCCTTCACTAAGGCTTTAGCAACTGAGTGAGTACCCACTGCAAATTTAGGCATTTCAAACACCCCCATAGGCCCATTCCAAAGTACAGTTTTTGCTTGAGTAATTTCAGCACTAAATAATGAGATGGTTTCTGGACCTATATCTAGTGATTCCCAGTTATCTAAAATTCCATCTGAAGCCACCACTTTTCTATTAGCATCGTTTGAAAAATCATCTGCAATAACCAAATCTACAGGTAATATTAAATTAACTCCTGCCTCAAGCGCTTGATCCATTAGAGATTTTGCCATTGGCATTTTATCTTTCTCTAACAAAGAATTCCCTACCGAATATCCTTTAGTTGCTAAAAACGTATAAGCCATCCCTCCACCTATAATAATGGTATCTACTTTCGTCAATAAACGCTGAATAACAGGTATTTTATCCGATACCTTAGCCCCTCCCAAAATTGCCACAAAAGGGCGCTTCGGGTTATTGACACTCTCACTTAAATAGGTAATCTCTTTTTCTAACAAAAATCCCGAAACTGACTCCTCCAAATGGGCAGTAACTCCTGCAACGGATGCATGGGCTCGATGCGAAGATCCAAAGGCATCATTCACAAAAACATCGGCATGGGCTGCAAGTTGTCGGGCAAATTGAGGATCATTTTCAGTTTCACCTACATGGAATCGTACGTTTTCGAGCACCACAATTTCGCCCCCTTTCGCAGCGGAAATTACCTTTTTAGCAGCCTCACCAATGCAGTCATTGGCAAAATGTACATGCGAACTCACTAAACTTGCTAAATGTTGGGCTACTGGTCCCAAAGTAAACTCAGGATTTGGACGTCCTTTTGGCCGGCCCAAGTGAGAGGTCAACACAAGCTTAGCGCCTTGGTCAACAATATATTGTATAGAAGGAAGTGCTTGAACCACACGGTTGTCATCTGTGATAGTGCCTGCGATTATGGGTACGTTAAAATCGACCCGCATTAACACTGTTTTACCCTTTATGTCAATATCACGTAGCGTTTTTTTTGCCATTTCTGAACATTTAATGAGCGAATATATGATAAATGATACATCAAAAATAACGATAGGTTTTGAATCTCTCCTATCCTAGTATTTAGTATTATATAAAGCGATAACTAAATAATACACTAATTTACACAACCCTATAATCATTTAAAACTTTTCCTACCCTAGCTTGGTAAAGCTGAGCCTTATATTGCGGAATTTACTATTAATTGATTTCCCTAATTTATTCTATATTAACTATTACAACCTATATAGACTACGTAGGGTTGCACAAAATCACAAAAGGTTTAATGCCGTTGATATGAGTTTAAATTCCACCTTATATTTTGATTATGCCGCAACTACACCTCTAGATAAAGAGGTGCTAGACGCTATGCTCCCATTCCTAACATCCGAATATGGAAACGCAAATTCAGCCCACCATCTCGGGCAAAGGGCAAAAGTGATAGTAGAAGATGCCCGAGAACAAATTGCCGAGATAATCGGAGCAAAACCCTCTGAAATCATCTTTACCTCAGGTGGAACAGAAAGTGATAATGCAGTAATTCAAGGTGTGATGGCGCTTGCTGGGAATAAAAATGAACTTGTTACCTCCCCTGGGGAACATCATGCTGTTTTACATCCTATTGAAATTTCCAAAATGAAAGGTTTTAAGCCTGTCATGGCACCATTAAATGAGGATGGTATTGTTGATTTGGAAACGCTTGAGGAGCACATAACCGACAAAACCTGCCTGGTTAGCCTGATGCATGTTAACAACGAAATTGGATCGGTAAATGACATTAAAAAGCTTTCGGATCTTTGCCATGAAAGAGGCATTCTCTTTCATACGGATGCCGTTCAAAGTTTAGGAAAAATACCTGTAAATATTCAGGAATTAGGAGTCGATTTTCTAAGTGGAAGTGCCCATAAAATATATGGTCCAAAAGGAATCGGACTAATGTATGTACGCAATGGAAGTCGCTGGATGCCCTGGCTTACGGGGGGCTCTCAAGAACGCCGCAGAAGAGGAGGCACCACAAATGTACCTGGTGTTATTGGTTTTGCTAAAGCTTTGGAAATTACAACACGTACCATGGAACAGCAACTCAAAACCTATCAAGGACTCAATGAACATCTTCTTCGTGAATTAAAAACGCATCTATATGCCTGTGAATGGGAGATAAATGGAAAACCAGGGGTTCATCACATAACTAATTTCTGCTTTCAGAATTCTGAAAAGCGCGGAATTGATGGCGAAATGCTACTTCTAAACTTGGATATCGAAGGTATTTGTGTTTCTAATGGCTCGGCCTGTACCTCTGGAGCTGTTGAACCATCTCACGTTCTATTAGCCCTTGGACGGGATGCTGAACAAGCTAATTCTAGCATACGAATCAGCTTTGGAAAACATACTACCAAAGAAGACATAAGCCGATTGGTTCTCTCACTTGAGTCAGTTCTTGCTAGAATGTTTACCCTAGTCTAATACAAGAGTATTGATGTATGAATAAAATTTGTGTGTACTGCGGATCTCGCACCCCCCATCAATCTATTTTTAGCCAATCAGCAGATCAACTAGGCAAAGAAATAGCCAAACGATCCTGGGATGTTGTTTTTGGAGGGGGTAAAATAGGAATGATGGGACGGGTTGCCGATGCTGCACTAAGTCAAAACGGGCAAGTCATAGGTGTAATTCCAACAGCACTGAAATTGGAAGAAATTGCTCATACTGGGCTTTCCGAGCTTATCGAAACCCAAAATATGCATACTCGAAAGGCAAAAATGGAGGAACTCTCCCATGCTTTTGTCGTTTTACCCGGGGGGTTTGGCACACTCGATGAATTTTTTGAAATACTAACTTGGCGACAGTTAGGCTTTCACAACAAACCTATTATTCTTGTTGATATAGATGGCTATTTTTCCGGTTTAAAACAATTTATCCAGCGCGCCATTGACGAAGATTATGTTCGTAAATCCAATTTAAAACTCTTTCATTGGGTAAGTACAGTGGAAGAAAGTATGACTTATTTAGACGAATATTTTCAAATAAATACCGATTAAAGCTGTATTTTTATTATTAATTTAAAGTAAACATACTGAAAAAAATAGGTGATATGTCAATTGTCACACCATATCCCAAATTTTGTTTCGTAACATGGCTTAGTTTACAACAATCAAAAAACCCAAGCTTAACAACTCATCCTACTATGCAAAATCTAACCTTATCATTAGGAATATTACTTATCATTTTAGGCGCAGCATCCTACCTAGGAACAGGTCAAGAAAGTCCTACCGCGCTAATCCCATCATTTTTTGGCATTCTGTTTGTACTTTTTGGATGGTTAGGCAAAAAAGAATCCTTACGCAAACACATGATGCATGCAGCCGCTGGACTTTCACTACTAGGTATATTTGGTACAATAGGGGCAGTTCCAGGGTTAATAGAGGTTATTGGGGGTGGAGTGGTAGAACGCCCATTGGCCACCATTTCACGCTCAGCAATGTTTATAATGTGTGTCGGCTTTTTAATAAGAGCCGTTCAATCCTTTATTGTTGCAAGAAAAAAAGCCTAAACTCAGAGGTATTCCTTACTCATCTTTGAAAATGTCACTAATCAAATGAGCATACTTCTCAGCGATGACTCGGCGTTTCACCTTCATAGTTGGGGTAATCTCTCCCGTTTCAACCGTGAATTCATTTGGAAGTAGGCGGAAATCACGAATTTTTTCGTGAGAAGCTAGACTCTTGGAAAAATGAGTGATTTCTTTTTTATACACTGACTTTACTTCGTCAAGTTCAAGTAATTCAACAGTGTTGGCGTAGGATATCCCTTCAGAATCAGCGAATTTTTTGAGTGCTTCAAAATCCGGTACAATAAGAGCTGCCATAAAGTTTTGTGCCTCCCCTACTACTACCAACTGATCAATCCATTTACTGGACTTGAACATGTCTTCTATTGGACCTGGATAGATATTTTTTCCACCGGCATTCACAAGCATGTGCTTTATTCGATCTGTGATTTTAAGATAACCGTCTACAAATCTTCCTACATCACCCGTGTGTAGCCAACCATCCGGATCTATCATCTCTTTAGTCGCCTCATCATTGCGCCAATAACCCTTCATTACATTTGGCCCTTTACATAATATCTCTCCTGCTTCTGAGCTTAGGTTGGTTGGATACTCTTCCCCATTTATTTGAGCAATTATCTCACCTGTTTCTATGCTTTGTATACCCACTGTTACACCAGGTATCACCGTACCAACCATTCCAACCATCAAATCCCCGGGACGATTCGCGGTCATTACCGGTGAGGTCTCCGTAAGGCCATAGCCCTGCAGAATGGGTAGTCCTGCACATTGAAAAAAGGTGTCTATATCTGGTGGTAATGCTGCCCCGCCAGAAACAAATAAACGGACACGCCCCCCTGTTTTTTCTTTTAGCTTGTCAAAAACTAATTTGTCAGCAAGTGATTTTTGCAACGACACCAGACCTCTTTTTCCATCCACATATTTTTGACCTGTGTTAAGTGCCCATTTGAATATTTTCTGCTTAATCGCACTGCCTTCTTCCACATTTTTATTGATCACATTGAAGATTTTTTCGAAGAGTCGTGGTACTGAGATAACCACGGTAGGTTTTACCTCAGGTAAATTTCTAGATACTGTATCCACACTTTCTGCATAATAAATTTCAGCGCCACATGAAATAATCGCATAGTACCCGGCGGTTCGTTCAAAGGAGTGACATAACGGCAAAAAAGACAAACATGTATCTTTATCATCCCAATATATATGTTGAGTAGCCGCTTTAACATTACTGCAAATATTATTGTGGGTCAGCATGGCTCCTTTTGGTTTACCTGTGGTCCCTGAAGTATAGATCAAAGTACAAACATCATCGGGTTTCACTTTTTTAGCATAGCCCTGTATCTTTTTTTCATACTTTTTATAGAACTTTTTCCCTTCCCGCATGGCATGGTCAAATAAGCGTACAAAATCGTTCTCCATAAGTTTTTTATTTTTTGGCACTCCGAAAGCAAGTACCTCTTTCAAATCGGAACAATTTTCAAAAACTTGTACAGCCTTTTTCAGCTGAATTCCTGTCGAAACAAAAAATATTTTCGCCTTTGAATCTTGTAAAATATATTCACACTGATTCGGAGGCAGGGTGGTATAGAGGGAAACATTAATTCCGCCCAGTAGTTGAATAGCTAGGTCAACTACCGCCCACTCGTAACGGTTTTCACTAAGTATACCAACTGGGTCTCCGTTCTTAATTCCTTTACTTGCTAAATACCCAGCGATGGCTTGCACGTCGTCAGTAACCTGGTCCCAATAAACCGGTTCATAACCAATAGAAGCATCTAATTTATGATGAAATACGGCCTTATCTTGGCCGGCATATTTTTTGGAAAGGTTATTATATAAATCTGTAAGCGTATCAAAAGGTACTAAAGTAGGCATAACAACTGGACTAAATTAATGTTGGCTATCTGAGAATATAGCATTCCCACAATGAAAATTTCTACATTTTTCATTTTTGGTATTTTCGCAGGGCCTTCAAATTAGATTAAAAACGAAAAAATGGCGTAGTCGGTTTTTATTTAATTACCTTTTCCATCTCACTTCTTTCATATTGCAACATTTGGTATATTGTTATAAGAAAAAGTAATGCACTGGTGTCAAGCAAAAATTACTAGCCCAGTAAATATTTGAATAGTCATTATGGCGCATCCTGCACATGAAGAAACAATCGATTTAGTAAAAGAAATTTTTAGGTCTTACTTAAAAGAGGGCAATCAACGTCAAACTCCCGAACGGTTTATGGTATTAGAAGAAATCTACCGTTCCGATGGTCATTTTGACGCTGATGAACTCTTTTTCAGCATGCAGCAGAAAGGTACTCGTGTGAGTCGGGCGACCGTATACAACACATTAGACCTTCTAGTTGAATCTGGGCTGGTACAACGCCAACAATTTGGAAAAAGTCAGTATCACTACGAAAGAGCCTATGCCTATCAGCAACATGATCATATTATCTGTAATGAATGTGGGCATGTGCATGAATTTTGCGATCCTCGTATTGGTGAGATTCAACAACTACTTGGCCGAATTCATGGGATGAATATCGAATCACACTCCCTCCATTTCTACGGGCATTGTGAAGACAAAGTAGCTTGCGAGCAACGCAAGAGTAATCTAAAAAAGAGTTCCGAATAAAGGTAAGTGCTAAGTTCATCGAAAAAAGCTTATAATTAACACTAGGACTCAGCTTCTGAATTAAAGCTGAGTTTTTCGAATAAAGGTTCCGGCAGCCCAGCGACTCCCAAGCAAACCTAAAAGTACAGATAAGGTCACCAATGCTCCTATCAAGTAATACCATTGTCCAAATGGCCAGACCAATAAACCGAATTCTGGTGAAAGTTGTGGTAATAGGCGCTCAAAGCATAAATGTAACACACTGGCACTAATTCCACCCGCAATGAAACCCTGTATAATTCCCTCTATAACAAATGGAGCACGAATAAACCTGTTGGTCGCCCCCACCAATTTCATTGCTTTAATTACATCGCGTCGGGCATAAACTGTTAATCGTATTGTATTAAAGACTAACAACATCGCAGCTATGAGAACAAGCAAGCCTATAACTATACCCATTCGAGTAAGCGTTTTAAGGTTCGTCTCCATGAGCTGAAGCAGTGATGCATTATATTTTATATCTTCAACGCCAATCCACTCCTCCAATTCAGCTGCAACGACTACAATTTTCTCAGCTGGAATATCTCTACGCAAGCTTAGTTTAAATGAAGCTGGCAGAAAATCTAAGGCGACTAAATCCTCAACACCTGTTCCAAATTCAGACCTCATAATAGTAGCGGCACTGTCTTTGGAAATAAAGCTAATTCCTTCTACCTCATCTAAGGATAACAATGCCTGCTCCATTAAGCTAATATCTTGATCATCTAGGTCATAGAGAAAAACTTCTAATTCGACAGAATCGCGAAGACTTAAAGCACTATCATATAAATTGTATGAGAGCCTAAACAGTATCCCAATGAGTAATAAGGCTAAGCTAAGAGATATAATAGATGTCATTGACGCCCATTTTGTTCGGCTAAGTCCAGCAATACCTTCTTTTAATAAATAACTCATAACTTGTTAATAGTTTAATTTAAAATAGAATTAATTTCGAAATATCGCTTTAATACTTACTACCAATCTTTGACCTGGCATAGGAAAGCTATCCGCTCCAAAATATCCTGGACCCAAGAGTCCCTGGACCACATTTTCCCATCGCAGAAAAACCATCATAGAGCGTACTCTAGAAGAAATTTCAACATCAGCTCGAAGGAATGCAGGTTGCTCAGTAAGACCATTTTGTTGCACAGACCACCATTGAGCTGCTGTATCAAAAGCTATATTATGATTAGCTAACGGAGAGCCATATAAACGGACACCCATTTTAGTGTAGACAGCTCGCTCAAATACATAATCTTTCCAAAATACATGAGAGCGTAAACGAAACTGCATATCGGTCTTAAAAAGCTCTGCAGATTGCGCTTGAATTTGACCATTACCTCGACTAAATGCCATTGCACTCATTCCATATTCCCAATGTGCAGAATGGGCATCTAGCCCCACGCTTGTAGACCAAAAATTATGTTCCTTCGCATAATAAATACGCATCTCCTTCTGAATTAGCTCAGAAGGTGCCAACATAGCAGTCCCCGATTCTATGCTATATCGGGCCTTCAGCCATATTGACAAGATACGTTCCGGCCAAAGATCTACCGATCCCAAAATATATTGGCTTTCTTGAAGTGGACTGTCCTTATAGTTGATTCCATCATTCTGCCAGCTATTGGATGTCCAATACTGATCTTGAATACTCCGGAGTTGTAATCCTTGTCCCAGTCGTAGATTCGTCTTAATAACCTTATTTTCAACGTCTAAGCTCACCCATCTACTTAAAGCAGACCCACGGTCACCAGTGAAGACCTGCTCCACTCCCAATCTAAAGTTTGCAGTTGGTAGGACCTTCCAATATCCATGTAGGTTCGCATTTAATTCCCACCAGTTTGTTTGTTTAATGGTATGAAATCCAGTGTCTGAACCTATTCTATTTGTATAGCCAGACCAACGCCCCTCAGCACTAAGCCCCCAATTCGCTCCTTCCAAGGCAGTAGCACCAGTAAACCAGAAGGAGCGGATATTCCATGCCGTAGTATCAGTGCCAAAAGGCAAAGTGAATTCATGACTAGTTCGACCTACTTGTAAAAACGAAGAAGCCAAGGAACTAGAGTCTGCTCGATGTCCTAAACGCACAAACCAGTCACTTCGAGAACTACTACTGCTAACAGAGTTCCGACGAGGACTTGGGCCATACTCCGAAAATGGAAAAGAAGCGGACGAATTAGAGTAACCAAAAGACTCATCAGCTTCAAAGGAATTATTAGCAACCCATGCATCTAAGCGTAAGGTTTCACTTAGGTGATAGTATCCCTTGGCAAACAATTGACTCCCTTTGATTTCATTAGCAGGATAATTACCACCCGCCCGACGGTCCCAAAAAGACAGCTCCAAATGGCTACGCTCTGAGAAATTATGCCCAACTCCAAATTCCAAATTACGGTAGTTAAAACTGGACTCATCGTAGTTGAGTGTACTAATGGGCTTTATGATATAATAATCACGTAGACGCCAATCCGAGCGCAGGCTATGTGAGGGCAGCTCTTGAATACTCGATACCTTATGTATAGGTACATATTGCAGTTCTTGAAGACCCGTTATGGGATTACTAAGATCAATTCCTTCCAGGTAAACCTTCTGATCACCAGGTCCAAACCCCTGCACATAATGACCTGATTGACGGCCCACAGTGCCCAGCTCGTAAGCTATAACGTCACTGCGCTGTGCCCATAATACGTGTCCGTCGGCATAATGCTCCCATCGCAACAAACTATCCGTGGTAACTTCCCGCGCGCCCCACTTAGTGCGGTCGGCCCAACGCCAAGGGATAATTCCAAGTACTTCCAAACCCTCTTGCATCGCAGCTAGGTCTGCTGTATCCGTTTGAATACTTCCCAAGCCTGATAGATTAGGCTGCGCCTGAACCTGTTGATTGGCACCCAGATTAAGGAAAAATAACCCTAATATTAGCAGTTGAACACGTCCTATGGGAGCCCATTTGTTCATGAATTCAGAGAATCCCCACTGGATAATGTATGCGATTGCCCCTTCTGAGCCTTATCCACTGGTTCGAGAGAGTCTGGATACACCTTTTGCAGGTTGTAAGGCAGCTCATCCATGCCCAATAAGCAGCGCCGAAGGGTTTCAAAGGCGGTAATAACCGATTTTAGTTTATTTATACTTCGGGAGTTACTAAACTCAGCCCGCACAGCAAAGTGTTGAGTAGGAGTAAAAAAACCCATCCAAACGGTTCCAATCGGTTTCTCTGGACTCCCTCCTCCTGGGCCCGCTACACCAGTAGAGGAAATACCACACTCCACACCCATTCGCTCAGCAACCCCTTTGGCCATCTGTAACGCAACTTCTGCGCTAACAGCCCCTTTTTGATCAAGTATACTAGCATCAACCCCAAGTTGGCTCATTTTTATTGCATTATTATAGGCAATCACACCACCTTGCACATAGACACTTGAACCTGGGGTTTCGGTCAACATATGACCCATTAACCCACCTGTACAGCTCTCCGCGGTAGCCAAACGATATCCATATTGGGTTAATATGCGTCCTAGTGCACAATCCAATGTATCCTCTTTTTCGTCGCTATAAATCAAGTTCCCTAACCGTTGCTTGATCTCAAAGCTCAAATTATGTACCCGGATCATGGCCTCTTCGCGACTTTTGCCACGACCGGTAAGTCGTAAACACACTTGCCCACTAGAAGGTAAAAAAGCTAGATTGATGGATTCATTTAATGAGGACTTAATATTAGGTAACCAATTATCAATTAAATCACTCTCTCCAATACCTGCTACTTTAAGATAACGGGTTTCAAAAATATTCAAGCTTCCCCAATCTTGTAATCGTGGGGCAATCTGCGTGGTCATAAGATGCTCCATCTCATGGGGTATACCCGGTAAAACAACTAGTAATGAATCCTGTACAGTGAACAACATACCAGGCGCGGTTCCAGAGGCATTAAAAAGTAGTTCAGCATTATTAGGTATCAGTGACTGAGCTTGATTGGATTTGGAGTATGGGAGATTTCTGCGACGAAAAAGTTCTTTAATATGCTTTTCTACGCTTTGTTCATGACGCATATCTACATCAAATAGTTCTGCTATACTTTTTTTCGTTACATCGTCTAAGGTAGGCCCCAATCCGCCAGTAGAAATAACCAAATCAGCCTTATTTAAAGCCTGCTGAATGGTTAATTTAATTTGTTCAGGTTCATCGGTAATCGTATAAACCTGAGTAACCTGAACTCCCCTATTGTGAAGGAATTGCCCTAACCAACTCGCATTGGTATTCACTGTATCTCCAATCAAGAGTTCATTTCCAATTGAAATAAGGTGTGCAATCATATATAAAAATTGGGTTTTTTTTGACCAATAACTCGAAAGAACATAATACGAAGTAAATCGCACAAAGGTCGCCCACTATTCAATTTCTAATCTGGCTTTTACCTTAATACTCTAAAGTGGTATAAAAAAATAGTATCTTTATCTTATGGAGCGTCTTCCGAACATACTAAGTACGATACGCATATTATTAACCCCTATTTTTTTGGTTCTTTTTTTCGAACCAGAACTTTGGATAAAGCTAATTGCACTTGGGGTGTACATCATCGCGGCAATAACCGATTTTTTTGACGGGTATTACGCACGAAAATACAATATCGAAACATCTATGGGCGCGTTCTTAGATCCATTTGCAGATAAACTACTCACCCTTAGTGGCTTTGCGGTTCTCCCTTTTATAGCTGCCGATCAGTTTCCTTGGTGGGCAATAATCGCCATTGCAATACGAGATATTTCTATCACCATACTACGTTTATGGGCTCGACGAAAAAAAATAGAGATGCAAACTAGTTCCTTAGCCAAACTTAAAACTACGGTACAGATGATATTCCTATATATGGGCCTTGTTCTTGGAGTATTTAAAGGCGCTCCTATCTTTTTAGGGGATTGGGTATCTCTAATTTTAAGTACCAATCTTATGTTTTGGCTATTAGTTCTTGTAACAGGTATAACGGTATATAGCGGTGTTCAATACCTAAACCAAAATCGACATTTATTTCAACTAGCTTAGATACCATGCTTGCTTCTATCCAACGCTTCCTTGCTTCTGGATTTGGTTCTGGCTATAGCCCCATCGCCCCTGGCACTGTAGGAAGTATTGTAGCCTCAGTATTCATTTTTTTTGGATTAAAGGTGTCAGGAATCACTTTCTTAATTGTTTTTACAGTATTTAGTGTAGTCGCCAGTTTTTGGACTGCACCAGCAGCTGAAGAAGCTTGGGGAAAAGACCCTGGAGCCATGGTTGTTGACGAATGGGCTGGTATGGGAGTTAGCTTATGGGCCTGGCTTTGGACAATGGGTTTGAATGGCGAGGAACTTAGTATTATACATCTATTGATGGGATTTGTATTCTTCCGACTATTTGATATTTGGAAACCAATAGGCGTGAATAGTATGCAGAAATTTAGCGGAGGATTTGGTATATTATTAGACGATATTTTAGCCGGATTGTACGCTGGAACTGGCTGGTATATCGTTTTCCAAATTTGGTAAATGATTCCAGTTAATGCATATATGTTAACATAGCACTTTCTTGATTCACACAATCTACTTAGCTGAGAAGTACCAATTTAGATAACATGATTATAGATCCTATATTTGCAAGAGAACTAGCTGCAGACTTGTTGGAAATAAATGCTGTAATTTTACGTCCAAATAAACCTTTTATCTGGGCTTCTGGATGGAATTCTCCGATATATTGCGACAACCGACTCACCTTACGTCAACCCCATATTCGTTCCAAAATTGCTGCTAAATTTAGTGAGTTTATTGCCCAAGAATTTTCTGGGATTGATGTAGTAACGGGTACCGCTACAGCTGGTATTCCACATGCAGCTTGGATTGCCGATAAACTTAATAAACCGATGGCGTATGTACGCGCCAAGCCTAAAAGCTACGGAATGGGTAATCAAATTGAAGGGGGTGTTGCTAAAGGAGAAAAAACCGTAGTGATCGAGGATTTAGTCTCCACCGGTGGCTCTGCTATCTCAGTTATCAATGCCTTACAATTTGTAGGTGCTAATGTACAAGCAATTATATCCATATTTAACTATGGTTTTGATAAATCAACCAAAAATTTCGCCGCGGTGAAAGTTCCTGTTTTCAATCTCACAGATTATACAATCCTAGTTGATGTTGCCGTCGAAAAAGGTTTTGTTACTAGTCACGACTTGGAGCATCTAGCCAATTGGAGAAACAACCCCGATACCTGGCCCAATTAATGTAAACATTAGATTTCTTAACGATGTTTAACTTAATCTTACAATACAAATAGCTTCAGTTATTTAGGGTGATTATTCTTTAAGTCCGACCTCTATAAGTACAGGAAGATGGTCAGATGGGTAACGATTCTCGAGTTTATCAGTTAAAATAGCATGATAATAAATTGGTAAGTCTTCACTAACAAATATATAATCGATCCGCCGATCTTTTTCTATTTTAGTAAAACCTGTCCAGGTAGATGCTGGGCCGTGATGAGACTGAATACTGTTATTAAATCCATCGAGTAGGGACCGGCCATCAAACATAGGAGACTCTAAGAGCAGTGTAAGTGGTGGCTGCTCCGAAGTTGCATTGAAATCTCCCATCAATATTACCGGTAGACCGTTCGCAAATTTAGAAGCCTGTTCTTTGACCATTCGCGCACTCTCAAGGCGAGCTTTTTCCCCTTTATGATCAAAATGTGTATTCAGAACAAATATGTCTTTTTCACTGTGCTTTGTATCAAAATGAGCCCATGTGGCAATACGAGGAAAAGAAGAATCCCAAGACTGGCTACCAGGAACATGTGGAGTTTTTGAAAGCCAAAAAGTTTGAGTGGCTTTGACAGAAATAATAGAGGTTCTGTATAAAATTGCACTAAATTCACCACTTCCGTCAGCATTTCGCCCAATTCCTACCCAATCATAACCAGGTAATAACCCCATCAAATCCTCTATTTGATGCTCCAATGCCTCTTGTAATCCTACAATATCTGCTTTATGAAAACGAATTATACTAGCTACTAATTCTTTTCTATGAGGCCATGCATGCATGCCATCTGCGGGGTTATCAAACCTAATATTATAGGTCATTATTCGCAGGGTGTGAGCATTATTAATGTTCCGCATTTCATAAGGCCTATCGTAGAATGTAAAATATTGAGCATATGTTTTAAACGGAGAAAAAATGACTGTGAAAAGTACAAAAAGCGTAATGTATTTGTGATATTTAGGTTGAGCCATAGAATAATATTATTTGAGTTTATTTTTAAGACTCGATTTTTTGAGGCCTGTGGACAATTTATAATCCTACGTATTGCAAAAATAATTCATTATTTAAGCACTTGCACTATTCAAAGAAAACTATAAATGCGTAGAAAAAAGTTCTATATCGTAAATTATTAGTTATAGAAAAAGTTAAATCCCGGGATGAACTTGCCCGATAGTTCATTTTTAGATGGGCTTGGGTAACTAAGGTATCTTACAGTTATCAATAACCTTCATTATAACTTTATCTTCGTTTATTTTTCCCCAGCATGGCTGGTCATTTCGGGGTTTTTTCAAAAGGATCCCAGTCATATGGTATGTATCTAGCCTCTTTTGTAAATTTTGAATACTTGATAAATTCTAGAATGTCTAGTCCTATCACATCAAAAGAATAATACATTTCATCATGATTTAATGGAGTATAAATCAGCTCATCATAAGACTGATTCAGATCTAAATTATTCCAATCAATTGGCCCATAACTCATTGTTAATTTTTTAAATCTTCGTATCAAAGGAGTAGCTTTATTCTCTACAATAATACCAATATTTATCTCGTCATTTAAAATTGGTGTGTAGCTTACTTTACTAAACTCATTGAGAACTTTACCAGCAAATATCCTTCCAATCAATGGTATCGATTCCACAACTACACGAGGAGCTCGTTCCTGCAGAGGACTTCTATTATATACAATAGTTTTTATGTTTTTTTTTCCTGATTCATTAATAAATTCATTAAGGACATAGGAACCTAGGATGTATGAGAAAATATGTACTTTTTTATACTCCTCAAGTCGATAGGTATTATATAATTTAGTAAACCTATCTATAGTACCTGCATATGATCTTCTATCAATATAGTCTGGTATATATAAATCATAACCTACATTATTAAAATATTTTTTCTGGTGTCTTCTTCCCTTTTTAGAACCACCAAATCCTGGTAGAATGATTAATGCTTCTTTTTCTGAATAAGAAAGTTCATCGCTATGAATAGCTATTACACCCTTCTTAGTACTAGGAGATGTGTTAGAATCTAGAACATTTGAACTGATGCATCCTGAAACAAAAGAAGTAAGAAGTATAAGCTTATAAAGCTTCATAATATTCTTTTTAAACTTATTTACCCATTAAATACATGCCACCTATTATAAGTAACATACCTATGACGTTAATTATTTTTATTGGGGTACCATAAGCTAATAATCCAATTACAGCTGCCCATATAAAGGTAGATGCATAAATTGGGTAAAGTACAGTTAACGAACCTCCTTTTTTAAATGCAGCTACAAATAACACCATTACTGTCACATAACATAATACGCCACCAAT
This sequence comes from Balneolaceae bacterium UBA2956, assembly GCA_002348545.1. Classification (GTDB taxonomy): domain Bacteria; phylum Bacteroidota; class Rhodothermia; order Balneolales; family Balneolaceae; genus UBA1275. The sequence continues at coordinate 140,195 of DEBM01000006.1, forward strand.
AAGTTTTGTATTAGTTAAATAGCTTAGAAGTAGTCCATTTGAACTCTCAGCACCAGCTTTATATAAGTACTGACCTACTGCGCCAAACATTGCAGCGATGATGAAATAAATGATTGATGAAATAGGGGTATTCATAAGTGGTTAATAAAATTCAAACTGATTTCTATCCCTTTCATTTTTTTTCTTTAAGTTTAAAATTTCTTTTTTCACTTCTTCTAAAGTAGTTTTGGTATCATTCGTTGTCGCAAACACTGGCGATCCAAATCGGACTTTACATACCAAGGGTACAATAAGAATTTTATTTTTCGGAAGTACTCTACCAAAACCATCTAAATAAACAGGTATGAATGGTACGGTTGGATTCTCTTTCAATAATTTAGCGATCCCTTTTTTGAAGCTGGATATTGTACCCGGGTTTCCTCTACTACCTTCAGGAAACATGATTAGAGATTTCCCTTCTTTTATTCTTTGATCTAATACTTCCATATTAGACAGTTTTCCAGGCTTTACTTTTTTTGTAATTAAAATAGCATTAAAAAATAATTTCATTAAACTAACAGTAAGCGATGATTTCCCAAAATAGTCACCAGAAGCAACTGCACAAGTATTTTTGCGCAACTTGGATGGTAAAGCTGCCATTATAGACACAGTATCGAAATGACTGTTATGATTAGCCACAATTATAAACTGATCGGCATCTCTTAAATATTCAATATTATGAAAACTAACTCCAATGAAAAAGGTAAGCCATGGCCTTACCAGAATAGTATAAATGAATGTTACAAATAATTTTCTCATTTAGTTTTCAATAAAAAATATAAGTAAATAATAAAATGTTGGAGTTGTAAGTACGATCGAGTCTAATCTATCCATTGCGCCACCGTGTCCAGGAATTAAATCATCTGTATCTTTTATTTTTAGATCTCTTTTTACAGCTGAAATAATTGAATCTCCAATAAAACCAATTATACTTAGAGACAAACCTAAATAAACACATCGAATATAATCTAAGGGGGTTAAAAAACTAAGCGCACCACCTAAAACACCTGATGTAAGTATTCCACCAATAAATCCTACCCAAGTTTTATTAGGACTAATTTTGGGTAAAATTTTTCGTTTTCCAAGCAACTTTCCCCAGGTGAATTGAAAAATATCATTAAAGGCTGTAATCATTATTAAAAATATGATTAACCCACCAGCGCCTACAGTGAAACCTGGTACAGATACATGAAACAGTAACACCATATGACTCGGCATGTATACCGTTAATATCAATGTGGTTGGTATGATTGCCATAGATCTACCTATACGATTCGTTTCTCCCGTCAAAACAAGAATGACGGATACGCTTATAAACATGACCAGTGGTATAAAGATTTGAAATAGGTAATAATAATTTTTATATGCCAAGTAAAATTGAATTGGAATGGCAAAATATGATGCGACCAAAACAGTTCTATCTGCTGTTCTTAATGGTATTATGGATAGCATTTCACGTAATGCAACAAATACCACGTATGCTAAAACTATTGTACCTATCATTGCTGGGGCCGTTGCGACAATAGTAATTCCAATTGCCATTTTCCACCAAGAATTAGTTCTTACAACTAACTCTGAAACGGAATCACTTTTACTCATAAGAGAAATCATCCCTAATGTAGATGAGCAGATAATAAGGACTACAAATATTATACATAGTATAAAAAACAACTCAATTGGTATGTGGTATCCAAAAATATCCATTATAAAGCTTTTTTGAGTCGTATTATTGTACCTGTAAGTACTAAGGCACTTGCAGTACCAAATATCCAATCACCATAATATGTTACATCACTCCAAAAGAAAAATACTAAACAGAAAATACCAATTACTAGGGCCCTATCGCTTTTGCCCATTGGTCCGTCATATCTTCTTTCTTTTCCTATAGCCTTACTTAAAATACCAGCAAACTCATTAAGGATAGCCAGCACTCCAAATAATATTATTATAACTGGATTTATTCCGGGTAATATTACAAATGGAAAAATTATAGCTATATCAGAAACCACATCCCCTATTTCATTTAGTATTTCGCCCACCTGGCTCTGCATATCGTACTGCCTTGCCATCATACCATCCAATGCATTTAATGCCATTCTTAACAACAAACCAAAAGGAATAATTAAAACACCTAAATAAAATGTATGATATTGTAAAAAACCAAAACCCATTAAACAGGATAGAATAATAGCACTGATAGTCAGTTGATTGGCGGTTACTCCAATCTTATAAAGTGTATGCAATATCGGTTGCAGCAACTTCTGAAATGCGGGCTTTAAATTATATACAGAAAACATCTCTACTTTCAACTAACTGTTGATATTAAAAGCTTTATGTTTGGATTTTACTGTAAATAAATGTCTAATGAAATATACTTTACAGTATATTTCGTCTCTATGATATTCACCAAATGAAAATTACATATTACCACTACTTGACTATGCTATGCAATAAAACAATAAATCACACAATTATCTAGTGATGAATTATTACTTATTTGTAAGGAATGTCCAAACAAACAATGCAAATCTACATATCAAATGGCCCACTTGAATCGATAAAATGGAAAAATAGAACATTAATAAAACCAGTCAGTATCATATCGTTTTTATTAGAGAAGAAACTGATTAAGGTGAAAGATCTTAGTAAGAAAATAGATGTAAGAGATTTAGAAGATTTATTTAAGGATAAGGAGAAGTTATTCTTTTGTGATGTAGAAAATGAGTTGATATAAAAACCACTCCTTTTTTTGTATCTTTAGAATGTGGTGATAGACAATTTCCGC
>DEBM01000027.1 GCA_002348545.1 Balneolaceae bacterium UBA2956
CAGCTGGTCGGCAATATCACGAATAGTTGGCATGAGCAAGAAATCCCTTTGAGTAGCTTAGTAGGTTTATGTAAATTTATAGATAAGTCTAAATATAAATTATTTAGGTTGGAATATCCTGCAAACTCAAGCCCTTAATTATGCTACTATTATCCACTACCCCTACCATGTTTAAAGCTTATAGATCACAGTTATCTATCGGTTTTTTAGGAGTTCTGATGCTTTTTATTTTTATGGCCGATAAAACTCAAGCACAAGGATTCACCGCAGAGCATCTTCAAAATCCATCCGAATTTTTAGGTTATGAATTGGGAACGCAGTGGACTCCACATCACAAAGTAATGGATTATGTACAGCACTTAGCAGAGCATTCTGAGATGGTGACGGCCTTCAATTATGGTACTACCTACGAAGGTCGAGAGTTAGTGTATTTGGTAATTAGTTCCGAAGAAAATCAGCAGAATATGGAGGAAATAAGGCAAAATAATTTACGCCGAATTGGCTTAGAATCCGGTGAAACCTCCGGAGCAGTCGTTCCCATTGTTTGGTTAAGCTATAATGTGCATGGCAATGAAACATCCTCCAGTGAGGCCGCCTTATACACTATGCATACCTTAGTTACGGAATACCAAGATTGGTTGATGGATGTCGTGGTTGTTATTGATCCTATGGTAAACCCAGACGGTCGTGAACGGTATGTGAACTGGAACAAAACGGTAACAGGGGCGCAATTTAACCCCAATCATGAAGCCATGGAGCATCATGAGCCTTGGCCAGGTGGCAGGACCAATCACTATATGTTCGATTTAAATAGAGATTGGGCTTGGCAAACCCAGACTGAAACCCAACAGCGTATCAAAGAGTATTTGGAGTGGATGCCCATGGTGCATGTCGATTTTCATGAGCAAAGTTATAACTCTCCTTACTACTTCGCACCAGCGGCAGAGCCCTATCACTATGCCATTACTGATTGGCAACGGGAGCTACAGACCTTAATAGGCCAAAACCATGCTTCCTATTTTGATCAGAATAATTGGTTGTACTTTACACGTGAACTATTTGATTTATTTTACCCAAGTTATGGGGATACATGGCCTACTTTTAATGGGGCTATTGGGATGACTTATGAACAAGCAGGGCACAGCTTTGCCGGTTTAGGCGTACTAACCGACGAGGGAGATACCTTAACATTGTATGATCGAATGATTCATCATGCAACATCTGGATTATCAACCATAGAAACGCTAGTTAATCAAAAAGATCGGGTTTTGGCTGAATTTCAGAAGTACTTTGACACCACCCGTAAAAATGGCTCTGGTAATTATAAAACCTTTGTGGTAAAACGCAGCAGCAATCCAGACAATACCACTCGACTCCTACGCTATTTACTTGATCAAAAAATTGAGGTGCAACAGGCGGTGAATCAAGTCCGAGCGAGTGGTTATGATTACCAGAATGGTGAGGTTGGACGAGTAGCGATAGAAAAAGGCGATTATATTATACATACCTATCAGCCTCAGGGCACCTTGGTTAGGGTGTTATTTGAGCCTAAACCTGAATTAACTGATTCACTTAGCTATGATATCACTGCATGGGAGGCACATTATTCTTTTGGTGTTGAGGGTTATGCCATCCAGGGACAAGTTGAAGTGGAGCCGATTGGTTTTGATACTGAATCTGAACTCACACCGGTGTTGAGTAAGCCGTATGCCTATTTAGTTGAATGGACGTCCTTTGATGATGCGCAGTTTCTGGCCTATATACTCAAGCAAGGAGTTCGTGCTCGTTACTCCGAGCATTCCTTCAGTATTCAGGGAAAAAATTATAATAATGGCACCTTAATCATTACTCGAAACGGTAATGAGTCGTTAGGAATGGGTTTCGATGAAATAGTGAAAGAAGCCGCTTTGGTGTATAACCGAGAATTAAGGCCAGTAAATACAGGATTGGTCACGCAAGGTAAAGATTTTGGGTCATCTTCGGTTCATTTTATAGAAGCACCAAGAGTGGGAGTGTTAGCTGGTGAAGGAACATCGGGGAATATGGTAGGACATATATGGCATTTCTTTGATCAGCAATTAAACTATCCGGTTACGATGATTCCCGTAGATGTTGCCACTCGTATGGACTGGACTGAATTTGATGTGATTATACTGCCAAGTGGATCCTATGGATATTCGCTTAGTGATGATAATCTCTCTGAAATTAGGGATTGGGTTCGTGGCGGTGGCAAGCTAGTTGCTGTGGACGACGCCAACGGATTTTTAGCAGGTAAAGATGGCTTTGAGCTAACTCGAAAGAACAGGTCAGACGAAGATGAGGACAACCTAGAAGATCGGCTGCAACGATACGCAGACGCAGAACGTAATTCTGTAGTGAACTTTAACACGGGTGCAATTTACGCTCTTGAAATGGATCCGACACATCCCTTAGCCTTTGGATATCAAGAGCAGTATATGTCGCTGAAATTAGGTTCAGCGGCTTATGAGTATCTAGAAAATGGGTGGAATGTTGGAGTGGTAAAAGATGGAGCTCCAAGAAGTGGTTTTGTCGGCTATAAAGCCCAGCAAATCATTCATGAATCGTTGTCTTATGGTGTTCAGCCCATGGGTCAGGGTCAGGTGGTCTACATGATAGATAACCCGTTTTTCCGAGGATTTTGGCACAACGGGAAGCTGCTGATTAGCAATGCTGTATTCTTTTAGTTAAGCGGAAGAAAATAAAAGGCATTTTAATTAGAAGTTTTTTTGCAGTTAGCTTAGTCTTGCTAACCCATGTTTAAATCGATTCATAGCCTCCACTAGTTCATCCATGGATGCAGCATAACTCATCCGTAATCCATTTGGCTCACCAAAAGCATCTCCAGGCACCAAGGCTAATCCAGACTCATCTAGTAAATAAAGGCACAAATCGGTTGAACTTTGAACGGGTTTGCCTAAAGGTGTACTGGAATTTAAATAACTAGAAATATCTGGGAATACATAAAATGCACCACCTGGGCTAAAGCAGCTAACCCCCTCAATACCATTTAATTGCTCAACCATAAAATTACGACGTTCTTTAAATGAGGCTCTCATTTCCAAAACTTTGTCTAATGTACCGGAGTAGGCTGCGAGACCAGCGGCCTGAGAAATGGAGGAAGGTGCAGAGGTCTCTTGGCTTTGAATCTTAGCTACCGCTTTTACTAATTCTTTTGGGCCAGCAAGATACCCTAATCGCCAACCAGTCATTGCAAATCCTTTAGAAAAACCATTGATTAAAGCGACTCTATCCTTGAGATCAGGAGCAACATTCAATAAACTAATATGCTCGTCATCAAAGACAATGTATTCGTAGATTTCATCCGATATAATCGAAATATTAGGGTGCTTACGCAGTACGTTTGCCAAACGTTCTAGGTCCTTCTTACTATAACAAGAACCAGTCGGATTAGATGGCGAACAAAGTATAAGTACTCGAGTTTTATCGGTAATAGCTACTTCTAATTGTTCTGGCGTAAGCCTGTAATTATTTTCAAAAGAGGTTCTTACGGGCACTGGTATACCTTGGGCAAGTCGTGTCATTGCGGGATAGGAAACCCAATATGGCGCAGGGATAATCACTTCATCTCCAGGGTTAATCATCGCTAAAAGGGAGAAACCAACTGATTGCTTCGCGCCATTAGAGCACACAATTTGATCTGGTGAATAATCGAGTCCATTGTCACGTTTTAACTTTGTACAAATGGCATCTCTTAGTTCGGGGGTGCCGGTATTCATGGTATATCCATGCTCCCCATTTCGAATGGCTTCTACCGCGCCATCACATATAAAGGTAGGCGTAGGGAAATCAGGTTCGCCAGCACTTAATGAAATTATGGATTTTCCTTCGCGCTGGAGCTCTTTGGCTCGACCAGTAATTTTTAAGGTGGCTGACGGTTGCAATTCTAATGCGCGTGATGAGATCATTGGTGAATTAAAGTAGCTAAGGTGATGAGTTTTGAAGTTTTTCTTTAAGTGCTTTTTCTACATGTTTTGGGACGAATGAGTTTAAATCACCCCCCCAAAAAGCAACTTCCTTTACTAAGGATGCCGATATAAAGGTCAGTTGTTCATCTGGCATTAAGAAAATGGTATCAATGTTGGGAGCAAGTCTTTTATTGGTTAAGGCCATTCTAAATTCATATTCAAAATCAGATATTTGACGTACTCCTCTAATTAGAGTATGAGCCCCCATTTTTTTTGCATGATCCACTAAAAGTCCTGTAAATTGAGTTATTTCAACTCGAGTACCCCATTGAGTTCCTATTAGGCATTCTTCGATGAGCCGAACTCGCTCCTTACCGTTAAAGATCGACTCTTTTTCGTTGTTCACCGCCACGGTTACGATGACTTTTTCAAATAAGTTAGTAGCACGCTGTAAAATATCAAGATGTCCATTGGTGAATGGGTCAAAAGATCCGGGATATAATGCAATATGTTTCATGATTTTGAATCTACCGCTTGTACTTGAAAAATACTAACCGTAGTACGCCCATAGGCTTTACTAAAAAAGCAATTAGAGTCGTCAGTATAACTATGATACTTATCATGCTCTAGAAGTAACCAGCCTGTAGGACTTAGCCAACCATTGGTCAATATTTGTTCAATCATTTGTTCCATCCATTCGTAGTTATAAGGAGGATCGCAAAAAATAAAATCAAAGGCCTGAGGAGGGCTTTTTAAAAATTGCTGAACATCAATGGTTATGGTTCGCACTTGATGTTCGATATCCCATGAGCGTGAAATTTTTTCAATAAGTTTAACGTTGGCGTGATTCAAATCAATCGCAAGTACTTCTCGAGCACCTCTTGATATAGCTTCAAATCCTAAATTACCT
>DEBM01000059.1:0-27776 GCA_002348545.1 Balneolaceae bacterium UBA2956
ATGAAGATTTAAATGGCATACATCAGCACCGATGAGCCCTGGACTCGTTAAACCTACCTGAGCATTCATATTTGCTCCATCCATATAGACCTGTCCACCATGCTGATGAATTAGGGCACAAAAATCTTTGATCTTATGCTCAAAAACCCCATGAGTAGACGGGTAGGTAACCATAAGAGCGGCTAACCGGTTAGAGTATTTCTCGACTTTTGCCTCCAAATCGTCAAAGGAAATATTCCCGTGCTTGTCTGTTTCTACCACAACAACTTCCATCCCAGCCATAACGGCACTGGCTGGGTTGGTTCCATGAGCAGAAGCCGGGATTAAAGCTACATTACGATGAGAATCTCCCCTGTGTTCATGGTAAGCTCTTATGGTCATTAGTCCCGCATATTCTCCTTGTGCGCCAGAATTAGGTTGAAACGAAATCGCATCAAATCCAGTGATATCTGCAAGCCATACCTCTAATTCTTTAAACATATAGGCATATCCCTGGGCTTGATCAAGTGGAGCAAAGGGGTGTATATGAGCAAATTCAGGCCAGCTAAGAGGTATCATTTCACTGGTTGCATTTAGCTTCATAGTACAGGAACCTAGGGAAATCATTGAGTGAACCAGAGAAAGATCTTTTGATTCTAATCGTTTGATGTATCGAAGCATTTCATGTTCTGTTCTATATGAATGAAAGACTTCATGGGTCATAAACTCTGAATCCCTTATAATATTCGGTGACAACTGTATTTCAAGTTGACTCATATCCTGAATAAAGTTGAGATCAGATTGCTTTCCTGTCACCTCCTCGAAAATTCGCCGTAAAAGCTTTAGATCTTCAAAGTCTTTAGCTTCATCCCAGCTTAATCTAACTGTACCTTCAGATGGGTAATAGAAATTAACTCCAGCTTTCTTTGCTACTGGCTCCAATTTACTTCGATCCATATGAAAACTAAGGGTATCAAAATACACTGAAGTTATGACATCAATACCTAGAGATTCTAATAGTTTTTTGACAAGCATTGTGTAGCCATGGATTCGTGCTGCGATGTCTTTAAGTCCTTCTGGTCCATGATATACTGCATACATACTTGCAATGACTGCTAGTAACACCTGCGCTGTACATATATTTGATGTTGCTTTTTCACGCCTTATATGTTGCTCTCGGGTCTGAAGGGCCATCCGGTAAGCCGGTCGTCCCTCCTTGTCTTGTGTAATACCAATAATTCTTCCAGGTATTTGCCGTTTGAAAGCCTCTTTAGTTGCAAAATACGCCGCATGTGGCCCCCCATAGCCCATCGGAACACCAAAACGCTGCGTTATCCCAACCACTACATCGGCTCCCATCTCACCAGGTGGTTTCAATAGGGTTAAACTTAGTAAGTCTGCGGCGGCTACCACAAATACTTTATGCTCGTTGCAAGCTTGAATTAGTGCCTCATAACTAACTACCTGCCCGTCGACTTCTGGATATTGGAATAAGATTCCAAATACGTCTTCTCGCGTAACATCGAGTTGCGCCAATTCTCCTACTTCTATCCGTATTCCTAATGGAGCTGATCTGGTGTACAATAAATCAAGGGTCTGTGGAAACACTTTGTCACTCACAAAAAAAGTATCAGCTGTTTTTTTCTTAGTTCCTTTTCTTTGTCCATAGAGCATAGTCATGGCTTCTGCTGCTGCAGTAGCTTCATCGAGTAATGATGCATTAGCTAACTCCATACCAGTAAGATCACTGACCATAGTTTGAAAGTTGATAAGCGCTTCCATGCGGCCTTGTGCAATTTCTGCCTGATATGGAGTATAAGCGGTATACCAAGCCGGATTTTCTAAAATATTCCTTTGAATAACCGTTGGTAAAAAGGTATCATAGTATCCCTGGCCGATATATGAGGTATATACCTTATTCTTACGTGCAATCTTACGGAATTCGGCTAAAAACTCCTCCTCTGTAAGTGCATCGGGAATATTTAAATCACATTTTAGTCGAATACCTTTAGGAATTGTTTCCTCAATCAACTGTTCCATATCCTCAGCATTAATCATCTCAAGCATATGTTGATGATCAGCAATGCTCATTCCATGATGTCGGCTGGCAAATGGTAATTTTTGAAAAGATATACTCATTATTGGTTGCTTAAATAATTTATTTATAAATGTAATATGCTACTCAAATAAAAACGCACAAGACGCATTCGTCTGCTAGATGTATGAATTAAGATTTTAGATGTTTGTGTACATTTTAAATTAAGGATTTCTATTTTTTTTTTCTGATAAATAGCTACCCTTTTATATATTGCATACCCAAGTGATAGTGTCCATCTATCCTTCTATCTGAAAATCACTTAGACGATTAAGGGCCTATGAAAATTATCTCTTTTGGAAAAATATTTTTTTTACACGCTAAAATTTTGCGAATTATGAATGTTAAAGTACTTTCTTTTTTCTGTTTCTTCATTGCTATAACTCCATATTTTTTACAAGCTCAGGAGTCTCAAATTCGCCTTTTAAATCAGTCTTTAGAACTAAGAGTAAATGAGCGAGTTCAACTAGAAGCAGAAGTATTAAACGCAGAGGGTGTTCTTTTAGCCGATACCGTGGTTTTTTTTTCTAGGGCTCGTCGCTCGTTAGTGGTCAGCCGTGAGGGAGAGCTACTGGCGATAAAACCAGGTGTTCATATTATATCTGCTATGACACTAGGTGCTGACAGGATTCGACAGGATTTTGAGGTTAAAGTTCTTTTTCCACCAATCACCTATGTAAAGTGGGAGCAAGCTGAATATACCTTTTATTCAGGCACATCGTTAGATTTAATGTTTGAAATTAGGGATTCATTAGATGTGGTTCGAAGCATAGATGAACTCTTCATCTCAAGCAGTGATGAATCCATTTTTAGCGTAAATGATTTCAATCAATTGAGTCTTAATGATGTAGGTTCTGCTAAGTTAATAGTAGTTGCAGGTACTGAGCAATTTAGTTGGCCGGTGAAAGTGTTAGAGAATAAAGCCACAGCATTAACTATGAAGGTCACAAATCCAAGTTCTGAGCCCATAAAAACAGGCGATGTAGTTCATTTTAGTACCCATGCAGAAGATAGAAAAAGAAATACTCTAGCTAATATGCCAGTTCAATACAGTTTTGTCGCCTACCCTAACGATCAATTAGGTCAGGGTAACTCTGCGCAAATCGCTCAAGATGGACGTTTTGTCGCTAGTCATGCTGGAAAATATTCCATCATTGCCAGTTCTGGTGCTATTCAAACAACACTGAATATCACAGTTCAACCTAGAAATATTCGTCGTAGCTTAGAAGTGGTAGGTAAAGGCATAGTACCTGATGTAAAGACGTCAGATCTATGGGTTTGGGAAGGTATTGATGGTCGTGATTATGCAATCACAGGGACTTGGGGAGCACGAGGAGAAGCGTTCCTTTGGGATGTTACCGATCCAAGTAACATTCACACTATAGATACGGTACAGGTAGATGCACGTACCGTTAATGATGTAAAGGTATCTGAAGATGGTACGATCGCCGTCATAACACGCGAAGGGGCTTCTAATCGGAAAAATGGTATTATCATACTAGACGTCACAAACCCTTCAGAAACCACCATACTCTCTGAGTATACCGATGGGCTCACCGGGGGAGTTCATAACACATTTATTTACGAAAACCATGTCTATGCGGTAAATAATGGACGCAAATATGATATCATAAATATTGAAGATCCCCGCAATCCTTATACTGTTGGAGTTTTTGAACTCGATACTCCTGGACATTCTATTCATGATGTTTGGATAGAAGATGGGATTGCTTATTCATCGAATTGGGGCGATGGAGTTGTCGCAGTAGATGTGGGGTTGAACAACTCATCAGATATGACAGGTGCAGGTGGTAGTCCTGCAAACCCTATACCACTTGGTAGTTATACTTATCCTAGTGGTTGGAACCATGCAGCTTTTCCGTTTAAATCCGAATCTACCGGTAAATTTTATGTAGCAGCAGGTGATGAAGCTTTTCCCTATGGACTTGATACCCAAGGACCAAATCGAGCAGCAGGTTGGGTACATTTTATCGAATTTGATGGTTGGGATAATCCAGATGAAGTAGCACGCTATCAGGTGCCTGAAGCAGGTTCTCACAACTACTGGATTGAAAACGATGTCATGTATGCTGCTTTCTACAATGGCGGTTTACGAGTTGTTGATGTATCGGGTGATCTAATGGGAGACTTGTATGAACAGGGCCGTGAAATTGCCCTCTTTTTACCTTCTGATCCCAACGCTGCTATACCAAATTCAACCTTTACTTGGGGACCCCAACCTTACAAAGGACTGATATTTCTTTCGGATTGGAATTCCGGCATCTGGGCAGTAAAGCTGGGTGAAGTCCAAAATTGACTTATTATTGTATTTAACGAGCTACTTGTATGAATACTTATAAATCTATTCTCTTCAATCTGACTTTTCCAGCGTTAATAGGCTATTTAGCGTATTTTGCACTATTACTCCTTATTACATTATCCATAAATCTAAACGCACAAGTCTACCAGGTGTATGTGGCAGCTGAATCGGACGATGTTGTCCAACGAGTAAGCTTTGACGCAAACACTAATGAAGGATGGATTGATGCAACCATTAGGGTGGGTAAACTCCCAACTGAAACGGATGGGCCTCATGGTCTCACCATATCACCCGACAAAAAACATTGGTTTGTTACTATTGCCCACGGTAATCCCTATGGTTATTTGGCAAAATACAGCACCGAGACGCATGAATTAAAGGGCATCGTCGATCTTGGCTTATTCCCTGCAAGTATGGAAATTTCGGAGTTTACCGGTCTTTTATATGTAGTGAATTTCAATTTACACGGGGAAATGGAACCCAGTAGTATGATGGTCGTCGATCCCGAGACCATGGACTTAATAGTCGAATTACCAACTGGAATTATGCCGCATGGGACTAGAATGAACTCTAAAGGTACCAAAGCCTATCATGTCTCCATGATGAGTGATGAATTAATTGAAGTGGATACCTATGGGTTAGATGTCACTAGAACTTTGTCACTAAAAGTATCCATGATTGATGACTCCGCTCATGAGAAACATAATCCTGAGACTACCCAAGATTTAGTAGCTGAGCTAAAAGCTATGGATGGTTCAGGCGGACGGATGGATTGGTTGAAAGAAATGAATGCTTCTAAACCAGCAAATAGAGAAAAACATAGCTCAATGACATATCATCGTCCTCTAGTTAAACCTACTTGGGTAGACCCTCATCCTAACGACCAATTGGTATATGTTGCAGGAAATGGATCCGACGAAATTATTGAAATAGATGTTGAAAACTGGAGTATAAGCCGCAGAATGCCAACGGGGAAATTGCCCTATAATTTAGAAGTGAGTCCAAACGGTAAATATTTGGTTAGTTCCCTTAAAGGCGCCGGAGCAACAAGTATAATAGACTTAGAAAGTGGGGTAGAGCTTGCTCGAATACCTAACTCTCGTAAAGTTTCACATGGCGTTACAATAAGCCCTGACAGTAAATATGCCTTTATTTCGGTTGAAGGAATTGGTGGTGATCCTGGATCCGTTGACATCATTTCTATTGAAACTCAAGAGCTAATAACCTTTGTTGAAACAGGAAAACAGGCAGGGGGGATAAGCTTTTTTACCACCTTGAAATGATTTATTGTTTGACTTGAAGAGGACTTTAAGACTGCTACCTCTTAGACCGATATCACTGTAAGTCTAAATATTTAATAGCCTGGGTTGTAGACTATTTTGTATAGCTTATTTGTTATAGCGCCCTTATATTTAGTCATAGCTAAACTTTTAATTAGCCAAATTTCATTACCTTAAGTCCTTAAGGATTTCACTAAATAAAAAGTCAAAATGATACTACCCGAATGGTTTCTTTCATTACATCCCATTGTCCAAGCTTTTATGGCTGGTTTATTCACATGGGGTATGACCGCGTTAGGCGCCTCATTAGTTTTTTTTACCAAGCAAGTAAGTTTTAAGCTATTAGATAGTATGATGGGATTTGCAGCGGGTGTCATGATCGCTGCAAGTATATGGTCGCTCATCCTACCTGCTATTGATATGGCTGAAGCGCAAGGTCATATTGGATGGATCCCCGCTGTTATCGGATTTTTATTAGGTGGGTTAATTTTGCGGGTATGCGATCAGTATCTGCCCCACTTGCATATTGGACTTCCTAGGGATGAAGCTGAGGGACTTCCGACAAGTTGGAGGCGTTCTACTCTACTGATGCTTGCTATGACTCTTCATAACATTCCAGAGGGATTAGCCATTGGAGTCTTATTTGGTGCAGCTATTCAATCGGTTGACCTTGGGATGTCTGCTGCATTAGCTCCTGCTGTGGCACTAGCCATCGGAATAGGTATTCAAAATTTCCCTGAAGGAGTAGCCGTTTCACTACCTCTCAGAAGAGATGGAATGAAAACCGGGAAAAGTTTTTGGTATGGACAATTATCAGGTGCAGTTGAACCTGTATCAGCAGTTTTAGGCGCTGCCGCAGTTATTCTCGTTCAACCAGTATTACCCTATGCACTCGCTTTTGCTGCTGGTGCTATGATTTATGTAGTGGTGGAAGAGCTCATCCCAGAGAGTCAAATGCACGGTAATACCGATATAGCGACCCTTGGTACTATGATTGGTTTTAGCGTGATGATGGTGTTAGATGTAGCCTTAGGTTAAGAAGAAGTCAATTACCGTAGTAAAGTAAGCTTAAGGTTTTGGAGTTCTCGGTCAACAGTGTAACCACTTCATGACTGATCTCATTGCATCTGAACTGAAATCCTTAACTCGAACACGTAATTCCTGAGAACCAGATACTACACTAAAAATTAGGTGATACAGTCTTTTACTTTTCTGAAATATGTGTTGAGTATTGCCACTCGATTGTAAGCGTATTTTTGGAATCCAGATGTGCTTTCGCGCCAATGCTCTATGTCTTATATATATTAGTTCTGAAGATAACCCAAGTTCGGTATCTTTATAAGTAATCCAACCATAGAGCGTAGCAGGTATACTTAGCAAAGCCAACCAGACTAACCAAGGCAGCCAATAAATACCCAATAAGGTAGGAAATAACCATAAATAATTAGGTCTTCTTAAATAACGGAAAAAAGCATTTTTTGGTGCAATAGCATACAATTGGAGTTGCTTGTTATCGCTGGGCTCCAAGTTGGTCTGAATTGGTATTAAAACATCATCTAAACAAGAATATAAGTCCTGAGATGTTTCCTGTAATTGATTTCTTTGCTGCTGACTAATCCCATTGGCTAATTCCCAATCACCGAAAAATTGTTGGAAAAATGCCTCCCGTTCATCACAAAGTATTAAAGGTGCCGCAACCAAAGATTTTTGCTGCTGGCCTTGTTGATGCCCTGCGCTAATAATTGAAATCGATTCTAATCCAAAAGGCTGACGTAATAACCCTTCAGTAGATTTTAATGCTTGAATACGATTATATGGAACGGTGGTTTGAATACGCTCTAGTAAACCTCTAGTGATGTGTAGTTCTTTGCCTACTTTGCGAATAGTGAAGCCATAATAGCGCACAAAACTTGACAAAATAGATAATAGATAGGAGACTAGAATAACTGTCGCCACACTAAAGAGTACGAAATAAATGCCAGGCTGTTGGATTAAAGGAATACGATCAACTATCCACTGAATATTTTCATCGGTAATAAACTCCGAAAGTTGCCCGAGTATAGTTCCCAGAATGGTAGCAATTATCCCAAATTCACCAGAGGTTAATGCTAAATAAAATAAGCGCTTATTAGACAAGGACCATTCAGGATTTTGGCCATGGTACAAATCAAGGCTATTTTGCAAATTAAGACTTTGGTTTGTTTCTACATATGAAAAATGTTCATCCAGTCTTAAAGTAGATTCTAACCCACCATGCTCAATACCTTTTGGATTTAATACCTCAACTATATTATTAGCGGTTTGAGTATTAAGTGCCGAAAGAACTGCTCGCTCAGATCCTCCCCCTGCTGTTTGGATAGTCAGCGATACTAAACCAAATAACCTTTGTATAATTCCAGCAGATATTTCGGTAACTTGAACCCTGTTTTTGTGTATATAAAGTTTTTTTTGAATAAAAATGCCTTTATATATGTGTATTTCATCCTCTAATAACTGATACTTAAACCGAAACCAGCTCATAATACCTAGCCCAAAAGCAGAAATGAGACCTAATCCAATAAACCAAATAAAATATGGTGATTCATTTCGTGATCCCACAATAAGCAAAATGACGACAGTAAGTACATTTTGCTTGATTACTTCCAACACTCCCGTAATGGACGCAACCCAATGTAATCGCTGAAACTCAAACATCTTCTTTTACTAACCTCACCATTTCGGTGATTTTATCCTTTAGTTCAAGTGAAAGCTTTTCCTCTAAGGCAGGAATTTCATGAGAGGTAGCTGCATTTGAAAAGCGAATAACCGAGAGGCCGTATGATCGATAAATAGGACCCTGACTAGAATCTACATGTTGGATTCGGTTAATGGGTACCTCCGTATACTTAATCCATATAATGCCACGGCGCATCTGAATCCCTTTATCATCGATTTGGTAGCTCCAACGTGACCAGCTAAGCCGAGGAAGAAAGGCTACGATTAGTATATAAAACACCAACGTAAGAATAGCAGTACCAATACTCCATTCAAGAGCCATTACCTCCTTTGTATGCAAGAAATAGAAAAAAGCAGATGGAACAAAAAGAAAAAGTCCGCTTACTGCATATTGCAAACGCCAAGCAGGAATTGCATTTGGGTGGATTCGTTCTTCTAGCATGGTATTTTTTTTTTAGGAGATATAATATCTTTGAAGTTTTAAACTTAGTCAGGTTATCGAATTTTATCAGGTTCCTGTACCCGCAACATGAGTAAAAAACCAACAGCAAGTAGTACTAAGACAACCGACATTCCTATTCTTTGGCTGGCAAATAGTACCGTTACCCAACCCAATAATTTAGGGCCAATAAATGCAGTGGCTTTCCCTGAAAAGGCAAACAAACCAAACATTTCGGTTCGTTTGTCTTCTGGTGCCAAGCGACCCATTAAGGTTCTAGATGCCGCCTGTACTGGGCCAAAAAAGACACCTAGCATCAGCCCCCAAATCCAAAACCAAAATATATCCTCAACAAAAAGTATTGCTGTAACAGGAATAATTAAGCCCATTAGTGATAGTAAAATCGTTTTTTTACTGCCTGAACGATCATCCATCCAAGAGAAGCCAACCGCACCGAGTGCGGCAGTAATATTTAGCCCAATCCCAAATATAATAATCTGAGATTCATCCATTGCAAAGGTTCCTGCGGCATATATTCCACCAAAGGCATAAATTAAAATAATCGCATCATTATAAATCATTCTTGCAAGAAGAAAGCGGTAAATATTGGCATACTTTCGGGCCTGCTTAATGGAATTTGTCAATTGCTGTAAACCCTCCCGAATAACCTGTCCTATGGGCGTATTATTTTTGGAAATGTCTGGAGTACGAAGAAACATAGGAATGGAAAAAACCAAATACCATAATGCTGTAAATATAAAAGTAGCTCGTATGTGTTCTAGTGTTTCGGTATTCAAACCAAGCCAAGCGCCTCCACTTTCTATAAATAGAAATAATGCTCCCAAAAGACATCCAATTCCACCTGCAAAACCCATAGCCCACGACCATCCAGACCATCGTCCCAAATAAGATGGAGGTACTAAATCGGGAAGCATAGCATTGTAAAAAATGAAGGCATACTCAGCTCCTATCGTTGCAATAAAGGTGACTACTAAGGCATACATTAAAAACTCAGTCCTGGGCTCGGCAAACCAAAGTAAAAAACTGGCCACAATTGACACGAATGAAAACACGGCAATCCACGGTTTTCTACGTCCGGACCGATCCGCTATAGCACCTAAAATAGGGGCGGTAAAGGCAATTAATAGTCCTGCAGCTGAGACCATATTACCCCACTGTTCGGTGCCACTTATAGAGTCAGCTGCGATGGAACGCTGAAAATAAGCGGCAAAAACAAAGGTCTGAATAATTACAAAAAATGCGCTGTTCGCCCAATCAAACATGGCCCATGACCACATTCCTTTTGACACCTCGGTGGGGGTCGAATATTTGGTAGAATTCATACTATAAGAATTGGTTTGGCTTAATGTAAGGATTGCAAACCTTAATTCGAATCTAACGCATTAATTTCTTGTAATGTATCCTAGTTGGTTGATCTTCAGTTATCCCCAGACGCTGTCGGCGGTTCTCTTCGTACTCAGCATAATTCCCCTCGAACCAATGGGCTTCACTATTTCCCTCAAAGGCTAAAATGTGAGTAGCGACGCGATCCAAGAACCACCTATCGTGAGAAATGACAACTGCGCAGCCAGCAAATTCAAGAAGTGCTTCCTCTAATGCTCGTAGAGTATTCACATCCAAATCATTGGTTGGCTCATCGAGCAGTAATACATTAGCCCCTTCTTTGAGTATTTTAGCTAGGTGTACACGATTTCGCTCTCCACCTGATAGTTGAGAGGTTTTTTTTTGTTGATCACTACCACTAAAATTAAATCGAGCTACATAAGCGCGTGAATTGATCTCCCGGTTTCCCAGTACCAATAAATCTTGTCCTCCTGAAATTTCTTCCCAAATAGTTTTATCAGGATCCAAGGGCCTTTTTTGATCAACATATCCGAGTTGTACCGTTTCGCCAAGCATTAAAGCACCTGCATTAGGTTCCTCCTGCCCCGTAATCATTTTAAATAAGGTGGTCTTACCGGCTCCATTAGGTCCAATAATACCCACAATTCCTCCAGGAGGTAGAGAGAAGTTCATATCATCGAAGAGTAACTTTTCATCATATGCTTTTTGCAAATGCTCAGCTACAATGACCTTATCACCCAATCGTGATCCTGCTGGAATGAAAATCTCCATATCCTCGCGCCGTTTTTCTTGTTGCTGTTCTAAAAGCTTGTCATAGGCATTAATCCTAGCCTTACTTTTAGCGCGCCGACCTTTTGGATTTTGTCGAATCCATTCCAATTCTTGTTGAAGTGTTTTTTGCCGCTTGGATTCTTCCTTTTCTTCTTGCTGAAGTCGCTTTGCTTTTTGCTCCAGCCAAGAACTATAGTTCCCCTCAAATGGTATTCCTTCCCCACGATCTAGTTCCAGTATCCATCCCGCCACATTATCCAAGAAATAGCGGTCATGTGTTACAGCAATTACCGTTCCCTCATATCGAGCTAAATGCTGCTCTAACCAGCCGACCGATTCTGCATCTAAGTGATTGGTTGGTTCATCCAATAGTAAAACATCCGGTTTTTTTAATAACAAACGAGTCAGTGCAACCCGACGAGCTTCACCACCCGAAAGCACGGTAACTGGAGTATCTCCGTCAGGGCAGCGCAGTGCATCCATAGCCTGGTTCAATTTTGAATCTAAATCCCAAGCGTCGATCCGATCAATTTGTTCTTGTAATTTAGCTTGCTTGGCAATCAGTGCATCAAAATCGGCATCTGGATCAGCAAATTGTGTATTTACCGCTTCGAATTCGGCCAGTATATCTACCGTTTCTTGTACTCCTTCCTGAACAATTTCTTTTACTGTTTTACTAAGATCCAACTCTGGTTCTTGAGGCAAATATCCAAAGGTCACTCCTTTTTGAATACTGATATCACCTAAAAAGTCTTGGTCTTCACCAGCAATAATTCGGAGAAGAGTTGATTTACCTGCTCCATTCAATCCGAGCACACCAATTTTGGCACCATGGAAAAACGAGAGATAGATATCCTTGAGGACTATTTTATTGGGTTTGTGGACTTTACTGACGCCCACCATTGAGAATATTATTTTTTGATCACTCACAGAATTCTATTTTTGTTATTTAATGTTAGGCAATGGATTATACTGAATATTTAGATTGAGCACTAAAGGTAAATTATTATTATATCGATTGATCCCAATACTGGGATTATACGTAAGTGCAAACAGTAATCTAAAGGCTCAAAGAATAAATAAGAATATCGAATTGAATTTCACTTCAAATCAAGAATTCTGGAGATTTTTAATTTGGTTAAAATAGAGATTTAGAATTGCAGGTTGACCCCTAGGCTAGGGATAAAAGGATACATAAAGATTGGCTCTCTTTTTAATTCAACCCAGGAGCTTCGTCTTAAAAAGTCTGGCACTCCCTCTGGATTAGGATCGACAGGGTAGATTACATATTTATAACTTTGCACATTTTGAAAGTTTAATACATTAATAATATCTACATATAGATTATATCGAATACTACCATTTTTACCACTATATTGCGCTCTTAAGTCAATTCTGTTGTAAGCTGGATAACGTTTTTGATTAACGTTTTCAAGCTCCCCAAAATCAGGATTTAATTGAATATTACCTGTTTCGGGATCCGAAATAAAAAATGAATCGCCTTGCCATGTGAAATTCATCGGATCCAATCCTATAGGTTCTGTGTATGGAAGGCCCGTCCCGAATCTCCATGTCAAATTAAAACTCCAAGCATCAGAAGATCTGAAATTTGAAATTAAATTCATTGTATGTCTTCTATCATAATCAAATGGATAACTAAATTTAACACCCTCTACTTCCTCTTTTCGCTCTGATTTTGCCCATATATAAGAAAACCAACCTGAAAATTTATTGTTATATGAAGGATATTTTTGAATAAGTAATTCTATTCCTTCTGATCTACCAGTACCATTATTAATGGGGGTATTAGTTAACCTCCATTCGCGTTGCAGTTCGAAATAATAATTCTGAGGATTTAACATGGTGTTACCTTTGTTTGTAACAGGATTAAAAACATCCTCAATTACTAGTAAATTTTGATAGCTTCGGGTTATTAATTTTTGATATTCTTTGATGTATCCCTCTATTTCAATTTGCCAGCTTGTTCCTATTTTTTTTGTTAAGCCTAATACAACTTGTTGCGACTGTTCAGATTGCAACGTATTGACTGTATTAAATTTTGACACATTAAAAATATTATCTGGCTCTATCAATTTTTCAAATCCAGGACTCTGAACATATGTTCCGCCTCCAAAACGTATGGTCCAGCCCTTAGCTGGTAATAATGATATTCCAAAACGTGGTAGCAAATATGCCTCATTATTTATTCCATATTGGATATAACGTATTCCAGGCTGAATAAAGAATCGATTTTTCAAAAGTTCTAATCGATAATTTGCATATGCATAGATGCGATCCGTTTTAGCTCGGGAATCTAGTGTATCACCAAATGCCTCAAGCATACTTGATGCATATTCAAAAGTTCTAAACATAATTTGACCTAGATCATTAAGACCCAAATCAATATCCAAATTATTGATTAATTGATCATACCCACCTCCTATCTCTAATTCATGCCGCGATAATGTGAAAAATAAACGAGTACCAGCTGTATATTTTTCAAATGTATATAGTTGATCATAATCAATTACTATACTGTCTGTATCACTTACTGGAGATTCCCATAGAAATCCAGTACCTGGTATAACACCAGGCCTAAAGTCACCTGCAATTCCATTATCACCGGTATTCATGTAATAATTCGAGTATAAATGAGACTGAAAGAAAGGTGCTGGACTGTAGGTCCATCGCACACCTAAGGCTCGATTAGTAGATGATTGAGCACCAGAAAAATTTTCCCTATCAGACTCCAATTCGCCAAATTGATCCTCTCTTGCAATCCAATCAATCACGTCATCACTTAGTAGACTTGTTATTGAAATACTATGTCCAGTACCTGGCCTTAATTCAAGTTTTGCGGTTAGATCTGTAAAGTCTGGGAATGCGATATCATTTTGGGTAACTACTCGCTGGGCAAAAGTATTGGCAAAGGAGTCAAAATACGTTTTTCGACCACTCACGATCCACGATGATTCCCAAAAAGGGATCGCTCCCTTCATCGTTAATGCAGCAAGTGTTGCATCCACTTCGAGTTGAGTTTCAAATACCTTAGTAGGATTTCCAGTGGTCGTATTAATTACCAAAACAGAAGACAATCGATCTCCAAAACTTGCTGGAAAAGCGCCTGCATAAAAGTCCATGTCTCGAATAATATTTGGATTAAACAAACTACCTACACCATTGGCCTGGTATGGACTATAAATTTCAATATCATCAAGCACAAATAGATTCTGGTTAGCCTCACCACCTCGCACGATCAATTGGGACGAATAATCACTGGTTGATGTAACGCTTGGCACCACTTTAAGTAAATTAAATACATTACCCTGACCACCAGCAAGGCTTTGAACTTGGGTTGAGCTAATTCTTTGAACTGAGGTCAATGTTGAAGTCGAATCTTGGAAACTACTGGCTTGTACCTGAACCTCCCCAAATTTGACTACATCAGTATCTAAAAAAAGTCGCAGGCGATTTGGTAATTCTTCAGGAATCCTAATAGGCATCCTTAGCTCTTTGAATCCGATATATCGTACAACTAATAGATACGTTCCAGATTGTATACCTTCTATAGTAAAACGTCCATTAGCATCGGTAAATGTTCCTTTAATCCGCCGATTATGAGAAATTTCTAGTGATTCTTTATTAGATAGTTGTTTTTGGTAAGCTCTATATGATTTGAAATCAGCTTCACTTATATGAAGTAATTCTAAAGTTACGCCTATTAAAGCACTATTATCATCATTCGATTGGACAGTCCCTTCGAGATCAAAATCTTGAGCTAATTGTGCATTGAGAAGTTGATAATTGGTAACATGATGTAATAATAAACCAATTATCAAAGCTAGATGAAGTGTGTTTAGATTAATTCTTGAAATCATGAAGATGGGTAAATAAACAAATGCGATAGATACATAAAGTAGTAAAAGGAAACTATTTATCCACTAGCTTAATACTTTTATCCTTTATGATTTGGAGATTTAAAACGTATAGATTTTGAACTGACATCATGCTTAGTTTTACGACCTGATACCCGCTCTCGCCACATAGCAAATGAGCTTTTTTTCATTTCTGAGCGCATTATTTTTCGCACTTGCGCCTCTTTTATTCCAAATTGATATTCAATTGCTTCAAATGGCGTACGATCTTCCCAGGCCATTTCTACAATACGATCTATTTGGGATTGAGTAAACTTATTTTGAGGCTTCATATAAAGTATATTTACATATGTGAATGTTTTATTAGGCACTAAAGCGTCAATAAATACAAGTTTTATAAAGCATAAATAAGCAGCAATTCATAAAAGATAAAGTAGCTAACAATTATGTGTTATAACTACAATAAATTATAAACGATTCCATCAATTGAATACCAATTCTACATTTAACTCTATCCAAGTAACCAAAAAATTCCTAGAAATGAGTAAGTAGTTCTATTAAACCATTTACCACCAAATTACTTTTTATAAAATATCACGTATACTCTAGAGCTAAAGTTATCTTTTCAGGATTTAATCGGATACTATGTAGCCCACAAATCAAATAAACAAATCAATTTTTATTTATAAGGATAAAAAACTAAAAATAAGTTTATATCCTGATAGACGCAAAGCTTCAATATTCATGGTTGATGGTGAAAATAAACTCAGGAAATTAGTAAAAGGTTTGAATCCTAAGCTAAATGATGGTGAATATATTTTTACAACTGTAAAGGACATAGAGTCGTTAGATATCAAAGAAGTAATATGCACTTTTAGAGAAGAAGAAGGAATAACACTCGTATTAAAAAAAAGCAAGGCAGATCAATTAGGCCTTAAATATTATTTTATTGCAAGCTGGATAACATTAGAAATACATTCATCACTCAATGAAGTTGGACTTACTTCAATTTTTTCAACTGAACTTGCCAAAAATAAAATCAGCTGTAACATAATAGCAGGCTACTATCATGATCATATCTTTGTACCAACCAACGATTCTTTGAGGGCATTAAATATTCTAAGAAATATATCGAATAAAATTAAATTGTAGGATCTATTCTTATAGATTGAATATTATAATCCATCCTAATTTCTGCTAATAATCTATACTCATTCAACTTAATTGATTCAATATAGTTTTGATAGAGTTTAATTATCCCTTTTTTCGAAATTCTCTTGTTGCGATTTATTTACACGATTAATTATGGCTATAATTAATAAAATAAAAAGACTACCATAGAATATAATTCGCCACATCTTTAACTATTTTATTTAATTTTTACTGCCGTACCATACGCCATAACTTCGGCTGCTCCTTGAGTTATTACCGAAGTCATAAATCTCACATTTACAATAGCATCTGCACCAAGGCCATTTGCATCCTCAATCATTCTTGATATAGCCTGTTCTCTAGAAGTTGCTTGAAGTTTAGTATACTCTTCAATTTCACCACCTACTAGGTTTTTGATACCTGCAAATATATCACGACCAACATTTCTAGCCCTTACTGTGGAACCCCTAGCTATTCCAAGGAGTTCAGTGATTTCTTTGCCAGGAATTGTTGCTGTTGTACTTATAATCATAATATTTAGATTAGTAATTGAAAAAATATAAACCTTAACCTAGAATAATGTGAGACTTATTAATAAAAATATTGAATGTAAAAGAAAATAGATTGGTAATAATCCCAGAAAAGCTGCTCAGATTGGCTAGCTAAAAGGGATAATCCACGGATTAACTATTTCTTAATATATATTAATAAGATAATTCGCAACGTATGAGAAAATTTATTTGATACTTTATCTTATTTACCTGTTTGATACTATAAACTTTCTTCATCAATAAGGAAGGTTTTGGGTTTTCAGATGAACTAGGATATCTAGTAGCTGTTGGTATATATTTGTTAACTACTTTCTTTCTTGAATATATTATTCTAAATATTGAATGGCGGCTTTTATCAAAATACAGAAGAAAAAAAGTCTAATCTTCTTTGGAACTACATTCTCCTTGAGAATAACTATTTACTCCACTTGCTTTAGCTAAACAAGCGTTTGGATAATTATTTCCATCACAACCACAAACTGGCACATACTGCTTAGTACATACCTTATTCAAATCTGGCTCTGAAAGACAAGTATTATTTGATTCTTGTTTTTCATTACAGGTCATGAACAATGAAAAGAGAAATAATGATAATATACCTAACTTAATTCTATACATATTATATCTACAAACCTATTGACTTAGATAATATGCCGTTAATTATCTGTGATTTACTCAAATAATAATTACAATAAATTAAATGTAAATTACAAATAGAATCTACTGGGCCTCAATTATTTGGACAAGTTCCCCACAAAGGCTTATTCTCATCTTTCAAGGCTGAGTCAAATGAAAAGAGTTCTGGTTCAATAATAATTGTTGGTACACACCAATCTACCAATTCTTGATTAAATGATTTGGCTCCATTAAACATACCTGACATATCAATAACGGCACCTACATTCCAATTTCCAATATCTTGATTAAATAGTTTTGAACCACTGAACATGAATTTCATGTTCACAACATTGGCAACTTGCCAATTACTTATATTTTGATTGAATTCCGAAGCATTAAAAAATGTACTATCCATCATTTCAACTTTAGAAACATCCCAAGAAGATAGATCTTGGTCAAAAGAAATTGCATTTTTAAACGTTGATGACAAGTTTGTAACCTTTGATACATTCCAAGTATCAATCGTTTGATTGAAATTGGTAGCCCCAGCAAAAACCCGACTCATATCTGTAACCTTTGATACATCCCAATTAAAAATATTTTGATTGAAGGAAACAGCATCTTCGAACAGACCTGAAATTTCTATTACATTACTCGTATTCCAACTACCTATATTTTGATTAAATAATGTAGATTTAAACATGTTTTTTATGTTTGTAACATTGCTGATGTTCCAGTTGTTTATTGGCTGATTAAATGATGAGTTTTCAAACATACCCTCCATATCAATTACATTGGAAACGTCCCAGGTACTAATTGATTGATTAAACTCTGAATTTTTAAACATGTCTTTCATGTTTGTAACATTTGATACTCGCCATGAACTAATTGTTTTGTTAAAAACGGAATTAGCAAACATACTGACCATATTCTTAACATTGATGACTTGCCAGGTACTTAAATCTTGATTGAATAAGGAGGAATCAAACATACTTTCCATATTAGTAACAGATTGAACATTCCAACTTTTAATATTTTGATTAAAGTCAGCACCTCTAAACATGTTACTCATATCTATTACATTAGATACATCCCAATTGGAGATATCTTTATTAAAATTTGAACCTCCAAACATGCTTTTCATCAAAACAACATTGGATACATCCCAATTAGAAATATCTTGATTGAATTGTGAATTCTCAAAAGTACCTGACATATCTGTTACACTTGTTAACACCCATTTGCTCAAATCCATATTAAATTTAGTGTTTGCAAAAATACCTGACATATCTGTCATGTTAGATACATCCCATAGACTTATGTCGGTATTGAATTCTACAGCTCCAGCAAACATATTTTTCATATTTGCTACAGATGATACATCCCAATGAGATATATCACCGTTAAAAGACAATTCATCTTGAAATAATCCTGACATATCTGTTATACCACTAGTACAAGATCTAGAGGCATTCTCTACAGTAATTTGGGATACTGATCTCTTTGTATACTCGATGCCTCTAATTATACCTTTGTCTCCAAGAGAGGCATTACCACAATAAATGGTTGTACCATTTTCCATAAGCCAAAATTGCTGAAAAGTTGCGTTCACTTCTAACGGTTCATTAACAGTAATTACAATTGATAATGTAGTATCTGAAATATCTCCCGACCACCCTAAAAAAATCCAATTTTCATCTGCTTCAGCAGATAAGGAGATTTTTGTACCATGATCAAAGTCTTTAGACTTATCAATGACAATTGAATCAGTAACAATTCCACTGCCAATTATAGTAAGGTTTAAAGGATAGGATTTTAACTCAAAGATAGCCGTTACATTAATATCCTTTGTGACTTCTAAAGTCAATACAGAGTCTGTGCTAATTATATCCCCTCTCCACTCTTTAAATTCCCATCCCAATTCAGCATTAGGCCTTAATTCAATAAGTGTATTGTGCTCATATTCTGTTGATTTATTAGGTAAAATTCGTTCATATACTTGACCCTGACCAATGATTGTCACTTTCAAAGGATATGATTTTAATCTAAATTCAGCCACTAAATTAATATCCTCAGTCACTAGAATATTCAAAGGATTCTTACTTAGAGTTGAGTCGTTTGTCCAATCAAAGAAAACATATCCTGTATCAGGGACTGCCGTGATTGAAATCTCATCACCAGCAGCAAAAGCTTTCTCATCAGGAAAAATTGAAATGCTACCTCCATCTGTTGGAATTACAAGAGTATTGATAGAAAAAGATTGATTAGTTTCTGTACCACATTGGGTCAAAACTAAACAAATAGCTAAATAGTAAATAAACTTGTTCATCCGGATGTAATTTTATAGTGAGTAATAAGTTATCGGCATAATTATGTCTTTCATAAGAAATAAATTTGAGCCATGACGTATACCCAAAATGTACATATTAGATACATCATACTTTCGTTAATCTACTTTCACTTTTTTTGATTACTCTTACCTATAACTTTTAATCTGACATGCAGAGAATATTTTTTTCAACATCTAGACTGTGCGTAAGCGTCCAAAGAGTGTGATCAATATTAAAAGATGAGATAACCAGATTTTTCGTTAAGTGCTCGAGTAAAATAAATAAAAAAACCCTAACCTATTTATATACATAAAGTTAGGGTAAAATAATGTGGGCCCAGAGGGACTTGAACCCCCGACCAATCGATTATGAGTCGACTGCTCTAACCAACTGAGCTATGGGCCCGTCTTTGGAAAATTATAATAATACGAAGCTAAAGCACTAGAAAAAAATATTTCTTAAGGGAATTCAAAGCACTAGTGAATCAATAAGAGTAATTTAATTATAAAAACAGGATAAATTCGAAGGCTGCACATAGAAATCACCTTAGATTATGATACTTCATATACTACCCATGATCTATCACAACTTAAAGCTTTACATACAGAATATGCCAATGAAACTGGTTCAATCAAAGCAATGTATATATTCAAGGATTAAGAAAACGCCGTCCAGCCATTCAAAAACTCTACTCCAGTATCTATGATTACCTTAAAGGAAGAATCTCATGCTCAGAAATAAAAAATTATTCCTAACTTTAATACAAAATATTTTTAGTATTCTTCCAAAAGGTAGGATCGGATGAAAGAATAATACATTAAAAATAGTGACACCACCTAAAAAATTGACTGACAAAGACCTGGTTTTTTTGAAAGAACTAGAGGCACTGATTTACGAGCGTAAAAATCAAATGCCTAAAGGTAGTTACACCACGGCGATGTTTAAAAAAGGGCTCGATAAAATTGCCCAAAAAGTTGGAGAGGAAGCTGTTGAGACTGTAATTGCCTCTAAAAATAAAGGAAGTAAAGAAACCATAGAAGAAGCCTCAGATTTGCTATTTCACTTAATGCTTTTACTGGCAAAAAAAGATATCTCTCTGCATAAAATCGTAAAAACTCTTCGTAAACGACATAAAAAAGGTAATCATAAGCATATAGGAGAATAAAAGTTGAGTATTAAAGTAGAATGGAGACAAGAAGGTTACCAATTTGAAGCTGAGAATACCATTGGTGGAAAAATTAGAATGGATGGGGACGGGGTGCTTCAGGGTATTGAAGGAGGAATTACCCCTTTTGAATTATTATTAGCTGGAGTGGGTGCTTGTAGCGCTATTGATGTGTTGATGATTTTAAAAAAACAACGTCAAACCATTAAAAACTTAGTAGTTCAGGTAGAACCCGAGAAAATTAAAAACGATGTAGGCTATTCTGAATATAAGAGTATTCACATGCACTATATACTTGTAGGGTCTATTGAACAGCTTAAAGCTGAAAAGGCGTTACAACTCTCCGTTGAAAAATATTGTTCAGTTTCTAAGGTAATCGAAAAAGCATCGAAGATTAGCTACAGCGTTGAGATTAAGGAAGAATAAGCCGAGAAGTCTGGATTTTTTCTAAGTAATATTGCTTCATGACTCTAATCATCAAGTATTATAAGGGTGCAAAAAAGGCCAGAATTCCATAAAGAAATCGATCTTTTCTGGACATAAAAATGCTCGTTATTTTAGTTGATTGTATAGACTTTATAAGCAATTTACATTATTCGTGTAATCAAATCTGCAGTCCGCATAGAATATCCAGCCTCGTTATCATACCATCCAATTACCTTTACTAGCTTTCCATCAACTTTTGTTAAGTCACTATCAAAAATATTAGAATGAGGATTCCCAACTATATCTGTGGAAACCAATGGCTCAGTAGTGTACTCTAAGATTTCGCTTAGTGAGCTTTCAGAAGCGGCTTTAAATGCAGCATTTACCTCTCCGACCGTTGTTCCTTTATTTACTTCACAAACAAGATCAGTTAAAGAACCTGTTGGAGTTGGAACACGAACAGCGCCACCATCTAATTTACCATTTAGATGAGGCAATACTAAACCAACAGCTTTAGCCGCACCTGTAGAAGTTGGTACTATATTAATCGCTGCGGCTCTAGCCCTTCTCTTATCTTTATGAGGTGCATCTAAAATACGTTGATCTCCAGTATAGGCGTGAATAGTAGTCATGAATCCCTTAACTAAACCAAAATTATCATCAATAACTTTAGCCATAGGAGCTAAACAATTAGTGGTGCAGGAGGCATTAGAATAAATATCAATACTTGGTTCAATTTCGTGGTCGTTAACACCTAATACGATGGTTTGAATATCACCTTTTGCTGGTGCAGAAATAACAACTTTTTTCGCCCCAGCTTTCAAATGCTTTCCGGATGAGTCTTTATCTGTAAAAAAACCAGTCGATTCAACTACTACATCCACTCCTAAGTCTCCCCAATTCAAATTTACTGGATCTCTTTCAGCAGTAACCTTGAAGCTTATTCCATCGATATTTAATTGATCAGCGTCGGCTTTTACATGTCCTTTAAATATCCCTTGTGAGGAATCATATTTAAATAGGTGAGCAAGAGTTGCTGTGTCGGTTAAATCGTTAACGCCAACAACTTCAATTTGATTGGCATACTTGGCTAAAATTGCTCTTGTGACCATTCGACCTATGCGGCCAAACCCGTTAATCCCGACTTTGATTTTTGACATGACGATTTCCTTTTTTAATGAATATTACTATCAGTTATCGTGATTCAAATATAGAGTGACGATATTATAGCATTGTACATATCAAGTAGATAAGAAAACAAATTGATTTTTCTTAAACTCCAGAAAAATATCTACCTAAACTACGTTTAAATCACTACAAACTACTATTAAAACCGCACTCTTTCAATCATTTTACGCTAAAATAATAAGCTCTAAAGCCTTTTTGAACTGGGAACCCTTTTCTGCCTATATTACCATATAAATTATCCATCTAAATTTTAGGTTCTATGTCCGATTTAACTATTGAACAGTATCGCAACGAAGAGTATTTAAATTTTGAAGACCCAACTGTTGCAAAAGCGCAGCAGGCTGCCATTGGAGAAGTTCGAACTAAGTTTGGCCAATCGCATTCTCTCTACGTCAATGGGCATTGGATAAAAGGTGATTCGGGCACCTTTGACAGCGTAAACCCTTCCAATCTAAGTGAAACTGTTGGCAACTTCCAACTAGCCAGCTCAACTCAAGCTTTATCAGCCTTAGATTCGGCTTGGAACGCCTTTGAACAATGGCAATTTGTACCTGCACAAAAGCGTGCAGATTATCTTTTTACTATCGCTGAAATCATGAAGCGTCGCCGCTTGGAAATAAATGCCTGGATGATTAGTGAAGCTGGTAAAAACTACATAGAAGCAGATGCTGACACGGCTGAGGCTATTGATTTTGTTAGATATTACGCATACGAAGCTCTTCGAATGGATAAAGGTATGCCGGTACTAAGCGAAAACTGGGGTGATCACAACAAAACGATTTACATGCCTGTAGGTGCAGGGGTGAGTATTTCACCCTGGAATTTTCCTTTCGCTATATTTGTGGGTATGGCTATTGCCCCTATAGCAGTCGGTAACACAGTAGTAGCTAAACCAGCTCCAGATACCCCAAAAATGGGGTATTTAATGGCGGAAATTGTTGAAGAGGCAGGGTTACCAGCTGGAGTTTTTAATTTTGTAACTGGCGATAACATTGAAGTCGGAGAGACCTTAGCACGTAGTCCAAAAACACGATTTATCTCTTTCACTGGATCAAAAGCAGTAGGACTACATTTAACTGATATTGCAGCACAAGTAGTTGAAGGACAGCATTTTTTAAAGCGAATGGTCTGTGAATTAGGAGGTAAAAATGCCACAGTGGTTGACGATGATGCAGATATAGACCTAGCAGCACAAGAGATTGTAAAAGGAGCTTTTGGCTTTCAAGGACAAAAGTGTTCTGCGGGCTCACGAACCATTGCCGTTGAATCTGTTTATGATGAACTCCTTGAGAAAGTGGTCGCAATAACTAAAGCTCTTCAGGTGGGTGATGCAAAGGATAATTTTGCTGCAGGTCCAGTTATTAATCAAAAAGCAGTAGATAAAATTTTACACTATATCGAAATTGGCAAGAAAGAAGGTCGCTTAATGTGCGGTGGTAAAAAGGCAGAAACCGAACATGATGGTCATTATATTGAGCCAACGGTGTTTGCCGATATCACAGAAGATGCGGTAATTGCACAAGAAGAAATTTTCGGCCCTGTAACCGCATTCATTAAAGCCAAAGACACCAAAGAAGCCATTAGAATTGCAAATAATACACAATATGGTCTTACAGGAGCTTATTTTTCTAATAATCCCACAAAAATTGATTATGCATTACGCCATTTCCGGGTAGGAAATATGTATGTGAATCGAAAATGTACAGGAGCCCTGGTGGGTGCCCAACCCTTTGGTGGGTTTAATCTGAGTGGTACCGACGCGAAAGCTGGGGGTCGAGATTATTTGAAATACTTTTTAGAGCCAAAATCAATGACGATTCATCCTAAAGAAGGCGTTGCATTTACGCTCAGTGAATTTAACTTTACTAAGGAGTAATCCCTATTCTATATCGGAAAAATTTAGGTGTTTAAAACCCCTTCCAATTGATTATTCCTGAGGTAATCTGAAGCCTTGACTTTATTTTTTGATGGGAACTGAATCATATTTACCCAAAT
The DNA here is from genome assembly GCA_002348545.1 of Balneolaceae bacterium UBA2956. Lineage (GTDB taxonomy): Bacteria > Bacteroidota > Rhodothermia > Balneolales > Balneolaceae > UBA1275. Next base: position 24,265 of record DEBM01000059.1, read on the forward strand.
GAAGCCATCTATACAAGCGCTGTATAAATGACCGTTTTCAATTATTATTTGCCCGGGCTTTGTGGTTAACAATGAGTATTTCTGAGACAATTTTGTGCTTACTTGTTTGGACGGTAAAGAAACTGAATGAATTTTGATGGTAATACCGTCCATGCTTACCCATGCTCCTGGAACAGGAGTCATGGCTCGAAATTGATTATATAAAGAACTAAGATGTTGGTTGAAATTCAGTTGCCCGTCTTTTCTAAATACTTTTGGAGCGGGAGTGGCCAACCGATCATTTTGAGACTCTAAGCTGTAATCACCTGATTCTATTATCGTCAGAGCTTGGTTCAAGGCGTCAGCTCCAACATATTTTAATCGATTGTATAACTCACCAGTTGTTTCTGTAGGCCCTATGGGGGTCTTATGTGAACAAAGTATTGCCCCAGTATCAACCTTAGTATCTAGGAAAAAGATAGTACATCCCGTTTCCTCCTCCCCATTTGCAATAGCCCAGTGTATTGGGGCAGCACCACGGTATTTAGGAAGTATAGATGCATGCACATTAATTGAGCCTATCTTTGGCAAATCTAATACCGAGGGCGGCAAAATTTTGAAGGCTACTACTACAAATAAATCCGCATTAAGTTTTTTTAATGAATCAATTAAGTCAGGATCGTGTGTAGAAGAGGTTGTAATAACTGGTATTCCATGTTCGATAGCCAAAGCTTTTACTGGTGTAGGTGTAAGAGGCTTAGCCCTGCCCCTCCTCTTGTCTTCGCCACTTACTACCGCTAGGAGCTCATGACTAGATTCTATAATTCGTTGTAAACTAGGTAGGGCAAATTCAGGTGAGCCCATAAATACAATCTTCATTTGCTATACTTTTTGGGACGAACAGGATAGGGCGCCTCCGCCTCACCAGCTTCTATGGCTTTTAATTGTGATTTATGCATTCGCCTTCTAAATGAAGAGAGATGATCAATAAAAAGTATCCCATCTAAGTGGTCATATTCATGCAATATGATTCTAGCAGGCCAGCCAGAAAAATTGCGAGTATGTTCCACAAAATGCTCATCCAAATATTGAATAGTGATAGCTTCAGCCCGTTTTACCATGTCTTTTACATCTGGAATACTAAGACAGCCCTCGTCTATACTAACCTGTTGACTACTTTGTTCAATAATCTTAGGGTTAATGCATACAATAAGTCCCAATTTTTCCTCGTCATCTTCTAACACAGGGTCTGCATCAAAAACAAATACTCGGCGAGATGACCCTACTTGTGGTGCAGCTAAACCTAATCCATTGGAGTGGTACATAGTTTCGATCAAATCTTCTAAAAAGCGATCAATAACCTCCGTTCGACCGTCCACCTCTTGTGTTTTTTCTCTTAAAATGGGATCATTATAGGTAACTATAGGCAATATTGACATTTATTCACAAATTCAATGACTATTAAAATCTAAAAAGCGTTGCAAAATTAAGGCCGCAGCTATTTGATCTATACGTTTCTTTTCTTGTCGCTTCTTTTTAGGAAGACCGGACAAAATCATGACGGAATTGGCATCTTTTGAGCTATAACGCTCATCCACCTTATGAATTTCTAGGTTAGGGAATTGTTTTTCGACTTGGTGAATAAACGAGCGGACTCGCAAAACCGATGCGCCTTCTTTTCCACTTGTTTCAAGTGGCCAACCTACCACTAATCCTTTATATTGCCCTGTTCCTATAAGCCCTTGCAAACGTGGCATAAGATCCGAAGTGTTCACTGTTTCTAAAGGACTGGCAATAGTTCTCAATAAATCAGTGTGGGCTAAACCTGTTCGTTTTTGGCCTATATCAACTCCTACATATCTAAAGTAATCGGTACTCAATCCTCAGAGTCTACATCTTCTAGGGGTTCCCGCAAAAATTGTTTTAGCATTTTACTAGGCTTAAAATGAGTTTTACGATGAGCTGGTACGTAAATAACTTCGTTTGTTTTAGGGTTTCTTGCTTTTGGTTTAGCCTTTGTTTCTTTTACCTCAAAAACGCCAAAATCTCTAATTTCGATACGACATTCGGTGTCAGCTGACATCATTATCTCTCTAAGTGCAACAATTACAGAATCTACCCATGGCTCAACTTTAATCATAGGATCATTGTTAGCTTCTGCTACTCTTCTTACTATATCACGTTTTGTGTAGGTCATCATAATATTATCCTCTGATATTTACTCGACTTAATGTAGGTTAAATTTATTTTTTTACTCTAATCTAGATATTCGAATTGGCAATGCATTTAAGCCTTAACAAATTGATATTTATGTAAATACAGAATTCAAATTAATGAACAAATAAACCAATAGCTAACAACTATTCATATCTAAGTACATTTTTTACACCTTGTAATTTTTCTAGGCGCTTCATTATTTTATCCAAGTGGGCTATGCCATCCACATACAAGGTAATTATACCTTCAAACATACCTTCATCCGAAGAAACATTTATGCTTTTCATGTTAGTTGATAAAGACTTAGAAAGTATATCGGTAATATCATTTATCATACCAACACGATCTTCACCAATAACACGTATAGCTCCCAAGAAGGTGGAATCAATGGATTTAGCCCATTTAACATCTATTATCCGGTCACTTTCGTTTTTAAGCAGATGCTGCGCATTATTGCACATAGACCGATGTATTTTGACATCACCATTTCGAGAAATAAAGCCTAATACCTCATCGCCAGGTATAGGAGAGCAACAATTGGCATAGTTATATTTGATATGGCTAATATCGCCATTGAGTATAAGTGCATTTCCTTTACCATAGGACCTAGCCGCATCAAAGTATTTTTGATAGACCTTTTCGGAAGAATTATTATGCGAACCCTGAATATGATCCTCTTCGGTATCTATTTTACCGGTCGACTTAAACTTCTTAGCTTCCTTAAAGACTTGCATTAACTCAATGGAACCCGAACCAAGATCAAAAAATAACCCTTGAGTAGATTCATACTTAAATTTACGAGCCACCCTAGTTAGTTCTTGATCCGTGATTTCAAACTTAGCTTTAGCGCAACGCTTTTCCCAGATTTCACGACCTAAATCCGCTACTTTACGCTGTTTCTGTTTTATAAATTGGCGAATCCTTGATTTGGCTTTATGTGTAACAACATCATCCATCCAATCTGGATTCAGATTAATTTTAGATCCTGTTATAATTTCAACTTGATCACCATTACGCAATTTATGACGCAATGGAACCATTTTATCATTAACCTTTGAGGCAATTGCCCTCTCACCCACTTCAGAGTGAATTTCAAAGGCAAAATCGATTGTTGTAGCATTAAAAGGAAGGGTGCGCAGTTCACCTTTGGGTGTAAAGACATAAATTTCTTCTTGATAAAGATTGAGTTGAAAATCCTTTACAAAATCGCTTGACGAATCAGGCATTGGGTTTTCCAGTGCTTCACGAACCCACGAAACTAATCGATCTAGTGACTTTGAACCATCTTGATTTCCTTCTTTATACTTCCAATGAGC
>DEBM01000059.1:28098-33502 GCA_002348545.1 Balneolaceae bacterium UBA2956
CTTTATACTTCCAATGAGCAGCTAGCCCTTCTTCTGCTATTATATCCATTTTTTTAGTTCTAATCTGAAACTCCACCTTCTTGCCTTTATTCGTTATTACAGTGGTATGAAGTGATTGATATCCATTTACTTTTGGTACTGATATAAAATCTCTAAATCGCTCTGGAATTGGTGTATAGGAGTCAGTAATAATTGAATATACCCTCCAACAATCTTCCTTTGAATGAGGCTCATCTAAGATTATTCGTATAGCAAATAAATCGTAAATTTCTTCAAATGGTTTTTGTTGGCGTTGCATCTTTCTATAAATAGAATAGATATGTTTAGGTCTTCCTTTTATTTCAAATTTTAATTTCAATTTTGCAAGTTCTCGTCCAACTGGCATCATTAATTCGTCGATAAATATCTCTCTATCTTCCTTTTTTTCACGTAATTTCCGTGCAACAAATCTAAATGAAACTGGGTCTATTGTTTTAAAACATAAATCTTCTAGTTCATTTTTTATAGCAAATAAACCAAATCTATGTGCTAGTGGAGCGTATAGATCCATTGTTTCAGAGGAAATTTGTATTTGTTTTTCTCTAGCTAAATATTGGATGGTCCTCATATTGTGTAGACGATCAGCAAATTTGATCAATATTACGCGCATATCCTCGACCATACTCAACATAAGCTTCATAAATGTTTCAGCTTGTTTAGCATCCCGAGTTTCAAATACGCCCGAAATTTTGGTAACCCCATTTATCAAATTAGCTACTTCATTCCCAAACCAATATTTAATATCCTCAACCTCTACATCAGTGTCTTCAATTGTATCATGTAAAAGAGCGGCTACTACAGAGGTCACATCCATATTTATCTTCTTTGCAACAATTTTAGCTACCTCTACTGGATGGTAGTAATACGGTTCTCCCGAAGCTCTTTTGACTCTCTTATGGGAAAGATAACACAACTTAAATGCTTTAGTTATACGCTCTTTATCGAGCTCTAATAAATTCTTTTGGCAGGCTTTTAATAATTGAGCAAGGTCTTCTTTCTGTGGTTTTCGAAGTTTATAACCCTCTAAATTATATTTTTGAATGGATTCAATAGACATACGAACAAGACACTTAAAATTTAATTGCTAAACCAAATATAATTCGACCCACCTGGGGACTAATCTGTTCAATTCTAGGCTTCCCGAGTCTACTATCAGTATACCTGTACTCAATAAAAGGCTTCAATATAGGTAAAACGCTAATTTTTGCTCCGACTAAGGCATTCCAATATAAATTATTTTCCGTCTTTTGGCTCAATATACTTACCAACATAGGATTACTTTGATCTATTAATCCTGAAATCAAGTTAGGTGTGATATTAATTTCTTCTGAACCGATCCCAATGCCGGCATAAGGTTCAATCAATCCAATATGGACTCCAGCTATAGCGGCAATACCAATATCATAGTTTATCACCTCTTCAGAAAATGTAATACCTGATCGGGTTAATTTATTATCCTCCGAAAAATGACTGAAATGAACTCTCATCCCAATATGAATAATTGGAATATTAGGTAACAACCCTTTCTCTACTTTTAAACCAAATCCATGTTGTGGTACTTCTTCCCTAAGCTCATAAGATACGCCTATCTCAAACTGAGCAAATCCTACAGTAAAATTTGAAATATGTATCGTGAGACAAATTAAGCCACTTATCCAGAATTTTCGCATTTATGGATACTTTATAATTAAACATTCTATTCTATGTCACAGACATAACTTATTCCAATGATAATCAATATAAACAAGCAAAAAGGCTTTTATTACAATTTTAGCAAACTACTAGGTAATTTTTTCTAGATATCATATATTTATGCCCTTGCCGCGGTGGTGGAATTGGTAGACACGTTGGACTTAAAATCCAATGGCTATTTAAATGGCCGTGCCGGTTCGAGCCCGGCCCGCGGTACTTAGCCCTGTATTGCTAACTCAATGTGATACAGGGTTTTTTAATTATTTTTGATAAAATAGAACGGTTAATGCCTGGATGCTTATGCATCTGAACATATAGAAGATTTTACTTTAAGAGACTTAATATTACACCTGGTTGTAAATTTGCTTGAGCTAAAGCTGCCATAGCAGTCTTTTGAAGAATCTGTAGTCGTATATTTTCACTTTGCTCTTTTGCTATATTAGCATCTATTGCATTAGTTCTGATCTTGGAATGAACATTGATTGATTGAAGCAAACTTGATTGCTTAGTTGAGAATGTGTTTTGTACAATACCTAGATTATTCATATAACCATTTAACTCTGTTATTGCAGAGTCTATGTTTGTGATCAAACTGTTAAAATTAGCAGCTGTTGCAGCTGTTGCAATAGTAAATTCTCCTCTAACTTTCGGATCCGAACCATTATTTACCGCCGAGATAGTAATATTTGTTTGTAGTGTACCAGCACTTCCATCATTAAATAATTGTCCAGTACTTACCGCTGGTAAGTTAACCGTATTAATATCGCTGGTACCATCACCCATTTGAAATGTATAAGAAAGATTGCCAGTCAGATTTGTCCCATCGAGTAATGAAACACTATTGTAAGTTGTACTTTTAGCCAGATCATTAATATCAGATCCTAGTTGTTCTATTTGATCCCCAATATTTTGCCTGGCTGCGCTGCTGAGAACTGCATTAGATGCTTGGGTTGCAAGACTTTTTATTTCGATGAGATTGTCCATGATATTTTCATATGCACCCTCAACAAGACCAAATACGGTCAAACCCTCTGCTACATTATCCAAAGCCTGAGTTAGACCAGCAATTTTTGCTTTAAGCTTGGAAGCTATCGAAAAATCTACAGGATCATCTGATACTGAGTTAACTCTTTTGCCGGTAGACAGCCTAAGAAGCGTTTGTGAACGGAGCTTATTTACTCTGTCAAGAGCAAGTTTTGCTTCCATTTCAACAAGTTTATTATGTATTCCACCAACATCCATATTTAAAGCTAACTAATAATATTCATAAGTACCTATAAATATTGTAAATATAAAAAAACCCGACCCTCCAGTAAATGGAAGATCGGGCCAAGGATTAAAAGAACCTTATATATCATTCAATAAAATCAAAGAACTAAGTGTTGTTCCATTTCAAAATGGGATATGATTGTATCATATTCTACCTTTTTGATTTTTGTCTAGTGAAAATTGTACTCAACTCACTTCTAGACTCTTGTTTATGTAATTCCGTGGAAGTCATTGTTTAGCAATCCTTCTGACTTCACTCTTTAAGTCGCCTATACTAAATATCTATTTCTTAATACACGGCTTTAGTTTTTTCATTTGGACTATAATTGTCCAAATAATCATCTAGTGTATATTAGCGACTTAACCACATGGGTTAAGTCGCTAATTTTCCGTTTACTGTCCAAGGAACCCTAATACAGCCTGCGGACCCATATTAGCTTGTGATAAAGCAGCAGTCGCTGTTTGCTGTAGGATCTGTAGTCTTACAGAGTTGGACTGCTCTTTAGCAAAGTCAACATCCATAATTCTACTCTTCGCGGCATTATTTGCCGTAATCGCCTCAGTCAGGTTTACTTCCTTACCAGATAATGATCGTTGATCAATTCCTAATTGATTCACGTAGCCATTTAATCTTCCAATTGCTGTATCTACATGAGTCATAAATGCACTGAAATCATTCGCATTAGCAACTACTTCGTTGCTACCGTCAAGATCGAAGTCAATAGCACCTCGAGGAGTAGCTACATTGGTAACACCGTCAATTGAGTCACCTGCAATACTGTTGTTACCATCAAGTGAAACATCAATATCACCGGCTGCTCCACCACCAGTTGCAGTACCTAAATTAGCAACAGCAGCGCCATCACTAAATAATTCCAGTATGTCTACATCATTTAGTGTTACTGCCATGGTATCACTAGTACCTTCACCAACTTGGAAAGTCAATGTACCTGCAGTTGCCGGTAACAAATCTACACCATTGAAAGTTGTAGAACTAGCTATCGAATTGATATCAGTTCCTAAACCATTAATTTGTTTAGCTATCAGCGTACGTTCAGCGGAGCTCAAAGTATCATTCGCAGCCTGAGTAGCTAGACCTTTCATCTCAATCAGATTGTCCATAATTGAAGAATAAGCTCCTTCAACTATATCCATTACTGATTTTGCATCACTTACATTCTGAAGGGCTTGTTCCAAACCAGTTATTCTACTACGTAATTTAGTCGCAATAGCAAAACCTGCTGAATCATCTTCAGATTTATTAATCTTGAAACCAGTAGATAGTTTTAAACGACTATTTCCTAGTTCTGCATTAATCTTGTTCAATGAAAGCCTCGCCTCCATCGCAGTAACATTCGTATTTACTTTGTTGAAATCTCCAAAACTTGCCATGATTTAATCCTTATTTTTTGTTTCTGTTAATCCTTATTAAAAATTCTAGTCGCCTTAACTAGAATTAAATTCAAATTTGTCATTTGAAGTTTTTTGATTTGAAACAGTTATCGTTACTTAAACCATGAACTTTAATTTTTTTTATGGAAATAACGTTTAAGCACTGCATAGGCCATTTTTTGATCTAATTTTTTAGATTTTAAAAAAAAACCCGACCCCCCAGGCTAAGGAGGATCGGGCTAAGGATTAAAAGAACCTTTTGTACTATCCTAAGAAACCAAGTACTGCTTGTGGTCCAAGATTAGCTTGGGACAAAGCAGCAGTAGCAGTTTGCTGTAGGATTTGTAGTCTAATTGAGTTGGACTGCTCTTTAGCAAAGTCAGTATCCATGATTCGGCTTCTAGCTGCACTATTGGCAGTAATAGCTTCAGTCAAATTCACTTCTTTGTTTGAAAGAGAACGTTGATCTATACCCACTTGGTTCATAAAACCATTAAGGGTACCTATCGCTGTATCAACCTTAGTAGTAAATGTATTGAAATCAGAATGATCTGCATCAACTACAGCGCCAGTCACATCGAAATCAACCTGACCACGCGTTTGAGCAGCTGAAGTCATGTTACCTGCACCAGTCTCCACATTAATCTCTGTAGCAACATCACCACCACCACCATCAGTATCAACAGCTAGAGCTGTATCATCAGCACCAAATAGAGCTAATACATCCACTGTTTCAAAAGTTACAGTCATAGTATCTGTAGTACCCTCTCCAACTTGGAATGTTTTTGTTGCATCTGAAGTCGGTAAAAGTGCTACCCCATTGAAAGTTGATGAGGTTGCAATACTATTAATGTCAGTTGACAGCGCATTTATTTGTTTCGCTATATATGTTCGCTCTGTTGAACTTAGAGTATCGTTAGCTGCTTGGGTAGATAAAGTTTTCATCTCAATGAGATTATCCATTATGTTCCCATAAGCGCCCTCAACGATATCAAGCATGGATTTCGCATCC
>DEBM01000065.1 GCA_002348545.1 Balneolaceae bacterium UBA2956
TTATCAAAACAGGCAGTTGCTTACCGTGAGCTCTCGTTGCTTTTAAAGAGACCTCCTGGACGAGAAGCTTATCCAGGTGATGTATTCTATCTTCATAGTCGACTTCTAGAACGAGCTGCAAAAATTATTAATGATGATGAAGTAGCTAGCTCGATGAATAATATTCCAGATGAGCTAAAATCTCAAGTAAAAGGGGGCGGATCTTTGACGTCCTTACCAATTATAGAAACTCAAGCCGGTGACGTTTCAGCTTATATTCCAACTAATGTAATTTCAATTACGGATGGGCAGATATTTCTGGATACAGATCTCTTCAATTCTGGTATCAGACCAGCCATTGATGTGGGTATTTCTGTTTCTCGGGTAGGTGGTTCTGCACAGGTGAAATCCATGAAGAAACTCTCTGGAACACTGAAGTTAGACTTAGCTCAGTATCGTGAGCTTGAAGCATTTGCTAAATTTGGATCTGATCTAGATGCAGCGACTCAAGCACAGTTAAGAAGAGGCGAAAGAACCGCAGAGTTATTAAAGCAAAATGTATATGAGCCTCTTCCGGTTGAACATCAAATTATTCTTCTTAAGGCTAATGATGAGGGTCTTCTTGACAAACTTGCAGTGTTGGACATTTTAAACTTCCAAGTTGAATTCTTAGATGTCATAACTTCGAAATACGAAAAAGAAATGGCAGATTTAGCAGCTACTGGTTTATTAACTGATAAATTTGGTAAGCAAATACTAACCGTTGCTTCTCAGATTATTGAACAAATTAACGCCGCATAATCCAATTTAGTATGGCCAATTTACGCGATATACGTAATAGGATTACCTCTGTGAATAATACTCAGCAGATTACCAAAGCCATGAAAATGGTTGCGGCTGCTAAGTTGCGCAAAGCGCAAGATCGTATGATACAAACACGGCCTTATGCTAATACCTTAGCCTCTGTAATAGGATGCCTAATTCAAGGATTAGAACTAACTTACCCTTTACTTCGTGAAACATCTGAACCTAAACGTTATTTAGTTATTGTAGTAGGCTCAGATAGAGGACTTTGTGGTGGTTTCAATAACAATCTATTCAAGGAAGTTGAATTATTTATAGCCAATAATTTTGAAAATGGAAAAGAAACCGAAGGCCTTAGTTTAATTACAATAGGCAAAAAAGCGACAGCCCACTTCCGTAAGAGATTTTATTCTATCGACGCTAAATATCCCGGATTCTTTGATCAATTAGAGTACGAACTTAGTACTTCTCTTATGAATGATGTTATGGAAAACTTCATCAATGAACAAATTGACGAGGTATACTTGGCTTATAACGAATTTAAGACGGTAATTGCACAAAATCGTAAGGTTGAAAAGATTTTACCATTAAGAGCTGAAGATTTAGTTGAAGCAGATATCGATAAGTCAGTACAATTTGACTACATATATGAGCCAGATCAAAAGTCTATTATTGATGAGTTACTACCAAAGCATATAAAAATGCAGTTCTGGAAAGCAATATTAGAGTCAAATGCAGCAGAACAGGGTGCTAGAATGACTGCAATGGATAGTGCAACTGAAAATGCTAAAGACTTAGAGCGTAATTTACGTTTGAAGTATAATCAGGCTAGACAGAGTGCAATTACTACAGAAATTTCCGAAATTGTTTCTGGAGCTCAAGCACTTAGTGACTCCTAGATGAACATATATCGAATGGAGAGTTGGCAGAGTGGTCGAATGCGGCGGTCTTGAAAACCGTTGAGGCGCAAGTCTCCGGGGGTTCGAATCCCTCACTCTCCGCAATTAAAAAAGCCCCTTTACTGGGGCTTTTTTATTATAATTGAGTTATACCACTGCAGGCAGTACTCTGTTATTCTGGTTTGAAGAATTCGTATCTTAGTATTTATTATTAAATTTATGACACATTTACTCTGTACAAAATATCTTGGAAATTGTACTATAGTACTTACTTTAGTATTGTTTACTCATATTATTAGCGCTAGTGCATGGGCACATATAGGTTTAAATAATGAAATTGTACGAGATACCGTATATCTTGAATATAATGGGTTTATTGATCGTGCTCTAGAGCAAATAGGTCAAATAAAAGCCGCACAAGTATCCGTGTCCCTTGCACAAAATCAAGTTCAAAAGTTTCGCGATCAACGCTTCTTACCTTCACTGAGAATGGAATCCGAGCATGGTATATTACCAAGTGTTATATCTCCAAGAGGGTATCCTGATAATGAAATATATTTAGATCCTAGTGCAACCTATGATTGGGATAACTGGGATTTCGCAAATAGATTTCGAGTTATTGGGATACAACCCTTATTTGTTTGGGGGGCGGTGGACAAAGCTGTAAAGGCTGCTCAATTCGGAGTTCAAAGTGTTGAGCAACAGTCCTCTGCCACCCAACAAGAAGTAGAACTTCAGCTTCATGGGCTATATTTTAGCTATAAGCTAGCCTTAGAAATTGAACGATTATTAGAGTTAGCTATAAAAACAATGGATACGGTTGAAAGCTCAATAAATCAGCAAAGAAAAGATAGTCCAGATCAGATAAACGAATCAGAAATTTATAAATTCAAAGTTTTCAAAGCTCAATTTAAGGCAAGAGAAGATGAAATTAATCAAAACCTATTATTTGTTAGAGAATCTTGGAACTATATTCTAGGGGCTGATTATACCGTATTTTTACCTGCTGACACATATCTAGAAGCACCAACAGACACTATCTCTTCATTATATTATTACCAGCATATGGCTCTGCTCAATAGTTCTGAAATACAAGCACTTGCTTATGCAGAACAAGGTGCACGAATGTTTATTGAGGCAAAAAAAGCAGAATATAAGCCAGGCTTATTTATGGGATTTACAGGTACCTATGCTCATGCTCCTTCTCGTCCTCGTCAAGATAATCCTTTCATTTCATCGGATGGTAACACCTTAAATATGGCTTTTGGGTTCTCAATTAGGCAAAATTTAAACTTCAACCAAATGAAGACGAACTTGAAAAAATCAGAACTAGAAATGGACAGGCTGCATTTTCAGCAAAAAGCTATACAGGATAAAGTAATGTTAGAAGTGCACGAGAAATATAGGGATGCATCTATTGCTCAAAGTAAATATGAGGGCTCTGTTGAGGCGCTCAAAATTACCAAAGAATGGTTACGAATGGAACAACTAGATTATGATTTTGGTATTGGTGATGTACGCGATGTTGTAGACGCATTAAAACAAGAATTAGAACTTAGGATTGAAGAAAAACAAACCGTTTTTGACTACATTATTAACTTAGCAAGCCTAAATAAAGTTGCTGGCTTGTCTATAAATTAACTAAATAAGTAAATGTGATGAACAGCTTTAGTTATATATATATATTATTGGTATTGCTTTATCCAAATCCTGTGCTGTCCCAGTCTTCTGACGCAGCTGCTGATGTAAGAGAGCTAATGGTATCACGCGACCTACAAATTAAGCAATTATTAGGCGCTGAAGGTACGAAAAATTCAACCATCCAGAGAAATGAGTTAAAAGATATTGTAAATGGTATTATTGATTTTAATGAAATGGCTAAAACAGCATTGGAAGTAACTTATGATACGATTTCAGTAGAAGAAAGAATAGAATTTGTGCAGCTTTTTTCCTCTATTATTAGAGATCAATCCTTAGCAAATTTAGATATTTACAGAGCAACAGTTAGTTATGAAAGAATTGAGGGAATAAATGATTCAGTATATGTAGAAACACTTGCAGAGTGGGATAATATCAGAACCCCTGTACATTACATTTTGTCTAAGAGCTCTGGTGAATGGAGAATCGAAGACATGAGCATAGACGATGTATTTACAGCAGAGTCATATAAGCGTCAGTTCCAACGCATAATCCGAAGCCGAGGCTTTGATTACCTGATGATAACACTTCGAAAGAGAGCGGGAAGAAATTCATAACTTTTTGAGAAACCCTATATAAGTTCTATATTTAAAATAAACACGTGCTACAATCTGTTCCTAGTTCAAATAAACAAAATGAAGGATATGTCTATGTTAGTTATGGACATCCTAAGTACTTAAAGCATGCCATTGCATCAGTCACGACTTTACGAAGGTATGACAAAACTCGCTCTATTACTTTAGCTTGTAGCGCTAAGCATAAGGAAATTTTAGAACAAAAGGAGTTGGATTATCTGTTTGATGTTATCCATCAATTACCTGAGGAGCATGCATCGATTGTAGGTTTTAAGCACAATATACATCACTACCTTTTTTATAAGAAAAATCTATTTCTTGATAGTGATATTATATGGTGTAAAGATCCTAAAAGTCTGTGGAGTAGTTTTTCTAATTTTGATTTTACAATAACCGGAACCTTAGTCTCAGATGTTTACTTTGGAGCATCTAAAGGGGTACGAGTCTTATTCGATATCTTATTACGTAAAAGGCAGCGAACTTTAAAACGTTTTGGTTTAAGTTATTTGAGTCGAGTACAATCGGGTGTTATGTTTGCTCAGGATTATGAGATAACTAAACAAGTGTGTTTGTTAGCTTCTGAAATGTTAAATCGTAAAAAAGAAACTCATTTCCGTAGTAGAAAAATGGAACAAGGAAGAACCATGGAATCATGTGAGTGGAGTTTAGCTATGGCTATGTCGAAATTGAACATTCCGGTATATCCTTGGTTGCAGGGACACAATAGTCCTCAATTAGATTTTATAAAAGACCTTACTGAGTACGATGATGAATTTATGTACGTTAACTGCAAGTACTTTTGCGATGATTTCACTTATTCAATCAGGGGACTCAAGTCAGTGAGTATGCGACAATTTTTGATCGCAATTTTAAGTTTGTTTTCAGGTAAAACAGATTATTTAATGACCACACCTTATTGTTTGCATTTTGGGTGGTATCATCAAAAACAGCCATTCTATACTTTTGCTGAAAATTGTTGGCATCGTTTGACAAATGAGCAACATTCACAAAAGATTTCTAAAACCTTAAACAAGGTGAAAAACCAGTAAACCTTTTGTCACAAAAAGCTAAGTATGGAGAATAGCATAAAGACACCAAAATCTCCAAAGGTGCTAATGATAAGTCCATATTTTGTTCCGCGAAAGAGAGTTGGAGCATTGCGAAGTTATAAATTTGCAAAATATTTAAAGGATTTAGACTGGCAAGTTTGTGTCATTCATTTAGAGGTAAAAGGACAGAAGTTAAGTGATAAGGAAAAGGTAGCCTTAGAAGGAGTGGATCTTTTTGGGCTAAAGACGCCTTTTGATCGTACCATTAACCGTTCTAGTAGTGATTTAGGAGTGGTAGAATTTCATGCTAGTAATCTAATGGAAGCGCATAGTTCGGCAGAGATTCAATCTAAAAGCGAGCCTCCTAGAACCAAATACAAAATCCCCTTACCAAATAGATCTGAATATGTTCCAAAAGACCAAGAGGAAAAAGAGGAAGGGACGCGACCAAAGAAGAATGTAGAACAACTCGATGCTCCAATTCAGCGGCTCATTGATGGATTTGAACGCTATTTACCGATGGATACTTGGTACCCTCTACTTCGTTCCCATTTAAATTACATGGAACAAATTTTAATTCAAGAGCAGCCAAATTTGCTGTGGGTTACAGCTGATCCATGGTCCGGTCTTAGTGTTATTCGAACCTTATCCAATCGTTTAGGTGTACCTTTTGTGGTCGATTTCCGTGATCCCTTTACCTTATGCCCAATACGGTCATCGAAGAAATCTAATTGGGCGAAGAAAGTTGAGAAGAAATTGGAAGCTAAGGTAATAAAAGAGGCAGCAGCCATAGTTTTCACCGCAGATGAAACTTTAAAATTATATCAAAAATCATATGCTCTATATGCCAATAAGATGCATTTGATTCATAATTCCTTTGATAATGATCTTTTAAATAGTTCAGTTGAGCCTGATCAAAAGATGGAGTTTGAGCAATATAATGAGTTATTTAGGGAAACAAATAAACCATCAGCAATCATTGATTTTTCGGAAAATTGTGATCAAACCTCTTTATTGGAAGGCAGTCCTAAAAGTGAACTATTTAATCTATTGTTCTTAGGAAAATTTAGATCCTCTTCCCCTATAGAACCTTTAATTAAAAGTTTCCAGGTAATTAAAAAGAACCATACCACATTTTTTTCTAACATCCGGCTCTATCACATAGGAACTCTAGAGGATCAAGTACAAAAAGAATTGGAAAATCTTGGTTTAACTAAACATTTTTTATCTCTATCGCCAATTCCATACGATAAAGTTCCTGATTTTATTGAAAAATTTGATGGGCTCATATCACTTCTGAACCCTATTCGAAACATGGTTATTCCATCAAAGTTTTGGGATTATTTACCCGCAACACCTCCCATTATTTCGATTGGAACGAATCTTGAGATGAAAGAAATATTAACAAATACTCAAAGAGGGTATCAATTTGAGAGTTTTCAAACCCAAGAAATAGCACAAAAGCTATACGAATTACAGCTTCAAAGACGATCATTTACATTAAAAAGTGGAACATCAAAAGAGTATCTTGAGCGGATTGTAAGATTTAGTGCCGAACATAAGACTAAAGAATTATCGGCTCTATTCCTAAGTGTGATTAAGAACTAAATGATATCAATCACAAGCCTAAGTACAATTATTAGATATCGTGTCATCTAAATCTAACATACCACCTACCTCATTAACAGAAAAAACTGGAGTTGTCATATTTGCACGCATCATCACAACTGTGATAGATTTAGCTTTAGCTATAGCTGTGGTAAGATTACTCTCAAAAACAGACTTTGCGATAATGGGTTATATATTTATGATCCATGAAGTTGCTCGAAATATTGCGGTATTGGGCTTTCCTGATAGTGTATTTTATTATTTTGAACGTTTAACGACTACGGCTAGGAGAGGTTTTGCTTTACAAACCATTGCTATTCTATTGCTAAGTGGTCTTGTGGCAGGCATGGCTATTTTGGGGTTTAATTATTTTCTACCAAATTTACTTAACCAATGGCCTGAAGAATCAATACGTGTGCTTCAGCAGTTTTTACCTTTAATGGCATTGGTCAGCGTATTGGAAATACCAACTTGGCCAACGACTAATATACTGCTGGCTTTGGATCGACAAAAAGTGGCTGCCTGGTATGAAATGAGTACATCGATTGTGGCTTTTTGTGCACTTGTACTTCCCCTTATATTAGGTTTTGGTTTAGAATTAGCTATTTGGTCATTAGTTGGGTATTCGGTCATTCGGTTTGTTTTCTCACTAGTCCTGCTAGGAATCATTTTACCGAGAGATGCGCACTTGGCTGATATGAAGGTCGATTTAACCACTATCGAGAAGCGTGAACTTCAAGGTGATTATCGGACTGAGTCGCGAATATCGTTGACGGATCAAGCTAAGTTTGCACTGCCTTTAGGTCTATCATCTTTGATGGGTCGTTTCAATAAGTACATTGATAAGTTCATAGTGTCTATATTTTTGGTCAACACCGCTTATGCGGAGTACTCTGTTGCAGCTAATGAAGTACCTTTAATTAAGGTAATTCCATTAGCTGTTGGATCGGTGCTCATCTCACGGTATGTGCAGTTTAATCTGCAATCAAAGAAAGATAAATTATTGGCGCTGTGGTATAAGGGTATAGAAAAAGTAAGTTTATTAGTAATACCTATGGCCATATTATTTACAATTCTAGCACCTGAACTTATCACATTTTTATTCGAAACTGAAGGGGTATCTTATGCTAATGCGGTCTTACCTTTCCAATTATACAACCTTATTGTGCTTATTCGAGTGACTCATTATGGGAGTATTTTGCAAGCTTTTGGGGATACAAAAGGAGTTTTTTATTTAAGTTTTAATCTGTTGGTAGCAAATGTACTGTTAAGTGTACCGATGACCATATATTTTGGAATTGTAGGAACTGCACTAGGTACGCTTATTGCTAATTTATACAATTGGCTATTACTTCTTAGAAGGATAGGTGGTCACATGAAACTACCTTTCTGGAAAGTCTTGCCTTTTCCGTTTTATGGTAAAGTTTTAGCCCTTTCTGTGAGTATAGGTGTAGTAATGTTCACGGTAAAAGAATATTTACTTACGAATCTTGCTCCCTTTCACTCCATTTTAAGTATTAGTCTAGTATATCTTGTAATGTATGTAGTTGCTAGCAGGTTAATCGGGTTAATTAGCCAACAAGACTGGAACACTCTAAAGCATTGGGCAGGGCTTTCATTTCTTCGTTAGTATTTAATAAGAGCGATAATATAATCTAAAAAGTTCTTCTTAGGATAGATAGGCCTTTTTTATTGCATATGTATTCGTGCTTTAACCCCGGAAACTCGCGCAACCATTGGCTGACAGCCTGCTGTTCACTTGGGCGGGCGGCATCATCCAAAATAATAATACATTCTTTAGAAAGCTTTGAGAAAAATAAGGGCAAGGCTGGATAACGTGCTAATTGGTTTGTTTTTAGAGGGGGGCCATCAACAATTAAAATGTCAATAGTATCTTTTGTAGTAAGCCTGTCTTTATTGTACCAACTATATGTTTTGTTACCAATTTGAGTCGGTTCCAATGGACTATAAAGTACTTGGGCTTTTGCTTCTAATTCATGTAGAGTGAGTAGATCCTGTGTTTTTTGTGCATACTTTTGACTGTGGTCTAGTGATATGATATGTGCGTCCTTTTCACCGTGCTGCTCCAGTGCGTAAGCGGTAATTAGGGTTGAAATTCCGCTACCTAGTTCTACCACTAACTTGGGTCTGTTTATCATGCATTCACGCACAATTGTCTCAGCTAAATCTGGGTATGCCGTCCACCTAGACATACTAGGTAGCGGATATCTTGGAGTAATAAAGGTATAAATACTTTGAATGGCCTGATACTGTGTTCGCTCTTCTTCCAAATCTTTTTCTACACTTCGATACATATGAAACAATAAGGCTATAATTACGAAAGTTAAAAGTGGTAGTTCTACGATGATGGCTGCCTCAATTCCAAAAAAATAATATACGGTAAAGCCAATAAGTAGCAGCAATATACTTGGGATAAAGATAAAGTTATTATCCTTATATTTAATGTTCAGGGAGTGCAAGTCCTCGTTAATTCTTCTAATCATAATACTATTTGTTCATCACTGATTGGGCTATTAACTCTCAATAACTGTTAAAAGATAACTAACCAACTGCTGATTCATAAAGTAACTTAAAAATGATCATGTTAACTTCATATGGCTATTCCTTTCGATTGATATTGAATGAACATACTAAGATATCGGCTTTTGGCTATATTGTGCTTATTCTTTCTGTAATTTTGATGGTAACTGATAAATTAAAAGCACAAGATACAAAATATATTCGCAGCTTAGCTACATCTGAAGATGGTGGTCTAATGGTGGACGATTTTGAGGACGATAGCGTTGGGGAGTTACCCTACAATTGGTTCGAGCAAAGAGGACTAAACCGGCCCTATAATTATCCAGTGGATATTAAAAAGGACTATTTATATCGTATTGCCAATGAACAAAGCCCTAATACTAAAATTAATCAATTCTTACGATTTGACGGAATCAAAGCAAAACATTTAAATTTCCCCTTACATCAGGTCAATAATTTAAATCTCAATAGAACTCCAGTACTATCTTGGAAGTGGAGAATATGGGATATTCCTGCTGGCGCAGATGAACGAAATAATAAAGTAAACGATACTGCAGCGAGTGTTTATGTTGTTTTCAAAATAAAGCGGATGGCATTGGTCAAAGAGGTGCCACAGAGCATACGTTATACATGGAGTAGCAGCTTGCCCATTGGCACGGAGATTTCTGCTTTTTTTGGTTACCAAAAAATTATTGTAGTTGGAACAGGGCAACCCAGTAATCTTAATGGAGAATGGAAGGCTTTTTCTCGTAATCTAAAAGAAGATTATGAACGGCTTTTTGGTGAAAACTTACCAGCTACTCCTCTTGCAATTCTTCTTCTTAGCGATGGTGATTCCACAAATGACTTTGCAAAAGCCGACTATGATGACATTGGATTTTATCCAACAGGACATCACTAAACAAGTAAAGGCCATGTAATTAATTTATAATTAATTAGTTTTTATCCTCCAATACTGTTTTTAGTACAAAGACTAATTTAATTCCGAATTTCGTACCTTTATCGGATGAAATTTATTCTAGATTGGTTTTTTCCATTACTCAAAATTAATATCCATCACCCATTTAAGGTTTTATTGGCGGCTTTCGTACTTGCTTCTTTAGGCGGATATTACGCAGTTCAGTTAAAGGTAGATACCGACTTAGCTAATTTATTACCAAAAGATCACCCTAATGTTCAGGCATTAAATGAACTTAAGGATATGGTAGGAGGGGAAACGGCTATGCAGGTGGTTATTAAGAGCCCCAATTTTCAAGCAAACAAACGATTTGCAGAAGCTCTTATTCCAAGGAGTTTGGCCCTTTTTTATCCTCGGTACAATGATGGCTATTTCCAAAGGGTAGAGTACACCAAGGATACCGAATTTATACAGGATAACGCTCTTTATTTGGCAAGTGACAAAGAATTAGAGGATTTGACAGGGTGGTTGGAAGACGAAATTAAACAGGCTAAAGAAAAAGTTAATCCCTTTTATTTTGATTTAGGTTTTGAGGATGATCTTCAAGAGGAAGATACAGATATAGAAGATTTTAGGGCATCCTACGAGTCAATCGTGCCATCGGAATATCCGGTTAATGAAGATAGTACCGTTATGGTTCTGAATTTCTATCCTACAGGATCTAAGAGTGATATACAATTTTTAGAAGATATGTTTGCTGCTTATGAAAGCTTGTTAGTTGATATGAAACCAATGGATTATAATGCTCAAATGCAGGTTTTTTATGGGGGGAGGTTGCAGCGACATTTAGAAGAATTGACTTCTATTATGAGAGATGTATTAGGTAGTTTTGTTTCTGGAATAAGCAGTGTGATTTTATTGGTTATGCTTTATTTCTTTCTCAAAAAGTATTTGCATTATCGTAAAGGAGAGGATAGAGAACATAGTTTTATAGCTCATTTGATAAGAATGCCTTTACCTATATTAATAATTGGTGTTCCACTGATAAGTAGTTTGTTGTGGACATTTGGCTTGACCTATTTTGTTTTTGGAATGTTAAACACAATGACTTCTGTTCTGTTTGTCATTTTGTTTGGCCTTGGTATTGACTATGGTATTCATTACTACGCCCGATATATAGAATTACGATCTGATGGATTGGGCGTTGAAAAGGCCATATTAACGACCCATGAGACTACGGGTGAAGCTATTATTGTAAGCGCACTAACTACCGCAGTAGCATTGTTTGTATTAATTGTGGCTGATTTTAGAGGGTTTTCTGAGTTTGGATTTATTTCAGGTGTGGGAATACTTTTCGCTTTATTAGCCATGCTTTATTTACTCCCCTCAATCTTAATAATTCTGGAGAGGTACAACTTAATATTGTTTTCGAAGCGTAAGGAAAAAAAGGTTTATTCAACTCGAATTTTCCCTTTTTACCAGAGTGTGGTGGTGTTGGGAATGTTGATAGCAGGGATTGTATTATTAAGTACTGGAAATCTTCGGTTTCAGTATGATTTTGGCAAATTAGAGCCTCGCTTTCCTAAATATGAACAGTTTAGTAAGCTTTCTGGACAGGTTAGTACGAGTACTAGGAGAAACCCAGCCTATATTATTGCGGATGATGAAAAGCAAGTTCAGCAGTTATTAGAGGTCTTACGACAACGAGCCAATGTTGATAGTTTAAGCCCAACCATTGCTAGTATAGAAGCTTTACAAGAACGTTTCCCACTAAGTGAGACAGATAAAAAAATTAAACTAAATAAAATTAGTTATATACGTAAACTTCTATCGGATCCTTTATTGATCAATGATAGTTCGGATGATTTTGTACGTCTACGTAGAGCTTCACAGACTAAGACTGCACTAACTATTGAGCAAGTTCCTGATTATTTACAAGCCCAATTTGTATCTAAAGATGGTGAAATAGGTCGATTTGTAATAGTATATCCTTCGGTTGGATTATCCGATGGGAAGCAGTCTATTGCCTTTAAAGATGATGTCTCTGAAATTATTCTATCCGACGGAACAACAAAATACGCTGCAAGTACAAGTATTGTAGCTGCTTCGATGTTAGATTTAATGCGCTCTGAAAGTCCCTATATGGTTGGAGCCACTTTTCTAATTATTTTTCTTTTTATGCTGTTCACATTTAGATCCATAAAATGGTCCATCATAGCAATGTTACCGTTAATGATTGGATTGCTATTTCTATTTGGAATAATGCTAATCACTGGGTTTCAGTTTAACTTTTATAATTTGGTGGTACTACCTGCTATCTTAGGTATAGGTGAGGATAGCGGAGTACACTTGGCCTACCGGTATCGAGAAGAAGGTAAAGGACGCTTAGCTGTCGTTTTAGCTAGTACAGGGCAACACATAACCGTTGGTTCAGTCACCACTATGTTAGGTTTTGCAGGCTTATTATTTACGGCACATCCAGGTTTGCAATCGTTGGGAATTATGGCGGTACTTGGAATTGGAATGACCTTAGTAACATCCCTTACTTTTTTACCAGCTCTGTTACAATGGTTAGAGCTAAAGGGTAAAATCTAGTTTCAATTTGATGTAACTCGTTTGACTATTATTGTTTCCAAAAAGTGGAGGAAAATAATATTATCACAGTGAAGAGTTCTAATCGACCAATCATCATTAAAATGATTAGAATCCATTTTGCGGCATAAGGTAAAGTGGCAAAATTATCCGTTGGGCCGAATTCACCCCAAGCCGGGCCAACATTACCCAAAGCAGAAATACTCGCTCCAATACTGGACATTAAATCATAACCAAAAAGGCTTATCAATATGACTCCAATTCCAAAAATTAGAATATATAGAATAAAAAAACTTAGTACAGTGCGTTGAATACTTGGTTCTATTGCTTGATCACCTATACGAATAGGTATAATGGCTCTTGGGTGAATGATTTGTTTAATTTCACGTCCTAGATTTGAAATTAGTATCATCCATCTGACCATTTTTAAACCACCACTTGTCGATCCAGCACTAGCTCCAGTAAAAAAGAATAATAGTAGAACTGATGCCCCAAAGGTATACCATAGTTCGTAATCGTCTGTAACATATCCTGTAGTCGTAATTATGGCAACTACTTGAAAGCTACCATATTGAAGGGCCTCTAATAAAGTACGCCCATCAAAATACCATAGTGAAAAAGTAATTATAAAAATACCGATAACGGTGACAAAAGTATAAAAGCGCGTTTCGCGATTGTTAAAAAATGTACTCATGTCACCTTTGAAGAGTCGGAAATGCATGGCAAAATTTACGCCAGATAAAAACATAAACAATGTGACAATTACATCGATATAAACGGAATCAAATGCTGCTATACTATCGTCTTTGGTAGAGAATCCACCACTTGCCAGTGAAGTGAAAGCATGATTCAGCGCATCGAACCAATTCATAGAAGGGTGTAACCATAATAGCATAAATTCTAGAGCAGTCAATGCAAGATACACTACCCATAATAATTTTGCTGTTTCTTGTACTCTAGGAGTTAGTTTATCAGCGGTAGGTCCCGGAGATTCAGCTTGGAAAAGCTGCATGCCTCCAATACCGAGTAAGGGTAAAATTGCTAATGAAAGCACAATGATTCCCATACCTCCGAGCCACTGAGCTAGTGAGCGCCAAAATAGAAAGCTATGCGGCAGAGATTCTATATTTGGGTTTTGAAAACCAGTTGAAGTGATGCCACCCATTATAGTAGACCCTGTAGTAGTAAGGCCACTCATTGTTTCAAATACTGCATCAGTATATGAGGGTAATATGCCAGATATGATAAAGGGTAAAGCCCCTACAAGCGACAGAGTAATCCAAGTTAAAGCAACTACCATGAAACCTTCCCGAATACGTATCTCTTCAGTAGGCTTGAAGAGCCACCAAAGTAAACCGCCAGAAATAAATGCTATACCTGCTGAAATAAGAAAACTATGCCATGTATCCTCTGCATAGATTAAATCTATACCAACAGGGAAGAGTAGGGCGAAACCCAAAAAGAAAATGAAGGCCCCTAGAATACCTAATACAACCAAAAAATCAATTTTTGGGCGATTTAAACTGGATATAGGACTATTTGGCATAACCCTATTGAAATAATTGACTGACTTTATCTATTGCTTCCGGCAAACAAAAAACCATTACTCGATCACCTGTTTCTATATGCGTAATACCGGTTGCAATTTCTACCTTACCTTCGTGCAACACCCCGCCAATAACACAGCCCTCAGGCAAGTGTGATTTATTTAACGGTTTCTTGGTAATTTTTGACCCATCACCTGCCTGTAGTTCAATCACCTCTGCTTTAATACCTCTTAATTCAGTAACAGAAATAACCTTTCCTTTACGAACATAACGATGAATTTCATTAGAAGCGGCTACTTTTTTATTGATTACTGCGTCTAAACCAATCGTTTGACTTAGGGGAATAAAATCTTGTTTTGAGATTAATGCCACGGTTTTTTTCACTTCTAGATGTTTGGCCATTAAACACGAAATAATATTTGATGCCTCGTCATCTGTAACGGCTACAAAAGCATCCATTTCACCTATTCCCTCAGTAGCTAATAGATCAGGATCGGTTGGGTTTCCGTGGAGAACCATAGCATTTTTTAGCTCAACTGCAAGATCATTAGCCTGTTCAAAATTAGGTTCGATTAGTTTTACACTCCATTTTTTTCTTTCATCCGAACACAATAGGCGTGCAATCATCCGACCAATAGCCGATCCTCCTGCTATCATTATTCGACTAAGTTCAGTTTCTTTTTTACCTGTGCTGGCTATAAGTCCAGGAATATCCTCTGTTCTAGCTAAAATGAAGATTTGGTCGTATGCTTGCATTTTAACGGAGCCACTAGGAATAAGCGTATGTCCGCGTCTGCCAATTGCAACAACGCGAAAGATTGCTTGAGCGTACATTTGAGCGTATTCTATTAAAGTTATTCCTAATAGAGGAGAGTGCTTATCCAACCGGATACCGACCAACTGCATTCTATTTTCTGCTAAATTTATTACATCACTAGCAGCTGAGCGCTTTAATAAGTGAGCAATATCTTTGGCAGCAATTAACTCCGGATGAATCATTACATCTATGCCTATGTCGCTTGGAGAAAGAGGGCTGTTTACTTGTGAGAATTCATCGCTGCGAACTCTCGCAATAACAGTTGCACATCCTAATCGTTTACCCATCATTGCCGAAATCATATTCACTTCATCCACATTGGTGACGGCAATTAACATGTCAGCTTCACCAACTCGAGCCTTTACTAAATCATTTGCAGATGTGGCACTACCCTCAACGGTTAAAACATCAAGGGTTTCCGTAGCTCTTTGTAGGCATTCTCTATCTCGGTCGAGTATAGTCACATCGTGTTTTTCTTTGGATAACACACTTGCTAAGTCATATCCAATTTCACCCGTACCGATTATAACAATCTTCAATGGTGCACAGTTAATTAAACAATAATAAAGCTACCATCTTTTAATCATAAATAAAAGAAAACAAGTATTTTCACACGTTTATTGCCAATAGTACCTTAGTATGATGGTACTACTTTAATAATCTAGGTGTTTCATTTTGAACACAACATAGCAATTAAGCAAAGAATTTGCTCGAATTCTTGGAGGAAAAGGAATATATATATATTGAAAGCATCGGAGGTGCTTTTTTTTATGGCTCGGTTCGAATAATGGCCAAAGAGTTAGCTAAGTTAAGTGAATCGAGTTAATTCTTATTCCTTTTTGTACGTTAGTAGTTGTTCAACCCGAATAATAGCATCTTTTAAATGAGCTCTTTGGATGCTATTTTCTGTTTCTTTGTCTAAATATTGTTTTAAGTCTTGTTCTAAAAAGGCTAATTCTGTTCGTATTAATGGTCGAATGTCAGAATTTTTTAGATCTACAGGATTCCTACTGCTGCCCATTTGATCCATATTTAAGAAAGAATCAAAACGTGAAAGATATACGCGTTGTAGGGTACGTCGATAGACATCAATTTCTCCTTTCTCCTCATAAATCTCTTTCCAAATTCCAAGGCGAAGGGATTGAAGCATTTCATCGGGGGGCAGTACATCCGATCCAAGTTCGGTATATTCAATCATACGAAGTAAGACGCTTGGATTTAGCACAGAATTAAGTAATCTACCCTGTAGAGATTGTATACGGTCAATACTACCAGTTGCTTGAATGTTTTGTAATATGTTGGTGTCCAAGAGCCAGTATGGAGTAGAGAAAACATGTTCATTCAAGAATTCTAAAGCACGAAGTTGATTTTCTTTGCTCACAGGGGTATAGACAAAACCATCTTGATCTGCCGATTTTCTGTTTTGATATACCCCGCCAATATTAGTTGCAACGTGTCGAGAATAGCGTGACCACATACCGATTAGTTCTCCATATATCTCCTCTAGATCCTCATAGCCCTCACCTTCAGTATAGGTCCATTCCATTAATTCAGGAACAATTCGCTTTAAATTCATAAGGCCATAGGTGCTTGCTTTAACCGGATCATCCCCTAAATCTTCGGTTTGTGCGGATGGGTCATAGCCCGTTGAACCTGCAAACTTGTATACAGGATCTCCCGATTTTTCCATGATCCATGAATCTAGGGTCACCTTTTCATCTTCAGGTGTCTTTGCGTTTATAACCAACCTGTATCCCCAATTAACCGAATAGAGATCATAGGGGCCTATTTGACGAATGAAGCGAATATTTTCATCTCCTGGTTGAGCCACATAGTTCTGCCGAGCATATTCCATAATGGTTGTAGCAATGCCATACTTTTGGGTAAAACTACCCGATCGCAGTGAGTCTACAGGGTAGGCAGAACTTGACTGCATATTGTGGGGTAATCCTAAAGCATGACCGATTTCGTGCGAAATTACCCTTCTCATGGTCTCGCCAATCAAATCATCGGCTAGTTTGAGTTTTCTAGCTTCGGGATTGGCAGCACCTGTTTCAATCATTAGGCGGTTTCTATAGGATCGCATATGGTTATGATACCACACAATATCACTTTCAATGATTTCACCCGATCTAGGATCAGTTACACTAGGACCTATTGCATTTCGAATCTCGTTGGCTACCCATCTAACGGTTGAATATCTAATATCCTCTGGACTCCAATCAGGATCTTCACTAGGAGATGGTGGAAGCTTAGCTTGTATGGTATTTTTAAATCCTGCTTTCTCGAATGCAACATTCCAATCTTCTATACCTTTGATGATGTAGCTGCGATATTTTTGAGGTGTTGCAGGGTCTAAATAATAGACTATTGGTTTTTTGGGTTCGACTAATTCCCCTCGAAAATAGGCTGTAGAATCACTTGGTTCTAGTCTCCATCGTCGAATATAGGCCTTTCGATCCGCTTTTTGCTGTTCAGAACCAAAATCTATCTGTTGGATGGTGAACCAACCTACTCTATAATCAAAAAGTCTTTTTTTCATGGGAACTTTAGGTAATAATACCAAGGACTGACTCATTCGAATACTTAAGGTAGCATTGGATGATGATGACGGAGGATTGTTAGCTTGGTACGTGAGGACATGACGTACCTCAAGATTTTTAGGGAAGCTCTTTACGCTTTCAACATAGCTTCTATTACCATCCAACCGTCTGACTTGGTATTCTCGCCGTAAAAAGGGAATTACCCCACTAATCGCTTCAATATCCTCAGTGAAAAAATCACTAAGCTCAACAACGGTAACCCCATTAGTTGCGTCGTACAACTCTTGATCAAATGCGGCAAGAATGGGTGCAAAATTATTAGCCTTTACCGATTCATAAATTGGTAAAGCGCTATCGGCTATGTTTTCATAAGAAACTTCCTTAATTAAAATGCGATCATGCACTTTACTGAACTGTAATACACGCTCTGCTGTTTTAGACCCAGCTGAATAAAAGCCAAAATATCCATTTGGTACGCCCGCTACACGACTGACCATAAGGAAGTCTCTGTTTAACAAGGAATCGGCAATTCCCCAATAAATTTTTTCTCCTTTTTGCATAACCGTAATGACTCCTTCGTCGGTCTGATCCATGTCTTTTGCGAAATCAGTTATGGTAGCAGGTGAGGGTTGTTTATCTGGGATTGTCGTTGGTGAGTCAATGGTAGTAATCAATTGTCCATTAATTGAGCAGGAGCAAAGAAACAGGGCAATAAGTAAATTTTGAACAAAAAAACGCATATGTTTGAACTTATAAATTGCGGGTAAGAGGGTAGTCATCATGGAAAATAGAATAGGATAGGTTATGTCAAGTGCTCGGATTATAAACATTTAAAAATTCCATACAAAACAGTACTGCTTTATTTGGAGAAAAGCGTATTTTTAAATCTCGTTTTTTATCAATCAATTCACTCTTCATCGTTAACCCTATTTCATTAATAGGGTAAAAGAATCAAAACACTAAATGAGTGGGCAATAAAATAAAACCCACCTTAATTATTTAAGAGGCTTAGTAATGAATATCGGCATTCCCAAGGAAATTAAACCACAAGAAAATAGAGTAGCTATTCAACCCGGTGGTGTAGTGACTTTAGTTAAACATGGACATAAGGTAGTAGTTCAAAAAAATGCCGGTTTGGGCAGTGGCTTTTCCGATGAAGAGTACATAACAGCCGGTGCTACGATTGAATCCGATGTGGATACTTTGTGGGCCGCTTCTGATATGATAATGAAAGTAAAGGAGCCCATAGCAGAAGAGTATGGCCGTATAAAAGAGGGACAAATATTGTTCACGTATTTTCATTTCGCCGCTGATAAAACACTCACCCAAGCAATTATTGATTCAAAATGTGTTGCTATTGCATATGAGACGGTAGAGAAAGCAGATCAATCCTTACCCTTACTTATCCCTATGAGTGAGGTGGCGGGTAGAATGGCAACTCAGGAAGGGGCTAAGTTTCTAGAAAAAGCTATGGGAGGGCGTGGCGTACTTATGGGGGGCATCCCAGGTGTGCCTCCTTCAAATACTTTGGTATTAGGTGGCGGAATAGTAGGAGTGAATGCAGCCAAAATTGCGGCAGGCATGGGCTCGAATACAACAATTATGGATATAAACATGCCTCGGCTACGGTATTTAGATGATGTTATGCCAAAAAACATTACCACTCTTTTTTCTTCTGAAGCTAACATCTGTGCTATGTTGCCAACGGTTGATCTAATCATTGGAGCAGTTCTAAAACCAGGTGCAAAAGCACCGCATCTCATTACTCGTGAAATGATTAGTAAAATTAGGCCCGGTACTGTTCTCGTCGATGTAGCAATTGATCAAGGCGGTTGTTTTGAAACCTCAAAACCCACTACTCATCAAGATCCTGTTTACTTTGTAGATGATGTGCTTCATTATTGCGTGGCAAATATGCCAGGGGCAGTACCATTCACATCTACCCTAGGATTAACGAATGTTACTCTACCTTATGCATTAGCTATTGCAAATAAAGGTTGGAAGCAAGCAATTAAAGACGATGCGGAGTTAATGAGAGGGGTAAATATTGTAGAGGGTACTATTGTGTATGAAGACGTAGCTGATGCTTTTGGTATGGAGTGGTCTACTTTTGAAGGCATATTGTAAGAATAGGTCGGTAAAGTGGTTTTGTCTAAAAGAATGACCCTAATTATGTGAAAGTAGGGGAGGCTTTAATCAGGCATTTGCGTTATTTGGGGCCTAGTTTTATGGCATATAGAGGGTCAAAGCGTGCACCAATTCTCGCAGGTATCCAAGATGCCAGAGTACAAAGCGCAATGGTTACTAGGGACACAATCAAAAAATCAAGTAGGTAAGGGGAAACGGGAGCAACCGACATGTAATAATTTTCCTCAGCTAGTCGAATAAGTTCAAATTCGTTTTGTATAAAAATAAAAGCTAGACTGATTCCCATACCTATAATCAGGCCAAAAATAGAAACCCATACTCCTTCCATCAGAAATATTCGTTGTATTTGCTGCTGTGTTGCTCCTAAAGTTCGAAGCACGCCTATGTCTTGCGTTCGTTCTAAGACCATCATGAGTATGGCTCCAATGAGATTGAAAGCAGCTACTAAAATCATCACACCTATGACTAAGGGAATGATGTTCTCTTGTAATTCTACCCACGCAAAGAGGTTGCCATAGCGATTTTCGATAGTTTCACTATAGTAAGGAAACTTTATTTTTTTTTCCAATATCCGGTCGAATTCACTGATTGAACTGAGTGTCGGCTCTTGAATTCGAAGCTCAAGGTCATGTGCTTGCGGGAAGGGAATAGAGAGTAGTTCCCTGACAATTTCTACATCCGCGAGGGCATATTGGCTGTCAAAAAATTCAATACCTGTATTATATATATGACTTATTTCGAATTTTTTTAATTCAGGGCTTCCAAAGGTGTCTCTAGTTGATTGATCGGAAACCGAATAAACAATAATCCAGTCACCAATACCTACTCCTAGACTCTGAGCGATATCCTGCCCGAGTATTAAATTATTAACAGGGGTAAAGCTTGTTTGAGTTGTATCTTTTGTAGTTGATCTAGAAGAAGTTATATAGGGGGCTATTGAAGGGTCTTTGAGCATATTGGGAACCCCTTTTAACATAGCGCCAGTAATTTGTTCTTTATGCTGCAATATAACTTGGCCACGTATTACTGGGGCAAGATAGGTCAAACCATCTATACTTTTTATATAGGTCTGAAGTGTGTCAGCTCTGAAAAGAGGTTGGTCAGAGAAGCTACTAACCGTAATATGTGGAGCAAAACTGACAACCTTATCTTGGATGGTCTCCTTAAAGCCATGTACAATGGATAAAGCTATAAGCAAACCAGCCGAGCCTAAGGCCACCCCAGTGATAGACATGGTTTTGATGAACGAAATAAAGCCACTACCGCTTCGTTTTCCCCAGAAGTATCGATAGGCTAAAAATCGCTCCATATTCATCATTATTAAGGCTTCATCTGGGGGAAGAAGAGTACATCCCTAATGGATTCGGAATTAGTCATGATCATGGAAAGTCGATCAATTCCAATGCCAATTCCCGCGGTGGGTGGCATTCCATACTCAAGAGCCCGTAAGAAATCTTCATCTATCGTCATTGCTTCATGATCACCACCTGCCCTTAAAGATGCCTGAGCTTCGAGACGTTCACGTTGGTCCACTGGGTCATTCAACTCAGTATAGGCATTGGCTATTTCTTTACCATTGCAAATACATTCAAATCGTTCAACTAGACCCTCTTTGTTACGGTGCTTTTTGGTTAGAGGGCTCATTTCAACAGGATAATCGGTGATAAAGGTAGGTTGGATGAGTTTAGGCTCTACATAGGTCCCGAATATTTCATCGATAATTTTGGCAACACCATAGCTTTCTTTCATTTCAATATGGAGTTCGGTGGCAATATTTTTAAGTTCAGCTAAATTTTTACCATATAGGTTATGCCCAGCGAATTGTTCGATGGCCTCAAACATGGGTATTCTCGGCCAAGGCGAGCTGAAGTCGATAATGTGATCTCCTACGGTAACCTCAGGACTTCCATGAAGTACTTTTGCTACATTTTCAATCATTTTCTCGGTAAAATTCATCATCCATTTATAATCTTTGTAGGCCACATACAGTTCAACCTGAGTGAATTCAGGATTATGAAACCGAGAAAGGCCCTCATTTCTGAAGTCTTTAGAAAATTCGTATACCCCATCAAAACCGCCTACTATAAGGCGCTTTAGATATAATTCATTAGCAATGCGCAAATACAAGTCCATATCCAGGGTGTTATGATGAGTAACAAATGGCCTGGCGGAAGCTCCACCGTAGACGGGCTGTAGAATAGGGGTTTCAACTTCTAGATAACCGTGTTCGTTCATGAAATTACGCATACTTTGCACCATTTTAGTGCGCAAAATGAAGGTTTCTTTAACCTCTGGATTAACAATTAGGTCTATATAGCGTTGACGATATCGAAGTTCTTTATCCGAAAAAGCGTCATATGTTACTTTTTCTCCTTCCTCGTTTTCCACTTCTTTTGGGGTAGGCAGTGGACGCAGTGTTTTAGTTAATAATTGAAATTGCTCTGCATGTACGGTTGTCTCACCTGTTCGGGTTTTAAAGACAAACCCTGTTATCCCGACTATATCACCAATATCCACTAATTTTTTGAAAACTGTATTATAGGTTTCCACTCCTACATCATCCCGTCGAATGTATACTTGAAGGGCGCCTTGACTGTCTTGAATATGAAAAAAAGCCGCTTTTCCCATAATACGAAGGGCCATTACACGTCCAGCAACTGAGACAATATCTTTGTTCTCATCGCCTTCTTCGCTTATCAGGATTTCATCGGAAATAATCTCAGCGCTATTATGTGTTTGATTGAACTCCGGAGGATAGGGATTTACGCCCATATCGATTAGTTGAGCTCTTTTTTCTCTACGGATTTGTTCTTGTTCAGAATGAGTAAGTTCCTGATTCGACATAAAAGATTGAATAGAGTTTTAGACAGATAATCAGATAGATGATAAATTACATTATTAAAATACGGAATTGAATGGACCGAATTAATAACTGATGTAAAATACCGAAATCCTAGCTAAGTTATGACTAACTAATTATGAGCAATATTAGCCCCCATATTTACCTAAGTATTTCGCCTATTGCGCAAAATTCTGTTACGCAGATTAATACTCAAGATTCGCTAGCGAGCTTTTTGGACGTAGATCAACACAAGCGTCTAGAAAAAATAAACATCCAGACCCGAAAAGCAGAGTTTTTGGGCGTTCGAAGTATTTTGTTTAAGCTGTATCAAAAATATAAGCTCAACCAAGGTCAGTTACCAACTTCTCAGGCGGATATAAAGCTTACTCAGGATGTACTTGGGAGGCCCTATCTTGGGCTTTCAAAGACGTCCACAAGGAATGATCAGGAAAGCGTTGATAAAAATACCAATATGCAGAATGTAGCGAACGCTACTATTCCATCGGTATCCCTGAGTCATTCCAAACAGTGGCTAGCGGCTGTTATTTCAGACCAATCACGAATAGGAATTGATATAGAGACACCAAGTCGAACGGTTTCAGAAGCACTAAAAAGCCGATTTTTCACACAGCAAGAGCTCCAAAATGATATTTTTTCTGACCATCCTGTCTGCTTATGGGCGATCAAAGAATCGGTGGTGAAATGTATAGGGAAGGGCATATTGGCCGACTTGACTAAGGTAGATGTGCGGATGGCTGCCGCAAATACATCAATTAGGGAGAATTGGTCTATTGACTGGCACCCAAGCAAGCTTAGGGGGCAGGAACGGGTTTATACGTTTTACGCAAGCCACGCGTCAAAGGAATGGTTTGAGGGGAGGCTATGGATTCATCCTTTGTATGTATGCGCCATAGCAGTCCCAAGTCTGAACGCAGGAGGAAAAAATGAATAATACAGATTTGTCAGTATGTATAATCGGACATGGTCGTATAGGAAAATTTTTTGAGTCCTTGCTTAAATCAATGAAAGGAGTCCGTGTTCTTGTCAAGCATAAGCATGAACCGAGGTATCCTGTGGCAGATATATTCATGATTTGTGTGCAAGACCAGTGGGTGCTCAAGGTGGTAGAGGAGTTAACTGTTCATGAGCAAGATCGGGTATTTTCGGTGGTACACTGTTCGGGAATTTTGCCTTTGAATGTGCTTGCGCCTTTGGCGGAAGTTAATGGTGAGAGAAGTCGATGGAAAGATCATATAAATGGAGATAAGTACGAGAGTGAATTTAATAAAATAGCTGTGCTGCATCCTCTTGCGCCTATTAACTCACAGACAGTATCAGCTGAAAATATTCTCTTTAATGCCATTGGTGATCCCGAATTACTATTGATCTTTGAGTACTGGTGCATGCATTGGGGAGCCCAGTTGTTGAAGGTGGATGCACATCAGAAAAAAGTTCTTCATACCGCAGCGGTTATGAGTTGTAACTACCTTACTACCTTGTATGGAATGGTAAGCGATTTCTTAAAGTCCGAACAATTTAGCAAGGTAGAAGTGAGGCAGATTCTTGCAACATCAATGGGTCGAACGCTGGAACAACTTGATGACCTGTCCGTTGAGAAAGCAATGACAGGACCTATAATTAGGGGAGATACTGACACCATCCGTGAGCATTTATCAATTTTAAAGCATGACCAGCAGTGTTTGGGATTGTATAAAAACTTAGGAAATAGTACTATAGATATAATATCCGATTTTGAACATAAGCCAAGCGAGGATATAATCAAAGTAATGCGCGCATTGTTTAGCATGTAATTGTTTATGCACAGGAGTATTTGATAATGAAAATAAAACTTTTGACATCATTTGTAGTTTTACTTTTAATTGTTTTTGCACTAGCTGGCTGGTCATGTACTCAAAAAATAGACCTTGAGCCCAATAAAGAGGGTCTTGACTCGTTATCCATCCTAGAAAACGCAACAGTAAATGAGATTCAAACATATCTAGCTAGTTTCAAAGGGGAAAAGCCGGTGTTGGTAAATATATGGGCTACCTGGTGTTTACCCTGTGTGGAAGAGTTTCCTTATATCATGAAACTAAAAGAAAAACATGGCGAGGCGTTTGAGTTGGTGTTCATTTCTGCGGACTTTGAAGAGGCCAGAGCAGAAGCCACTAATTTCTTAAAAGAACAGGGTGTTGATTTTACTACCTTTTTTAAGCAAGGCAAAGATAATAATTTTATAGCAGGGATATCGGAAAAATGGTCCGGAGCTATACCTTATACCCTAATTCTTGATAAACATGGAGCGACCCATACCGAGTGGGAAGGAAAGGCGGATTACCAGGATTTTGAAAAAGCATTACTATATGTAATTGAATAGATCGTAGCAAATCAACAAGAACTATAACGAATAATTATCTAAGCTGTATGAAACAAAACATGGTTCAACAAGTAGTAAAAAGCTCATTTATAATCGCGCTGTATGCACTAGTATCGGCCACTATAATAACCGCTCAAGATATGCAGCAACTACCATTAGGAAGCACATTACCCATGGGTGATGTACAAATGGAGGATATCTCAGGTCGCAACTTAAGTTTAAATGAAGTAAAAGGAGATAATGGGTTATTGGTTATTTTTTCATGTAATACCTGCCCGTGGGTTATTAAATGGGAAGATAGGTATCCTGTGGTGCAAGAACTTGCTACGGCAAATGATATTGGGATTATTCTATTGAACCCAAATGAAGATTATAGAGATAAAGGGGATGGAATGGAGGATATGATTTTACATGCAGAAAAAGCTGGTTATAATCTCCCCTATGTTTTGGACAAAAATCACTATGTAGCCGATGCCTTTGGCGCTTCACGCACTCCACATGTATATCTATTTAACGCTGAGGATAAGCTTGTATATGTGGGGGCTATTGATGATAATGCAAACAGCGCAGCAGATGTAGAAGAGTTTTACATAAAAGATGCTATAGAACAA
This sequence comes from Balneolaceae bacterium UBA2956, assembly GCA_002348545.1. Lineage (GTDB taxonomy): Bacteria > Bacteroidota > Rhodothermia > Balneolales > Balneolaceae > UBA1275. The sequence goes on from DEBM01000065.1 coordinate 25,529, forward strand.
CTATCAGCAGGTCAAGCTATAACTCGATCCTCTACAAAGTCGATTGGTTGTACTATTAAAAGGCTAAGTAACTAATAAGTTGAAAAAGCATTATTTTAGGGAATTATTTAATGTAACCTAGCTCTAAGATTACAATGCCTACTTGGACACTGCACACAGAATTTAAATTTGACGCGGCTCATTATATTGACGGGTATGATGGTAAGTGTGGACGAATGCACGGTCATACCTATAAAGTTCATATGAAAGCTAAATCGCATAAGCTTAACCCTTCTGCTTATTTGGGCACCTCAGATATGGTGTGTGATTTTAAAGAGTTAAAATGGGCAGCAAAAGACTCCGAAAAAGGGGGGTTTGACCATGGAGTTTTGAATAACCTTATCCAGGAGAATACCACGGCCGAACGGATTGCAGAGTATATACATCAAGAAACCAAAAAGAGAATTCCTGCCTGTATAGAACTAGAGGTTACAGTATGGGAGACCGAGACGTCATGGGTTAGTTATACCGATAACGATGTTTAAGGCCACTGTCATAGCTAACGAACTTAACAGCAAGTTTATGGATGTGAGCTACCCAATAATGGAGCACTTCTATACCATTCAAGGAGAGGGCTATCATACTGGTGTGCCAGCTTATTTTATACGAATGGCTGGGTGTAATGTACAGTGTTGGTGGTGTGATGTAAAAGACAGTTGGGATGGAGAAAAACATCCTTTAATTTCAGTTAAATACCTTTGCGAGCAAGTAAAAAAATCGGGTACTCAAAAGGTGGTAATTACCGGTGGTGAACCTCTGATACATGATTTAAAACCCCTTTCTACAGAGCTTAAAAAGTTAGCAGTAGATATTCATATTGAAACCAGTGGATCTTCACCAATCTCTGGATTACTCGACTGGGTAACCCTATCTCCCAAACGTTTTAAAAAGCCCTTATCTGAGGTGTATGAGCATGTAGATGAGTTAAAAGTGGTCGTATTAACAAATAAGGATATTGAATGGGCAGAATCAGAGGCTCAAAAGTGCCCGAAAACCACTATGCTGTACCTTCAACCCGAGTGGGATACTGATGAATCCATTCCTTTAATTGTCAATTATGTTAAAAAAAATCCACAATGGGCTATAAGCTTGCAAACCCATAAATTCCTCGATGTACCATGATTAATTCAACGAATACTGTATGCATTACAGGCGCTTCTCGCGGTATAGGGCGAATACTAGCTCATGCATTTTCTATCTTAGGTTTTCCTCTCATATTAACGGCGCGTTCGATTGATCATTTATCAAAGGTGAAAAAAGAATGCTTTGAAGCTGGTTCACCACAAGTAGAGATGGTAGAGGTCGATTTCTTAGCGGATAATCCACTCAGAGAGTTAGATAATTTGCAGTCTAAGCCATCTATATTAATCAATAATGCAGGAGATTTTTTATTTAAAAATCTGCAGGACTCTACCGATCAAGATTATATCAATCAGTTCTCCGTAAATGCATTAGGAACCATCCGGGTAACAGATTATTTAATGCCCGTATTAGGTAGCCAAAAGCAGGCACTTATAGTGAATATTTGTTCCAAGGCATCGGTAGTGGGTTATGATGATGCGAGTGCGTACAGCGTAAGTAAGCATGCCCTCTATGGATATGGAAAAGCATTGCGGGCTCATCTTAAGCAAGCCGCTCCGCATGTTGCTTGTACAAATATACTCTTAGGGCAAACACTATCTACTTCATGGGATGGTTTATATGTGGACCATGAGTTATTAATCGACCCTGTTGATGTAGCGGAATTAATCATTGGCCTAACTAAGTTAGGTACTAGAACAGTTGTAGAAGAATTAACCATTATGCCATCTAAAGGAGAGCTTTCAAGGTGAATTTATAGGCAATTGATTTCATTTAGGCTGAATCTGTACATTATTCCATTTCATGTAAATATAAACGAATTTACTTTCATAGGGCTCAGCTAACGTATGGAGAAAAGACCACCTTTATATCACTGTTAATATCTTCAATGATAGTTGGAGAAAAGGATAAACCTGTTAATTGTTCATATAGTTGCGCATAACGTTCGTACACCTCTATTCGAAATGGGTCGGGTAAATCTGGAAGGTTTTGACCTTCTAGGCCTTGAAAGTCATTCTTTATGAGCCATTCTCTCAGAAACTCTTTAGATAGTTGTTTCTGTGGCTGCCGGTCTTTTTGCCGTTGCTCATAGCCATCGACATAAAAATAGCGAGAAGAATCGGTAGTATGAACTTCGTCGATAAGTGTTAATTCATCTAAATGTAAGCCAAATTCATATTTAGTATCTACAAGTATGAGCCCTTGTTCGCGTGAAACTTCTTGTCCTGTTTTAAATAATTCAAAGGCTTTTTCTCGAATTTCTTCCCAAATAGCGGTGCTCACAATACCCTTAGCAAGTATTTCTTTCTCTGAAATATCTTCATCATGTCCTTCAAATGATTTGATTGCTGGCGTGAGAATAGGCTCTGGAAGGGGGTCATGCTCACGAAGACCTTCGGGTAAAGTTACACCACAAAGCATACGTCCTCCGCTTTTATAGATTCTCCATGCATGACCAGTAAGATGAGCCCGAATAACTACTTCTATTGGAATAGGGATGCATTTTTTTGCAATGGTAATATTTGGATGTGGTATCTCAATAATATGATTCGGGACAATATGTGCGACTTTATTGAACCCAAATTCGGCTAGTTTATTCAGTATTTGCCCTTTAAAAGGAATAGCTTGATGCATAATAAAATCAAAAGCAGATATTCGATCCGTTACTAGTATACCTAATATTTGACTGTTTAATGTATATACCTCTCTAACTTTACCTTGGTAGAAATCTTTTAAAGTAGGGTGGGAACTTGAAGTAATACAATGAGTGAGTGCGTGCTTAAAATCCAAAGTTCGTTTATCTTAAGGGTTAGAATGAGTAAAATACAGAAATATCGCGTGATTTTATGACTTCTTAGTTGACCCTCTAGGAATTAAAATAGGGTTTATGATGGTCTGGAATAATTGAGTGTCCCTATTTTTTATCATGGTTAGTAGACGTGATGTTGCTTGGGCTCCAATGGTATGCATTTGTTGGTCAATTGTCGTTAAATCAAGATACTTACTCAGCTTTATATTGTCATAACCTATAATTGCCACATCTTCAGGCACTCGAAGACCAAGTCGACTCACCGCATGTAAGGCTCCTAAAGCCATTGAGTCATTGAGGCAGAAAATAGCATCAGGGAATTCACTCATACTTGAGTATTTATTGATGGCTTCGAAACCAGCTTCTTCGGTAAAACCTGCATGCTTGCTTGTATCACCGGTTATAAGATATTTTTTTTTAAGACCTTTATTAAGTCTTTTAAATGCATCTTTAAATCCTTTCTCTCGCTCTACAGAGGTTCTAGTTTTGACAGGAGTACTAATCATTCCAATGCGCTTATATCCAAAATGTATGAGGTGCTCGCCCGCTATGAATCCACCTTGGTAGTCATTCAACATAAAGTAATTATAGTTATTATGTTGCGAATTAACTAAAACTGCAGGTATGCCACTGCTTTGTAATTGCATGTGTAACGAATCACTGACATCAATAGAAATCAGTATAACTGCATCGGCTGAGCCACGGTCAAAAAAGTTAGTCACAGCCTTTTCAGGATCTTTTGATCCTGTATTGTAAAGTATAATATCTAAATCTGTTTTCTTAAGTTCATCTTTAACCCCTTTAAGTACTTCATTAAAGAAAGGTGTGGTAAAAGAGGGAACCGCAACAGCTAACATTTGGGGTTCTTTACTAGCTAATTTACGTGCATTAACTTGAGGTCGAAAATTAAGTGTCTTAATGGCTTCCTGTACCCTTATCTTGGTTTTATCCGATACATTCAGCGAACCATTTAAAACTCTTGATACGGTTGATATGGCAACATCGGCCAGTTTTGCAACGTCGTAGATGGTAACTTTTTTATTCATGCGTCTTAAATTCTTGGTATCTCGTTGAAGTACAGATAGCTTATATAAACATACTTAATCAGCATTAAACTAAGATTAGCTGAATGTGGGTTTTAAAAGAAAGACACACATTTCTACATATTTAGAGATTAACTTCCATGTTCTTTTATCCTTTGATAACTAAACTTATGTCTTATATTAATTAAATATTGAAGGGTATTTAATTAACATGCGTATGTTTATTAGTTGGATTTCCATCTCTATCTTTGAAAAATCGTTTTATTATAGTAAAATTTTCTGAGGATAGATATGTATGATATGTATAAATTTAATTTATTTACAATGGGAACTATTTACGCCGCAACCTAATTTATTTATGTATGAGCACGTTAATTAAATATCCGTATAGTTTAATTAGACCTCTCTATGAGCGTACCTCTTTTCATCGTTCCGTAATTGATGAGATGAATAATGATTTATTAAAACCTGCTTACTCTCATTGTCGTGCCATTACTCGCTACTATGCGAAAACCTTCTATATGGCTACACGTTTTTTACCTAACGATAAGCAACGTGGTATCTTTGCAATTTATGGATACTGCCGCTATGTAGATAATATGGTAGATGATAACTTAGATATGATCAATGATAAGTTTGTGCCTAATGATCAGCTATATGATAAGTTAGATGAATTAAGACACAAGATAGTAGATATCTATGAGGGAAAAATTCAATCAAAAGACCCTATTTTCACTGCATTTGCAGACACATTCCTTCATTATGAAATTTCTAAAGAACTCCCTTTAATTCTTATTGATGGAGTAGAACAAGATCTGCATAAGACTCGATTTCATAACTTCAAAGAAATTTACGATTACTCCTTTAAAGTAGCTTCTGTAGTTGGTTTAATGACCACGCCTGTGTTTGGTTATAAAGACGAGCAAGCGCTTAATTATGCAGCGGATTTGGGTATAGCTATGCAGTTAACCAATATATTAAGAGATGTGGGTGAGGATGTAGATCGTAACCGTATATACTTAGCGCAGGACGAACTGGTTGCGTTTGGACTTACTGATCAAGACATTTTATGCAAACGGGTGGACAATAGGTTTATTGAGTTTATGAAGTATCAAATCAAGAGGGCGAGAGAATATTATGAACGTGCAGATAAGGGGATATCTATGTTGGACCGAAACGCACGACTACCCGTATATTTGGCACGCTACAATTATGCCAAAATTTTAGATAAAATAGAAGAGAATAACTATGACGTGTTTTCTTCTAGAGCCTACCTTACAAAACTTGAAAAGCTCAGTATTCTTCCTCAGATATTTTACAAAATTAACAGGGCTTCGTAAACCCGCTCTACTGAGTATACACTCTTTTAGCACACAATTACTTTGCGTTATTTAAAATGTAGCAGTTTAGTATCTTGTTTAATCTATTAAGATGTAATTAAAGAACTTATTCACACGCCCTACAATTTTATGCGACAAATTAATAAAATACTTATTGCTAACCGTGGTGAGATCGCCGTTCGTATTATTCGAAGTTGTTCATCTCTAGGTATTCAAACAGTTGCAGTATATAGCGAAGTAGATGTATTTGCACCTCATGTTCGAATGGCAGATGAATCTATATTTATTGGTCCGGCTGCTTCCTCTCAGAGTTACTTGGTCATGGATACCATAATTGAAGCCGCGACTAGTTCTGGTGCGCAGGCTATTCATCCGGGTTATGGTTTTTTGAGCGAAAATGCCACTTTTGCTAATAAATGTCAGGAAGCTGGAATAATCTTTATCGGTCCACCACCAAATGCCATTGAATTGATGGGAGATAAAATGAAAGCTCGAGCATTGGTCCAAGAGCTTGGGATACCTTTTCCACAGGGCTTAGTAGAGCCCATCCTCCCTGAAAATAATGTTGACCAAATCGCTCATGAAATAGGATATCCTATTCTGATTAAAGCAGCAGCTGGTGGCGGCGGTAAGGGAATGCGAATAGTTCATAAGGAGTCAGAACTTAGTAATGCGGTAAAAATAGCAGCTTCTGAGGCACAAAATGCCTTTGGGGATGCGCGGGTATACATTGAGAAATATCTTGAGAATCCTCGGCATGTGGAAATACAAGTACTAGCTGATGAACATGGTCAGTATTTCCACCTATTCGATAGAGAGTGCTCGATTCAACGACGCCATCAAAAAGTGGTGGAAGAAGCGCCTTGTGTTATTTTAAACGATGATTTGAGGAAGAAAATGGCTCAGTCAGCCATAGAAATTGCAAGAAGCTGTGAGTACCATGGAGTGGGTACTGTCGAATTTCTGGTGGATAATCATTTAGACTATTATTTTTTGGAAATGAATACGAGGCTGCAAGTCGAACACCCTGTAACAGAGATGATTACAGGCTTAGATTTGGTTGAGTTACAAATACAAGTAGCTAGGGGCGAAAAACTAGATTTGATACAGCAAGATATTAAGATCCAAGGTCATGCTATCGAATGTAGAATTTATGCCGAAGATCCTTTCCATAACTTTTTACCTGATATTGGTTTTTTATCTAAGCATCGGATTCCATCTGGCTTGGGGATTCGCGTGGATACTGGGGTAGAAGAGGGCGCCGAAGTATCAATACATTATGACCCATTGATCTCTAAATTAAGTGTACATGCAGATGACCGTGAAAAAGCCATTCATAAGATGAAAGCGGCACTTGGTGAATATGAAATCGAGGGTTGTCAGTCCACTATATTTTTCTGTGATTACTGCATGAAGCATCCTAATTTTATTCAAGGGCGGTACAATACTCACTTTGTCTCCGATTTCTATGAACCTGATCTTGAGCATAATCGCTTGATTTGTAAGTATTCGAAAAACCTACCTGACCCAAGTATTATTGCATTAATGGCAGGAGTACTATTTGAAAGAAATTCGACTCAAAACGAATACAAAACATCTACAGTTACCTCAACCTCACCAAACATAGCTAAAGATAAGCCTTGGTGGGCCGCAAGAAGAAACTGATATTCTTATGAATGAACTACTATTTAAGCAGTTAAATAATTTAAAAACAGAACAACTTAACCCTAACACACAAGACATCGACTTGGATGACGCTCTCAACATTGCAAAAAAAATTAATAAAGAAGATCAAAAGGTGGCAGATGCAGTGGGTGAAAAGCTACCTCAAATAGCTCAAGCTATAGATTGGGTAGCACAAGCTTTATCGTTTGGCGGTAGATTACTTTATTTTGGAGCGGGGACCAGTGGGCGATTAGGGGTGTTAGATGCCGCAGAATGTCCTCCCACATTTGGAACAAAACCCGAACAAGTACAGGGATTTATTGCAGGCGGTCAGGCTGCTATGTTTGTGGCCCAAGAAAAGGCAGAAGATCAAGAAGATATTGGAATCACTGATTTGAATACGGTTTATCCCACACAGGCTGATGTAATTTGTGGTTTAGCCGCAAGTGGACGAACTCCTTATGTGCATGGAGCGCTAAGACGAGGAATTGAACTAGGTTGTAAAACAATATTTGTTACAAATGTACCAAAACAGCAGCTTACCATCTCCCCAGACTTAGTTATTGATGTGCCTGTCGGCCCCGAAGTAATAATGGGTAGTACAAGAATGAAAAGTGCCACCGCACAAAAAATGGTACTAAATATGATTACCACTGGTGCGATGATAAGACAAGGTAAAGTATATGAAAATGTTATGGTTGATCTTATGTTGACCAATACAAAATTGGTTGAAAGGGCTAAGCGAATTATCATGAATTTCAGTTCACTTGATTATAGAGACGCTACTGAAGTGTTAGAGCAGGCTAATGGACATGTTAAAACTGCGTTGCTCATGGCTATTGGGGGGAAATCAAAAGAAGAAGCGGAATCGTTGCTAGAAACACATCAAGGATTTATCAGAAAGGCATTAGAGTCACAAAACTAGGTAATAATGATCTCAATTAGGCTGTTTAGTATCTATATGTGGCTCTATTATAGCCTGCTATTCTTTGTTTTTTTCATACTCATATCATTCACTTTTCTAATTACGTTTCCTATAGATCCTTATCGGCGCATTCCTAATCGAGTGCTATCTTGGATGGCTTGGTGTATGATGCACCCCAGTCCAAGTTGGCAAATCCAACTTGAAAACGCCGAGTTACTCAATAAAACTACACCAACAATCTACGTTTGTAACCATGAAAGCTTTTTAGATATCCCACTTATTTATCAGTTACCAATTAGGATGAAATGGGTGGTCAAGCATAGCATGACATATATCCCAATTATGGGCTGGATGGTTCGATTAACGGGACATTTAACCATTAATCGATCCAAAAAATCCGCTCTTAAGAAGTTAAATAACCTACTTCAACCTCTAAAATCTGGTATACCTGTAATGCTTTTTCCAGAGGGTACACGATCGCTTGATGGTAGTTTAAAACCCTTTAAAAATGGGGCTTTTTTATTGGCTGTGGAACATGGTTTTTGTATTCAACCTTTAGTTATAGAAGGAGCATTTGAAGTTTTACGTTCTGGGAGTTACTTATTTCGATCTAAAGCCAATTTCCGGTTGCGAGTTCTTCCAAGCATTGACTCAAAAGAATTTGACTCTATGTCCGAACTAAAACAAACCGTAAAAGAAAGAATGTCGGATGCATTGAAGGAGCTAGAATCCTTGCAGTTGAACAAAACAAGTTTGAATTAAAGTAAGTTAAGCCAAGCTTTCAATTTCTATCTAGTCATTTTTAATACTAGATTACATATCATGTGGTTTTACTCATCACCTACTTATTGGTTATCGTACAAAAAATCATATAAACTTCGTATGATGGTAGCGCTTTGTGGGATTTTAGTTCTATTTATTATAGTTTTTAAGTGGCCTATGAAACCAAGAGAAAAACCAAAATACCAAGAGCTAATGGTTGTCTATCAAGAGGAAATCATACTTCAACCGATGGTTATAACTCGCCAAAATATTGGTGTAGCAGCTCCACCTAAACCAATAGTGCAAGCCTTAGCTTCTGAGTATCGGCTCATTGAAGAAGATTTTTTAACTATAGAGCGACCGAACTTATTGGTCGATGAATTTGAACAGGCTCGAAATGCTAGTACCGGTTGGATAGGTGAGGAGCAGAAAATCACCGGTGATCCCGATAGATTTGCGCGTATTAAAAAAATAGTAGAACCTTCCTATTCTAATGAAGTGTTGGCGAGTAATGATCAATATAAAATTGGGGTAGAAATGATCGTTGATTCCTCAGGAAAGGTCGTGGATGCATACGTATCTTCCATTGAACAAATTCTTGATAATGGCGAGAGTGTCGAGATGGACCAGGTTCAGTTTGGCATTTTGGAGGCAATAATCGAAGCGGCATTTATGTGGGAATTTACCCCAGCTGTAAAAGAAGGAAAGACTGTGAAAACCCAAAGAACTGAATTTTTTAATTTTGGTCATGCCGATTGTTAATGCCTCACAATAGGCGTATATTTGCCTACTTTTGGAGAGGTGCCGGAGCGGTCGAACGGGCTCGCCTGGAAAGCGTGTGTGCCCCCACCGGGGTACCGAGGGTTCGAATCCCTCCCTCTCCGCATTACAAATCTTTTCATACATTTTATTAGGTTTATCATATCTAATAAATTATTTTTAAATCAATATTAAATTATTTTCTTAGCGTATGAGAACTGTATTTTTGATTTTTTTGGTATTTTTTGCTGCTTGTGAAGTACCTGAAGCTCCAAATTTCACTCTATCACAAAAGTTTCAAGCTCCACTAATCACCGATTACACTATCCAAGTGATGGGTGATGCAAACATTAATAATGTACTTATCGATACCACTTCTGATGATTTGGATTCTCTTTTCACAGTATTACAGTCAGGAGATGATATTGGATTTATCTCAATTAATAAAAAAGAAGAGTTCGAGTTTGGAGACTTGAACGACGCTATACCAGAAATTGATACTGATAAAACTGAATTTGATGCAGAGGTCGGAGAAATTAGTATAGGTGATTTTTCCTCTGGAACCGGTAATTTGGGGGAAGCAAATTTTCAAGACTTAACTGGAATAAATCCTTCAACTATACCGGCTGGTATCCCTATACCTAGTGGTAGTTCGCCTACACCTACTAATATCGATGTTGGAAATAATACTGATTTTTTTAAAAGTGCTACAATAAAACGTGGTTCGATTCAACTTACACTAACTAACGACTTAGGATTTACAATAAACGAATTAAATATTGTTTTAAATTCAGGGGAAAATTTTGTTAATGAAGCAACTATAACAAACTTCAATACTAACACATCAAGGAACGCAACCATAGCTTTTAATGCTGGTGATAAATTAGAAGACATAAACGTTGATGTTTCAGTTGCTTGGAATGCACAGGTTTTAACAGGAGATGTCAATTCTCTTATAGTAAATGGTATAGAGGGTATTGATTTAGTTGCTTCTGAAGTAGAAGCTGCACTCGAACCTCAGGATTTCTCTACAAGTAATTCTTCTGACATTGAAACAGACGAATTTCAATTTACTACTGCTGAACATTACGTAGAACTAGAGTCAGGAATAATTGATATTGATCCTATTGTTAGCGATTTAGACCTTACAGTGGAAGAGTTAATTATTACATTTAATTCAATTAGAAAAGCTCCATATACAGAATCCGATGGTTTAGTTATATCTTATATTGGAGAAGATAAGATTGGAAGAAAATCAAGCGCTCCCGCAAAATCAATTGATTTAGCTGGATATAGATTATATGCCACTAATAATCAAGTTAGTTACTCAATAAGAGCAATTACCGAAAATACAAAAACACTTCCTCTGAGTGACAGATTTCGGACGGTTAATGAATTACATTCTGTATCATCTGGTGTTTCGATCACAAATATTAAGGTGGCTGAAGCATACGGTGTGGTAAAATCTAAAACAGTATTATTAGGTGAAGATGATACTGCCAATGGTGTTGAAATAATTGATTTATTTAATGAAACAGAAGCAGAAATAATTGAAATTAGTGGATTGGAGGATTTATCAAGTAAATTGGAGAATTTAGAATTTACTCAAGCTAAATTATCAATTAATTATACATCAAATATAGGTATATCTACATCAATTTACGCTTCAATAATGGGTATTGATGGTGATAATAATGAATTTTACTTAACGGGTAGCGAAGGTTCTTCAAATTTTGTAAGTGAATCTGATAACATATCTGGACTGCAGAAAAATGGGATTGATTTGACTTCATCTGAGTTGGTTAAATTTGAAATATCTCCAAGTATAACAGGAGATTTAATTGAAGGAAGTATTGAATTTGATCAGAACAATTCAACAGTCATCGATTTTCTAAATAACTTACCTAAAGAGATTAGATTCATTGGTAAAGCTGTAATTAATGAAGATGGTGGAGAGGCATTGATATCAACACCACTTGAATTTACTCCAAGTTTTGAAGTTGAGTTACCATTTGCTTTAAAAACACCTAACACAGCTACTTACACGGATACTTTAGAATCAGATGCCTTGACGGACTTACCGTCAGAGGATGACCCATTAGGTATTAATGGTGGACAATTAATTATTAATTACAAAAATAGTATCCCGTTAGGTTTTGGAATAGAACTTACATTTCTAGATGAATCTAGAGAAAGATTAACTGATGTACCGATGCTTAATGATGATCCAATTAATGTTCTAGCTTCAGCTATCGATGATTTAACGAGATACACTAGCGAACCAAACATAAATAGTACTACTATATCACTTACAAAAGATCAGTTTGACCTATTTAACCAAACAAAATATATAGTCTTCACAGCAAAATTAAATACCTATGATAATTCGGAAATTAAGTTAAGATCTTCAGATTCATTAATTGTCGATATTTCAGCAAGCTTAGAGTTAGAAAATGTGATAGGAGACAACTAGATGAAAAACTATAGTAATAAATTAATTTTTTTAGCATTATTTATAGTTTTTTATTCTATAAATAACAGCACTAATGCACAGAATCGCCATTATAATGCGATGACTCTTGGTATGGGTGGAGGTGGAGTTGCATTAATTGATGGATACCATGCTAATTTTTTAAATCCAGCAAATCTGATGATAGATAATCACGAAGGATCTGTTTATCTAAATCAGCTTGGGTTTATGGGTACTGGAATTAGCCTAGACGGATCATTGCTTAATATTAATGTTTATAACGAGTATTTAACCAAAGGTTTGACAATTGAGGGACAAGTCCAAGAAGATATGCTTGATTCTTGGTTCGGAACAAATGACAACGATCATAAAGCAATTAATATATCAAATGACATTATTCCCTTTGGTTACTCAAAGAGAACATCTGGTGTAACTATGGGTGGGAAATCGCTACCATTTTATAAAAGAGCTGGTTTTTCAGTAGCAACTAGGATTAGAAACAATCAAGAATTTACTATAAATAGAGGTTTTGCTAATGTATTTTTCAGTGGATTAGACTCAGATAAATTTTCAGAGCCACATCCATTTGATCTTAACACCAAATTTTTATCATATGCTGAAGTTTCAGTTGGATATGCAACAGCTTTACCAATACCATTTAAAGGCATAATTAAGAAGTTACCCTTCATTAATGATATTGATATATTTGTTGGAATTGCACCTAAATATTTAATAGGCATACAATCATTTGAATTGGACTTTGCATCAACACTCCAAGTTAACTCTCCTTTCGTCAAGGGTAACATGATTATCCACGATTTTGATTACAAATTATACACTTATGGAGAGATATCGGATAATTTAGATGAATATGCAGAAAAAAAATCAGATGGTAAAGATCCTTTGCTTGCTAACTATACTGGTTATAGTGGTTCTGATATAGGAACTCTTGGGTCAGGCTTCGGTCTAGACTTAGGTGTAACGCTGGCCATGGATGTTTCACTACCTGTTTTGAATGTATTAGACAAAAATCAGCAATTAAGAGTTTCTTTATCATTAACTGATCAAGGAATAATATCATACAACAATAATCCTATGGTATTTAATGGAAAAGGTACCTTTGAATTTGATCCCGACATAGGAGATGAAGATCCAGCTGATTTTTTTAATGATTTAGCTGATAGTCTACAAAATGATATTTACGGCAACTTTATTTCAGAGAGTTCTGTCGAAAGATCTTATGAATTACCGGCCACTTTAAATTTAGGAGCGGCTTTAATAGTAGGTAAATTACTTGTTTCAGGGGATATCTCGTATGGATTTAATGATATAAGTAATAATATAACCGAACCAATATTTACTTTTGGCACACAATATAGATTTTTCGATTTCATCCCTATAAGATTTGGTACTCGAATAGGTGGTGGAACATCTACTGCTTTTTCCACTGGTTTTGGGATTGATTTAAAAAATCTTGAATTTTCTGTAGGAGGACTTATAGTTACAGACTCTAGTATTGGTGGAGCTAGCTTAACTGGTGCATTAAGCGGGCTAATGTTACGATTTTAAGTACCTATAAAATATTTGTGTATTAGAGATTTATTATCACAACTAAGCTAAATTATAGTCAAATTTTGTGTTCAGTTTCAATTAGTGACTTAGCATTAGTAAAGAAATATCTATTACTTGAATCTGTTTAATTTTACTTCTTTTGAAAGAAAGCCTTTTCCACATAAATAATTTGAGAATATCTTTGTATAGTAATGACTATGTAAAAGTCCTTTTGAGCCTAAGCCTCTAAACACATAATGCCCCCGGTAAGCAGGTATTTCATCTATAATAGGCATCCTATCTGGGGTAGAAAATCGGAATCCTGCCCACATAGATTCCTGAACAATCTTGCTAGAAAGATTCTCATGTATTCGATCTAATTTGTTTTTTAGATATTGGGCACCATTAAGATCCGTTTTTGGGTTAGAAAATCGATGTTCATAGGTACTTCCCATAACCAAATTACGACCATCCAAAGAGCACAAGTACCCCTGTGCACTAATAGCGTATTCTCTCAAAAACGAACTCCAGTTTTTTGTATGATTAATTTGATCAGTAACCACCTGCACGGGTGTTTGATCATAAGCTGAATCTACTAAACGAAATTGCAAGGTTTGTCCCTTAACTATGACTCCAGGTATCATTGCATTGATGATTTCCTCTGCACCGGTACAGTGGATAAGAATATTGGCTTGCATCTCAATATCTTCACCTCTAAATATCCAGTAATTGGGATTTTTGCGTTGTTTTGTATTATCTGGTTTATGTGATTGAGAGTTAAAACCCTCATACTCTTCCAGTAATGAAAAGTTGGGTTGATATTTTAGCCAATTTATCAAATGTTGAAGGTACATTTTAGGATTAACTACATACCCATTGTGTACAATCAAGCCACCAAAGTTACGGTTAATCAAAGGAAATCGTTCGGCTACTTCTTCCGGAGTCATCCATTCTGCAACTCCTTTTTCCCATTGATCCGCAAGATAATTTTGGTTCGTTTTTTGCGCTATTTCTGCGTCAAAGCAAGGTCGGATTATACCTCTGTTTTGAATAAAATCGTATGCACTGGAGAACGGACTTATCTGCTGTAAGGCGTCAATTTGGGCAATTGCCTCTAAACTTTTAAACCCTTTTTTAGCAAACCTACCTGTTGCAGGATTTATCATTGCCAGGGGAGTACCTGAAGCCCCAGATCCAATGGTGTTACGTTCAACTAAAAATACTCGTTTACCTTGCAGTATTAAGTAATAAGCAAGTAAACAACCTGAGAGTCCTCCACCTATAATTCCGTAGTCGAAACGCATCAAGTGAGTCTTTTATTATTAGAATCGAGAGTTAAATACTGATACTGAAGCAAGATCTTGCCACAAATATTGATTTTTAACCTGTGCAGGTGTTATTGGATCTAAGTGAAGTAGTTTAGCTACCCGCGATAGTTCCTGCGTTCGATTAGTTTTTTAATTTTTTTGTTCCCAATCCAAACTTTAACGTTCGTTTCAATATCGATGAGTTCTAAATTCACAGTATAGAATATAGCGGTGGTTCGACCATCGGGTGCATCATCCATTATAGAACTAATATTTCCAATGAGCATATAATCTGCACCTAGCTCTCTTGCCATCGCACTCATACTCTCAAGGGAGGAGTAGCTCTGTTGCTCTAGTCGCTCATTTCTAATTTCCATACGTTCTGATGCGTTAGCAACTAAGGTTACTAATCCGGAATTGACAAATGCCCGTTCCATTTCTTTAGTGATTACTTCGGTATCTATGTGTTCCATACTTTCGTTTCGGACGGTTCCAACGATGACTACGGGTGGTTTTTCACCGGATTCTGTGTAGTTGCTTAACCATCTATTACTGAGGGCATCACCAATCATTTCCTCGGAGACCAATCGAGCGTCTGTATCATTCCACTTACCAGATAATTCGGTTGTGCTATCGGTAGATATTCGGCTGATAGTGTTTACTGGTTTACATTGAATGCTAATGACTAGAAGAACAAAAAGGCTAAGGCTAATAGTTGTTTTCATAGTGGGATTATTTTGCGTTAGTAGTCTGAGTATAATAATACGAGTTCATTAGCTTAGTAGCTATTGCATTAAAATGCTAGATGCGTTTCAAGCAGGTGTACCGAATGCCTCTGCTTGATTTGAACGTCTCTAAATTCTGAGTATATGGGTAGCCCTTGTTTGTTTATATACCGAAACTCGATTTCATATGAGCCTGGATCTAATTGGAAGGTATGGGCAAATACACTTCCAGGAAGGCTAGACCATGAACGTAGGTCTGCTTTTTCAGATCCTTCTTTGTAAATGTCTCCTGCAAATTCTAATAAATGGGCAAAAAACGAATCCTCCTCTTCCGGTATATTTTCAACCCATCGCGTACCAGAATATTTTGATATAGCTCGTAGTACTGCTCGCCCATATATAATGGGCATTTTTGCAGTGTAGACTTCTTCTGCTACTTCGTGCATGGACTCAAGCAGTATACTGAGTCCCATTAGTGAGTCTCCAATCCAAATTTGAACCCCCATTATCTCCGACCGATAAGGATTAAGAATGGGTAAGGAGACCTTTAGCTCAGTCTCCCAATACTCATTATAGACTCGAAAGTCTTGCTGTATTTTTTCAGGAGCCATACCTGTGAAACTCAGCAGAAGTACGTTGTTATTTCGGCCGAGACTACATTCTGGTATTATATTTCTACTTGATTGTGTGAGGTTGGTATCCGATTGTGATGAAAAATTAATTAGGTGGTAGTGTTCAGTTATGGCTCTATTGAATTGCTCACACTCTATCCGAGCGGCATCTCTATTACCTAGGGCTTTAAATAAATTAGCGGCTAGGTACCGAGCAAAAGGTGAGTTTTGGACGTTAGTATCTTTAGTATCCCAGTCGATTGAGCTGGCAAGGGTGTCAGTACTGGCATAAGTATCGGCAAGTCCTCGTAGTTGATTATTGAGTTGGTCGATTTTATAGACCATTTTTCGAATTTCGATAAGACTAGCATCAATTTCATTTAAATGGATATAATTTAAGGCCTTAAAGGCATGAAGATAGAATTCTTCATAAGGCTCTCCATCGTATTGGAGTTGATTATCGTTTCCAAGGAAAGCATAAATACCACGACTAATACTTTTAGTGAAGGCCTGTTCTATGGCAATTTCAGCATCTGAAAAATACATGTTACTCTCTTCATAGGCACCATTGTAGTGTTTTAGCATGCCCATTTCTAGATTCCAGAGGATAGAATCTTTTTCTTTATAAATCTCTTTTTTTTTTGACTCTTCTAAACTAACAATAGCCTCACTATAGCGTTGATCATACACTGCGTCTTTAATCCCCACTTGTGTTGCATCTAAAAGGTATGAGGCACAGGAAACCTGAAATAAAAATAAACACAGTAACAATAAAACTGAAGTCATTCTTCGTTTTAGGAAGGATATATAAGGCATTTTAACTACGGATGAAGTTGATAATCGTGGAATTAATCATTGGTGGAAGTATACAAAACTTTCAGTGTAACCTTTTATATTGTAGCGTGAAACATGAAAAAATTACCATGAACTATTTATCCGGTTTAACGAAGATTTGCCTGGTGATGCTACTGTTTTCTTTACTTTCCTGTGCAACTCCTCTTGCTCCGACGGGTGGGCCAACGGACAAAGAGGGTCCAAGTATAATTCGGACTGTACCGCAAAATCTACGAACGGGTGTTAACTCGCAACGCGTAGAAATTGAGTTTTCAGAATATGTGAATCGCAATTCTTTATCTTCTAATTTACAAATTGAGCCTGATATTGGTATCGATTATCGGTTATCCTGGAAAAAAAAGACATTATTCATTGATTTTGAATCACCCTTACCTGATTCAACCACATTATTAATTACCCTAGGCAATAAAGTCTCAGATACCCGAAATAATGCCATGGGTGCCTCTGAAGTCATTGCCTTTTCAACTGGTGATCAAATAGATAAAGGTGGCTTGATAGGCAAAGTATTGAATGCAGAAACGGGAAAAGGCCTTGAAGGAAAGGAAGTCTTTTTATTTCCCAATACGTATGATGTACAGAAAAAAGCACTTTATCGAACGGAAACAGACACTGGAGGTACGTTTCGATTTAACTATGTACGTGAAACAGAGTACAGTATTGTTCATTTTGAAGATCGCAACAGAAATAAAATCTGGGACTCATCATTGGAATCTGCTCATGCCTTTAATACACGTTCTGTTAATGTTCAGAATGGGGTTATTGATACCTTAGCTTCCATTTACATAATGGAGGCAGACACCGTACGTCCAGAGGTTTTAGGGGTAGGTTTACTTTCGAGCAGTCGACTTCGAATTCGTTTTTCCGAGGCACTAGTGAATGAATTTACTGGTCAGATTACTCTAGAAGCAGGCTTTACTGAAACTGAGTTTTCGGCTGTACCTTTATACACAGCACCAGCGGATCCTAGCATTGTTTTAGCCCAATCTAGTAGGCCTCTGGTGCAGGATAGTACGTATGAATTAAGAGTAAGGGGTTTTGAGGACTTTTTTGGTAATGCTATGGAACCCTTCACTCAAGAACTCATTGGCTCAGGAGCGGCAGACACAACGATTCAAAGATTTATCGGGGTGCGCCCTGAAGGTATATTAGGTATGAGGGATTCGGTGGAGTTACAGTACGCCGCACCGATTCGTAATGCTGCCATTATCGATTCACTGCAAATAGTAGAAGGTGTGGTCGCACGCGATAGTTGGTCTAAGAGTATAGTTAAATCGAATCGCCTAGTTTTGTATCCTGATTTGGAGTGGTCGGATGGAGTAGATTACCAATTTCTAGCATGGAACCCGAGAACAAAACGAAGAGTGTTGGTACCTTTTTCGATTTCTGGTCCAAGTAATTGGGGTGCAATGGAGCTTATAAGAATTATATCCAACAGTGACTCTACAACTTTAGAACCTGTTACCTTCGAATTATATACACTGCAAGGCCAACTAGTTAAGCGAGGCCAGTTCTTAGAACGTATTCGACTAGACTCCTTGAGCGCGACTATCTATAACCTTCGTTTATATTCTGATTTTAATGCTAACGGGCGGTGGGATGAAGGTGATTGGGTGCCTTATAGTAAGCCAGAGAGCCTACTCATTCGTAAAGCGGTAAGGATTCAGCCAGGATTTAGCGCAACCATTCGATTTAGCTTTAATTAATGAAAATCCTTTTTTTTTGTTTAATCTGGCCAGAACCAGAATCTTCTGCTGCTGGGGTACGATTAGATTACCTTATTCGATTATTTCATCGAAAAGGCTTTGAGCTCCATCTTAGTTCTACTGCAGATCCAGGACCTTATTCGGCCTTGTATGAAGACTTAGATGGGATTTATAGGCATACCTTAGATCCAAATAACAGTGCGACCGGGGTTAAACTGACTCAAATAAATCCAGATGTGATAGTTTTTGATCGATATCCAACAGAAGAGCAGTTTTCTTGGTTAGTAGTGAAAGCCTGTCCTAATGCTATTCGAATATTAGATACCGAAGATTTACATGGGTTACGTCGCGCTAGACAAATAACACTTGAAGAACTTGATGATAAGGGGCATTCGACTCACTTGTATGTGGAGGATCACACAATTAAATCTAAAGCAATCTACAACACTATTGCTTTACGTGAGATGGTAAGTATGCATCGATCAGATCTGAGTCTTGTGGTATCTGATGAAGAGTACTTCTATGCTCAGAAGTACTATGCTATACCGTCTAATCAATTATTGTATTTACCGATAATCTCGAGTAGACCACTTGTTAAACTTGGGGCAATTAATCATGAAGCTCGTAATCATGCAATATTCATTGGTAACTTCAAGCATGCACCCAACAGAGACGCTGTACACTTTTTACGGTATCTATTATGGCCGGAAATTTATGATTTGTTACGTAATCAAGGAATTAAAGGAACAGAATGCCATATTTATGGAGCGTATATGGATAGTTCAATCGAGCAGTTAAATAATCCATCCATAGGTTTTTATATAAAGGGTAGGGTGGATGATGTTTTCTCTACCATGGCAGAATATGAGGTTTTGCTAGCTCCTTTACGCTTTGGAGCTGGAGTAAAAGGAAAAATATTGGATGCCATTTCTATGGATTTACCAGTGGTAACTACTCCCATAGGAGGAGAAGGGCTTGGTGTATATCTTGATGGACTTGACTTTCCAGGTTATTTAGCTAAGACATTAGAAGAATTTAAGCGATCAGCCGTACAATGCCTGAGTGCTCCTGCATTAACAAGATGGGAATTCCCTAGCCAAAATGGCGAAATAAATGAGCGTTTAGATATAGAGTATGGGACTAGATATGTCAATCATGTTAAGAACATGATGCAACGGAATGATAGTATTATGAATCCTATAAAAGTTATGTTAGAACAAAATTCGCAGCTAGCACATCGTTACTTATCAAAATACATCCAGCTCAAAAACGAAGTTTGAGTATTTATTGAATCGCCAAATTACCTTTAAGAAATTCAGCGCGTACCTGTTTACTACTATTAGGAAATTGAGTTAAAATCTCCGCAACTAAGTCGGCTGCTTTGGTTGTATTTCCCAATTCAGAGTATATCTCCGCTGCGCTTAATAAATTGTCTGGAGTGGTTGCTTCATTTTTGTTCCATCGTGCAGCAGCCTCAAATGTTTTAGCAGCTGACTCTAAACTACCTTTGGCCAAGTAAAGTTTGGCATGCAGGTTCTTGGCTCCGACGCCTAAAATGCCTTTTGGAACCTCAAATTCTTCGATATAGAATAGTGCTTCGTCAATATTTTCTAATTGGTAGGCTGAAATAGCAGAATAATAGGTTGCTAAGTTACCTGCATAGGTTCCGGAAAATTCATTTGCAATTGCATGGAAGCCATATGTTAGTTCAAAGCTATCCCCATCTAATGCTTTTTGATAATCACCTTCGGCATAGTATCCTTCAGCAATTGATAAAAGTTGTTGTGCTTGTTCTTCTTGCGAAGTAGAATAAAATGAGTACCCAATGATTGCTCCAGTAATTACTACTATAACCATTGCAATTCCAATAATAGTATTTTTATTGGATTGTATATATTCGCTGATTTTCTCAAACCATTGAATGAGTGGGTCTTTAGCTAAATCGTCTTTTTTAGAATCTGCCATGATACATCTAATATTAATTTTTTGGTAGCCAAAAATACGGCGCTTTGTGCATTAAGCAAAACCTAAATTGTACAGATTGAATAGATTTTAATATGTTTTGCTTTTTTAGGTATAGTTGCAATGTTAAAAATATCCATTTTGATAATTTAAGATTAATTATATCGGTAACAACTTACCATCGGTCATTTCAAATATAAAATCACAATCTTTGTTAATACTCTTGTCATGGGTTACCATGAGTATCGACACACTAAATCGATTTTTAAGATTAAGTAAATGGTTAAGTATAGTGGATGAATTTTTTTCATCCAGATTACCCGTTGGCTCATCTGCTAAAATGAGGGCAGGGGTATTAATAAGTGCCCTAGCCATAGCGACTCTTTGTTGTTCACCACCAGAAAGTTGGCTGGGTCGGTGATCGATTCTGTGACGTAGCCCAAATTCATCTAATAGTTCTTTAGCCAAACGATTACTTTCTCTTTCTGATTTGCCGTTAATAATGGCTGGAATCATAACATTTTCTATTGCACTGAATTCTGGTAACAAGTAATGGAATTGGAATATAAAGCCCATTTCAGTATTTCTGAAATTGGCCATTTTCTTATCACCCCATTGGGTTATATCATCTCCTTGCCATTCTACTAAGCCTGAATCTATTTTTTCTAAACCAGCTATAATATGTAAGAGAGTACTTTTTCCACTCCCTGAAGAACCGATGATAGAGGTAATCGTTTTCGGTCTAATCTCAAGATTAACTCCATTTAGCACATTGACTACCCCATTTTCTGGGGCTGAAAAACTTTTTTTGACATCAGTAATTCGAAGTAGTGTACTCAAAATCTTCTGTATTATTCAGTCACTGAATTAAATTCTGGAAAGATTATTGGGCGAATTTCCCTGCATTTACCACTATTAGTATCAATTTTTGTCATAACAGCACTAATATGGGAGTCTCCCGCAGCTGATTTATATTTTTGATGTACTCCAGTTGTAAATCTTTTGATTGCAACCTTCACATCCATACCCAATGATCCGGCGTAAGAACCAGTCATCCCGGCGTCCGTTAAGTAGCCTAAGCCTTTGGGGAGTATTCGGGCATCATTAGTTGGGATGTGAGTATGCGTACCGACTAACACAGAGGCGCGGCCATCTACATACCATCCCATGGAAACTTTCTCAGCAGTAGCCTCTGCATGAAAATCAATAAATATGACTGGGGTTTCTTTATGAATTTGATCAATCGCCCAGTCAACGGTTTTAAATGGATCATCAATGGCTTTCATAAAAGTTCTACCTTGAATGTTTATAATTCCAATGGGTACATTAACAGAGGGAATAGAATATATACCATAACCAAATCCAGCGTTTCCAGAAGGATAGTTGAGAGGCCGTAAAATATGGTTGTTGCTTCTCATGTACGGAAACACTTTCCATTTATCAAAGGAGTGGTCCCCACCCGTAATCACATGAATGCCTAAAATAAGTAATTCATTAATTATAGCCTCATTTATACCGTGCCCTTCATGCGAATTTTCACCGTTGGCGATAACAAACTCTACATTGTATTTTTGAATCAATGATGGCAAAAAGGTACGTAATACCCCTAAACCTTCCTCTCCAACAATATCTCCAATAAATAGGGTAGTCAAAATCTTGGACACGAATTATCCTCTAACATCTTCGAGTAATTGCTCAATTTTTGAATTCACCCGTTTCATCATTTCAGTCTCATTCCGTTCAGACTTAGATAGTTGTTGTCGTAATTCAAACAATTCCTCTGCTATACTTAGAGCGGCAAGTACCATTACGGTTGATTCAGGTTGTTTGATTAGTTGATGCCGATATTCTTGTAATTTTTCATCGACATACCTACAAATATTAAGCATATTTTCCTCTTCATAGTCTTCAACCATAAGTGGGTACTGTTTTCCTAATATGGATACTTTCAGTGATTTCACAATAATTATTCAAGAAGTTATGTGCCTTCTAAGTGACGGTCAATTTTCTGGATCATAGAAGTAATTTGTTGTCGCATTGCTAGACGCTCAGAGTTGCTGATGGCTGAAAAAATATCTGTTTGTTTTCCACGCTCTACTTCAAGCTTTTTCATAAGATTTAACTGTTCTCTTTTAGTTTCTTTAAGCTGTTGTTTAAGCAGATTAATTTCTGTGTTTACTTCTTCTAGAAGTTCTTTAAAGCGTTCTGTTTGTTCTGATGATACATTCATAGAATTATGATCTTAATTCTATATTATACTTCTTATTTAGTGATCTTACAACCTTATCAATTATAGGCTCTATATCACTGAGATTCAATGTCTTATTTGGGTCTATAAAGTACAACCGGTAGGCAATACTTTTTTTGTTATTCGGTATGTTTTTCCCTTCATATACATCAAAAATACATACTTTTTCGAGTAGTTTTGTCCCCATGTTACTTATCTCAGTTTTTATTGTACCAGCTGTTATTTCCCTATCCATAACCAATGCGATATCATACTCGATGCCCGGATACCTTGGTATTTTTGAGAATGTTGGTACTCCAAAATCGCGTCTAGCTTCGTGGATTAATTGAAAATTGAACTCAGCAAAATAAACGGCTTGATCTAATTCATAAATAGTTTGTAGTGTTTTATTTACTTGAGATAGGTTACCTAAATATTGTTTTCCAATATAATAACGTAAACTGTTTTGACCATCTATTTTTTCATTAACCCTATGGTCTAATCCCAATGAAACCAACAAAGATTGGACCGACGATTTTAGGTCCATAAAAGTATTTTTAGTAGAGGGACTTAGCCAGTGGTCCTCATGTTTTTGCCCAGCTAAACCAATTAGAATGTGGGTTTGTTCACCGATTCCTTTGTGAAAAGTGCCCTTTTCATCGCTAAAGAATACGTTACCAAGTTCAAAAAATCGTAGACCCTTTGCATTACGATTTTTATTATAAGAAATAGCTTTTAAGAATCCTGGAAGCAAAGATGGTCGAAGAGTGGTCATATCTTTGGTAAGGGGATTTAAGGTGGCAATCATTTCATCTATATTACCAAATTGAGAAGCCTCAGCTTCCGATATCAGCGAATTCGAATAAATTTCGTTGAATCCTAATCCAACAAGAGTCTCGATTATTTTTTGTTTGTCTTGTTCCCAGTTTGAAAAAGGACTTGATGATAAACTAATTCCATTGCTTGGTGAAGGAATATTATTATAATCATATAGCCTACCAATTTCCTCAATTAGATCAATTTCGCGTTCAATATCAGGTCTAAAAGTTGGGATTTGACACTCAATAATTCCAGAACTACTTATTTTACTAAGAATCTCTAATCTGTTTAGTTGTTTGATAATCCATTCTTCATCGATCTTTAACCCTAATATTTGATGAACACGGGACACTCTAAGTGATAATTCCAAGATTTTCTTGGGAGCGGGATGTATGTCAATAGTTTCCGTGATAAGGGCATCGGGGATTATTTCCTGAATTAGACCAGCCGCACGCATTGCAGTTGTAAGTTGGTTGTTAGTATCTATACCTCGTTCAAATCTGTAAGAGGCATCAGTTTGTAGGCTAAGTTGTTTTGAACATCTCCTGATGACACTTGGATCGAAGTAGGCACTTTCTAGCACAATAGTAGTAGTGGAGAGACTTACTTCAGAGTTTTCACCACCCATGATTCCAGCTATGGCAATTATTTGCTCATCGTCACAAATAAAAAGACTTCCGCTGGGGACTTCTCTAACAATCCCATCCAAGGTGGTAAACTCTTGGGTATCATCAAAGCTTTTAATGTGAATAGTGGACCCTTTCAAGTTGTCTGCATCAAATGCATGTAAGGGCTGTCCCCATTCATACATGACATAATTTGTCACGTCAACTATATTATTAATCGAACGAAGACCTATTGCTTCTAATCTATTTTTTAACCAAGCAGGGGAAGGGGATACTTGAATATTATCCATCACAACGCCAACATAGCGACTGCATTTATTAGGATCTTCAATCGATATAGTGAATTTCTTACCTTGGTTAACTATCTGTTCAGGTGTAGTTACAGTTGGGATGCTAAGCGGGACTGCCCATTTTGCAGAAAGGTCACGTGCTACTCCGATATGCGAGGTTGCATCTGGTCGGTTAGGCGTTATCGCAATTTCTATTACACTATCCTGATAGCTATGAAAAAGTTGACTCAATGAAATTCCTGGGGAGGTATCTGGCGGAAGGACCATGATGCCAGAATGATCATCAGATATGCCTAGTTCATCTTCGGCACAAATCATACCTTCTGAATCTACACCACGTAATTTTGATTTTTTAATTTTTATTGGTTTACCTTGCTTGTCTAGAATTGGAAGGGTAGAATTAACAGGTGCCACTGCAACTTTTTGTCCTACTTCCACATTCTTAGCTCCGCAAACAATCTTTAACTCCTTATTTCCGTCAAATACAGTGCATATTGATAAACGATCAGCGTCTGGATGTGGGATTACTGTACGAATTTCACCAACAATTATTTGATTTAGTGACACACCAATATGTTCAATTTTTTCTTCTTCAAGTCCAATCAAAGTTAGTGTGTCGGCAATTTCTTGGACATTTTCAGGCAGGGATACGTAGTCATTTAGCCAGTTGCAGGATAATTTCATAAAGGCGTAATCAATTGAGTGTTCTTCAAGATAAGTGTTTAGGTATTAGTTGTTGCTCAAATGAATTGATTAAGAAAACGGATATCATTATCATAAAATATACGAATGTCACTTATCCCATATTTTAGAATAGCAATACGTTCTACACCCATACCCCAGGCAAAGCCAGAATATTGTTCTGGGTCTACTCCTGATGCCATAAACACATTAGGATCAACCATTCCAGAGCCCAGAATTTCTAACCATTTTCCGTTAGTTTTACTTCCCCACCAAATATCCATTTCGAGACTAGGTTCTGTAAATGGGAAGTAACTTGGGCGTAAGCGGTAGATAACATCAGAACCGTACATCAGTTTTACAAAAGTAATCAGTGACTCTTTTAAATCGGCTACACTTACATGCTGATCAACATAAAGTGCCTCTACTTGATGAAAAAGAAAGTATGACTTGGGGGACACGGCTTCATTTCTATACACCCTACCAGGCATTATAGATCGAATTGGGGGAGCTTGTTTCTCCATCAGTCGTATTTGTACAGGGGAAGTATGGGTTCTCAATACTAAATCTGGAATCGTTGGATTCTCATCTTTTCTAATAAAAAAAGTATCCTGTGTATCTCTTGCAGGATGATTAGGAGGGAAATTTAAGGCTGTAAAATTGTGAAAATCATCTTCCACTTCTGGGCCATCTGCAATATTAAATCCGAGCCTATAAAAAATATTCTTCATCTCTTGTAGCGTTTTTGTCAACGGGTGAACTGAGCCTACAGGCAAGGATAAAGACGTCAAACTTATATCATCTTTTGCAGATAACAAGACAGTATGAGTATCACTTTGAGCGACCTTTGCTTGATCGAATGTATTCTGCGCTAATTTTTTCAATTCATTTAGAGATTTGCCAAAAGCTGCTTTTTCTTTCTTTGGTATTTTCTTCATGAACTTGAATAATTCCTGGATAGAACCCTTTTTGGAAAGAAACTGAAGTCTAAAAGCTTCTAACTCGTCCGAACTAGATATTGTATAATTCTTGATTTGTTGCTTTATTTGAGCAATTTCTTGTTTCATAAAGAAAGTTCTACATGCTTATATTGGGTCATATGCGATAACACATTATACGTGTTGAAAGCAATATAACATACGAAAATAAAAAAACCGGTACACCTTACAATACAACAGATTGGGGTATACCGGTTTAAGATGATCTTAGGTTTTTTATGAATGGGCTTCCATAACAATGGCAGCAAAAGTCTTTGGATCATGAATTGCTAGGTCAGCTAGTACTTTTCGGTTAATTATCATATTTTTTTGACTCATTGCATGTATAAGTTTGGAATATGTTGAACCGTTTAATCTAGCACCAGCATTTATTCTTGTAATCCATAGTTTTCTGAATACACGCTTGCGATTTTTTCTATCGCGGTACTGGTACTGAAGCCCCTTTTCTACCGCATTTTTTGCAATGGTGTACACATTTTTTCGCTTACCCCAATAGCCTTTCGCTTGATTCAATATTTTTTTACGACGGCGACGGGAAGCCACTAAGTTTAGTGAACGTGGCATTTTATGATGTGTTTAGAGAGTTAAATTTATTGACTTAAGAGTTGTTTTACTCGAGGCACGTCAGCCGCAGCAACTAATGTACTTTGACCTAACTGCCTCTTGGTCTTACTACTCTTCTTTGTTAAAATATGACGCTTAAAAGCCTTTTTGCGTTTAATTTTACCGGATCCGGTTGTTTTAAATCGCTTTTTTGCGCCACTATTACTTTTCATTTTTGGCATAATCAATCATAAATAGATAAAATAATCATAAGTACGTAAGATACGGACTATGTTAAAGTCAAGCAATACGTAGCTGTATTATTTAGTAGGAGTAAGAATCATTATCATTCGACGACCTTCCATGTTTGGTTTGGATTCAATCTTAGCAACATCCTCTAAACTTTTAGCAAGGCGTAATAATAACAATTCACCTTTTTCAGTGTACAACATATCACGCCCTCGAAATTGAACTGATGCCTTCACTTTATCCCCACCTTCTAAAAACTCACGCGCGTGACGAGTTTTGAATTCCAAATCATGATCATCAGTATTGGGACGAAATCTGAGTTCCTTTACACTAACAGTGTGCTGCTTTTTCCTAGCTTCTTTTTCTTTTTTCTTTTTCTCATATTGATATTTTCCGTAGTCAATTATTTTACAAACGGGAGGATTGGCATTAGGTGAGATCTCAACCAAATCCAAATTATACATTTCTGCGAGTTGTATACCGCGTTCAGGAGTGGTAAGTTCGTGGCTGTTATCCGGTTTTATAACTCGAATTTGTTGTGCTTTAATTTGTCCGTTAAGACGAGGACCTTGTGGTTCGGGTTTTCCTCGGAAATATCTCTTAGCGATAGTTAATTCCTCAATGATTGTTAATGTGTATATTGAATGATACTAAATTATCGAATTTATCTCTAAATAGATAAAGTATGTATTTTTTTGAAATGGTTAATTGCTTTATTTAGCTAGGTTCAAGACTCGGAAGGGAGGTGTTTTTCATTGATCTCTTTTATTAAATCTGCTTTGAATTGATTCGTTGAAACGCTTCCGATATCTCCCATTTTGTGTCGCCGCAACGATACATAGTTATTTTCTACTTCCTTAGCACCTAAAATAACCATATAAGGTATTTTTTCTGTTTCTGAGAGCCGAATTTTTGCACCAATCTGTTCGGATCGACTATCAACAGTAATTCGTACTCCCTTATTTAATAGCTCATTGCAGAGTTTCTGCGCTTTTTCATTCTGATGGTCGGATATGGGTAGAATTCTCACTTGTTCAGGAGCAAGCCATAAAGGGAAATTGCCAGCAAAGTGTTCAATTAAAATAGAAGTAAAGCGTTCCATGGAACCAAATGGTGCCCGGTGAATAATCACGGGTCTGTGTTTCTTATTATCAGGACCAATATATTTTAAATTAAAACGCTCTGGCATAACATAGTCAACTTGGACAGTACCTAATTGCCATTTTCTGCCAATAGCATCACGAATGATAAAATCAATTTTTGGTCCATAAAAACTAGCTTCACCAGGAACTATGGTGTACTTCAATTCCATGTCGTTGGCAGCTTCTTGGATCTCTTTTTGAGCACTATCCCAGTACCTTAGATCCCCCCCATATTTTTGATTATTATCGTCTCTAAATGAAAGTCGTATGTCTATTGGCATGCCAAAGGTATTAAATACAAATTGAGTAAGCTCAATGGTATTTTTGATCTCTGATTTTAATTGATCGTGGGAACAATATATGTGTGCATCATCCTGAGTGAAACCACGTACTCTAGAAAGTCCACTTAATTCTCCAGATTGTTCATACCGATATACCGTACCAAACTCGGCTAGTCTGATGGGTAACTCTCTGTAAGAACGCAACGAAGAGTCAAAAATCCTATGATGATGTGGGCAATTCATAGGTTTGAGCATGTATTGCTCGTCATCTACTTCAATTGGGTCGAACTGTGAGTCTTTATAATAGGGATAATGTCCAGATTTTTTATATAGTTCGATATTGCCAATATGTGGCGTTATAACTTCTTGATAGCCTCGCTTGATTTGTTCTTCGCGTAAAAAGGTTTCTAGGGTTCGGCGTAAAGTTGTACCTTTGGGCAGCCAGAGGGGTAGACCGCTTCCTACCACTTTGTCGATCATATAAATCCCCATTTCCTTACCTAATTTACGATGATCTCGCTTTTTTGCTTCTTCAATTTGACGTAAATATTCTTCGAGCAATTTTTGCTTGGGGAAGCTTATTCCATATATTCTAGTCAATTGCTTGGACTTAACATCTCCTCTCCAATATGCTCCTGCTATGCTTGTTAGTGCAACTGCTTTTACAAGACTAGTATTAGGTAGATGCGGTCCTCGGCATAAATCTGTAAAAGACCCTTGTTTGTAAAAGCTTATCTCACCATCATCGAGACCCTCTATAAGATCAACCTTGTACTTATTTCCTATTTCCTGATAATGGATGAGCGCGTCGGTCTTAGAAATTAATGAACGTTCAAATTTATTTTTTTGTCTAGCTACTTCTAAAAATTTTTTTTCTAGTGCATGTAGATCTTCTTGTTGAAGGGTATGATCCCCAAAATCGATATCATAGTAGAATCCATTTTCAATAGGAGGACCAATCCCAAATTTTGCTTTTGGAAAAAGATCTTGAATTGCCTCGGCCAATAGGTGGGCTGATGAATGCCAAAAGGTATATTTACCTTCTTCATTCTCCCACGTGTGAATTCGTATATGAGCATCTTCATGGATTGTACGATCCAAATCCCATATTTCTTCGTTTACAGTTATACTTAAAGCTACACGTGCAAGACCTTCAGAAATAGATTCTGCAATAGCTAATCCAGTGACTCCTTTAGAAAATTCTCTAGTAGTATTATCGGGTAAGGTAATGCGAATTGAATCAGTAAACATGAAATGGTTAAGCCTGAGTGTTTATGAGTGCGTCCTACTGGATTCGAACCAGTGACTTCCACGATGTCAACGTGACGCTCTAACCAACTGAGCTAAGGACGCATTTAACTAAAGATACCAAACATAACTAATATGTTTCAATGCTATATCAGCATTCCGTATCTTAAATATTTATTAGCATGAAACTAATCATACTATACTCTTAAATGACGAATAAGATAGTGTGATAAATGTGAATTATTAAAAAAAAGATTTATCCGATTATGATTCAGCGACGATTTGTTCGTGAAAAAGTTCTCCAAGCAGTCTATGCATACATTCAGAGTGGGGAGCCAATTTCTCACATTATGAATACCTTAATAAATGAAAACTTAAAGGAGGATGCTGATGCTTTGCGATTTGGAGAGCGCTTATTTGCATTAACTTTAGAACAGATAGATGATTGGAACGCCATTATTGAACAACACACAAAAAATTGGGAAATAAGTCGCCTAGCTCTTATAGATAAAATTATTTTATATATATCTTTGAGTGAACTAACCAATTTTCCTGATATACCAACCAAGGTTACGATTAATGAGGCAATCGATATAGCTAAAAAATATTCTACGGCTAAATCTGGTCGCTTTGTGAACGGTATTCTAGATGCATCGCTTATACAGTTACAGAATGAACAAAAAATTTCGAAAACAGGTAGAGGTTTAATTGGATAGGAATAAGGGTCTGAAAAGCTCAATTTCATACGTGGCAATAGGGGATATTCATGGTTGTGTTAAAAGTTTAGAAGTACTTATGGCGGATTTATTGGCCCAATTTGGCACAAATCGTATCTATGTATTTCTAGGAGATTATGTGGATAGAGGCCCTCACTCTAAGGAGGTTGTGGACTATTTAATTGAACTAGAGAAAGATTATAGTTGCGTATTTTTACGTGGAAACCATGATGCGATGCTTTTGAATTATGTGAAGGATAAAACATGGCTGAAATGGTTTGAAAATGGTGGTACTGCAACTATGGAATCGTATCGAAAAGCGTTGGGTAAAGAGCAAATACCACTCGAGCACTTACGTTTTTTTACTAGTACTCGTTTATTTTATGATACCCCAGAATTTTTCTTTGTTCATGGTGGGCCTCCGATAGACCGACCTATTTCAGATTCGATACAAAATGAGTCACTATACAGTAGTTTTTTATGGAGTAGGGACCACTTAAACTCTACCTATAATCAGTGGGAAAAAACCGTGATATTTGGTCATACCCCCGTACGTAGTCCAATACAAGAAGTTAATATGATTGGGATAGATACAGGGTGTGTATATCCTCAATTTGGTAAACTAACTGCTGTGAGCCTCCCAGAAAGAGACTTTTTTCAACAAAAACGAATTGATTTTTAACGAGTAATTATGAGTCTAACCTGTGGAATAGTGGGCTTACCTAATGTGGGAAAGTCGACTTTATTTAATGCTTTAAGTAATACAAAAGCAGAATCAGCTAACTTCCCTTTCTGTACTATTGAACCCAACGTTGGATTAGTATCTATACCCGATGAACGCCTATTGGCATTGGCAAAGATAGCCCAATCGAAACAAATTATTCCCGCTACTATTGAATTCGTGGATATAGCAGGATTGGTGAAGGGTGCGGCGGAAGGAAAAGGAAAGGGAAATGCTTTTTTGTCAAATATTAGGGAAGTTGATTTAATTATCCACGTAGTACGATGCTTTGATAATGATGATATAATTCATATCGAAGGTTCATTGGATGTCCAACGAGATATATCAATTATTGAGTATGAATTAATACTGAAGGATATCGAAAGTTTGGAGAAAAAAATTCAAAATCTTTCCAAGCAATGTAAAAGCGGCGATAAAGAAGTAAAATCTACTTTGGAGGATGCTAAAGAGTTATTAGCGCATTTAGAAGAAGGTAATAGTGCTAGAAGTTTCAGAGAAGGAGAAATTTTATTTCGCGATTTATTTCTTTTATCACAGAAGCCGGTTCTATATGCTTGCAATGTGAGTGAAGAAGATATTTTAGGTGAAGAAAATACATATGTTATACAGGTTGCTGATTATGCCAACTCACAGGGTGATGAAGCGGTCAGTTTTTGTGCAAAAATCGAGGCAGAATTAGCTGAACTTGATAATGAAGAACGCTTTATGTTTTTGGAGGAGTTAGGAATTGATCAAGCTGGACTTGATAGGCTAATCACAGCAGCCTATGCTAATTTGGGATTGATTACCTATTTTACAGCAGGTCCAAAAGAAGCTCGAGCGTGGACGATTCGTTCTGGTATAAAAGCACCCGCAGCAGCAGGAGTAATTCATACCGATTTTGAACGTGGCTTCATACGCGCAGAAACGATCTCTTTTGACGATTATGTTTTTTTAAAAGGAGAGAAAGGTGCGAAAGAAGCTGGAAAAATGAGACAAGAAGGCAAGGATTATGTAGTCAAAGATGGTGATGTGTTACTCTTTCGTTTTAATGTATAGAAAAAGATAGTCAAAATACTCAAAAATAAAGATTCTTCGATTATTATTTATTATTTATTATTTCATGATCTCCTATAGATACGAGTTCATGACGTTTGAAGTACATTACGATTAATCCAATTAGTCCGAGAACCGCAAACATACCCACATAGGTATAGATTGCGGGTGAGGGGTTGTCAACGGTACTTATCGAACCTGAATACACAGCAATAGCAGCATATGGTAGGCTCCCTAAAGTGTAAAAAAAGACATATTTCCAGTAGGGCATTCGGGTAGTACCAGCTAAGCAAGAAGTTATTTCAGGCAACATTGGAGCTGCCCTACATAGCAAGAGAGTTAAAGGTCCAAGGGTCTGGTACAAATGAATCATCCCTATCTTTTCGGATTCATTTTTACACACCCGATTCAATAATTTTAATCCATGATAACGGCTAATAAGGTAGCCTAACGATCCAGACAACATCAATCCAAGATAGGAAAAAAGGATTCCCATTTTTAATCCTAGAAAAAAACCAGACAAAATGGTCAACGATAGAGTTGGAATTGCAATGAAAAGGTCAACTATTAAAAGTGCGATTATTAAACTTCCGACCCAAATAGATGACCATTTTTGAGCTTCTTGTAACCACTGTTTTATGTCTTCAACACTGAAAACATCTAATCCTTTGAAAAGCAATAAGGTCAGAGTGAACACTAAAACCAGCACCCCAACAAATCTCATAAAAGCTTTTATACCCGAATTGAAGTACCAATTTTTTGTTAATAATTGTAACGGATTAGGATTCATTAATAGACGGCAAGATGAGCAGAGGGTTAGAGTGTAGTATTACGAGATTAACAAAGTTACAATTAAATGATTTTTTATAATTCTAGTTACGTTGAAATCGGATAAAAACAGAATCTGCGGGAACATTCCAGGGTACTACCCTATCGTATACAACCCAGGCATCAGGAAATTGGCGTTTAATGATTTGAGATGTCGAATAAGCTCTTGTACGATCATGAAAATCACCAACATGAACCCTGTAGTATGGAGCTTTAAAAAATGTATAGGTCTCCGGAGAGTATCCTGCGATATATTGTATGGACCAGGTTCTAAACAGTTTAGCTACTGTATCTGCTATAGACGGAGAAGGACCTGAATAGATTTGAATACGAAATCCTTCATAGAGATTTCTTTCTACAGCTTCAGTACTTTCCAATTCCGAATTTAAAGACAGCTCATCAGGTATTTCAAGACGTAGGTTAGCATAAAAATCCGACCAATTTAATAGGAGTGTATCTTGTAATTCTAACTCGTTGGTATTTGGTTTGCTATGCTGAGGCACTGCATTTACTACGGTTAGATTGTTAATATCAGTGCTTTCTATGATAAAAAATTCTTCTTGTGCACCTTGACTCATTTCTTCATCTTTAGCAGTAGGTTTAACCGATTGAATGGTTACATTTTCTTGTATGTTTTCTGCAGCACTGCAAGTCATTAAACTAATACTGAGAACCAATAAAACTAGAAAATAACTAGTTTTAAAACTGAAAAGTGGTATTCTATTGTTATATAGACTATTCCGCATGCGATTATTCAGAGACGGGATGCCACGTAGTTTTAACTTCTTGAACATATAAAATATAATAGGGATCTTTTAGCGAATTTAGACAAAAAGCTATGGTTTCGTTAGGCGTGGAATTAAGCTCATTTAATGGGATAAATGATTCCCAAAAAAACACTCTTTTCATATTTGATGCACTTTCTAGTTCGCACATAATGCGAAAATCAGCATCCAATGAGGTATCACCTACAAGTACATTCACGTCCATGTGTTTAGAAATAGGAGGAATAAGGTCGGCTTTCGATCCGGTTACAATATTCACGATCCCTGGTGGGACATCAGAGGTTGCTAATACCTCTGCAAATGTACATACCGGTAAAGGATATCGTTTAGAAGCAATAATGACTTGACTATTGCCAGCTACCATATTGGGCAGAAGTAGTCCTAGCATTCCTAACAGACTAGGTGTTTCTGGACAGATAATTCCCACTACACCGATTGGCTCTTGTCTACTAAAATTGAAGTGCTTACTTGCTACAGGATTTACACTCCCAAAAACTTGAGCAATCTTATCCGTCCATCCAGCATAATAAACGATGAGTTCAATACAGGCTTGAATCTCATTTTCAGCTGCTTCCCTTGAATAACCAAGAAGTATCATTTCGGTGGTAAATTGCTCTCTTCGTCCACATAAGATTTCAGCAATTCTATAAATAATCTGCCCACGATTGTACGCGGTTTTGTTAGCCCAAAATTCATGTGCTTTACGGGCAGCTCTAACAGCATTACGTATATCTTTTTTGGTAGAAAGGCCTACATTAGCAATATGTTTGCCATCTTGCGCTTTGACAGAATAATATCTTCCAGATTCGGTACGAGAAAATTCTCCATTAATATAATTTTTGTACGTTTTTGGAATGGAATTCATCGAATTAGAATGTGAGGTAAGATCGCTACTTTGTTCTTTAGCCATTAGTTCATAGCTCCATTATTTACTAGTTTTACATAAGCATGCAGGCCTGAAATACCACCTTCTCGGCCTTTTCCACTTTCTTTGTACCCACCAAAAGGGGATGTAGGGTCAAATTTATTATAGGTATTTGACCATACGACACCAGACCTGAGTTTACTGCCAACATAAAATATTTTAGACCCCTTATCCGTCCAGATACCATTAGCGAGTCCGTAAGGAGTATTGTTTGCTTTTTCAATGGCTTCGTCGGTAGTCCTAAATGTTTGAATAGTTAGAACAGGACCAAAAATTTCCTCTTGCACGACTGTTGAAGATTGAGACACACCAGTTAAAAGGGTAGGTGGATAGTAATAGCCTGAGTTTGGCAAAGATCCCGAACACTCGTAACAAGAAGCGCCTTCTTTAATGCCTGTCGCCACATAGCGTTGAATAATTTCAAGTTGTGTCTTGGAGTTAACCGCTCCTATGTCGGTATTTTTGTCCAAGGGGTCGCCGACGATTAAGTGCTGCATTCTGTTTTTTAATAAGTCAATTACCTTGTCTGCTACTCCTTCTTGAACTAACAATCTAGAACCTGCACAGCAAACGTGCCCTTGATTAAAAAATATTGCATTTATTATGCCTTCGACGGCTTCATTTAGAGCAGCGTCATCAAAAAGAATAAAAGCTCCTTTACCTCCGAGTTCAAATGTCGCAGATATCTCCCTTTCAGCAATTGATTGCTGAATCAATTTACCAACCCCAGTCGAACCAGTGAAGGCTATTTTATCAATATCAGGATGTTGAACTAAGTATTCGCCTGTTTTTCCGGCACCAGTAACAATATTAACCACTCCATTTGGTAATCCAATGTCCTGCAGTAACTCACAAAACTTGAGCGCAGTTAAAGAGGTTGTTTCTGCAGGTTTTAATACAACAGTATTCCCACAGGCTAGTGCAGGGGCTATTTTCCAGGCTAGCATGAGAAGGGGGAAATTCCAAGGTATGATTTGGGCACAAACACCAAGCGGTTTAGAGCTTTTTCCAGGAAAGGCATAGGCTAATTTATCGGCCCATCCAGCATAGTAAAAAAAGTGAGCCGCCGCCAAGGGTATATCAATGTCTCTAGATTCACGTATGGGCTTTCCACCATCCATACTCTCAAGTACGGCAAATTCCCTAGCACGTTCCTGTAGCATTCTTGCAATGCGATATAAGTAGTGTGATCGCTGTGTGCCTGA
The DNA here is from genome assembly GCA_002348545.1 of Balneolaceae bacterium UBA2956. GTDB lineage: Bacteria > Bacteroidota > Rhodothermia > Balneolales > Balneolaceae > UBA1275. The sequence goes on from DEBM01000065.1 coordinate 61,476, forward strand.
ATAATTGCTCCATTCTCCCTCAAAAGATACTCTAGCAGCTTTTACAGCAGCATCTACATCGATTTCTGAGGCCTCTGTGCAACGATATAGAACTTCCCCATTTGCTGGGTTAATACTCTCAAAAGATTGGCTTTCATCATATTTCGTAAAGCTACCATTGATAAAAAATCCGTAGTTCTTAAAAAATGTAGCATGAGAGGTGTTTTCAGGTGCCTCCTCGTACGACCAGTCTATTGGCATAGATTTTTGGGTTGATCGGTCTGATTGACGATATATCTTCTTTTTTGACATAATAGTTAGTCGTTTGAAAAATAATTAAGCGATTGATAACGCCCTGTTTTTTCTTTGACCCATTGCATGAGTACATCATTGGCTAATGAGCTTGCACCGAATCGGAATAAGGAAGGATGTAGCCAATCAGTTCCAAGCGTTTCTTTAACCAGTACTAAGTATTGAATGGCTTGCTTTGAACTACGAATTCCACCTGCTGGTTTCATTCCAACTTTAACCCCGGTAGAATTGTAATTATCTCGGATAGCTTGCAACATGACTAAAACAACAGGCATTGTAGCTGCAGGAGATATTTTTCCAGTAGATGTTTTGATGAAATCCGCACCCGCCTTAATAGCTAAATCGCTAGCCATACGTATATTTTCAAGGGATCCAAGTTCTCCCGTTTCTAATATTACCTTCAAATGAGCATTGCCGCAGGCTTCTTTGATTTGGGAAATTTCATCGTATACTCTAGCATATTCACCTGATAAGAAAGCTCCTCTAGAGATCACCATATCAATTTCATCCGCTCCTTCAGAAACTGCGTAGTGTACATCATCCAGCTTGATTTGTAATGAAGACATACCACTCGGAAATGCAGTAGCTACGCTAGCAATAGATATAGAGGAATCCTTAAGGATGTTATTTGCTAATGCAACTCGGTTGGGATAAACACAAACCGCTGCTACTGATGGTATATTAGGTAGCTCGGTGTAGGGATGTAATGCCTTATTGCATAGTTGACGAATTTTTCCTTCAGAATCGCTGCCCTCTAGAGTAGTAAGATCCATCATACGAAGAGCTAGATCAAGTGCTTTTAATTTTGATTCTCTTTTAATGCTTCTAGTACATATTCGTGCTACACGTTCTTGAATCCCAACTGTATCTATGGGTATGCGATCAATCATTAACTTTTAATTGTCATTTTTGAATTTCACTAAAAAATCTCTTCTTTTTGACGAAAAACTCCCAAATTAAAAACGGCCGTTTGTAGGCGTTATTTAAATATGTTGTATCTCTAGTCATTTCTGACGTAGTAACTGTATTTAAAGACCTTTTCCGAAATAATTTAGGTATTTCTTTTATCAAAGATAAATGAGCAGTAAATATGGCTTTAGCCTCAATGAATTTTCCCGTGAAAAGAGCTCGTTTAAGAGCTATGATGTCTAAAAGGTATCTAATTAACAGTGTCTGAAACAAGTGATACTTGGGTAAATTTTTTATAAGCATGTACCAATTATTTCTAAAATTGTACCTAATCTTTCTGTACGATTTTTGAGCTAAGGAACCCCCACCGATGTGGTAGACTTTTGCGTTATGACAGAAGCTGATAGCATGGCCTTTGTGTCGAGCGCGCCAGCATAAGTCAATTTCTTCCATATGCATTTCGAAATCTTCATCGAACCCATGAAGTTCTTGAAAAAGATTTCTATTTATTACCATTGCAGCCCCTGATGCCCAATCAAGTTTTATATCAGTATCGTATTGACCTGTATCTTCCTCTAAAACATCAAAAATACGTCCCCGGCAGTAGGGGTATCCATATCGGTCTATAAAACCACCAGCGGCTCCAGCATATTCAAAATGTGTGGGTTTGTTTGCAGATAAAATTTTGGGTTGAAAGAGTTGGCTCTTAGGTTTTGATAAAATGCACGTATTAAGGGCATCAAGCCACATAGGTTCCACTTTGACATCATTATTTAAAAAAATCAAGTATTCGTTGTTGCAATGATCTATTGCACGATTATTTCCTCCTGCATAAAAATAGTTGCTACCAAGCTCTACTACTAAAATATCCGAGAATTGTTCTCTAACCCATTCGAGGCTGTTATCGGTTGATCCATTATCTACCAGAACGATTTCCATGAATTCATAGTCACTATCATATACACTTTGTAAGCATTCTTGAAGGTGACTCAATCCATTCCAATTCAGTATGATGATGCTAAATGAGGTCAAGTATTTCGGTCGTTTTGTTAAAAAACTTGTACTTTGGGATTAGTCAGTTGACTATGCCTAAAGCAATTGAAAGTTAGCATAAATGATACTAATTAATTATGAAAATAGGCTTAATTTCAGATACTCACAGTTTTTTCGATCCTCAGCTACGTTCGTACTTTTCAGACTGTGACGAAATTTGGCATGCTGGCGACTTCGGAGCCATACAGGTAGCCGAAGAACTTAAAAAAATCGCGCCATTACGTGGAGTCTATGGGAATATAGATGGCCAAGAGATCCGACAGAACTATCCCTTGCATCTACGCTTTACTTTTGAGGGTATCGATGTTTGGATGACTCATATTGGAGGAATACCGGGTAGATACTGTCTACCCATAAGAAAGGATATTATGGAAAATCCACCAGATCTATTCATTTGTGGTCACTCTCACATTTTGAAAATCGTTAGAGATAAAGAATGTAAAAATATGCTTTATATGAATCCCGGAGCGGCTGGAAAACAAGGATTTCAACAATACCGAACTATCGTTACATTTGAAATAATCCAATCAGAGCTATCCAACGCACAAGTGGTCCATTTGGGTGAGTTAGGTAAAAAATCTACCGCTTGATCAAGTGGTAGATTATATACATCGAGTAAATGAATATTAGCTCTGTTTCATTAATTTTTGAACGTTAAATGCTGACTGAAGAACCAAAGGGATACCCCCGCCGGGATGAACTGAGCCACCCGTAAGAAACAGTCCATCGATTGCTTTGGATTGGTTTCTAGGCCTTAAAAAGGCAGAAAAAAGTCCATTAGAGGAGGTTCCATAGATACTACCTTTATTGGACCTATATTTATCGTAAAAGTGAAACGGGGATCGGATTTCTTTATATTGGATATGTTGTGATAGTCCAGTTAAGCCTCTGTTTTCAAGATCCGATATAATTTTTTTGGCATAAATTGCTGATGTTGGATCTTCTGATAATGTATTTAGGTAAGGTGCATTAACTAGAATGAATAGATTTGACCCACCATTTGGGGCATCATCCGGATCGGAGTATGAGCTGTTTGATATGTAGATGGTCGGGTCATTGGGCAGTTGTTTCTTTTGGAAAATATCATGGAATTCCTGCTTGTAATCTTTGCTAAAAAAAATATTATGATGTTTAAGCTGATCATAGTGACGATCAAGGCCTAGTAACAAAACAAAGCCTGAGCATGAAGGCTCCGAGTATCGGGTTTGTAGTAGCTGCATTTTTGGACGAACCCTACCAGAAAGTAGGTGTTGATAGGTTTCGTAAGCATCACTATTTGATACTACTTTACTGCAGTAAAATTTAGTTGATCCTAGCTGTTCTGAATCGCTTGAAAGATTTTGTGATGTAAAGTTTTGGATGGAAAAATACTCTATGGCCTCTATTTTTTTTCTGGCTCCGCTGGTGTCCACTAATATTCTACGAACATCGGTGTTGGTGTGTATTTGAACCCCCAATTTGTTTGCTAGCAGCTCTAATTGTTTTACTAAGGTATACATTCCACCTTGTATGTAATAACCACCCATATTGAGCTCAACATGAGGAATTACATTAAGTGTGCCTGGTGCAGAATATGGTGAAGAACCGTTATAAGTAGTAAATCGCTTAAAAAACTGACGTAAGTAGGTCGAATCAAAATGTTCATCAATGACATCGCTGACACTTTTGAAGGCGTCGATACTAAAAAAAGAGGTTAGGTTTAGTCCTTTTAAATCGGAGAAACTATTGAGTGTGTTGAATAGAAATGCATCAGCTGTTTTATCATAAAGTACTTTTATGTATTCTAAAAAATCAACATACGCTTGTCGATCTTCTGGAGCAATACGATCAATTTCCTGAGCTGTTAGAATGGGATTTTCAAAACAATCGAAGTATTCGCCATCGGCATAATTGTATCGGCAAATAGGTTGAACTTCTTTAAGTATTAACCAGTCTTTAAGTGATTCTCCACAAGCAGTAAAAAAGGCCTCCAACAAAAAAGGCATAGTCAATAGACTAGGCCCTGTGTCAAAACGGTAGCCTTGAACATTCTGTTCATCCATTTTTCCGCCTAAATGCTCGTTTTTTTCGAATAAATTAACATTGTAACCGTCTGCTGCAAGTAAGCATGCACTCATAAGTCCACCTATACCACCACCAATAATACCTACTGTATTTTCCTCGGGTAGAATTCTATTATTTTTTGGGGTCAAATGCATACCGTCAAATGATGGTGATATTTATAGGTTACCAAATGCTAAAAGCCTTATTTTATACTAAAAAATGCGCATATACACACAAGATATTGAATCTATAATTACTGAATATAATTCCGAATATGGAAATTTTTTAGATGAGTTTGGAGATAGTAAAGTAGAAGAAATAATACTATCAAAGTCATTTCCCAGTAGCTTACCTAAAGCATTTTTAATTGATCAATTAATCAGTCAAAAGAAAACGCATCAAAAAATACCTTCATGGATTTCTGCCAAGAAATTAGTTTATCCGCCACCAATTCATGTAGAGCAGAGTTCTTCAGAATGGACGGGAAAGTATAAGGCGAAACTAGTAGAAACAGATATTATTATCGACGGTACGGGTGGTATGGGGGTGGATAGTTACTTTTTCGCCAAAGAAGGGATTGAACTTTGGTACGTAGAATCTAATCCGGATTTGTGTAGTATTACTCAAAATAATTTTAATGTTTTTGGAATAAACGCTAGGGTGGTAAGTGGGTCGTTAGAAAGTTTTTTGGTATCTAACGAATTTACAGAACTTTGTAATTCTCCCCATACACTGGGTTTGTTTTTAGATCCTTCTAGGAGAGTTCATGGAAATAAGGTCGTTAGTATACAGGATTCAGAACCAAAACTATTTGAGCTCTGGGAGCAAATTAGTACCAGTGTAGACCAGCTCATTGTGAAAGTATCACCTATGGTACATATCGATGAGCTACTTAATAAGGGATACCCCCCTGAAAGTATCCATGCAGTATCTGTGAACAATGAGCTTAAAGAATTACTCTATCGCTATCGTTATACCTCTGATCGGCTTAGCAAACAAGACAAAAGCAAAATATGTTACCATGCCGTTAACATTAAGAAGAATGAAACTGTTGAGCAGGGTCAGGATAGTTTCACTGTTCTTGTCGATGCAGATGGCATAGCTCCAGTCACTATACCCTACATTGATACTGATCAATTAACCAAGCTTAGTTCTACTGACTTTGTAGATGACAATGGTTTTGCAAATAGAGTCAAATCCTATTTATATGATCCGATTGTTGGGGTCAAGAAACTAGGGTGCATGGATCATCTAGGTGCAGGCTTTGATTTGTTAAAGTTAAATAAGCATACCCATCTTTACCATTCAAAGGATTGGATCAAGCATTTCCCTGGACGTATTTTCGAGGTATTGGATGGTTTTTCACCTTCTCATAAATCCCTTAAAAAGTGGTTTAATAACTACGGATCTAAGTTCATAAACATATGGTCGTTGAATTACCCATTTTCTTCTGAAGCGATTAAGAAGAAGTACAGTATTCAAGACGGGGGAGAGCTCACACTCATTTTTACCCGGCTTTATCCTGATCTCCATTGGGTTTTTGTGGCAAGGCGAGTGAATAGCCTCAGTTAGATTAACCTTGATTTTAAAGATTAACTACCAATCCGATAGAGGGCAGGACATTCACCGAGGTACTCGTGTTAACTTGTACTAAGCGTTCGGGAATCACTACTTCTCCAGTTTCATCCCGAGCCAAGCCATAGTTGGGTTCTTCAGGGTTTGCGTTACCCAAAATGTTCTGTACCTCGAAAAAAACATCCAAACTCCAAGCTGTATAACTCCATTTTTTATCGACCCGAATGTCTACTTGATTGTATGCATTAAGTCTATTTTGTCCAATAGAGCTGTAATCTTTAATAATAGCAGGATAAAATTCTAAAGTTTGATCCAAGTTGATTGGAACAAAAGGAGCCCTACCTAAATAACGATATCGAGAATTTATTTCCCAATTGTTTTGGAGTTTATATCCTGCTAAAGCAGATATAAGTAACTGGTTATCCCACAGAGAAGGGCGATAGGTTAAATCATTCCCACTAAATTCACTTTTAAACCAAGTAAACGACGCGATTCCGTACCACTTACCAGTGAATTTTTGCTGAAACAATAGTTCTATTCCTTGAGTTCTTCCCAAGCCATTACTTTGAATTAACTCACTTCCAAATACTTCAAAGCCGCCACCTTTATTTGCTAATGATACCTCGTCAGCTACAGAAATAGGATAATTAGAATATTTTTTATAAAAAGCTTCCAAAGTCATTCGAGCAGATTCATTGATCACATATTCAAATCCCCCAACAAAGTGTTCACTTCGAATATATTTAGTTTTTCTATTTACCCAAATACCCGTGTTGTCTTCAAAACCCAAGATCGTATAAGGAGGTATTTTATAATAAATACCCCATGACTGATTCCATGTCAATTGTCCGGATGAGACGAGCTTATAAGAATATGATATACGTGGACTAAGTTGTCTAAATAAGCCTACTCGATCCCTCATAAAATCATTGTCATCTACTCGAATACCAGCTGAAAATTGTAGACGATCTTTTAATCCTCTCGCGGATGCCTGAAGGTGAGCACCGTACCGTAAGAATATCAAATCAGTGATAAAATCTCTGTTGTTAACAAGGTCTTGAGTAGTATTGTCGTAGTAGACTTGCTGGACAGAATATCCAAATGCATAAGTCCAAAGGCCTGAAAAAATCTTGAATTGATGCCTTAGTTTCCGTTCTATTTCATTTGCATCGTTTTGAAAATAGATACCTTGTTTATTTACATTATCAGTAAATCTTGAAAATTGATTATACAGATTATTTTGACTAACAATCACATCCATTAGTCTATTATCGTTGAATCTATGACGCCATCGAAACCCAATGGTGTTGCTTTGTTGCTCTAACACGGGCACCTGATCCTGAATAGCTTTCTGTTCGGCATCGAATTCATTGAGTTCATTTACCGAGAAATTATCAATAGAACCCACCCCTGTGAAAAGCAATTCATTATTAGAATTTATTTGATGAGTAACTTTGTATTGATAATCCCAGTAATCAGGCAAAAAAGGCAGGCCAATAGCCTGGAACAGTAGTTGCAAATAGGAGCGTCTAACACTTATGATATAGCTAGTATTTGCCTCAGATTTATCTGATTTGAATAATGGTCCCTCAAAAGTTAGAGCAGATTCGGACGAGCCTAAGCGGAAGTTACCTACAAACTTCCGAGAATTTCCGTTTCGTTGATCGAATTCTAATACTCCACTTAGCACATTATCATACGATGCGGCAAAGGAACTGGCACTTAGCGTGACGCCCTCAAAGAAAGAGACATTTAATAAGCCAACTGGGCCACCTGCACTTCCTTGAGTTGAAAAATGATTAATGGTAGGGATCTCAATTCCGTCTAGGTAGTAAACGTTTTCATTGGGGGCCCCACCTCGAATAATAACATCATTCCTAAAGCCAGCTATCGAACCAGATACTCCAGGGAAGGATTGAATTACTTTGGCTATATCATTATTTCCACCAGGATATGAGGTAATTTCTTGTTGATTTAAATTTTGAATCGAAAGGGGAGTAGTCTCGAGTTTAGTGAATGGATTAACGCTTACAACTACCTCATTCAACTCAATTTCAGCCTGTTGTAATTGGACATCCACATCAATATTTCCCTCCGAGCGAATTACTACATTGTAAATGATTTGGGTTTGGTACCCAATGAAGCTTACCCGGATATTATAGGTGTTGCCTGGAATCTCAGAAAGAATATATTGCCCATCAGAATTTGTAGCTGCACCATAGTCAGTATCAATAAGGAAAACGGTAGCGCCAAACAGTGGCTCACCTGTTTTCTTATTGGTAATGGTTCCTCTTAGCTCACCATTTTGTGCCATCAGATCCATCGACAATCCCAACCAAAACAACATTACAAGGAGGCAATACAACAAACCTCTAGTATGGATTAATTTAACAACAGAAAAGACGTAACGAACGCCATTAACATTATCAAGGAGGTAGAAAAAATCGTTCATCTATGATGCATTTAAGGCTTTAAGGTTAGACTGACAACCGTTTCAATATGATAGGTTTGTGGGAACATATCCACGGGTTGTATTGCATTTACTGTGTACCGTTCAGATAGTAAGGATAAGTCCCGTGCCAAAGTTGAACTGTCGCAACTTACGTAGATGATATTAGGTGCCCTTAATTCTAATAGCTGAGTAATTACGTCGGGGTGCATACCTGCTCTAGGTGGGTCTGTGATCAATACATTTGGATGGCCAAATTGCTGTATCAAGCTTTCGTTAAAAGCATCCTTTATATCACCTTTGACAAAAAAAGCATGCTTAACCCCATTTTTTGATGCATTAATACGGGCGTTTTTAACAGCTTCGTCCACCAATTCTATTCCTACAACCTTAGATGCATGCTTACTTAAGAAAAGACTGAGTGTTCCAACTCCACAGTATAAATCATAGACCACATCAGCTTCTTGTATATCAGCAAATTTGGATACTACTGAGTATAAGGCTTCTGCCTGAGCAGTGTTAGTCTGAAAAAAAGCCTTTGGGTCAATTGTGAAACGGAACGGGCCAATATAATCTTCAATATAACCTGGGCCATGTAAGACATGATGATAGCGTCCTGTTGCTGTCGGGTTAGGTTGATCATTAATACTGACTATAAAAGTGGTTATAGAGGGGAAGCGCTTCATCATTTTTGCATATAAATCTTTTATTATGCTTTGATCGTCAAAGTAGCACACAAGATTGACCATTAAATCATTAGTATAATGCGCTTTTCGAATAACCAAATGCCTAAAGAATCCTGTTTTTTCAAAGGTATCAAAAGCGTCAATTTTGTGTTTTAAAGCATAGTTACGGACAAAATCTAATAATTCAAATGAAATAGGATCTTGTAAATGACATTCGTACAAGTTCAAAATTTTATCAAACCTTCCTGGGGCATGTAAACCTGCTGCAAATCCACTATCATCGACAAATTCTTCTCGTTGTATTTCTTCATCGCTTAGCCATCTCCGAGGGCCAAAGCTATATTCCATTTTATTTCGATAATAAAAGGGCTGCATACAAGGTAAAGTATCATTAACTGCAGTATCGCATTTACCTATACGACGAACATGGTCTTCTACCTGCTGTCGCTTATATTCTAATTGTTTTTCGTAAGGTAGCTGTTGCCAACTACACCCTCCACACACTATTGCATGCTGACATTTTGGTGAGATTCTATCTTCAGAAGCCTCAATAATCTCAAGTAATTTAGCTTCTAGAAAGCTTTTTTTCTTTTTGATAATCCGGGCTTTGACCACATCGCCAGGAACCGCACCTTTTACAAAGACAGCCCGTTCATGGTATCTTCCAACTCCTTTACCTTTAAATGCAGTGCTATGAATAGGGAGTTCAATCGATAGACCTTTCTTCATTAATCGAGTCTTTCGATATCATAATAAGCATCAAATTCTATTTGAGCTGCAATTCTAGGGTCATGATTTTCTTCAATAGTGGTAAGTGCAGTCTCTAGTTGACGAAGTGCTATATTGGTTAGCATTTGCAGAAATTTAACAGCTATTTGGGGATGTCGATCCATCAATACTTCAAAATCAGGCTTAAAGAATCCCAACAAGGTACAGTCTGTTTTACAAAGGGCGGACGTTTTACGCTTTAGATTATAACCAATGGATAAAGCCCCAAAACTATCAGGAGAGTTTAGTAAAAAAGCATTTTTATGTTCATCTATTTCTTGCTCATCCTCTAGACTCGTCATGACCGTTAACTCAACCGATCCATCTTCGATGAAATACATACCGGTACCCGGATCGTTTCGGTAAAATATGAATTCCCCGGACTTATAGATTCGACGATGGCATAATTGTAAAATCTCATACCGTTCAAGAGTACTAAGATTTTGTAAAAATCTAGACTGAAGAACTATTTTTGTTTGTTGCTTTAAACGTTTGTATGTACTCATAATATAAATCTTAAAAAGAGTGACCTATTCCAAAACTAAAATACAATTTCTTGTCATTAAACCATCCAGTATTTAAATCATGAGCTCTTAATGTGAAATCGAGACGAATAACTACATAATCCCAATCTATGCGTATCCCAGTTCCTGTACCAACTGCAATTTGCTTGTAAAAATTAGAAAATAAAAATCGTCCTTGCTCTAACTGATCCTTGTTATCCTGAGATCGAAAATCATTCCGTGGACCATACCAAATATTCCCGGCATCGGCATACAGGCCGCCATACCAATCCGCACCTAATAAATTTTGAATTAATACTTGTCTACTCTCTACAAATGATGCAAGTTTGATTTCTCCACCATTGATAGTTACTTGGTCAGAGCTGATAGTTCCCGGACCTAACTGAAAAGGAGCCCAACCTCTAATATCATTGCTCCCACCTGCGAAAAAGCGACGATTTAATGGAATTGAAGTATTATTCCCAAAAGGGTGTGCAATTCCACCAAATAGTCGGTATGATAAAATAGTGCCAGAAGCTAAAGGTAAATATCGGCGAAAATCCATGGTGAACTTTACAAATTGCGAGTACAAGAGTTGGTTATCACTAAGCTTGAAAAGAGTGGGTAATTCACCTTCAAGTTCGCCTGGCGTAACTAAAAATCGGTCAATTAAATAGGGAAGATTTCCACCTGCAGATAGGGATAATTCCCTAAAATAGCCATTATTTCTTTTGATCAAATTGGTGGTATAATCTCTAAAGCTGTACCTGATAATTGAGGAAACTTGCGGCTCAAAATCCTGAAGAATACGAATATATTCTAAACTATTCTGTCCAAATTCATCTATTAAATTATTTTTGAACTCGGAAGATGGATTTGTATCAATTATGTCTAATTCAAATAGATCAAGTCTGGAGAGTCTGGAATTAGAGTGGGGGACTTCAAGCCGGTAATTGAACTGTAAGTCAGAGTTTATATCAAAATAGAGTTGATCAGAACGGCTGTATGATAGTGAGTAGGTTGATCGAGCACTAAAAAAATTAGTAATTTCATTTAAATATCGAAATGGTCTAGCCAATCTCGGCAGTGTGTATTCACCTCGTAATTCATAGCTGCGAAATAAAGAAGATTGAACCTGATCTTCAGGAGTGATCTGTTGAATGGTTTCTTCACTCACAAATTCAAAACTTGAATTTATACCTATATTAATTCTTTCGGCTAGACCATTGACATTTATATTGTTGTAATCAATTCCAAAACCCGTTCCGAATCCGTACCTCTTCATCCCGAAAAGTTCAGTAGTAATACGATGAGGAGTAATACTCTCTAACTCTATATATACTGGAATAGTATCAATACTAAAATCAGGGTTTATTCCAAATTCTGATAAACCAAAACGTTTAATGATTAGCATACCAAGATTTTGTAATTCCCTAATGCTCTGAAGATAGTCTATTTCCGTATATACTCCTCCAGGAGTAATGGCTATTTGATCCACAATGACCTTATTTTTTGTAGAAAGGTTTTCCGATTTCGTAAGGTTGATAGAGGCGAGTATATTTTCCTCAGAGAAACTGGATTTATCTTCGGGGTTCAGTGGCTTGGTGGGCATTAAGTCCTTGTTAATATTGTAACGGAAACTATGCATACTATAGCTTGTATCTTGAGCATTTCGGTAAACAATATTGACGTCACCAAAATGATATGGACGTCCTGCAGCAACATAAAAAAGCACTTGAAGACCATATGTTTGTTTCCCAGGCTGAACAAAAGCAATAACAGAGTCACGACTAGCGGACGCAAAGCCGTTATTTTTTAAAAAAGATAAAATCCTTTCTTGTTCTTGCCTTAGTTCTGTAGCATTATAGGCTTCAAATAACTGAAATGTTGAGTCGTTGATTGCTGTCTTGGTAAGTGAGCTTCGAGCGTAAAACTGTGCTTTAGTTTCTTTGGATAAATTGGATGGAAATCCAGTAAATCCAACCGATTCGATAAAGTATTGAGTTCCCTCTTGAATAATGTACGATACTTCAACCTTTCTTTCCCGCAAGTTAACAATAGTGGTATCGACCTGTACATCTCGGTAACCGAGTGATTCATAATATAAGCGTATTCTTTCTAGATCATTACCCACTACAGATCGATCGAGAAAAGAAGGAGTCTCGCCTATGCGGCCATTACTAAGGTTATGAATGTATAGCCATGGTGTGAAGCGGGGTATGGCAAGAAACTCTCTGTTTGTTCGGGTTTTAACGAGTCCCTCTAAAATTCTATCTTTTATATTAGAGTTACCACTGAAACGAACTTTCCTAATTAGGTCCCTAGTGGTAGTATTAACCTCGGACTCTTGTCCTGTTTGATTTACAACCTGGGCACTAATAACAGAAGTGCCAAAGCTGACAAACAAACTAAAGACTAAAAGGATACACTTTGTTCTCAATAGCGTAAAAATATGCGATCAAAAGGTGTTTTAATATTCTTCAAAGTTAAAGAAAATAAGGCAGTTAAACCTCTTTTCGACTACACTTTCATAATAAATAAAAAAAAGTTTATGGGTTTAAGATTCGATATTACTTAAAATAAGCCAAAGCTATTGGTTAAGTGACCTAATGAAATCTGTTTAGGTAAGGAAGTTGGTAAGTCAGGTACAGAGTTGTGTTGAAAATCGGTTAGTCGATATTTCAGATAATTTTACTAGTAGATATAATTACACATCATCATAATCAAATCCTTCGTCTTCTTCGTTGTGAAAGAAGTCTTCTTTTCTAATGTAATCTGGCCAAATATCTTCTATACCTTCATAAATGATTTCTTCGCCTTCATCTATTTCCTCAAGTTCCTCCAAGTTTACTATAACTTGATTAGGCAAGCCATTCCTCTCTGCCCATTCTATTAGCTCTTCGCGAGTTGCTGGAAAGGGTGCCTCGTCTAGAGCGGCGGCTAATTCAACGGTCCAAATCATAATTTTTTACGTACGTTAAGATTGATTATATATTAAACGAGAGAGTAGTTAAAAATTCAAGTCTTTCATAGAATTTTTTTTATACTCAATTCGTGCCGAAAATATTGTTATCTTATTAAAGATACATCATCGAATTAACCAATATACCCTTTTATGTTTAATTCATTAGGACCAACTGAAATTATTATCATTGCACTCTTCATTTTAGTCTTCTTTGGAGCTAAGAGGATACCAGAATTGGCTAAAGGTTTAGGGCAGGGGATACAGGAGTTTAGAAAAGCGTCTCGCGATATAAGAAAGGAAATTGATGAAACTTCTCGCGATATTGAAGAGACAGTGAAAAACGAAGAAAAAGAATCAGCAAAATAAAAAGGCATTATTTTGTCTAAACAAACTATACGATCCGTTCAAAAACGAATCGCAAATGGTGAACTCCGGCTACGAAATTTGGTAGCAGAACATCTAAGTACTATTGAAAAAAGTAATTCTGAAATTAATGCGGTCACACACCTTGACGATGATGGCGCATATGAGAGGGCAGACCATATTGAAGCAAAAATTAAAGAAGGTAAAGCAGGACCACTGGCAGGCGCCATAATCGGGATTAAAGAAGCTATTTGTGAGGCTGGGAAACCAGCGACCTGTGCATCCAATATGCTCCTTAATTTTAAAAGTGTATATAATGCCACTGTCATTGATCGAATGCACAATGATGATGCCCTATTTTTGGCAAGGCATAATATGGATGAGTTTGCTATGGGTTCTACCAATGAATACTCAGTACACGGAACTGTAAGAAATCCTCATAATATTGATTATGTAACGGGTGGTTCGTCTGGCGGTAGTGCAGCAGCTGTTGCGGCACATTTTGTACAAGCTAGCCTTGGATCCGACTCAGGTGGGTCTATACGGCAACCAGCTGCTTATTGCGGCGTCGTAGGGCTTAAACCGTCCTATGGTAGAGTTTCAAGATATGGTTTGATTGCCTATGCATCATCCTTTGATTCTATTGGACCATTAACGAATTCAGTGGAAGATGCTGCACTAATTTTAAGTAGTATAGCTGGCCATGATAAAAATGATATGACATCGGTGGCAAATCCCGTAAGTGATTATATCAATGCCGTCGATAATCCCAATAGAAATATTCGAATAGGTATTCCAGAAGAATATTTTGGAGAGGGCTTAGATGCCGAAATCCATCAGAAAATAATGAGTTTAATCGGCCAGTTAGAGGTAGATGGTGCCACATTAGTACCTATTAAACTTCCTCATAGTGAATATGCTATATCTACCTATTACATCCTTGCTACAGCCGAGGCTTCAAGTAATTTAGCTCGTTACGATGGCGTGCGATATGGCCACAGAGCTCTAATAGATAAGATCAACAAACTCGAGAGTGAAGATACTGTCTTAAATAAGATGTATAAACTCAGTCGAACTGAAGGTTTTGGAATAGAGGTAAAACGACGCATCATGTTAGGCACCTATGTTTTGAGTTCTGGATATTATGATGCTTATTATTCTAAGGCACAAAAAGTACGAAGACTAATCCAACAAGACTTCCTCCAAGCATTTGAAAAGGTTGATATAATAGTGAGTCCAACCACACCCACTACTGCATTTCCTATTGGAAGTAAATTAGATGATCCTGTCCAAATGTATCTTAACGATATATATACTATTTCAGCCAACTTAGCGGGGATCGGTGGAATAAACGTACCTATTGGGTTTCATTCGAATGGTTTACCTATGGGATTGCAATTTATGGCGTCCGCATTTGAAGAAGAAAGGTTGATTGCCTCAGCTCGGCTTATTGAACGTCTACAGGCTTAGAGAATATTCATGAATCAAACCTATTTGGAGCTTCAACTTGAGCTTAATAACACAGATCCATTAGTAATTATTGCCGAGCTCAATGAGTTGGGATTTTCTGGTTTCGATGAAACAGAGGTACTGCTAAAGGCATATATAGATCTTAGCATCTGGATAAAGGTCCAAAAAAATGTTAAGGCGCGCTTGGCATCTTTTTCAGAATTATCTATTGTAGCTGAATATGAAATAGAGCAGAAGAATTGGAATGCGGAGTGGGAAAAAAGTATTCAACCGCAGTTGATAGGGCCGTTTTATGTGTATCCTAGCTGGAACAAAAAAGTAATTCCCACCAACACCATCCCAATCGTGATTGATCCCAAAATGGCATTTGGGACAGGTACACATGAAACAACTAGATTATTGCTTTCTTGGTTACCATCAGCCATAAAAAAAAACGATAGGATTCTAGATGCAGGTACTGGGACAGGTATTCTAGGAATAGCAGCTAGTAAACTTGGCGCAAGAATGGTAGAGGGTTTTGATATAGATCCATGGAGTGTTGAAAATGTAGCTGAAAATATTAACAAAAATAATGTAGATAACTTCAAGGCATATCATGGAAGTATAGAACAAATTAATTCAGATCAACAATTTGATATAATATTGGCGAACATAAATACTGTTGCTCTTAGAGATTTGCTTCCAATGTTTAAAAAATACTTAAATAATGATGGTTCACTACTCATATCTGGTTTGCTCGATATTGATATTCCTTTTTTTAAGGATCAAGTAATTCAAGACGAGTTTATTATACTTGAGCAAAACGATTTCCGGGAGTGGTCTGCACTGTGGTTAAAGCCAGTTGTTTACTAAATTCGCGAATTAATTTGATTCAAATTATTTCAGCTTAACTTAAATAATCAAAAAAGTATCTAGTTTATGGTAAAAACTGTTGTATAAAGCATCAATTGATATAGGTACTAATTCTGTTTTGTTACTCATTGCTGAGCAAACAGAAAAAGGATTACAAGTACTTGAGGAGGCCCAGCGTTTACCTAGGTTGGGATCTATGGTAGATTCAAATGGACTTCTTGCTAAGGAAAGTATGTATAAAGTGCTCGTAGTTTTATCAGAATACGTAGGTATTATCCAAAAGTATGGTGATGAAGTACTGACTAAAACAGTGGTTACGGCGACTAGTGCGGTTCGAGATGCAGCGAACAAGCAAGAATTTTTAGCACTAGTCAAGGAAACCTTTGGTTTTCAGGTTCTCATACTAAGTGGGGAAGATGAGGCAAAATACACCTATTTAGGTGCTATAAGCCAAACAAAGGTTGAATCAGATTCAATCATGATCGTAGATATTGGTGGAGGCAGTACCGAACTAGCTGTAGGTAACTCAACTAATTTACTTCGTGGAATTTCAATTAATATGGGATGTGTGCGGTTTAATGAACGTTTTTTATTACATAATCCTCCTCGCCAAGAAGAAATAAGAGAGTGTAGGCGGTCAATAGAAGCTTTATTACATGCAACCCAATTACACTTTCCTTCTCATACTCAGATAGTGGCTGTTTCTGGTACTGCTACCTCTTTAGCGGCTATTGATCAGCAATTGTTTCATTATAAATCATCCGGTATAAATAATTACCGTTTAAACACCGATAAATTAGCCACTATTATTAGATTATTCAGCATACATACATTTCAGTATTTACTTGAATTACATCCCGAAGTTATGAAAGGTAGAGTAGATGTATTTTTGTCTGGTTTACTCATATTAGAGGAAGTGTTAAGATATACAAGGGCGGAAGAATTCGTTGTGTCTACCGGTGGCATCAGACATGGTATACTACTAGTTTAAACATAATGGCGAACAATAACTCTAGACACACCAAACGTCAAGACGCCTCATTTAGCTCATTACAGGATGATCAATTGGTAGTTTTGGCTGTTAAGGGAGATGAAAAAGCCTATTTTGAATTAACCCAAAAATATCAAAAACCTCTTTATTTTCACGTGAGTAAAATGATACGGAATCCTGATTTTGCTGAGGATCTGGTTCAAGATGTTTTTTTTAAAGCTTTTAAAAGTTTAAAAAACTATAAAAATGATTATGCTTTTTCTACTTGGCTATATCGAATAGCTACGAATCATACGATCGATTATTTACGAAAGAAAAAGATTGAAACCCTGAGTATGAATGCAGATGATTCGAATGAATCGCATGCCTCTATTCGGCTCGCTGATGAAGGTAGTTTCACTGATGAACCCATGATTAGACGGGAACGTAGAAATAAAGTCTATGAGGCCATTTATCAATTACCGGAAAAATATCGTATTGTTATATTAAAACGGCATATTGAGGAGAAAAGCTATAAAGAAATTGCCGAAGAGATGATCATGCCTATGGGTACGGTAAAAGCGCATATATTTAGAGCAAGAGAGCTATTGTACAAGTATTTGAAGGATACCATACAAGATTACTGATAGTTGTTTAAGACAATTCTAGCATTTCGCAGAAAATCCTCATAATTCACACGTAGGACTGCTGTTCCGTTAAAATAGCTTTCGTATTCTTCTTGATTCAGCTGAGTCCATTCCTCTGGGCTATGTGTAATCCAATTTTCATTGGGTCGAAATTCAGGCCAATGCCCTAAAAGTGCTTTTGTGTTCCAAGGGCAAACTTCTTGACAGATATCACAGCCAAAAATCCATTTCCCCATTTTTTCCTGAAAAAATGTTGGTATTTCTCCATCATGTTCAATGTTCCAATGAGATATACACTTAGATCCATCCACTTTCTTGGGCTCATAAATTGCATCGGTGGGACAAGCGTCAATACAACGACGGCATGAACCACAATGATCGCTAGTCGCATGATCATATACTAGTGGAATATTAAGCAGTATGTCTGCTATAAAAAAGTAAGAGCCAAGTTTTTTGTTTAGTAGATTGCCATTTTTACCAATCCAGCCTAGGCCGGATCTTTCAGCCCAGCTCCTTTCGAGAACCGGTGCTGAATCCACAAAATAACGTCCTTCTGCAATCGGAATTTCTTGTTGAATCTGGTGGTAAAGTTGTTTCAGTTTTTTCTTGATTACCCGATGATAATCTCGTCCTTGGGCATATCTTGCAAAAGACACTCCTTGATTTATATGGGATGGCTCATCTTTTCTATGGTAACTAACCAATAGGGAAATTATGCTTTGAGTGCCAGGAACAAGTAAGCGTGGATCAACTCGTTTTTCATGGTTATTTTCCATCCATGACATAGTTCCATTTCGTCCTTTTTCTAGCCACGAACTTAGTCGTCTGTCGTCATCTTCTAAATAAGTTGCTTGAGCAAATCCAATGGCGTCAAAGCCTAATTCAAGCGCCATATTACGTATTAATTGTGTCCATCGCTCTTGTTCCTGGTTAATCATGTATGTTTCTATTTACTCTGAATTACGGCTTTTACCTGGATAACTTGAATCAATTAATAATATTATAGGTTGCAAAATATTCGAAATACTTCAACAAGCCTATTAGATATCTAAATCATTAACTTTTCCGTCTTTAAGTATAACGGTTCGGTTTGGGTATTTTTTTACTAGACTATGGTCGTGTGTAACCATAAGAATAGCGGTGCCTTTTTTGTGTATACTGAGAAGAATATCCATTATTTCTTTAGAGGCATCTGGGTCTAAATTACCTGTGGGTTCATCGGCCAGCAATAGTCTTGGTTCATTAGCTAGAGCACGTGCTATAACAACGCGTTGTTGCTCCCCACCTGAAAGATCTTGCGGCATTTGCTTAAAACGATGACTAAGACCTACAAGTGCGAGTAATTCATTTACTTTATTTGTAATCTTTGAGCTAGGGTATCCAGTCACATGCAAGCTAAATGCAACATTCTCAAAAATTGTACGATCTGTAAGTAACTGAAAATCTTGAAATACAATACCCATACTTCGTCGTAGTTCGGGTATTTTTTTTACCTTCATTTTTTTTAATTGATAACCATTTACCATCACTTCACCTGATTGAGCAACAACATCACGGTATAATAGCTTTAAAAAGCTACTCTTTCCTACTCCTGTGGGTCCTATTAAATAGACAAACTCTTGTTGTTCTAACTTGAAATTGGCATCGATTAGAATACTTCTATGGTCATAATTCAGCGAAACATTTTTTAACTGTACTATTGATTCTGACATCTAGCTACAACGGTTATTCGGTTTGATGTGGACCTTGCTTCATTAAAAGAGAAAGCATCATAAAAATTTAAAGGTTTTAGAGGACTTTTATTCAAAATTTTCTTTATGTGTTCGAGTTCATATGCTCTTTGTTGATGTTCTTCAATCCAAGTTTGATTGGCTGGTTGGCTACGATCAATAATTTCAAAAGAATTGGTATGTAAATTTAGATTTGGGTCGAATTTACTGGTTCTGTAATAACAAATATTACGATACTCACCTTCAATTTCATTTAAATGATGAACTGCTTCAATTGAATTTTTCGGAGTGGAAAAATCAAAAATTAAGAGCCCGTTTTTCGCTAGAGATTTGGCTGCTTCATGAAAAAAGTATTCTACTTCTTGTGGTTGCAATAAATAATTAACACTATCGAATACACTTATTAGTGCATCTTGATCTCTAACAGACGTTAGATCATTAAACGAGGCCTGAAAACAAGATATTGGATAAGCTAAACTATTCAGTTTATTGCTTCCAATACGAACCATGTCCAAGGAAGCATCGCAAGCCTGTAAGTTATAATCGCCTAGTTTACTCAATTCTAATGTTAAGGATGCAGTACCACAAGAAAGTTCGGTAATAGAAGTTGGTTCCGGATGATGTTGATGCAATAGATCATCTATATATTCAGCCCAATATTCATAGTCTACGTCATTCATGATATGATCATAGATCTCAGCAAGTTTAGAATAGATAGGCTGTATTTGGTTGCCACGAATCATATCATGTCTGTTTTTTGGGAAGTAGATAAATATGCTAAGGCAACTTTATAGGCCTCTAACATAGAATCGGGCTCAGCTTTCCATTTTCCTACTATGTCAAAGGCTGTCCCGTGATCTGGCGAAGTACGAATAAATGGCAATCCTAAGGTACAATTAACCCCTCTTCCCATAGACCATAATTTAAAAGGAATTAAGCCTTGATCATGATAGGTTGCAAGAACCACGTCATATTTTAAGAATTGTTTTCTACCGAAGAAAGCATCAGCGGGGAAGGGGCCCGTTAGTTCGACTGTAGGATCATTGTGAAACGACTCAAAAACAGGTTCAATAATTTCCTGTTCTTCATAACCTAGCACCCCACCGTCCCCAGCATGTGGATTAATTCCCAGCACTGCAATTTTAAGTTTTCGGTCTGATTTATAGGTGTTAAAATGATTACAAATGATTCTAATTTTAGAAATAAAAATAGTTTTATTTATGTGATAAACCACAGATTTTAGTGGTAAATGAGTGGTTAGCAAGCAAATATTCAGCCCTCTACCCGAAAGCATCATTACTACATCTTCTGCGCCTGTTTGTTCCATTAAATATTCTGTATGTCCGGGTACTTTATATCCAGCAAGTTGAATACTTTCTTTAGAAATAGGGGCCGTCACAAGGGCATGTGCATGTTTGTTAAGGCAGAGTTGAATCCCGGTAAATACCGATTGCATACTTATTTCACCAGCCAAGGCAGTGATTTGACCATAGTTACAACTAGAAAATTCTAGGTTAGACCAAGATTCTAAAGACTCAAGTACGTTAATTGCTCCTTCCACAACTTGTGAGTGATCTGAAATGTAATTTATGGTTGGTATTGTGCGTATTGCCCCCAAATTAAAGTTATTCTGTTCCTCGATTAGTCGTTGAAACAATAGATGAGGAGCCGAGACAATAGGAGTGGACAGAGATAGATCAAGGGCTAGTAGCATTTTAAAGGTAACTTCTGGGCCAATACCATTTGGATCACCGATTGAGACAGCTAAACGTGGCTTAGTGTTCAATTCTTATTCTCCTTATTTGCGTTGACTAGTATGAAATCTCCAAAGCCCGAACTAGCTGTAAAAATAAAAGTTCTATTTGGGTAAATCCACTCTTCTATAACCTTACTAGTGGTAGGGAAGCTACGAATAATCTCTATTGGAGGTCCAATTTTAATGTAAATTTGACCTTGATCAGAGTCATAACCTTCGGGTTGACTAGCCGTTGAAAACTGATCAAACGCAAAATCAATTCTACGATAATATTCGTTCATTAATTCATTCTTAGCAGTCGTTGGTATAGGATCTTTTGAATTCCAAAATGAGTCAAACCAGCTAATTTTATCTTCATTTTTTTTCTTTAAAACATCTTCAATAGTCTGTTCATGCACAATATATCGAAGCATTTCTATAGCTACATCGAGCTGTAAAAGGCTGGTAGGCATATCCTGCCAAAAGGTCTCAAAATTGAGTGAGTTAATATTTTCATTATTAGATTTCAGATCTAGTTTGTACTTCTTATTGTCCAGTACTTTGGTTTCTAAATCAATCAAGTAAAATTCTGCATGTATATTATGAGTACTCTCAATGAGTTGATTATTAAGAGGCAAGTTTACTCTGAATCTAGGTAGAGTCGTACTTTCTATCGTTTCTGAATATATTACATCCTTTGGCTTTGATACTGTAGAAATTACTAAATCGTAAGTAGGCATCGAATCAAGAGCAAAAGTTGGAATTCCTACATAAGAATTTTCGCTATAGCTTATTTGGTTTGTTGACCCAATCCATTCAACAATTTTATTTTCTTTTTGTGTGGAAAAGGTAATATTTGCCTTTGCGCTTCCTTTTGAGTTGTTAAAAAAGTAAAAGGGTTGTTGAGACTTAGGCGGATGCAGTTGTAGTCCAATTTCTCTTAGAATCTCTTTTGGAATATATTGTTTAAAAATTGGATCCCTTGAATTTTTGTCTCTAATTCTGCGACGGTTGGGATTGAGACTTTGTAATTTTTCTGAGTTGATTTCTACCCCTGTAACCGCTGGCCTGCCTTTTAAATAATTATAATCCATATGGATGGTGTACTTGTCACCGGGTAAATATAGAGTTGTTAGCACCTTAGTAATTTCATTTGGATCTAAGGTATTCTCGTATTGACTCACGAAAATTGTATCTCCAATGAAAATACGCTCTTCTAATTCTCTTGTATTCTCATCTTCATAGAATCCTTTGTAGATTTCTAAATTCAATTGATAGCGAGCAGCATAGTTACTGTCATCTTGTAGTTCAAAGGCTAACTGATGATGTGGTATAGATAGAAAAACAGTCAATAGTGTAGAGTCTTCTGTTGCTTTAATCCATTGGAAATCTACATCAAACCCTCTCTGAATTTTACTCTGTGCTAAATATTGATAGGAGTCGATTGTTTGAGCTTTTATCTGAGTCTTTAATGTAAACCCTAATAATAATACAATCAGAATTTTCGATCCAAAACCAAGTTGTGTGCTGAGGCTTTTTGATGTCTTGTAACTACTTGGTTTATTCATGTTAACTAGCGTTTCTAATAAAAAACTTTTATTGCATTCCAATTTTATCAAGTATAGAATTAAATGTACCGCTTGGACGCATAGCTACATCTAAAACGCTTTTTTTCATGAAATAATACCCTGTTATGTCTTGTTTTTGACCTTGAACATCAATCAATTCAGAAACAATTTGTTTTTCATGATCCTTCAATTCTTTATGAATTTCAGCAAACATAGAAGCTAGTTCTGTATCTGTTTGTTGTTGAGCTAATTCTTCGATCCAATACATAGCTAAATAAAAGTGACTACCACGGTTATCTATACCACCTAATCTACGGGTTGGAGACTTATTTTCACTTAGGAAAGTACTATTAGCATTTTGCAAAGCCTCAGATAATATTAATGCACGCTTATTAGAGAAGGTTCTGGCCAAATGAGCCAAGGACTCTGCTAAAGCTAAAAACTCACCCAAGGAATCCCAACGTAGATAATTTTCCTTTTTGAATTGTTGAACATGTTTTGGTGCAGATCCACCCGCACCAGTTTCAAACAAACCACCACCGTTCATTAGGGGGACGATAGATAGCATTTTGGCACTAGTTCCTAGTTCTAAAATAGGGAAGAGATCGGTTAGATAATCCCGTAGTACATTGCCTGTAACAGAAATAGTGTCAAGACCAAGCCGAAGTCTTTTTAGGGTGTATACAGTTGCATCACTTGGTGATAATATGCGTAAATCAAGATCAGCCATATCATAATCTTTTAGATAGAGTCGTACTTTCTTAATTAGTTGCCAGTCGTGTGCCCGGTTTTTATCTAACCAGAATACAGCCGGTGTATTAGAGTCTTTTGATCGATTTACTGCTAACTGTACCCAATTTTGGATGGCAGCATCTTTTACTAAACATGCTCTCCAAATATCACCTTTTTCTACTTGGTGTTCCATCATCACCTGACCATTATCAGTGACTACCCGAACAGTGCCAGCTTCGTGAATTTCAAAGGTTTTGTCATGAGATCCATATTCTTCAGCTTTCTGAGCCATTAATCCCACGTTTGGTACACTTCCCATAGTAGACGGATTAAAGGCGCCATGCTGTTTACAGTCTTCAATAACTTCATGGTAAACTGACGCGTAGCTACTGTCTGGAATAACCGCTATGGTATCTTTTGTTTCGCCATTTTTATCCCACATTTTACCGGATGTGCGAATCATTGCTGGCATAGATGCATCAATAATTACGTCGCTAGGAACATGAAGGTTCGTAATTCCATTATCAGAATCTACCATAGCTACTTCAGCGCCACTCTCGAATACTTTTTCAATAGCTGTTTGAAGAATATTTTGTTCGGTTTCAGAGAGTTTATTTAGATTATTAAATAAATCTCCTAAACCATTGTTGGAATTATATTTGATTTTATCAATTAAATGGGAGTACTGTTCATATACTTCATTTAAAAATACCTCAACCGCGTGTCCAAAAATGATAGGATCTGAAACTTTCATCATTGTGGCTTTCATGTGAATAGAGAACAATACATTCTGTTTTTTTGCCTCTTGAATTTGCTTGCTCAGAAAAATTCTTAGTGCTTTAACGCTCATAAAAGTTCCGTCCAGTATATCATCTTTTTTAATAGGAGTTCTGGATTTTAATACTGTAACCTCCATATCTGAATTGATATGCTCAATTCTGAAATTACCATCCTCTAGTACAGTTACTGATTTTTCATTATGAGCGAAATCTTGGTTGGCCATGGTGGCAACAGTAGTTTTTGATTCTGGAGACCATTCACCCATATTATGAGGGTTATTCTGAGCGTATCTCTTGACTGCTTTTGGTGCTCGTCTGTCAGAATTTCCTTCTCTTAATATCGGGTTAACTGCGCTACCTTTAACCTGGTCATATCTTTTTTTTATATCAATTTCTTCTGGTGTATTGGCAGAGATAGGGTAATCTGGTAGTGCATATCCAGCTTTTTGTAGCTCTTTAATGGTAGCGATAAGCTGAGGGACAGAGGCGCTAATATTAGGAAGCTTTATAATGTTAGCCTCAGGTTTTTTTGCTAGTATTCCCAACTCAAATAAATCATCACTTACAACTTGTTCTTTAGTAAGAAATTCAGGGAATTGGGATAATATCCTAGCTGCTAAGGATATGTCTCGAAGTTCAAGTTCTACTTTTGCTGCACGAGTAATTGCCTTTACTATAGGTAAAAATGAGTGTGTGGCTAAGGCTGGTGCTTCGTCTGTATACGTATAAATAATTTTTTCTTTAGTGGTTGCCATGCTCAAGGTATAATTTTAGATGAAGCCAACGCGTTTTATTGGCCTTTTTTAAATTAATGTAGTTATATATAGAAAATAGGAAATCTACCTATGGATTTCCTATTTTACATTCCAATTAAATAACAGGACATTGGAAAAGTTACTCGGTTATACAATTAGGTTCAGTACATTTCAGTGAACGAATTACATCCATTATTAGCAGCATTGGTTGGGGAATTACTTGATAAACAATGCAAAGAGCCTGCAACTTCTAAGGTGCCTATTAATGGTACACAGGTTCAAATCCACAAAAATACCAAGCAGCTTCTTCATCAAATTAACGCACACTTAACTTACGATCATTTTGTGAGTTCAGTGCTTGAGCATGAGCTTAGAACACCCTTGGCAGGGATAGTAAGTACTGTACAGCTCCTTCAATCTCAGTTGAGTACACAAAAAACCGAAGAGTCGGCTAGGTTGCAAAAATGGTGCGATAGATTACAGAAATTAAGTAGTCGCATGGAGTTTTTGTTAGAGAACATGAAGCAATTGCATAAAAGAGATTATTCATCCCAGTCCACGGGTAGACAAACTAGGGAAATAAATACATGGTTTGAAAATGAACAAAAAAGTCTTGTTGAGTTAATAAAAAACTCACAAAAGTTAGAGTTAGAGACTCAGATGATAGATGAATCTTTTGAGTATGATACAGACTATAACCTACTCAGCATTATATTAGGCACCTTGGTTGAGAATGCCTCTAAATACTCACCTGATGATGCTAAAATTGGATTAATTTTAAAGCAGAGTCACCAGACACTTGGAATAAAGGTGATAGATAACGGGATCGGTTTGGGGGCAAATTCATCCATAAATTTAATAAAAGCTTTCGAGCGTGGGAAAGATATGGACCATATTGAGGGTAGTGGACTTGGTTTGAGCATAGCTCATGCTGCTGCTCAACGAATTAATGCTCAAATTATGCTCTATAACAATGAGGATGTGGCAGGGACTACTGCTGAAGTTATTCTTTCTAATAATGAGATATGTCAAAAGACACTGTTTTAGTTGTTGAGGACGATCAATTACTCCGAGAAGTCATAGAAGACCTCCTGCATATACATGATATTAAGGTTAAAACTGTAGGTAGTAGTATAGAAGCTGATACCTGGCTAGAAGCGCATATCCCGAACATCATTATTTGTGATTTATTTTTGCCATCTATATCGGGCCTTCAGTGGCTTAATAAGGTAGCCGAACGCTTAATTCAAGGTAAAAGCTCAATTGTTCTGTTGAGCGCTGACCATCAACGGACTGATGAGATGCTTGAGGGTAGCCCGATTCATCCATTGGTTAAACATCAGCTTAAAAAACCCTTTAAGAATGATGAGCTGATTCGGTTAATTAATATGATACAAGCAAATACGTAGCTTTCCAGACCCGATTTACTCGCTTGTAACTACTACATTGATCTATGTATCCGATGTATATAAAGTGCTAAAGAACATAGCCTAAAGTAATAGACGTTGCTTTTTTGCTTATGCAGAAATTTGATTCTGTATTCGGTATTATTCAGCAACAAATAAAAGGTATATGCTATGATGAAACCTATGTTTGGTCATCGACCAAAACCCAAACAATTCGATTTGCCGTTGAGGTATTATAATCCAGAAAAGGATGAAAAAGAAAACCGGAAAAAGCGCATAAAATTTCAGACGCATAATCGTCTGCAACCTAAGCAATTTGTTCGGGTATTCTTTTTGTTCATACTCTTATCATTAGTTGTTTATCTTATTGGTGTGCTATGACAAAGGTAAAAGAACCTGAGAGTTACATTCGCTTATTACCTGATGCCATTATAGATAAAATTGCAGCTGGTGAGGTCATTCAACGTCCTGCTTCTGTAGTTAAGGAGTTACTGGATAATTCTATTGACGCTGGGGCTGACCGCATTGAACTAGTCATTGAACAATCTGGTAGGACTTTGATTCAAGTTACAGATAATGGCTGTGGAATGAGTGAGGTTGACTTGGAGCGCTGTTTTACCAGGCATGCTACTTCAAAAATTCAAGCTTTAGATGATTTATTTGCCATTCGTACAATGGGGTTTAGGGGAGAAGCTATGTCCTCTATTTCAGCGATATCTCAGGTCGAAGCGAAATCTAAGTTGCATGATCATGATGCTGGTTGGGTGCTGCGATTGCATGGTGGTGAGATACAGCAAAAGAGCCCAGTCGCAACAAAAAATGGTACTCAAATCATCGTTCGCAATTTATTTTTTAATGTACCAGCGCGGAGACAATTTTTAAAAACAGATGCTACTGAATTCCGACATATATTAAAAACAGTGCAACATGCAGCGATTAGCCATCCTGAAATTATCTTTACTTTTATTTCAGACGCGGACACCGTATATCAACTGCCTTCTCAGTCCTTAAACGAACGTATTGTGGGTATGTTTGGCAAACGATATAAAGCTAGTTTAATTCCATTCAGTGAACAAACCAGTTATGTTTCTGTTCATGGAATTGCCGGAGATCCTAAATTGAGTAAAAAATCACGAGGGGAACAGTTTTTATTTGTTAATGGTCGGCCTTTCCAACATCGCTACCTTATGCATGTATTACTAAGTTTGTATGATAATTGGACGCATGCTAATGAGTATCCCTTCTTTATTCTTTTTATTGACATAGAGCCTGATAAAATTGATCTAAATGTTCATCCTGCGAAGTCAGAAATTAAATTCGAAGACGAGCGCTCGGTCATTCAGACAAGTCTTTCTGTCATGAAAAGAGCACTAAATGAACATCTTAATGTCCCGATTATACCCAATTCTTCGGCATTAGAGTATGCCGGAATGAGTCCTAAAAAAAACCAGGCTATTGTAGATGAGCAGCATCCTTTTAGGGTAAAAGCTAAGGGATTAAACTTTTTGAAAGCAAGTAATCAAGCTAATAAATTAGCTGGACAAAGTGGTGAATTAGCCAGTCAACTTTATGCCAATCAGCATTGGGAGCAAAGAATTCAAACTACCCTGATAGAGGGTGATAGAGATCGTTTTACCAATGGTTTTTATTGGCAGTTACATGCTAGTTATATCGTCACTCAAACGCGTACTGGCTTATGCTTAATCGATCAATATTATGCACATAAACGAATTCTATTTGAAAAAACACTCAAAGCAGCTGATCTAGCACTTCCAAGCACTCAACAACTACTTTTCTCTCAGCAAATAGATTTATCAGCGAGTGATTATACACTACTTAAAGAGATACACCCACTCATCCAAAAAATTGGTTTTTCAGTAAGTTTGTTAAGCGGTTATTCTATTTTGATTGATGGAGTTCCCTCTGATATTAACAAAGGAGATGAGGTGGGCATGATTACCGATCTATTGCAGTCATACCGTGAACTCGATAAAGTAGTGAGTTTTAATGCTAGAGAACGTTTAGCTTTAGCGTTTGCAACTAGGGCGGCTATACAGAAAGGGCATAACTTAGAACAAGAGCAGATGGAAGCATTGGTAGATGAATTATTTGCTTGTGATGAACCCTATTACGACCCTCTTAAAAATCCAACAATTTTGTATATGTCACTAAGTGAAATCCAACAGAGGTTTCGCTGATGAATGTCTTAGCAGTTGAGCCATATTATAGCGGATCCCATAGAGCTTTCCTTAAAGGCCTTGCAATGCATTCTACATATAATATTATTCCTGTAAAACTTAATTTTAAAGGATGGAAATGGCGGATGCATGGTGATTCTGTCACACTTGCTGAAATGACAAAAAATATTCCTGATGACATTGATCTATTGCTTAGCAGTAGTATGATGAACCTGCCCGCTTTTATTGCCTTAACTAACCCTCGTTTTGCGCATACACCAAAAATCATGTATATGCATGATAATCAGTTTACTCGACCTATACCTATTGGCGAGCAGCGCGATATGACTTATTGCTACATTAATTACCTGAGTATGTTGGTTGCTAATAAACTAATTTTTTCGTCGCAGTTTCATTTGGAGGATTTATTGCAAGCACTCCCAGGTTTTTTAAATCATTTTCCAGGTGATAAACACTATGTAACTGTAGATGAAATACGTGCTAAAAGCGTAGTTTTGTATCCCGGTTTAGATCTTAGTTATTTTAATAGCCGCCCAGATACCCGAAAAGAAAATAAACGTCCAGTAATTGTGTGGAATCAGCAATGGCAATTTGATCGTAATCCTGCTATGTTTTTTAGGGTGCTTAACAGACTAAATGACATCGATGTAGCTTTTGACCTAATTTTAGCTGGCGATAGTAAGCATGATAAACCCGAAGAGTTTACTAAAGCTTGGCAACGATTTGGTGAACAAATTCGTCATTTTGGTTATGTCGATGATAAAGAAAGTTATAGTAAATTACTGCACTCTGGTGACATTGTTGTTTCTACTGCGAGTTATGAGTTTTTTTGCGTCTCCATTATGGAAGCTATCTACTGCGGATGCCATCCATTAGTACCCTCAACCCTTCATTACCCAGAACTAATACCTGAGAGTCTTCATAATCCATTATTACATTCAAAGATACTATATGAAGACGAGGATGATTTATTTTATTTGTTAAAAAACTTATTAACTAATAATACTAAACCATTGCCCAAAAATAGTTTACAATCTATAAATAAGCATTTAGATTGGAGGGTCAGATCTCGTGACTTTGATTCCCTTTTCGAAGAAGTAGTTAGTAGTTAGTCTATTAAAACGGAGCTTCATCGTCCGGTGGTATTGGACTATTTGGAAGCATTGCGTCTGTTTGGCTGGCAGCAGAAAAATCCCCCGTAGTTGAAAGTCGATTTTCTTCTAATTGAGCACCAATAAAGTCACCTTGGGGATCATTTAAGGTTAAATTTTCAAATCTAGCATAATCTTTGACAAAATAAAGCATTTTCGATCCAACTGGTCCGTTCCTCTGCTTTCCAACAATGACTTCAGCCATACCAGCGGTCGATTGTCCCTCCGCTGTGGTTGTTATGCCATAATATTCTGGGCGATACAAAAACATGACCACATCAGCATCTTGTTCTATAGAACCAGATTCTCTTAGATCACTCAATTGAGGTCTTTTGTCACCACCACGCTGCTCTACTGCCCTAGACAACTGTGAGAGTGCAATAACGGGTACGTCTAGCTCCTTTGCCAATGATTTTAATCCTCTAGATATAGAGGCAATTTCCTGCTCACGATTTCGATTTTCTTTAGTGGAACCTTGCATAAGTTGTAAATAATCTACAACGATTAGTCCAATATCATGTTCGGATTTCAATCTACGAGCCTTTGTTCGAAGTTCCATTAGTGTTATTGCTGGAGTATCATCAATAAAGATTTGTGAGGCAAAAAGTCTACCTGCTGCTTCAATTAGGTCCTTGAAGTGTTCATCATTTAGTGTTCCCTTTCTAGCTTCATCTGATCGAACACGTGCTTCCATGGTTAATAAACGTTGCACTAGAGATTGGTTGGACATCTCGAGGGAGAATATCGCCACATTGGTCTTAAGGTTTTCATCATGGTGCATCGCAGCATTCCGAGCAGCCGTAAGTACAAAAGCTGTTTTACCCATCGAGGGACGAGCGGCTATGATAATTAAGTCGCCTTTTTGCCAGCCCGCTGTAATCTCATCTACCTTCAGTCCAGATGGTACTCCTGTTATTCCATATTTTTTGCCTCTCATATCTTCCAAATAGGCAAGGGTATCTTTTAAAACATCTGCTACTGGTTTAGCACTACTTTTACTTTTTTGATTGGCTAAATCAAAAATACGTTGTTCAGCATCATCTAATACATCATAGGCATCTGAGCTAGAGTCATAGGACTCAGTAATGACCTCTGTGCAGTTTTTAATAAGATTTCGTTTAATTGCTTTTTCAGTGATTATTTGAGCATGATACTCAATATTGGCAGATGAACTGACCATCCTTGTCAAGTCTGATAAATAGGAGGGACCTCCAACTGCTTCGAGTAAATTTAGATCCTTGAGTTCATTTTCGACTGTCAATAAATCTAAAGGATTATCTCTCTCATAAAGTCTTGAAAGTGTTTGGAAGATATTTTGATGGGATTGCTGATAGAAATCATCCACTTTCAGCATTTGAAGTGCTATTGTTGCCGCTCCATGTTCAATGAGCATGGAGCCAATTACTGCTTGCTCAACCTCCACGGCCTGGGGTGGGACACGTCCCTGTAAGTTTTCTTTGTTGTTCTCCACGTAAAACTATTTCCTTTGAACCTGTTCAATTAGTAAAGCATAATGTAATGAAAGTTTAGAGTAACTTTAAAAATTGGATGGATTTTTTTGAGCATGCCCTCAAGTCTTGCGCTTGAGAGATTTACTTCTCAGCAAATTGTTTAAACTATGTGTGACTAGGCATTGGCTATGTTCTAACTTGAATAATTCGCCAATTCTTGCCAAGGCTGCATGGATTCATTAGAACTATTCAGGGGAGGGGCTATTGTCCTGTTAAATAAGATGATATAACTAGGTCGCATATGCTTAATGTCACTTAGTAAACGGTTAAGAAGCTTTTATTGAGGGTCTTTGTAGACCAATGCATTTGGTTTATTTGCAGTAGAAATTGGTGTTGCATCGGGTGTATCAAGAGTATGTACGCGTCTTTTTTTTTGATTTAGACCTATGACTTTTAGTAGGTTTTCAGTAGCCAACTAATTTCAGTGTCTATTTTACTATAACTTTGAGTAGTTTAATAAGCATCTTTTCTAGTAACAACCGTAAGAAATTGAGCGCTTTTAGTAGCACATTTATTTTCTTATACACTTTGCAGGGATTGTTTAGAGGACTAGTCTAATTTTACTATATGTCCTCAAGAGTATCTATAGCCGGAGGATCTTGACGAGCAAAGTTATTTTCTTCTAATTCGGTTATATATTTATATATAATTGCTACTGGTATTGGTGATAAATAAGAGTCTTGTTCTTTAAAAAAAAGAGATAATTCGTTTACAAGCATTTCATTATCCATTAACTAGGGACTCCATTAAGCTAAGTTCATCTAAGATATCGCCTTTAATTTCTTCTTCGTAATACCCCTTAGAAGTGTACCTTTTCAGTGGTAATAAAACCAAACTATTTACTAATGAGGAGTGATAGGGGACTGCTACTCTCACATAATTATCGGTCCATCCTTTTAGCATACCATCATTTGAATGAGATTCAAAGAGCACTGGTCTTGTAGTATCCTTGAATCGTTGATTAAATCTGTCACGTTTTTTATCTGAGAGCATGCGATACACAGCGGTTCTGCGTTTGCGCTCGACTTTTGGTACCGCGGGTGAAATATTTAATGCATGGGTGTCAGGACGTTCTGAATAGGTGAAGACATGTAAGTAGCTTATATCCATGTCATTTAAAAAATCAACTGATTCTTGAAACAATTCTATGGTCTCGCCTGGGTGGCCAGTAATCACATCTACGCCAATACAAGCATCGGGTATTTGGTTTCGTATATACTCTACTCTTTTCTGGTATAGCAGGGTGTTATATCGACGTTTCATTAGTCTGAGGACCGTGTCGGAACCTGACTGTAAGGGCAAATGAAAGTGAGGCTGTAGCGTATTGGAAGAAGCTACCAATTCAATAATTTCTGGGTGCAATAGGTTGGGCTCAATTGATGAAATTCGAAGTCTATTTAAACCATCAAGTTTATGGAGTTTGGATAGTAGGTCTATAAAAGAATCTTTTCGTCCATATCCGAAATCACCTGTATTCACCCCAGTTAGAATGATTTCCTTAAAACCATCTTCAATTAAGCGTTTAGCATGAAATATCACCGACTCAATTGAAGGGCTTCTGCTTATCCCTCTAGCTAGTGGTATGGTGCAAAATGAGCACTTATAATTGCATCCATCTTGTACTTTTAAAAAAGCTCTTGTACGATCATCAGAAGAAAATGCATGATGAAAATCGGAGGTCTTATTTACATCTTCTCGATGTATAATGGTTTTTTCTTGTTTGATAAACTCATCAAATAAGTGTAGTAATTTAAATTTTTCTTTTGCACCTAGTATAACATCAACTCCCTCAATGGATGCAATATCTTTTGGTTTTAATTGAGCATAACATCCGATTACAGCTACAAAAGCATTAGGATTGGTTCTTCTAGCTCGGCGAACCGTTTTTCTGCAGGTACTGTTAGCATCTAGGGTTACTGAGCAAGTATTTATGATGTATATGTCTGCTGTTTCTTGAAACTCCTTTTCAATGTACCCTGCCTCTAGAAAGTTTCGTCTTATTGAAGAGGTTTCTGAGAAATTGAGTTTGCATCCTAGGGTTTCAAAGGCTACCGTTTTATTCATAGAGTAAAGATAAAAATATTATTCAGTAGCTGCTATGAAAGACTAATTAGTCATTCATAATAATAGCTATGGGATATTCGCGAATTTTACTCATCACACTATTTATATTGTAAAAATGATAAATAACTTGCACTTTACTAAGTAATATTAATTGATAATTATAAATTTATGGATCAAAATAGTATAAAAAGTAGACGTAAATTCTTAGAGCAATTAGGGGTCGTTGGAGCTGGTTTGGTGAGTATACCTTGTCTAATGCCAGGATGTGATTCTAAGAGTAATTCTACTGACCAGAGTAACAAAATGACAAGCAATTTGGCTAAGGATATTGGAGTGCAAATTTACTCGGTTAGAAATGAGCTAAATGACGATCTTGAAAAAACTATATCTGCTGTTGCAAAATTAGGATACTCATGCATAGAAGCTTATGGTCTAAGTCTAGATGGGAAATTTTTTGGAAAATACACTCCTCAGGAATTCAATGCCATAGTGACTAATACAGGAATGTATATTGCATCGGTTCATACAAGTTATTTTAAGCATAATGATGTTGATATTTTTATCAATGCAGCCTTAGCAATGGACGCCAAGCATATTGTAATACCGTATCTTGATGAAAGTTTGAGGGGAGATTACAGTTCAATCGCTGAAAATTTAAATAGAATTGGAGAGATAACCACCTCTGCTGGAATACGTTTTGGTTATCATAATCATGATTTTGAATTTTTATTAGATCCGGATAATCGAGTTCCGATGGAAATATTAATAAATGAAACTGATCCTGATAAAGTTTCCTTTCAGGCAGATTTGTATTGGGTGCGCAAAGCAGGTGTCGATCCTTTGGAATTTGTAAAAAAATTTCCAGGGCGTTTTTTGTCATATCATGTAAAGGATGCAGATAACAATTTGGACCAAACTACAGTAGGTGAGGGAATTATCCCATTTCCTGAAATCTTCGAATTAAATATTGTTTCTGGTCTGGATTATCTATTTGTAGAAGACGAACGCACAGAGACTCCTCTTCAAAATATTGGATCTGCATTGAACTATTTGAATACACTTTAAATTTGGAAGAGTTTACAAGTATACATGACGAAATTGCCTATTTGGCTCAATTTATCAATGAAGACCGTCTAGCTCGAATAAATGATGTACTCAACAATAGAACTAGATACATAACAGTCGTTCTTGAGGATATACATAAAGCGCATAATGCCAATGCTGTTTTGCGTAGTTGTGATGGTTTTGGTGTTCAAGATGTGCATATCATTGAAAATAAAAATCGTTTTGAGTCTAGTTCAACTACTTCGCTTGGTAGTCATAAATGGTTGAGTTTGCATAAATATTCTTCCTATGAGTCCAATGTTTCAAAATGTTTTAGAACATTAAAAAGTAAAGGTTACACAATTTTAGCCACATCCCCTCACCATGGTAATACCCATATTTCAGAAGTATCTATGGATCAAAAAACTGCATTGGTGTTCGGTACAGAGTTGGATGGAATTAGCGATGAGGTTTTGCAGTTAGCAGATAGTTTCGTAAAGATACCCATGTTTGGCTTTGTAGAAAGTTATAACCTATCGGTAAGCGCGGCTATCTGTCTTCATAGTTTAAGAACGAAACTTATGCATTTACCTAAATTTGAGTGGCATTTAAGCCAATATGAATTTCTTGAATTGAAAAAAGATTGGATGATCAAATCCATTCAACATGGTAATTGTATCTGGCAAAGATATCTTAAAATGAAAGGTGGTTAATTCTCCGCATTCAATTTATCATCGAATTCCAATCAATTTTATTCCAGTTATAAATTAGTAACCGTGAGTGCTACTTTTTTTGATTTAGCGAGCTAAACGAATTTCAGCGTTTGCTACTCCAAATGTGTATACAGCCATAGTAGCTACACATTTGTTGAAATCTTCATGATTAAGTTTATCAAAGGTATCAGCAGCTGAATGGTGATACCAGAAATATTTTTCAGACTCTACATTTAGCCCCATACCTGGAACGCCTTTATTCATGAGAGGACCTATATCTGCACCACCACCACCTTTTTGAAGTTCTGCAGCATCGATAACTGTGAGTTGTTGGGCTATCTCACTTAATTGTTGATAGGCTTGATCACTTCCAGAAAATCCAAAACCAATAGGATCAAATATACCCGCATCGGATTCCATCGCTATTACATGATTTTTAATCGAGAGCTCTTCTTTTTCAGCCCATTCAGCGTAATGATTAGCGCCACGTAAACCATTTTCTTCATTAGTCCACAGAATAACTCTTACCGTTCTTTTCGGGCGAATGCCAGATTCAATAATGAGTCTAGCGGCCTCCCATGCCGCTATACAGCCACCACCATCATCCATGGCACCCTGGCCTACATCCCAGGAATCTATATGTCCACCCAGCACAACTAATTCGTTGGGGTATTCTGAACCTCTGATCTCCGCTATAATATTATTAGATATCGCATCTTCAAATTGTTGAGCTTCCATATACAGGCTAATCTCAATAATTTCACCGCGATCTATAAATCGTTCTATAAGTAAAGCATCTTCTACGGTAATAGCAGCATGCGGAATTTTTGGAATACCATTCTCATAGTACATTACACCGGTATGAGGTGTTTGCATAGAATAAGATGCAACTGATGTTATTAAACTTGCTATTGCGCCATGTTTCGCAGCTTCTATGGCACCATTAAGTCGATACTGAACAGTTTGTCCATATGTAGTAAAAGGAACATTATACAAGACAATTTTTCCAGGAATCAAATCTTTTTTTACTGCAAGATCTTCAAAAGAGTCAACCATGATTACCTTACCAGTGATAATTTTGCCACCGGTTCCTATACTTCCGCCTAATCCAAGCATGGGTAAATCTTTTTGTATTGGTGTATTCAACGTAGCATATTCATGTCCACGTTCCCAATGAGGTACCATCACCTCTTGCTTCCAAACTTTATCGAAACCGTCTTCTCTCATTTCAGCAACAATCCAATCGATCGCTTGCTCTAATCCTTCTGATCCGCTTAATCGGTGGCCATAATAATCACTTAAGTGAGCAAGTCGATCAAAACCAAGTTTAGATGAAAGCGCCTGTTGTATAAGTAATGAGTTTGTTTGTTTCGTTTTTGAGCTCAAAAATACAGTTGAATCGCTGGTTTGGGCCTCACTAGAATGGCTTAGAAGAAATAGTACACATAAACAGTGTACTAGTCTACTAATAGAAAAGTAGATAAGTTTTTTTATTGACATTAGTAGGACTTATTATTGTTTTCAGCGATTTGCTTAAATAACAGATATTCTTCTGGGGAAATATCGGCAAATAAATAAGTTAAGGGGTCAACGGGTTTGTCATTGAAATGGACTTCATAATGAAGATGCGGGCCTTCGGTTAGACCAGTATTACCTGTCTTTGCAATAACTTGACCTCTTTTAACTTTGGTGCCAACTTTTATATAGTCTTCATAATCGCTAAGATGTGCGTAGAGAGTTTTATAGCCAAACCCGTGGTCGATAATCAAGGTCCGTCCAAAGGTACCTCTTCGTTTTGCTAGAATAACTTCACCATCACCTGTAGCGTAGACATCGGATCCGATATCAGCCCTAAAATCTAACCCATCGTGAGGACGAGTGTATCCAAGTACAGGATGCCGTCTCATACCAAATCCACTCAACAGAATACCACCACCTGGTTTAATGGCAGGGATATGTTTTAAAGCTGATTTATTTTCATTGTATTGAGCTTTAATTTCTTCTAGACTAAGATCCTGAATATTAATTCTTCGTTCTAATTCATCTAATTTTTGACTTGTCCATTCTAGTATTTCCGCGGCATTTTCGCTATAAATTTCATATTCCTTAAATAAATTTGAACCCCCAATACCAAGCAGTATCTCCTCGTCCAATGACTTTTCTAAGCCCAAAATAGAGCGGTACAATTCAGCATCACGTTGACTTAAATCTTTGAGTTGTTGATCTAAATTTGTAATAGTTTGCTTGGTCTCCTCTAATTTTTCAAGAAGAATTTTATTTTCTGTGGTGAGTGCTAATTCAGAGGGGGTGCCAACGAAATTACTTAAAATCATCATCCCAATACTAGCAAGTGTTATACCTGTCAAAATCCAAATAGACAAATTATATGCCACTTGTTGATAGATATTATATTCTATCGGTATAAACTCGCATCTCTCTTTATCGTAGAAATAATGGTTATTAATGTGCATAGAAGAAAAAAATTTAAGTGAAAGTAGGGATATTAACTCAGAGTTCCAATGCAATGAGGCTGGTAAACTTTTTATGACATTCCATCTATGGTCTTATTTATGAATAGTAATAAATACAGCTATGATGACAAAATAGATTAGGATTAATATTATCACTATTCTATATCACCTTCAAAATATTCTATAGCACGTTTGATACTTGGGTTCATTCCTTTGGTTTTTTCCGCTATGGAAGATTTAATTCTATCTTGAAAAGCTTCGGCTGCATCATAGCCATAATGTTTTAGTAAATGGTTCATGGCAATGACTTCGGCAATTACCGTTATATTTTTACCAGGTGTTATTGGCAATTGTACATAGGGAATTTCATTATCTAAAATACTTACTTGTTCATGATCCAGTCCCGTCCTGTTTATTTCAAGGGCATCATCCCATAGTGATAACTCAGTAACGATTTCTAATCGTTTTTGATAGCGAACTGATCGAATACCAAACATAGACATAACGTCGACAATACCTAATCCACGTATCTCCATAAAGTGTTTACTCATAATGGTAGCTGAAGCCATAAGAACGCTTCCTTTTTTAGTAATCATAACTACATCATCAGCTACTAAACGGTGCCCTCGTTCAACTAAGTCTAATGCGACTTCACTTTTACCAATACCAGATTTACCAACAATGAGTATGCCGACACCATATACATCTACCATTGCACCATGTACCATAGTTTGTAATGCAAACTGATCGTCTAGAAAATCTTTTAACAAGAGCATGAAACGAGAAGTCTCATACGGGGTAGTAAAAATAGGAATGCCTCGCTGTGTAGCATTTTCAAGCAGAGCTTTAGGTAGTATGTTCCCATTTGTCAGAAAAATAATAGGTAGGTCAAATTTGGTAATATTATCGAAGGCCTCGAGTTGTTTATCCTTGGGTAATTTTACAAGGTAATCGGTTTCAGTATTGCCAATAATTTGTATTCTTTGCCATGAAAACACATCTAAGTAGCCCGTGAGAGCTAAACCAGGTCGGTTTAACTCTGCTTCACTGACAAATTTATCACAGCATTTATCTTCAGCAGCACAAGCAATAATGTTTATATTAACTCGTTTACGAAGCTTGGTTATGAGTTCTTCAACGGTTAATTTTTCATTGATTGGTATAGGTGAGTGGGTTGAAAAAGGCATATACCGTTGGATTACTTGGTTAAATTATTAGAAAGAAAAATTAGTAATGTAGTTTTTTTCTTTGTTATGTTTGGGTTGTCGTTTCATATTTTCTACCACATCATGGACGGCTTTTTTATAGGTTGCTTTTTCGCTTTTTGCCGTTAAGCTTTTTTGTGGTATGTGTACAATAAGTTCTGCCGATTGAGGAAAGTCAGGGTCTGGATGGTCTCCCATAGCCAAAGAGTATGAAGTTATTCTACTGAACATGGTAGATAATTTTTGTAGCTGATTATTAGCAATATCCTTTAATACTTCGCTTGTTTCAAAATGATAGGATATTATTGTTTTTTTCATACTATACGACTTCATGATCAGGATTTCGCACGAGGGTGTGCTTGTTCGTAAATTGTACGTAACCGCTCAACACTAGTATGGGTATATATCTGGGTTGAAGCGAGGCTAGAATGGCCTAAAAATTCTTTAATTAATCTAATATCGGCTCCATTATCTAACATATGAGTGGCGAAGCTGTGACGAAGCACATGAGGGCTTTTTTGGGTTACCTCAGAATATTCTTTGATAGCTTTATTAACAATTCGATAGACCTGCTTGGGGTACATACGTTGACCAGAAGGGGCAATAAATAATGGGCTTTCTTTTTTCCTAGCTTTAAGAGTTTTCTTAAATTCATTAGAGATATTTTGAGCATCATGTTCAGTTTGACTTCTCTGATTAAGAAAATATTTCAGCAATTTATTTACAGACGAACTAATAGGAACGATTCTTTCTTTATTTCCTTTCCCGTGAACCTTAATGCACGCTTGAGTCACCTGTACATCTTCTGTATTGAGTCTGCATAATTCACTGACACGTATACCAGAAGAATAAAAAAGTTCGAGAATAACAGAATCTTGAATAGATCCAATAGGATCTTCTTCCTTGCGATAGCTATCCAGCATACGTTGTAAATCAATTGCAGGGATTGTTTTTGGGAGAGTTTTAGTTTTTTTGGGAATCACTAAAAGGTGTGCTGGATTTTTTTGAATCCAACCATGCTTAAACGCATATTTAAAGAAAGAACGCAATGCAGCAACTTTACGTGCTATACTATTTTGTGTCAGTCCTTTTTCAGATAGTTCACCTAACCAAAGGCGAATAGTCAACCGATCTATTTGTACTATAGAAAACTCTTCGGAATCAAAATATGAGCTAAGAAAAACAATAAACTGATTTAGATCAGTCTTATAGGAAGTTAGAGTATGATAAGAAGCATTTTTTTCTACTCTCAAATACGCCATAAACTTTTCTAAATATTGGCTTATCATAGTTTCTTATGAGTTGTCGGATTAAAAAATGTAGTTCAAACTGGGCGACCTTTCCACTTGACTTTTCTACCACTTAATTTATTCCAAATTAAACGAATTGCAAGTGCTTGAAACCAAATCACAGAAAAAATATGAAGGAATGAATAGCTTAGCTTCCAATCGAATAGCCTATCAATTGACAATCGTTGAAGAGTAAATAGGAGCACAATTAGTGAAATTAAAACGTAAATTATAATACGCTCATAGAACGTAGCAGGTCCAAACCCATAAATAATAAATGGTATCATTACAGGAAGAATGAAAACATGTAGGTGTAGCAAACCTAGAGATATAAAAGTGAGCATATTTGGAAACCCTTGTAAAAAATTCTTGCCAAAACCGTCCCATACCTCTTTTGCGTTTCGATACATCCTGCAAAAAATGGTATTTTTACCATGAAACATTCCCATAGAATGATTGGATTTTTTTATCAATCGCGCTAAGGCCATATCCTCTACAACCTCATCCCGAACAGCATAATGTCCCCCTATTCTGCAATAGGTTGCCATATTGAAAGCCATAAACTGGCCATTTGCAGCAGTGAATAATTCTTTGACCCGTAAATATAAGAACGAAGGCAACCATCTTGGTTTACGATGTAAATAGGCTGCAGGAAATAATGTAAATAAAGAATAATACACACTTGGGACAATTAGTCGCTCAAAAAAACTATATAACTTTTGATGAGGCCAGACAGTTAATGCGTCATATGAGTGTAATAAATTAGTGATACTATCTAACGCATTGGAACTTAACCATACATCTGCATCCTGAAAAACCATTAATTTGGTTGTTACTTGTTCAGATAGCTGATGACAGGCCCAGTTTTTCCCTAACCAATCTTCAGGCTTTTCCTTGCCTTGAATCACTCTAATGTGCGAATATTTAGTACTATATTC
The DNA here is from genome assembly GCA_002348545.1 of Balneolaceae bacterium UBA2956. Taxonomy (GTDB): domain Bacteria; phylum Bacteroidota; class Rhodothermia; order Balneolales; family Balneolaceae; genus UBA1275. The sequence goes on from DEBM01000065.1 coordinate 102,309, forward strand.
ATCCAGAATTAGTTGAGTTCCATCGGTTGATTGGTCATTTAAAACTAAGATAAAGATATTTTTCTTTGTTTGATTGACTAAGGAATTCAACGTTTTTCTTAAATTATGCTCTTCATTTCGACATGGAATACAAACACTTAAATCGGTAGAATAATTTTTGTTTGGATTATTGGTATCTTTTTCAGGTTGTGGAATGCAGCTTATATGTTTACGGTTTCGTAAGTAATTGAGTGTCGTGCCTAAGTGAAAGAGCAGCGCTACGCTCAATAGCATTATAAGTAATAAGGATAATGTTATTTCCATAAAGGAAGGTAACGAACTCTTAAATAAACCACCTAAAGTACCAACCTAAGATGTACATACGATCTAATCTATCATCTGAATTCCCTCATAAAAAAGAAAAACCAGGTAGTTATGAATGGTGGTACTTTGATGCAATGTCTGCAGATAAAAAATGGGCAATAGTTATCATTTTTTATGAGGGAAATCCTTTTTCTCCTGCTTACATTAAAGCACAAAATCAAACAAAGAATCCAAGCAAACACTCTGTAGATAGAACGGCATTTGCGAGCTCATTTCCTGCCATAAGTGTATCGGTATACAATACACAAAAAGCAGAATATTATAGTTTTTTGGAGTATGCCCCAAATAGACTAACTTCTCAAAATGAACCTTTTTCAATTTCATTGGGTAGCAATATTTTTGAGCGCAGGGTGTTGGATGATAAATTAGAGTATGAGATTATATTAAATCAGATATTGGATTCTAGTTATCAGCTGACAGGGAGAATTAAATTCATACTCGATACAAAAAAATTGCAAGAGTCTGCTGATTTTAGTTCGTTACTAAAGGAACCAGAACGAAAAGAATTCCCACATGCTTGGAATTTGATACAGCCTAGAGCGGGGGTCATGGGAAACTTGGTACTTGACGGTCGGTCTGATATGTATAACATAGCCTTAAATGGGTTAGGTTATCACGATCATAATGTGGGTTTCGAGCCTTTAAAAGATAGTTTTGAAGATTGGTATTGGGGACGCGTTCATTTTACTGATTATACTTTGGTTTACTACATTATGAATACTAGAGATGGTGTGAAAAAAAATGCATGGTTGTTTTCTGTTGAGGCAGAGAGTGCAGAATTAAATATTCGAGAAATTGAGTTACAGAATGATGTAACCAATCGACATGGGTTGCATACATCTCGTAAAATCATGATGAAAGGGCCTGGGGTAGAATGTGAGGTGTTCACCAATCAGATCATTGATGATGGACCCTTTTATCAGCGATACTTTAGTGAGGCAACATTGAAAACGGGTCAAACAAAGAGAACTCAGCGGGGAATCTCAGAGTATATTATGCCGGAGCGTATTTATGACCGAAAGTATTGGTGGATGATTAATATGCGGCTGCGATATATGTCCTCTAAGACGCATTGGGTACAAAAGTCACGATTTCTCTATTCAAAAACCTGGTAAACTATCTTGGCTTTATGTTTAGCTGTGGTGTACCATTTCAAAAGGAAATTATCAATTGACTTAATTAGATGGGTGCAGACGGTTTTTTATGAGTGTTAACTTTTTTTCTAGATATCTACTGTGATCCTCATCTGGCAGAAGCTCTGAACCAATATTTATGTGTAAGTTGGGTTTTGATGACTTTGAATAATCAATGTAAATAGCAATAGGGACAAGGTCGACGGAACTTGCTTGGTTTTGTAGCCATTTCAGACCTCGTTTAAACTGAAGCGGGCCGGAATGAACAGGTACAATTTCACCTTCTGGAAATATATAAATGGAAGCATTGGCTGTTTGAAGGTGATTTAAAGCATATTTTAGACTGTATATTGAGCTTCTAGGCTTTTCTGGGTCAACTGAAAAAGCTCCGATTTTTGTAAAAAAGGGATATTTTTTCAACTCTCTAATATCCATCATTCCGCGTGCCTTCTGGCTAAAAAAACGACGGTTTAGATAATTAGGCATTAGGGCATCCCACCAATAATTATGGTTCAAATAAAATAATGTGGAGGTATTTTTAGTCGGATGGTATTCTACTTCTATATCAATACTGTTGAATCGACGCTTTAACAAATAAGCCGTTACATAGTAAAAAAACCACAAATATAAGGGATGTTCTTTGGCAGGGATAAAGTTCACAAGAATTTTTTTTTTGAACAGAACTAACAAATTTAAGATAAAATTAGTGAAAAATCGATCAAAGCCATACAGAGTTATTTCCGATACTGACGTTGAAAAGTATGCCGAAGATCATTCTAGTGCTATAAGTGAAATAGTTACAAACTTAATACTGAGTTCTGATGAAGAACTTTCATATGTTGACAGGCTAAGTAGACCATGGGTAGGGCATTTCCTGTAAATCCTAGTACAAACAACATGAGCTAAGAATTGTTTAAAACTTGCAACCTTTAAATGATATAGTGCTATAAAAATGGCCGAGTTTATTCCTGAATATGGACAAATTGAAACTATTGATATGAATATCCGGTATCAAAAAATTGCTCAAAATAATTTCTATAAGTTTGGATTCGATTATAGGATCCAACTCATTAAGGGTAATGCTAGAGAATAAATAACCGAGTTGAACAAGGTATATGACTTCATATATTTTGATGCAAATAAACTATACTATAAACATAACTATAAATTTTGCATACTTATTTTGAAAAGTGGGGGGATCCTTTTAGTTGATAATGTGCTTTGGGGCACACAGGTACTAGCACATGAGTACCCTAAATCGAGTGCACTGGATGCTTTTAATAAATATATTAAAGACGATAATCGTGTTAATCAACTAATACTTCCAATTCGAGATGGTTGTACTAT
>DEBM01000034.1:0-797 GCA_002348545.1 Balneolaceae bacterium UBA2956
GGAAATTGGCCACTTTTATAATCAACGCCAGAGGTTTTGAGTTCTTCCTCAGTTTGACCAACAGCAGCAACCTCTGGCCAAGTATAAATTACATTAGGAATCAGATTATAATCGATATGAGGTTTTTGCCCTGCAATCAACTCTGCAACCATAACGCCTTCTTCTTCTGCCTTGTGCGCTAACATGGCACCTCTAACAACATCGCCGATTGCATAAATATTGGAAGCAGTTGTTTGTAATTGATCATTGACCTTAATCTGATTACCATCAGTCAATTTTACCTTTGCTGCCTCAACATTGAGTTTATCAATGTAAGGCTTTCTTCCAACAGAGACTAGACAGTAATCACCCTCAAAAGTTACTTCAACTCCTTTTAAGTCGATTGCAGTAACCTGAACATTGTCTCCCTTTCTTTCGACTTTGTTAACCTGATGTGATAAGTAGAATTTGATCTTTTGTTTTTTCATAACCTTGGTCAATTCTTTTGATAGGGCACTATCCATAACTGGAGTGATACGTTCAGCATATTCAATTACTGATACCTCAGCACCTAATCGCTTATAGACTTGTCCTAATTCAAGGCCAACAACACCTCCTCCAATAATAATGAGATGCTTGGGGATTTCTTTAAGCTCCAATGCCTCCGTTGATGTAATAATTCTCTCTTTATCAATTTTGATAAATGGTAAACTCGCTGGCTTTGAACCTGTAGCAATAATTATATTTTTAGCTGATATTTCCTCTTTTTTTTCTCCATAAACAATAATGGTATTCGCATCTTTAAAAGACCCTGTTCC
>DEBM01000034.1:1183-5010 GCA_002348545.1 Balneolaceae bacterium UBA2956
GTTTGCTCAACAACAGCCGCTTTTCTGCTGATCATTTTTTCTAAATTCACCTTTACCTCTCCAGGGATTTCAATCCCGTGTTCCTCAAAATGTTTAACAGCATCTTCATAGTGGTGTGAGGAGTCTAAAAGAGACTTAGAGGGAATGCAACCTACATTTAAGCATGTTCCCCCTAGTGTATTGTATTTTTCAATTAAAGCGGTATTCATTCCCAATTGAGAACAGCGAATAGCTGCTACATAGCCACCAGGACCAGATCCGATTACGGCAACATCGAAAGATTGCATAGGTTATTATTTCAAATTATCATCAAAAATACAAAAGTAAGGTTTTGCTTCTCATTAGGTAAGTTATAAAATTATCCTAACTTGGAATAATCAAACTTAAATATATTGAGAACCGCTAAACTTTCACTTCTAACAGCATTAATTCCAGTATTTTTTTTAATCTTCTTGCTATCTTTTAATGTAATTGTTTACGGTGATTATGCAATTAAAGGTTCAAGTCAATCCATATTGCTAATTACTGCTGTAATAGCTGCATTTATAGGTTATAGAAATAAGGTTAGTTTTAAAACCATGTTCCAAAAAATTCAAGAAAATATCACTTCTGTGAAAATTCCTATACTCATTCTTCTCTCTGTTGGCGCACTCGCGGGAACTTGGTTGATTAGCGGCATAATACCAGCTATGATTTACTATGGAATTCAAATAGCTAATCCAAATTTTTTCCTCCCTACTTGTGTTTTAATTTGTACAATAGTTTCTTTATCAACAGGAAGTAGTTGGTCAACATCAGCAACAGTTGGAATTTCATTGATTGGTATAGGAAAAGTATTGGGTATACCCACTGGTATTATTGCTGGAGCAGTAATTTCTGGCTCCTATTTTGGTGATAAACTTTCTCCTCTAAGTGACACGACAAACTTAGCATCAGCAATTTCTGGTAGTGAACTATTTACACATATTCGATATATGCTATATACAACACTGCCAACAATCACAATTACCTTAATTGTATTTTTAGTATTAGGGTTAACCTTTTCCACCTCCGGAGATTTAGACATCACAACTTTTAAAAATGCTATTAAGGAAAAATTTAATATTAATATTTGGCTCTTTATTGTACCATTAACTGTGATAGTAATGATTATAAAAAAAAAATCACCTCTAATTTCTTTATTTGTTGGTTCCATTTTAGGGGTGTTTTTTGCTTTAATTTTTCAGCCCAATTTGCTTATTGAGTTAGCAGAGGGTCAAACAATGAATATTAAGGTAGCTTGTATTAGTATCATAAAAGCAATTACAATTGATACTAAAGTTCCAACGTCAAATGAATTATTGAATGAATTGTTTTTTTCTGGTGGGATGAAGGGTATGTTGGATACTATATTCCTCATAATTTGTGCAATGGTTTTTGGGGGAATAATGGATGCCATAGGAGCACTACAGACAATCAGTAATGCTTTTCTAAATTGGGCAAAATCAACATTTCAATTATTTGCAACTACAGTAGCCTCTTGTCTAACTGTAAATTTATCTGCATCAGATCAATACCTTGCAATTGTTGTTCCAGGTAAAATGTTTAAAAACGCTTACAAGGATAGAAGGCTTGCATCAGAAAACTTAAGTCGAACTCTCGAAGACTCTGGTACAGTTACATCTGTTCTAATACCATGGAATACATGTGGTGCTTATCAATCAAGTGTTCTAAACGTAAGTGTAACTGATTATTTCATATATGCTGTATTTAACTGGCTAAGCCCATTAATTACAATAATTTATGCATATTTTAAAATAAAAATTAGGTATCAACATAGTAACTAATTAACCCTATTTGTGATATTAGAATTACTTATAGCCAAAGTGTAAATTATTATCAAAAACTCAAAAATTAAAAGAAATAAAAATTAAATTTGAGATTGACAAACTTCAAACACAATATTACAAAATGAATGGTAAATTAAATGGAAATGGGGATATAAGTAAATGCCCATATTTAGGTGGTGTTTTAAAAGAGGCTGCTGGTGGAGGAAATGTAAACAGAGACTGGTGGCCAAACCAACTTAACCTTAATATTCTTCGACAGCATTCGAGTCTTACTGATCCAATGGATGAAGATTTCGACTACTCAGAGGAGTTTAAAAAATTAAACTTAGATGAAGTCAAAAAAGATCTACATGAATTAATGACAAATTCGCAAGAATGGTGGCCTGCAGATTACGGCCATTATGGTCCATTTTTCATCAGAATGGCTTGGCATAGCGCGGGAACCTATAGAATTTCTGATGGACGTGGTGGTGCTGGAGCTGGAATGCTTAGATTTTCTCCATTAAATAGCTGGCCTGATAATGCTAACCTTGAAAAAGCTAGACTTTTACTGTGGCCAATAAAACAGAAATATGGAAAAAAAATTTCCTGGGCAGACTTAATGGTTCTTACTGGTAATTGTGCTATGGAATCTATGGGGTTTAAAACTTATGGTTTCGGTGGAGGTCGTGTAGATCAATGGGAACCAGAAGAGGATGTCTATTGGGGTCCTGAATCAGGATGGCTTGATGATGAAAGGTATACAGGGGATAGAGAGCTAGAAAATCCTCTTGGTGCCGTCCAAATGGGTTTGATTTATGTGAACCCTCAAGGTCCAAACGGAAATCCTGATCCTTTAAAATCAGCACATGATATACGTGAAACATTTGGGCGTATGGCTATGAATGATTATGAGACTGTTGCTTTAATTGCTGGTGGACATACCTTTGGTAAGACTCATGGTGCAGCCGATGCAGACCAATATGTAGGAGTTGAGCCAGCTGGTGCCAGTATTCAAGAGATGAGTACAGGGTGGAAAAACAATTATGGCTCAGGGAAAGGAGAACATACAATTACTAGTGGTTTAGAGGGTGCTTGGACAACAACACCTACGCAATGGAGTAATAATTATTTTGAAAATCTTTTTGGATATGACTGGGAGTTAACTAAAGGTCCTGGAGGTGCATTTCAATGGACTCCAAAAAACGGAGTAGGAGTTGCTTCAGTTCCTGACGCGCATAACCCTGAAAAGAAGCATGCACCTATGATGTTGACTTCTGATATAGCACTAAAAATGGATCCAATTTATGAGCCTATTTCAAGACACTTTTTTGAAAATCCGGAAGAGTTTGCAGATGCTTTTGCTAAAGCTTGGTTTAAACTAACTCATAGAGATATGGGTCCAATAAATCGTTATCTAGGCCCTGATGTACCTGAAAAAGAATTAATATGGCAAGATCCTGTACCCAAGGTAAATCATGAGCTTATTGATGAGTCAGATGAATTGATTTTAAAAGCTGAAATTTTAGAAACTGGATTGTCAATTTCTCAAATGATTTCAGCTGCTTGGGCTTCAGCATCAACCTTTAGAAATTCAGATAAGCGTGGAGGTGCTAATGGAGCAAGAGTAAGTTTATCTCCTCAAAAGTACTGGGATGTAAATCAACCTATTCAATTGGGTAAGGTACTTGATGCTCTAACCACTATTAAAGATAATTTTAATAGGTTAAATAATAAAAAACAAGTTTCATTGGCAGATCTTATAGTATTAGCAGGAATTGCTGCAGTAGAAAAGGCCGCGAATGACGCTGGATACAAGATTAATGTTCCATTTATTGCCGGTAGAGCAGATGCAAGTCAAGAGCAAACTGATGTCGATTCATTTTCAGTTTTGGAGCCTGCTGCAGACGGGTTTAGGAACTATCTAAAAAAACAATATGCTGTAGGTGCTGAAAAGCTCCTGATTGATAAAGCTCAGTTAATGACATTAACTGCTCCCGAAATGACAGTCCTTATTGG
>DEBM01000018.1 GCA_002348545.1 Balneolaceae bacterium UBA2956
GTTGCCCGGGGAGGACTCGAACCCCCACATACTGGACCAAAACCAGGTGTCCTGCCATTAGACGACCGGGCAGAATGTCGTTAACAGACTCAAAAGATAATGAGCTATAAATCTCTAATCAAGACTGAAACCATCTATTTTTAAGATTGGACAAACATGGAGATACTTTAGCCAAAAAAACTCACTTATTAGTATGAGTAAAATCGTATCTTGTTTTAAATTAAATTATCCTAAAATAACGTTTAGAGCTCATGGGACATCAACTTACACTCATGGACCGGGCCCGAATCTCTCGATGTATAAAGAGAATGGCTATTCAGGCTAATGAGCACTTTTCGGTTAATCAACCTCTTCACGTAATTGGATTAAATGAACGGGGTTTTACACTGGCTGAAGAGCTTGTTTCCGAACTTAATCAGCTAAGACCTAATCAAGATAATGTTATTTATCACTTAGATGTATTCAAAAAAGGCAATAAAACTATACCCGATTTAAATGACCGACAGGTTTTAATTGTAGATGACGTAGTTTTCACTGGGCAAACATTATTTCAAGCACTTTCCGTGTTGTTTCACTCACAAGAACCTGAGGTTATAGGAATTGTATCGTTAATTGATAGAGGACACCGACGTTATCCAATTCTGGTAAATATTGTTGGAGAATATATCCCAACTAAAGTTGGAGAACACGTGGAAGTTTTATTAAAAGAAAACTACTTGGAAGCAGTGATTTTATTTATAAATTCATAAAATGATCAGCATGAGGATACCGTATTATCACCTATCTGGCGTGATATCCTTTATTATGATTCTTTTGTTAAGTGCGCACTCAACAGGTCAAACTATTGTGATACCAGACACACTGAAAGGTTGGGAAAATGACTTGAGAATAAATCTTAACGGTGCTCAGGCTAGTTTTGAAAACTGGAGTGAAGGTGGGGTAAATACGATTAGTGGTACTTTTTCAACTAATTATACCAAAGTCTATCGCAGCGATTTATTTGCTTTTGGAATACGAATTAATGGAAGATATGGCCAAGCTCGTTTTAATGGGAATACACGTAAATCTGACGATTTATTTACCATCAGAACTCGAAGTACTTTTGGGTTTGCCGGTCGTTCACGACTTTCTTCTTACGGAACAGTCATGCTAAGAACTCAGTTTCGAGATGGATTCGAATACAATGCTAAACGTAACCCTAACGGTGCTGACTCGTTAATATCTGGTTTCTTTGCTCCTGCCTATGTTACAGAAGGGATTGGTATTAGCTTCAATGCTGAAAAAAGTTTCCAAATGGAAGCAGGGCTTGGTTTAAAACAAACCATTGTTATGCGAGAAGATTTAGCGTCAAATTATGGTCTCATAAAAGGGGTTAATTATCGATTCGAAGGTGGTCTTACGACGGGGATAACTTTCCAAAAAGAAGTGTTCAAAAATGTACAATACAATACAGATATTGAAACATTCACCAACTTACTGCACCCTATAAACGAGACCGATGTATATTGGACAAATGAATTTATTGGTAGAATAAATTCAACCCTTCGAGCTTCATTGCAATTTGAACTAAGATATGATTACGACTTTTCAAAGGATATCCAGCTAAAGCAAGTACTCAGCGCAGGTGTATCCATGGATTTATTCTAAATCACTATTTGAATTATGGATACTTCAATATTTAAAACCTTTCATCCATCACTACAACAATTACAGGAATGGAAAGACTCTTTTGGGGTATTTACAACTCATCCTAGCCTTGTGGTTGAAGATTCAATCATCCAGAAAACTCTACAGAAGCTGAGTGAACGACTAACTGGAAATTATCCCTTTCATCATCCCAATTATGCAGGCCAAATGCTCAAGCCCCCCCATCCTATTGCCGCACTTGCTTATTCGATAACGATGGAATTAAACCCAAATAATCATGCCTTAGATGGAGGGCCACCTAGTTCTAAAATGGAAAAAGAGTGTGTTCAAGCAATGGCCCATTTATTTGGTTATAATGATAAGTATTTGGGGCACTTGAGTTCTAGTGGGACTATTGCCAATCTAGAAGCTCTTTGGATTGCACGTTGTCTACACCCAAGTAAAGGGATAGCCTATTCTAGCGAAGCCCATTATACCCATAGTCGAATGGCTCAAGTATTAGGTATGGAGGCTCATACTTTCCAGTTAGATGCTGAGCATTCCATAGCAGAATGCCTTGATAGACTCCCTATCGATTCTATTGGAACGTTAATTGTCACTATGGGTACCACTGGATTAGGAAAAGTAGAGCCTCTTTCGGAGATACTAGAGTGGGCCAAACCTAGAGATATTCGAATTCATATTGACGCCGCATATGGCGGTTTTTTTAAAACGATCTCAGATTCTCTGCCCGGTCAAAACGTAAATTGGGATCGAATGCAAGAGGCCGATAGTATAGTAATCGATCCGCATAAACACGGGCTTCAACCTTATGGATGTGGATGTGTACTTTTTAAAAATCCAAAAGTTGGCGCTTTCTACAAGCATGATTCCCCTTACACCTATTTCAGTTCTGAAAAGTTGCACCTCGGTGAAATTAGTCTAGAATGCTCTCGTGCAGGAGCTGCGGCAGCTGCTTTTTGGGCCACCTTACAATGTTTCCCATTGGAACGAGATAATGGGTTTGGCCCTATTCTCACCGCCTGTCATCGGGCGGCTATCAAAGCCTATGGATATTTGGACAATAGCGAAATATTAAATGCTTATATAGCACCTGAGCTTGATATAGTCGCTTATTATGCAGCTAAGAAAAATACGCCCAGCTCAACATCAACAATTAGTGATAGATCTAAAAAAATATTCCACCAAGGCATGAACAATCATAACCCTAGCCAACAATACTATATTTCACTCTACACAGTAAACTCGCAAAACTTTAGCCAAAAATTTCCCGAAATCTTGGTAGATAGTAATCAAGTTGTTCTACTTAGAAGTGTACTTATGCGGCCCGAACAAGAACATACCATTGAAAACTTACTTGCTCGAATAGAAGAAGATGCTAAAGCTCTTCTTTAGCCCATTCGTGTGGATCATTTAGAATCTCTGCAAATAGGATAGTATCTCTATTTTTAGATACCTGAGCCTCAAATTCTATTGCTCCATCGAGTTCCTTTTTCAATAATTCAGTGGCTAAATTATTGACTAGATGCTGCTGAATCATTCTTTTTAAGGGTCGCGCACCAAATACTGGATCAAATGCTCGCTCAGCCAGCCAGTTTTTGACTTCCTCAGGGATCTGGAGTACAACCTGTTGCTTAGCTAATGTCTGATACAATCTACGAAGTTGAATATCTACAATAGAGCGAATATGACGAGCTTCTAGTGGGTGAAATACAATGATGTCATCTACCCTATTTAGAAACTCAGGACGGATACTTTTTTTCAATAAATCAATCAACTGCTCTTGCATTCTGGTATACTGTGATTGATCCCATGGCTCTTTGTTTTGCTCCATTTCTTCCATTATTAGGGAGGAACCAAGGTTTGATGTCATTATGATAATTGTATTAGTAAAATCGACCGTTGTACCTTTACTATCGGTCAGACGTCCCTCATCAAGCACTTGTAGTAGAATATTGAAGACATCAGAATGTGCTTTCTCCACCTCATCCAACAACAAAACCGAATAGGGTTTACGGCGAACCGACTCAGTAAGCTGCCCGCCCTCATCATATCCAACATATCCCGGAGGAGCTCCAACTAGACGACTTACTGAGTGTTTTTCCATGTATTCACTCATATCTATACGAATCATAGCCTGAACATCATTAAACAAAAACTCGGCTAACGTGCGAGCCAATTCTGTTTTTCCAACTCCCGTGGACCCCAAAAAGAAAAAAGAACCTATGGGACGATTCTCATCCTGTAAGCCTGCCCTAGATCGTCGAACGGCATTAGCGACGGCTTCAATAGCATTGTCTTGCCCAATTACACGCTTATGCAACTCTTCTTCAAGCATCAACAGTTTATCCCTGTCAGACTGCACCATTTTACTGACGGGTATGCCGGTCCAGCGCGCTACGATATCGGCTATATCTTCAGCAACCACCTCCTCTTTTAACAGGGTTGTTCCTTCTTGTAATCGCTGCGCATGCTCATGAGCAAGTTGCAACTCTTTTTCAAGCTGTACTAAGGTACCATAGCGAAGCTCGGCTACTCGTTCATACTCCCCTGTTCTCTCAGCCTTGTCAGCCTGATTACGCGTGGCTTCAATTGCTTGTTTTAGAGCTCTTACTTGTTGAATTACCGACCGCTCTTGATCCCATTGAGTGCGCATACATGTTCGCTTATCGATTAAATCTGAAAGTTCTTTTTCGAGTTGATTAAGTTTAGCAGACTCTTTCTCTATTTGTTTTTTTGATGTGGAATCTTGTTCACGCTTTAGGGCCTCTCGTTCAATTTCAAGTTGCCGAATTTGTCGCTCCAGTGCATCTAACTCTTCTGGCAGGGAATCTATTTGTAAGCGTAAACGAGAAGCAGCCTCATCAATCAAATCGATCGCCTTATCTGGTAAAAATCGGTCTGCTATGTATCGATGAGATAATTCGGCGGCGGTCACAATGGAAGCATCTGTTATTCGAACCCCATGATGGAGTTCATAGCGCTCTTGCAAACCTCTTAAAATCGAAACAGTATCCTCCACACTTGGCTCACCCACCACTACAGTTTGCAAACGCCGTTCTAATGCCTTGTCTTTCTCAATGTATTTACGGTACTCATCCAAAGTGGTCGCACCAATGGCATGCATTTCTCCTCTAGCCAAAGCTGGTTTTAAAATATTAGCCGCATCCATGGCTCCATCGGTGGCACCCGCTCCGACAAGTGTATGTATTTCATCAATAAAAAGAATAATATCTCCATCTGAGTCCGTTACTTCCTTAACCACCGCTTTTAAACGTTCTTCAAACTCACCCCTAAACTTAGTTCCAGCAATTAATGCCCCCATATCTAAAGCCAAAATTCGCTTTTGCTTGAGGCCTTCAGGAACATCACCACGCACGATCCGTAAAGCCATTCCCTCAGCAATAGCTGTTTTACCCACTCCGGGTTCTCCAATCAATACCGGATTATTTTTGGTTCTTCTGGACAAGATTTGCATTACCCTTCGGATTTCGGCATCTCTTCCAATGACTGGGTCTAACTTGTTTTTTTCTGCCCACTCATTTAAATCTCTAGCATATTTTTTTAACGCCGCAAAACGGCTCTCAGCGTTCGGATCATCAACTTTTTGCCCGCCGCGTGTTTCTTTAAGTACTTGCTGAATAGCTTCCTTCTTAAGCCCTAACCCCTGCCAATCCTTCGCCCATATTTCCCCTACCTTGGATATGGCCATAAGCACATGCTCGGTACTTATATATTCATCGCCCATATCGCGGGACTCTGCCTTTGCCTGATCTAACATACTCTTTGCAGTTGGCCCTAAATAAGGCCCCGATACCGACGCGCCTGATACCTTCGGTCGCGTTGTAAGCTCTTTCTCTACAATGGCTCTAAGCTGGTCTTTTTGAACCCCTAATTTTAATAGAATGGAATGGATAGTATCTTGTTCCCCATCCATTAAGGCCTTTGCAATATGAACTGCCTCTACAGCTTGATGACCTACATCTTGAGCTAGGTCTAAAGATGATTGTATTGCTTGCTGCGCTTTTAATGTAAAACTATTCAAATTCATGGTCTCTCCGTCATTAAATTAAAAAAGCGAGGTATTGAACATTTTTCAACGACAACCCTCGCTTACAAAATACCAAAACCGTGCCACTCCTAGCGCTTTTTATGGAAAACCTGCCTTATTTGCAGGTTTTATTTTTCAAGGTATACTACATCCTAAATGCTATGAATTGTTTTAGGTTATCCCGTTCAATTGTGAGTAATATTGCCTTATCACCAGCTTCAAGACTTCGGTTTACTTCTGAGAAAAATTCATCCACATTATTTGTAGATTTTCGCTTAACCGCTGAGATAATATCTCCATTTCTTAAGCCCCTTTGATAGGCATCACTTGATTCTTTAATACCTTGAACCAGTACGCCTTCAACCTCGTCACTTAATCGAAGCTCAGATCGCAAGGTCTCCGTCAAAGTGCGTACATTAAACCCTAAATCTTCAACCATATCTCTGGTAGTCGTAGTGTTCGAAGCAAGGGCCTGCTCACCTGGACGCTCTCCAATGGTAATGGTTAATTCAACTGGTTTACCATCTCTAATCACTTGAACGTTAATTTTCTCGCCGGGTTTTAGACTCGCAATGTCTGTTCTAAATGAATCCCAACTTTGAACAGCTTCCCCATTGAGCCCCACAATAATATCTTCTTCTTTTAGTCCTCCTTTCTCAGCTGGCCCTTTGGTCTCAACTCGGCCCACAATGACACCTTTTGAAACCTCTAAATCCAAGGCATCTGCCATGGTAGGATCTAGTTCTCCCGCAGTATACATCCCTAAGTACCCCCTGCTTACAGAACCATCCTCAATGAGGTCGTCCATAATACGTTTAGCTAATTTAACAGGAATGGCAAAACCAATCCCATCATTTCCACCCGAGCGTGAGGCAATAGCGGAATTTATTCCCACCAAGGTACCGTTCAAATCTACTAGAGCTCCACCTGAATTACCAGGATTGATCGCCGCGTCAGTTTGAATATAATCCCCATATACGGTTAGATTTAAGGAACGCCCACGAGCACTTACGATACCAAATGAAACCGTATGAGCTAGATCTTCGCTAAGAGGACTACCAATAGCCAACACAAAGGAGCCTACCTTAGCTTCATCACTATTACCCAAAGGTAAAGCAGGAGCAGCCCCTTCCTTAATTTGTAAAACAGCAATATCAGTCATGGGATCCGTTCCAATTAATGTAGCTTCTAGCTCTTGTCCATCATATAATCGAACCATTATTTGATCAGTACTTTCAATCACATGATTATTGGTTAAGATATAACCATCATCGGAGACTACAACTCCTGAACCCAAGCCCCTTTGCACGTACTCACGTGTATTTTCTCGACTATTTGGATTGCCAAAAAACATTGAAAATGGATCCATCACGCGAACTTCACGTGTTCTTTCAGTGGTAATGGTTACTACCGATGGGTTCGAATTTTCTGCAATCTCTACAATGGCATCATTGAAATCCTTAAGCCGCATTACAGGTTTATTAAGCATCTCAGAACTAGGCAGTGTATCGTATCGATTCACCACAGATTCTAAGGAATCCATCACACCAAGCATGTGAGTATTGTTTGAGGCAGTTCCGGTATTAGCTACCCGGTCAGCTGTGAGAAAAAATAGTGCAATTGATATGAAAAAGGAGATAAGTAAGGCAAAAGTGGTTGTTGATGTAGGCTTCATAAGCTTTATAAGATGTATTTTTTTCTGGTTTTTTAAATTTGTTCTCTTAACGAAGCAAGGGCGCCCTGTCGTATGTATTTGTTGTAATACATAATGGCCGCCCATCTTCGAATCATCCAAACTCCAATTATAATGAAAATTGGATCTTTATTATTGGATTAATATCTGCTTTTTTACCGCTTTTTCGTCTTTTTTAATGGTCAATCGAAGTAAACCATCCTTATATTGGGCAGTAATATTTTCCTTATCTAGCCCTTGAGGGAGGTGAAAACTTCGATGAAAGGAACCATAAAATTGTTCCATTCTGTGTACATTAGTTTCTTTTATTTCGACCGCAGCTTTACGCTCGCCAGAAATATGAAGTACTTCTTGTTCTATTTGTACCTGTATATCTTCCTTGCCCACTCCTGGTAGTTCCAAAAGGAATTCAAATTCCTGCTTGTTTTCACGTATGTCAACCTTAGGAGTAAAACTTTTCGTAGTTCGAACATTAATTGGCTCAAAAAACTCCTCCATAAGCTCATTAAAGCTCTTTGATAGATGTCTATAATTAGGTCGAGCATATTGTAATAGTGCCATGGTTGGTACCTCAATTTTGTTTATCATTAAACGTTTATTTTAATCAAATAAACACAAATGGTATGCCACATAGCTGATACATTGTTCAACACTGACAGCACGCGGGTGTGTTATATGTGGGTTATGACGGGATTTCAGCACTAATAAATAGATTGTCAGTAGCCTAAGTAAAACAGACAGAACACTACTGTAATTACGTCAATACTATAGAAAAAATGTCATTAGCCATAGCTCTTCTTCCACTCTTTAGATGTAAGAAAGGCTAATTCTAAAGATTGTTCATAATTCAGGCGCGGATCACAAAAAGTTTCATAATTCAAATCTAGCCCCGTTTCATCCAACCCTTTTGCCCCGCCTACACATTCAGTTACATCATCTCCAGTCAATTCCAAATGAACACTACCTAAATAACTACCTTCTGCTCTGTGAATAGCAAATGAGTGTTTTAACTCTTCCATTATGTGATCAAAATTGCGTGTTTTGTAATCATTAGCAGAAGAAAATGTATTTCCATGCATTGGATCAGAACTCCAAACAACGGGAAAACCCTCTCTACGAACTGCCTGAATGAGTCTAGGAAGTCCTTTTTGAACTTGATTTTTTCCAAAACGTGTTATGAGTATAATTTTCCCATTCTCTTGTGTAGGGTTTAATTTCTCTATCAATTTTAGCGTCTCATCGATGGTATAGGGTGGGCCTATTTTTATACCAATGGGATTCTCTATGCCACGCAAATATTCTACATGCGCTTCATTTAAATCACGAGTCCTGTTACCTAACCATACCATATGTGCACTTAAATTAAAGTAACCTTCCTTTCGTGGTACCTTTCTAGTCTGAGCCGAATCATAAAATAAATTAAGTGCCTCATGCGAGGTATAAAAATCTACCTTTTGAGATTGTTGCAATCTTCGCTCGGAAACCGCATCCATAAATTTCACTGCCTGAGTGATAGATTTTACCATAGATTCATATTCTTGGTGATAGGGATTATTCCGCATAAAATCTAACTCCCACTGCTCTGGATAATGCAAATCCGCAAAGCCTTCATCTCCCAGTGCTCGAATAAAATTCAGCGTTAATCCCGCCTTATGATACCCTTCCAATAAACGTTTTGGGTCCGGTACCCGCTTTGCCTGATTTTTTTCAAAGCCATTGATTAAATCTCCACGATAATTGTGCATTTGAACTCCATCAACGGTTTCAAAAGCAGAGGAACGAGGCTTTGCATATTGACCAGCCATCCTACCAACCCTAACAACAGGTACTCCCATTTCATGAATCATGATGAAACTGGTTTGGAGAAGAACTTTAACCAAATTTACAATTTTTGAGGATTGGGTCAGATCAAAACTCTCTGCGCAATCACCCGCCTGAAATAAAAAAGCTTTACCAGCGCTAACCGCTGCAAGTTTATCCTTCAGGGATTCAATTTCCCATGAGGTAACCAAAGGTGGTAAGGTTTGTAGCTCATTGTAGACAGATTCGAGTTCTTCTTTATTTGGATAATCTGGAAGTTGCTGGATAGGAAACTCTCTCCAACTTGAGGGACTCCATTTAGCAGTATGTACAGACATAAAAACTTATATTTGCAATTTCGATAAGACTAAGAAAGCTATTAACATACAGTATTTTTGGGAAAGCTACGTAAAAAAGCTGTGCAAACAGCAGTAATTTCTCTAATTGTTTGGTAATTTAAATTATTGTTCAATTTAGCAGATTAAATTCTACTTAAGGAAGTTCTATGCAAGAGTCTATTGTCATACGCGGAGCTCGCGAACACAATCTCAAAAACATCGATGTAACCATCCCAAGAGACGCACTCGTTGTAGTCACAGGCTTGTCTGGCTCTGGTAAATCTTCATTAGCTTTTGATACAATCTATGCCGAAGGACAACGCCGTTTTTTAGAATCATTGTCTGCTTACGCACGTCAATTCCTAGGCATGATGGAACGACCGGCGGTTGATTTTATCGATGGCTTATCCCCTGTTATCTCCATCGATCAAAAAACAACCAATCGAAATCCTCGTTCCACCGTAGGCACAGTTACCGAAATATATGACTTTATCCGACTTCTCTATGCTCGGGTAGCTATTCCTTATTCCTACTTAACAGGAGTAAAAATGGAAAAACAAACAACTGACCAAGTTGTTTCTTCAATTCTTGGACTTGAAGATGGTACCAAAGCTTACTGCTTGGCGCCTGTAATTAGAGGTCGTAAGGGACATTATCGTGAGCTTTTCGAACAAATGATTAAACAAGGTTATTTACAAGCCCGTGTGGATGGGGATATTATAGAGTTGAAATCTGGGCTTATGCTAGACCGCTACAAAACACATACTATAGAAATAGTTGTGGACCGGTTTGTAGTTAGCTCGAAGAGCGAAAAACGGATTTCAGATAGTGTTAGAACAGCTCTTGAAATGGCTGATGGCACGGTAGTACTCGCTCTCAAATCTAAAGAGGGATGGAAAGACCGACTTTTTTCACAAAAGTTATTCGATCCTGAAAGTGGGATTGCTTATGAGGAACCAGCGCCCAATCTATTTTCGTTTAATTCTCCTTTTGGAGCGTGTTCTGCCTGTGATGGATTAGGATATGTATATGATGTTAGTTGGGAACTTCTGGTGCCAAATCCACAACAAAGTGTTGAGGATGGAGGTATTCGCTTTCTTGGAAAACCAAGAGATATTTTTTCTTTTAAGCAGCTCGAAGCCGTCTTGGATTATTATGGAGTGGATTTCTACCTTCCCATTACTGACTACCCCAGTGAGCTAATTGATACGATAATGAAGGGTAGTGGTACACAAAAATATGCGATTACCTATGAATTTCGCTCCGATAAGGTCACTTATCAACATAGCTACAAAGGATTACGGGATACTATAATTGAACAATACAAAACATCCAAGTCCCAAAAACAACGTGAAAAGGCAAAGTCCTTTATGTCCAAGGTTAGTTGTCCTAAGTGCCGCGGTGGGAGGCTTAATAGAGAAGCCTTATCATATAAATTAGATAATTATGGCATACAAGACTTGGTGCAAATGGACATCCAAGAACTCAGAGATACCCTATACAATATACACCTGAGTGAGCGGCAGCAAGAAATAGCACATCAAATACTCAAGGAAATTAGAGACCGACTCGATTTTTTGCTGAATGTTGGTCTCAATTATCTGAGTCTTAATCGGGAAGCACAAACGCTGAGTGGAGGTGAGGCTCAACGAATCAGACTAGCTACCCAAATCGGAACACAGCTCGTTGGAGTTCTCTACATACTTGATGAACCAAGTATTGGACTTCATCAACGTGACAATAAAAAGCTTATTCAATCCCTTGAGACTCTTCGAGATTTAGGAAACAGTATTATTGTAGTTGAGCATGACCGAGATACCATTGAAAAGGCTAATTACGTAATAGATATGGGCCCGGGAGCAGGAGCGTATGGCGGTTATATTGTAACACAGGGCAAACCAGATGAATTGGAACCAGAATCCATGACTGCCCGCTTTTTACGAGATCAAGAGCAAGTCGCTGTTCCTAAGAACCCTAGAAAAGGTAACTTAAAAAAAATCTGTATTACTAACGCTCGTGGACATAATCTCGGGTCGGTTAACCTTCAAGTTCCTTTGGGTATATTTATCACGGTAACAGGGGTAAGTGGTTCTGGAAAAAGCTCCCTCATTAACCAAACATTAGTTCCAATACTATCTAATCATTTTTATAAATCTAAGGCAGTTCCATTGCCTTATGATGAAGTAGAAGGCCTTGAAAATATTGATAAAATTATATCAATAGATCAAAGTCCCATAGGCAGGACACCACGCTCTAATCCGGGAACCTATACCAAGGTCTTTGATCATGTCAGAAGACTTTTTGCGGAATTACCAGAATCCAAGATACGTGGCTATGATCAGGGCCGATTTTCATTCAATGTAAAAGGTGGACGCTGCGAAACTTGTAAAGGTGACGGTGTACGCAAAATCGAGATGAACTTTCTACCTGATGTGTACGTACCCTGCGAAACCTGCCAAGGAAGACGGTACAATCGTGAAACACTGGAAATATACTTCCGTGAAAAGAATATTTCAGATATCCTAGAAATGCCTATATCGGAAGGAGTTGAATTTTTTAGATCACAACCTACTATCTCGAGAATACTTAGAACACTTACATCTGTTGGGTTAGGATATCTTACTCTGGGACAATCCAGCACTACCCTATCCGGCGGTGAAGCTCAGCGTATAAAACTCGCCCGCGAACTCTCAAAAATAGGTACTGGTAATACGCTCTATGTTATGGATGAACCAACTACGGGCTTACACTTTCAAGATGTTCGTCTTTTAGTAAATGTAATACAACAATTAGTGGATAAAGGAAATACCGTAATGGTAATCGAGCACAATTTAGATGTGATTAAAACCGCTGACTGGGTTATTGATTTGGGTCCAGAGGGTGGTAAGGCAGGCGGGCAAATTGTTGCAGAAGGCAGCCCTAAAACAATTTCTGAAGTTCCTAATTCTTATACGGGGATGTTTTTAAAGCAAGAATTTGAACGACTATCTTCCGTTGTAGGAAAGCTCTAAGCTTACTATCTTAAGTACCTATACATGAATTCTTTTCATACACATATTCTTAAAAAAGTTAGCCTAAGTTTGCTATTTTTCTCTTTCGTTTCACAGAGTATACTTATGCTCGAAAATGAACTTCAAAATCAACGGTTTACTCAATGGCTCAACAAACACTTTAATCACTCTCTAGCTTCGAACCAGTACCCTGAGTTTAGGGACCCAGAACGTCTTGAGTCAATTCGTTTGCACTTCGAAAAACTTTGGAAAGAAAGCAACAATGTAAATCAATGGACAAATGCAGTCAAAGCCTATTTAAAACAAAAAAATCTAGATAAAAAATTTCATATAAAATGGAATATACTAGATCATATGGACCAGCATCAACACAAGACTTTAATACTTGAGCCACGAGGATATATCCTCAAAAACCTTTCTCATAGCAAATTATCTAAACTTACAAATCCTAATTGTTTAGTTGAGCCCACTACCTATGAAAATATAATAAGCTTATACTCTGAGGTTCAGAACCCAAGCCATCCTACTATCACGCAGGAGCATCCTATGATTAACGGCATAGCCATTGGCGCCCCCTAACTCTCACTATATCTCTTTTTTAAGTTCGCAATAATCGAACCTCATAATCACTTTATACTAACAATAAAAAAATATTATTATGCAAGGAAACGGATTTAAAATAGGTGTAATAGCGGCTTTTTTCGCCCTGACACTGTACTATTTGTATCCAACCATTATTTGGAATTTGGAACAACGACAAATAAGTACCTTTACCGAAGAAGAGCGTACTCAATATGAATTGGATAATGCTGAAAAACTATCCAACCTAAAAGAAAATATTCTTTCATTAGGCTTGGATTTACAAGGCGGAATGCATGTTACACTTGAAGTAGGTACACCTCAACTCATTCTAGAACTTGCAGGGAGTAACCGTAATATTGAGCTTGAAGTAGTAGTTCAGTTAGCTCAAGAAGTAGCCGAAGAGAACGACACCGATTTCATCGATGAAATGCAACTTGAGTTTGAGAGAAGAGATGCAAATGCTAGGTTAAGTCGCTTCTACCGTAGTGAATCTCAGGACATTACGCGCCGTTCCACCAATGATGAAATTGTAGCGTTTCTAAAAGTGCAACGCGATGCTGCATTAGATCGTGCTATCGAAATTATTCGAACTCGAGTTGATAGATTCGGAGTTACCGAACCATCCATCGTAAAACAAGGACAGAGTCGTATTGTGGTAGAATTACCTGGTGTGGATGACGAAGAACGAGTGCGAAATCTACTAAAGGGTACTGCCCGTTTAGAATTCCGAACAGGTGCAGATGCCCAAGATTTCTCTAATTTCAGAAATCGAGCCATCGAGTTTTACAATGTGGAAGCGGATAGTGCTGACAGTCTAAATCTTAGCGGCCCAACAAATGAATTACTTGAACGAATGTCATTCATTCAAACTCAAAGCCCATATGTTTTTGGTTATGCAATGGCCGAAGACACTGCTAAAATTATGGACTTATTAAGTTCATCAGATATACAAAGAATAATGCCCAGAAATACAGTAGTTTTGTGGGGTTCTAGACCAATAGGGTTTGAAGGCGGTGTAGAGCAGTTTGCACTTTATGGAGTGCGTGACAATTCCGAACTTACCGGCGAAGTCATAGAAGAAGCTTCTATTCAGTTTGACCCAACAACCAATGTTCCTGAAGTATCGATGGGTATGAATAGTGAAGGAGCAAGAATATGGAGTCGAATAACAGGAGCCAACATTGGCAAGCCTATCGCCATTGTACTTGATGGTTATGTTGTTTCCTATCCAAATGTATCCACAAAAATAAATGGTGGGAATTCCAGCATAACTGGCCTGGAAAATGTGGCTGAAGCAGAAGATTTAGTAAATATTTTATTATCAGGTGCCCTACCAGCCCCACTTCAAATTATGGAGGAGCGAACTGTGGGCGCTACCTTGGGTGAGAGTTCAATACAAGCAGGCTTTCGATCGGTATTAGTGGGACTATCTATTGTGGCAATTTTTATGATTGTTTATTACCGTACTGGCGGTGGAGTCGCCGATTTAGCTCTTATGCTAAATATAATTTTCATCCTTGGTATTCTGGCAGGATTTAAAGCGACCTTAACATTACCTGGTATGGCAGGAATCGTATTAACTATAGGTATGGCGGTAGATGCTAATGTGTTAATATTTGATCGAATACGTGAAGAACAACGTGGTGGTAAAACTATGAGAGCTGCAATTTCAGCAGGTTATTCCAACGCGATGAGTGCCATCATTGATGCTAACGTAACCACTGGTTTTGTAGCCTTAATCCTAATGAGTTTTGGAGTAGGACCTATTAAAGGTTTTGCCGTTACCTTGCTGGCAGGTATTGCGTGTTCACTATTTAGTGCCATTATTATTACGCGCGTTGTCATAGACTACTTAACCCGCAATAACACAGAAGCAGTTAGCTTCGGTTAATAATTTTTAAAAAAAGGTTCTTCTTATGAGATGGTTTGAAACACCCAACTTTGATTTTTTAGGCAAACGGAAAATTGCCTATTCTATTTCTAGTATTCTATTTGTAGCATCTTTAGCCATAATATTGACAAAGGGCTTGCAATATGGCATAGACTTCCGTGGGGGGAAAGAATTCGTATATGCATTCGATACTCAAGTGAAAACACAAGATGTTCGATCCTTTTTAAATGAACCTTTAGGTTCGTCTCCTGAAGTAAAGCTATTTGGTTCGGATAGTGAAATACTAATCCGTACTGACAATGAGCTCAGTACCGATGAGGTACAAAACCTAATTGAGGGTGCTATTAGTGCCAATATAAGTGAGGCAAGTTTCAGCATGGAAAAGAGCGATTCCATTGGCCCTCGATTTGCGGAGGATTTAAAAGGAGCTGCTGCGCAATCCGTCGTATACGCGATTGTTATTATTTTTCTTTATATCCTAATACGATTTCGAAAGTGGACTTTTTCAGTAGGAGCAGTTGCTGCACTAGTTCATGATGTAGTTATCACCCTAGGTATTTTCACCTTATTAAGCGACGTAGTCTCTTTTAATTTATTAATCGATCAAAATATCATTGCGGCATTCCTCACCATCGTGGGATACTCTCTCAATGACACAGTAGTTGTATTTGATAGAATCAGAGAAAATAAATTAGTACATAAAGGAATGGATACCATTGAAATGTTTAATAAAAGCCTGAATGATACACTCAGTCGAACAGTAATTACTTCTCTAACTACTTTCTTTGTGGTAACTATTCTGTTTATATTCGGTGGAGAAGTTTTGAAAGGTCTATCATTTGCACTTATAATAGGCGTGATATTAGGTACCTATAGCTCGCTTTTTGTAGCTAGCCCTCTTGTACTTGAATTAGACACAAAAAAAACACTAAATAAACCTTAGTATTATCATGAGTTATCAAACATCGGAACGTTACAACTGCGTTGTAATACAATTTAAAGGCAATGTAATGGGTGGACCTGATGCAGTCAGTCTGAATGAAGAATTACATGCCTTAATAGATGTCAATAAAACCAACGTAATTGTTGATTTATCTAAGGTAAAGTTTATGAATTCTTCTGGTTTGGGTATGCTTATAGGTGGTCTCACCACTATGAGAAAAGCCGGAGGTGACCTCCGTATTGCCAATGCAACCGATAAAATTGAAAGCCTATTGGTGGTCACTAAACTCATCACCGTTTTTAAACACTATCGTTCAGTGGATGAGGCGGTAGAGTCGTATAAAGAAGACGCTTAATTCCCTCGCGTCACATCAGACTTTGAGGGGTGTAGCTCTCCTTACACCTTTTTTGATATTCTTCTATTTTTTATCGATCACTTAGCAATCATTTATGTCTACTAGAGTAGTTATTGGTGCCCAATGGGGCGATGAAGGAAAAGGAAAAATTGTTGACCTTCTTAGTAAAGAATCCCGTTATATAGTCCGATTTCAAGGGGGTGCGAATGCTGGTCATACCCTAAAGTTTGACGATAAAGAAGTAGTACTTCACCTTATCCCATCCGGAATATTTAATGGAGATGGGATTTGCATAATCGGTAATGGAGTCGTTATAGATCCTTTAGCTCTTTTGGAAGAAATCGACCAGGTTCATTCAATGGGTTTCAATTTAGAAAACCGATTCTATATTTCAGAAACAGCTCATGTAATCCTTCCTTATCACAAGATTTTGGACCAAATGAAGGAAAAAAGAAAGGGAGCTAAGGCTATTGGCACAACCGGACGTGGTATCGGCCCCGCTTATGTGAGTAAAGTTGCGAGAATTGGAATACGTATGATTGATTTATTGGACACCAATGTACTTCACCAAAAACTTATCCAAAATATTGAGGATATAAATCGAGCACTTGAGAATATTTATGAGGAGCCTATCATAGATGCCCAAGAATTAATCTATGAGCTTGAGGGGGCAATAACAAAACTTAGTCCATATATATGCAACACCACTCATATGCTACACGAAGCGCTAGAAATAGACGAGAATATATTATTGGAAGGGGCTCAAGGTTGCCTGCTTGATGTAGATCATGGCACCTATCCATATGTAACTTCCTCTTCTCCCACTTCTGGAGGAGCTTGTACAGGCAGTGGTATCCCTCCATTAGCTATCACCCAAGCTATGGGAATTACTAAAGCCTATTGTACTCGAGTTGGAAATGGCCCCTTCCCAACCGAACTTTTGGGTCATACCGGAGAATTGCTCCGAAAAAAAGGCCATGAATTTGGCGCAACTACCGGGCGCCCACGTCGTTGCGGTTGGTTAGATTTAGTGGCGCTAAAGTATGCGTGTCGAATTAATGGACTCAATGAATTAACTCTAACCAAAATGGATGTAATGGACGGGTTTGATATCATCAAAGTCTGCACATCATATGTCATTGGTGATACAGAAACCAACGTATTTCCTTTAAGCCTCAAAAATTTAGAAAAAGTAGAACCTATTTATACAGAACTACCAGGCTGGAATCAAGACATATCGGGCATCACCACTTGGGATCAACTACCAGATACTGCTCAAGAATATATCCGATTTTTAGAAGATTACTTGGGTATTCCTTTTAAAATTATTTCTACAGGACCTAAGCGAAACGAAACAATTATTTGTTAGGCCTTACTGTTTCGAAAAGTGGCTGATAATTCCCCTATAAGTATGACTATTGCGGCACCAACAGCGGTATAAAGTGGCCATGCTAGAGCCAAAGGTTCCCCGGGTAGCAGATTTTGGACCGGACCATTAACCATGAATAATAGACATATCAACCCGGTGAAGAAACCCGTTAGCGCATCTATAGATTGAGCTTTTTTACTAATCATACCCAACAAAAAAGCACCTAACAAACCACCATAGGTATATGAAGCTATACCGAGGCCCAACTCAACCACCGTTGGACGTTCACCAGCTTGAAGTTGTAAGGAGGTAAATAAAAGGGCTGAAACACTAAGTACGATACCCCATACAAGAGTAATTTTCCTTGACAAGTTAAGTTCTTCAACCGTATTTAATACTTTTTTCTGATAAGGAATAATTAGATCATATAATGTAGTAGAGGCTAAGGCATTTAATGAAGAACTCAAACTACTCATTGCTGCAGCAAATAGAGCGGCTACAATAAGTCCCGAAACCCCCGAAGGAATTTGTTCAACAATATACTTGACGAATATTTCATCCTGGGTTCGTAGCCCAAGTGCAGATACATCCGCTCCCTCATAGAATGTATAGAGTAGTAATCCAATAAATAGAAATAGTGAAAATTGAAGAATTATGACAAAACCACTTCCTATGAGGGCTTTTTGCCCTGAACCCAATGATCCCGTTGCTAGCAGGCGCTGCACGAGTAGATGATCCGTACCATGAGAGGCCATGGAAAAAATAGCCCCACCAATAATAGCTATCCCAAAAACGTAAGGTTGCTCTAAATAGTTTTTCCAACTCCCATCCCAGCCCCAGTCAAACCATTGAGTTTTCCCAGTAGATATGACCGCCTGATAAAACGATTGCCACCCATCAGGTAAAGCTTGTACTAACAGTACCCCAGCAAGTATGGCTCCACCAAGATATACCCCCATTTGTATCACATCCATCCATACTACCGCATTTATCCCCCCTAAAAATGTATACAATAGTGTGACCAAGGTGATCACCATAATAGCCATTATGTATAGTTGAAAATCACTCCATCCCTCGAATACACCACCAAATCGTAACAAAACTGCTATAGGAATAGCTGTGGCAAATAGACGAACCCCATCTGCAAGTAAGCGTGTAAACATAAAAGTTGTAGAGGTTGCATTTCGCATCGAGGGACCAAATCTGCGCTCTAGGAATGTATATGCTGTGTAGATTTTACCCTCAAAATAACGGGGCAAAAATATCAGTGCCACAATCACTCTCCCAATAAAATATCCTATGGTAATTTGTAAAAATGTAAGGTTTCCTCCATACGCAATTGCAGGTATACTGATAAATGTCAAGGTAGAGGTCTCAGTAGCGACCACCGAAAACAATACCGCCCACCAAGGAATCCCCTTTCCTCCTAAAAAATAATCTTTCGCACTCTGCTGCTTACCCGAATTTTTCAACCCAAAATAAGCCACAAAAATCATGTAGAGTATCCATATTACATAGTCTAACCAACCAAATGCTGTTACACTACTTTCCATTGCTATAACCAATCTTGTAAAAATATCACTGCCTTTTTCATCGCTAAACCCCGGTGGCTAATGCTGTTTTTTTGCTTAGCATCCATTTCAGCAAAACTTTGCTCAAATCCATCTGGCACGAAAATGGGGTCATAACCAAAACCTTCTGCTCCCTTCCTATATCTAGAAATTTGCCCTGTACAAACACCTTCAAAAAGCCACTGTTTGTCTGCATCAACAAATGCAACTACCGTACGAAATTGAGCATTACGCACATTCATTTGAGTCATTTCTGAGAGTAATTTTTCCACATTATCATCATAACTTGCCTGTTCGCCAGCATAGCGTGCAGAATAAACACCCGGGGCACCATTCAGAGCTACCACCTCTAAGCCTGTATCGTCCGCTAAACTTGGTAAACCTGTTACCATTGCAACATACTTAGCTTTTTTTAATGCATTCCCTTCAAGGGTCACCGCATCTTCTTCTACTTCTTCAAGCTCAGAGAAATCAGTGGTAGACAAGACCCTAAGATCTGGTATAGAAAGAAGTTCTCTGAGCTCATGAATTTTATTTGGATTACGAGAGGCTAAAACGATTTCATTCATATCACTCTAATAAATCTTGCATTTGATGCCAGCTTAGTCTCGGCCCATATTGCTCTACTACCATTGAGGCCGCTTTGGTAGCTAACTTTCCAGCTTCGGCATAGCCTATTCCGTTGGTAATTCCATACAAAAAACTCCCTGCAAACATATCACCAGCTCCATTGGTATCTAAGGCTTTAACTCGAAAAGGCTCAATATCGATGAAAGTATCACCATCAAAAATCATAGCTCCATTTTTCCCCATCGTTATGACAAACCTCTTAGCATCTTTCTTTAATGCTTCACGAGCTTCCAACAAGCTAGATGCTCCCGTATACGCTTTTGCTTCATCTTCATTGCAAAATAATAAGTCAACAGAGGCGCCAATCACCTCCTGAAACTTTGGCCTAAAAGCCTGAACTAATGATGGATCAGATAAAGTGATGGATGTATGCACTCCATGCTTTTCTGCTATGGAAAAGGCTTTTTTCATAGCAGAAAAACCGCGCTGGGTTGCCACTAGATACCCTTCTAAATACACATATTCTGAAGATTGTATAGCTAAAGCAGAAAGTTCTTGTGTGGACAATTCTGAACTAATACCCAAGAAGGTATTCATGGTCCGATCGGAATCCTCTGAAACCATCAGTAGACATTTACCGGTAGTACCTGCTTGCCTAGTCTGTCCATCTAAGTTCGTTTCAACTCCTGCATTGTTCATATCAGCCAAATAAAAATCCCCGAATTCGTCAGCTGCTACCTTGCAAGAATAGTAGGCACTACCTCCTAATTGACTAATTGCAATCATAGTATTGGCCGCCGACCCACCCGATTTACGTTCATAATCCTGATGTAACATGGCTTCTAACAAGCGCTGTTGAGTAGCTTCATCTACCAGTGTCATAAGTCCCTTAGCCACTTGCTGTTCTTCTAAAAATTCAGCCGTAATCTTACATTCCAGATCGACAAGGGCATTCCCAACTCCATATACATTATATTTTTTCATATGCTTTGTATTTGTAGAAACCAAATCTTAGTTCATAAACGGTCTAAGATTATATCGGTGATAAATTTTCAATAAGGTAAGCAGGCTAGAGATTCATAAAAAATCTTTCCTTAGACTCGCTATATTCTGTGATGTCATATACTTCTTTGATACAGCATCTCAGACGGTTGGCCGAAGGCTATGTTCCCAAGGAACCCTACTACCAGGAAATGCATCCTATCCCGAAGAATACCCATTCTATAAAAACCAAGAATAATAATCCCTATCTAAGTCCACAAAAACCGCTTAAAGAAATCATTTATACTGAAAGCGCCGTATGTATTCCTCTTTATCAAGCTCTATCCAGCCATATAGGACCAACACCATCCTTGGAGGATACCACCATTGAATTAATTTATACCCTTCGAAAACCTCACTTAAGCCATGGAGGGCAAATCAGTTTTCCTGGTGGACGTCTAGATATCAATGAAAAATCGGAACAAGCGCTAGTAAGAGAATTAGAAGAAGAATTATCCCTTAAACCCGAAACAGTTGAGCTAATTGGAGAACTACCAACCTTTTACTTACATCATAGTAAACACAAGATTTCTCCATTTATTGCCTGGGTGCATGATACAGAAAGTATGGCTGCATGTCCGAATGAGGTAGAAGAAATCATTCGAGTACCCCATGAGCAGCTACTGGATACCAACCGAAAAAAAATGGAAGAATGGACTCTTCGTAATCAAATTTATGATGTACCTTTTTACCAAGTGCACAGAGTCCCTTTATGGGGAGCAACTGCCATGATTACAGCAGAATGGTTACGCTTTTATCAAACACTAACTCCTAAAATGAACTAAAAAAGCTCTGCCGCTTTCCTGCCAAGTTCTGTACTAAGAGCCACTCCCATCCCACTCAACCCTACCGCTATAGCTATATTTCCAGATAATTCGGTCCGAATAACCGGATTCTTGTCTGGCGTAAAGCCCATTATTCCTGACCATTCGAATTCAACCTCACTAGGATCTATCACTAATATCTCTTTCATGTATCTAAGTAAGAACGCTTTAATTTCGGTGTTTACGCCAAATTGAGTGGTTTTTTCACCAGAGACATCCATATGCCTACCCCCCCCCAACAACAAACGATCTGTCCCCACATTTCGAAAATAAATATATCCCCGCTGTGCATGAAATGTTCCTTGCCAAGGTTGAGAATTTAAGGCTTTAGTTAGCAGTACCAAACCTCTTCCAGGACTCACCGAAACATCTCGGCGTAATGCTTTTGAAAACGCATTGGTTGCTAGAATCACTGACGAGCTATGGAACTGTTGGTGGCTTCTTTTAGCACCCTCTTCCACGGTTAAGCTTAATCCATCCATTTTCCGTGTCATATCTACTAATTTTCGCCCACAGGCTAAGTGTATTCCTATCTGCTCACATAATTGAGCAAATCTAGCCCATGCCTTTGCAGGTTGTAGTTGACCCTCTCGCGGCATTTGAATGGCATTATATCCATTAATCCTTGCTAGATTATACCACTGATCAAGTCCTGTTCTTTGTTTTAAAGCAGTATTGCAAGAAGCCAAATACGTTGCGACCCGCTCAAATTCCTCTTCTTCAGTAAATAGTTCATGCCCTCCTAAGGACTCATACCCAATAACTTGATCCCCCAAAATACTTCTAAGTAAGGTTAACCCTTTCCAGCGTTCATGCATACGATCCCAGACACACTCGGGCTGTTCTAGCTGGCTGTCAGCGATAAACTCTCCAACTGTACCTATACAAGCAAAGCCTGCATTTCGGGTACTCGCTCCCAATGGAGGAAGGTACCGATCAAGAAGAGCAATTTTAGCTTTTGAATGTCTTTTGGCTAAATGATAAGCCGCAGATAAGCCTGTAAATCCTGCCCCAACTACAACAAAGTCATAGTTCCTTTCCAATGGTCGATACGTAAGATAACTCGCAAATGTTCGATCCCATCCCAACTCTCTTTCCCAGTACGACCATTGAGCTTTCTTAGGGCGATGAAATGATTTAGATATACTCACAATTCTGAACCTAGTGTAAACCTGCTTTATCTGATTCGCCAAGAGCTAATGATACCATCAAAGGCATCGCTACTTCAAAAAAACCAGGATCTACGTTGTATTTTGGGTGATGCCAAACATAGGTAGAGTCACTTTCTCGAGCGCCACTTCCAACAAAGAAGAAAGCTCCAGGAAAATATTGCTGATAAAAAGAAAAATCTTCACCAGCCATCATGGGTCGTTCCATTTTCACGACTTTATCGGATTCAAACAAGTGATTAGCATGCTTAATGACTTCTCTGGCGGCTTTTTCGTCGTTAATCACAGCAGGGTATCCCTTGTTAATGGTCAAGGATATTTCAGCTTCATGGGCTTGAGCGATACCCTTACATATTTGTTGCATTCGCTGCTCGACACGTTGAGCCATAGCACTCGAAAACGTTCGAATGGTTCCCCATATTTGGACCATTTCAGGTATTATATTATGGGCCGTACCCCCCTCGATTCTGCCTACCGTTACCACGACCGCTTCTGTTGGATCAACGCTTCTGCTAACAATGGTTTGAAAGGAAGAGATACATTCAGCAGCAATTACCACAGGATCAACCGCTTCATGTGGGCGCGCAGCATGCCCACCAATCCCACGAATCATCATATGAAACTCATCAGGTGCCGCCATTAATTCTCCAGAGCGAGTGGCAATGGTTCCAGGGCTATGCGAAGGTGAGGTATGTAATCCATAAATTTGTTGTATCGGATACTTTTGAAGCCATCCTGTTTCACAAAGTAAGCGCCCACCACCAGGGAGTGTTTCTTCCCCGGGCTGAAAAATTAATAACACCTTCCCCGACAGCTCAGAGGTATATTTAGCTAATACTCGCGCGACTCCTAATAAATTAGCCGTATGCGCATCATGGCCACAACAGTGGGCCACTCCTGGACGCGTTGAAAAAAAATCCGCTTTAGCTTCTCCCTCTTCCTGTATGGGCAGTGCGTCAATATCTGCTCGAAGAGCAACTACTCTATCGGAATTGATATCCCCCTCAATTATTGCCACACAGCCAGTTTCCAAAGGTCTTTCGACAACAAAACCTAACCGCATTAGCTGCTTTTCAATGTAGTTTGTTGTTTCAAATTCCTTATAACTCAATTCGGGGAAACGATGCAGATATTCCCGTTCTTCTTTAGCTTTTTTTAAATAAGGAGCACACCAATGTTGAATGTTCATCGAATAGAAGGTATGTGAATTGATGGAGCTGTAACTTACATATAAGTTCTTTGCATGTTTTTGTACACATACAATTTAGGAAAACTATGAGTTCATTTTCTTAGGAAATCTTTGTTGGAGCTATTTTACTTTTTTTGTGTCTTTACTTGTTAGCAATAAATGCAATCAAATAGAAAGGCATGACCAAGAGAATACTAACCCACCTCATGCGCTTGATAAAAGTATTGCTATGACCATAAAGAAATCCCTAAAAGCCAGTAGCGATGCTGTAGAACCAAGTAGTAGGGCCATGGCGATATCAGCAAGTGAGGTAGGGCAAAAAAAGGCAGTAAGTGTGGTAAATAGGCCCCAAAGCCTCGAGTTAAAATTTGAGCACGAAATTCAAGAAATTGAACATATAATTAAGGAAAAAAAAAGGCTAACTTACTCTATCTCAGTCTTTTAAAACTATGACTATCCGATTGAAACAAGGTATAGTGGTCTCGCCTACTGCCTCAGAAGCGCGGCTGAACCAATGGACCGAATCAGCCGCTGGCATTTATACTTATTCGTAAGAACTAAAACTTATTGATGAAGAATCCCTCAAAATTTGCATTCCTTTTGGAAGCATACAATTTTATGGCGAAAGAAATAGTAAGCCACTATTTACTTTAATGCTTTTTTAAAACTCAGAGATACATACTTACTGAAAACAATTGAGTATTATCGATTCAAATATAGATAATGGGGTAAATATTTATGTAAGTCAATCGGCCACCGATGCACCTAATTTTACAAGCCATAAAAATCTATGAAAAAAACAAAATTAATTATCACAATTTTCTTGTCGCTTATCACCATTTTAGGGAAAGCACAAACTAGATATAGTATAATCTATGAAAAACAATTAGGACAAAATTTTTCAGGACAAAATATTAATGCAGGTTTTCATTTACTGGATTATGCAGACTCATTGTTCATCCCAAAAAAAATTATCAAAACTGAAAATAATTTCGCTAAAGCGATTAATCCTATTTTCCGCTTTAGTAAACTATTCTTAAGTAATTATCTAATAATTGATTATGCAATGACAATGAATCATGAAAGATTTGGTCATGGATATAGAATGCTAGAGGCAGGTGGTTCAATTGATAAAATTGTCTACAATATGCCTCCACCTTTCACCAATGAATTCTCCTACATAAATGCCACTTACCCTCAAAATTTTACCGTAAAACAAGAATTAATGTATCGTCTAGGCGGTTCTGAAACTAATCTTGTTTTAACCGATGTAATGCGTAAGAACATATTGTTAGATGAGCAATTCAATTACAATTTTGGCCTTACCTATCTATATGGAAGCAATGATATGCCAGGCTACACAGCCTTTGTTACCAATCCAGCCGCTGACCCGATACAATACAGACAAAACATAAATCAGCTATATGGTGCTGAATTACTTACTCGGAAAAAAATGCGCACTTATTCATTTATTGCACTATTGACTGATCCCATAAATTTTTACGCCTTCAAGTCTATCTTTTACGATTACATCATTAAAGGTAGACATAGCTCCAGAATAAGAATGATAAAACTGAGTATTAGACTTAAATATTTGCCTAGGTTTAGATTTCAATACACCCCTAATGGTCCAGAATTAGTATATCAAAATTACTTTAAGTTAAACTCTAAATTAATGCTGCTTAGTTTTAGTCATTCAGACCCAAATTTACCTAAATCATGGCGCGTCTTAGCAAATATTTGGAACATAAAATTGTCCAATCAAATATCGTTAAATCTTTCAGGACAAATTTGGGATCAACCAAATATTGAGTTGTATCAAAATGACAAACTTTTAGCATATGAGGGTTTTGGTGGTCAATTTATATCTACTGTTAATTATGACATTAGCAAAGACAAAAACCTTAATGGATTTACACTTCAAGTAGGATATAAATCGACAGGATATGCAATTGGAGAACAATTAAATAAAGGATTAATAATTAGAGGCGGTTTGACTTTTAAATTAGGAAATAAAAGCCCGTAGAGAACAATCTGTGATGTGACAAGGAACGTTACAGTCAAGATCTAAAACTATTTTTGTTGAACTTTTCACAATAAAAGTCATAACATGATAAATGTCGATGAAATATATCGGACTAAAATTTGTGTTCGATATTTCTAACGAATTATCTAATGTAGGCATAAATTTCAGAATTTTAACTATTAGAGGAAAAGAACAATTTGGCACGTTTATAGGCTTTCTTTACCCATAGGATAAACTTGACGCATATACCAGAAACCTAAAAACCCTATTTAACAATATGAATTTAATTGTTCCTGATGGTCTTTTTTTTGGTAGTTTTGTAGCAATAGCTATGTTTAGCATATCTGTAGAATATGGCACTATAACCACCAAATTTGAATAATCTAGGATGACAAAAGTAATACCGTTTGTAACCAAAGATGGATCTTCTACCCTCTTTTCAAAACACTACAATCAGTACTATCACAATCCAAACGGAGCGCTAGCAGAAAGTCAGACAGTATTCATAAAGCGCCTGAACATTGATGATTATCTCAAAGCACATAACGGTGAACTTATGATTTTTGAAATGGGCTTTGGTACAGGACTAAATTTCTTATTGGCCGCTCAAGCCTTTTTGAAGTCATTCTCTAACTTACATAATACAGGTTCTACAGCTTTACATTTTTATTCGGTTGAAGCGTACCCCATCTCTACAGAAATTGCCGCGACTTTTGAGTATCCTATTGACTGGCAAAGAGACACTATGAAAGAATGGTTTTCCAAAAGTATGAAGGGGTTAAAAAAGGGATGGAATCATTATCAACCAGAAAAGGATCTTCCCATTTTCTTGCATTTATATTGGGGTAATATTCAAGAAATAACTGAATTAAAACCTTTTAGCCAATGCATCAATTTCTATTTTCACGATCCCTTCTCCATTCAACAGAATCCAGAATGCTGGACACCTGGTATTTTTGAACGTTATAAGAAATGGGGTCATCCTCATGCAAAACTAAGCACTTACGCGGCTGCCACTCAGATTCGAGCGGCTATGGCGGTAACTGGCTGGCAGGTATATAAAGCGACTGGGGCCCTTGGGAAAAGGGAAATGACCATAGCCAGTTTAGAAGAACTACCCAATAGAGTCCTCCAAAAACAACAATTAAAAACCTGTGACCTTCAAAGTTTAATAAAGCGCTGGCATGCCGGAGAATGGATACCTTACGGGAACTAACTCAATGAAATAAATCGCATGGCTTTTATTCCATCCTTACCCCGAATATTATTGGTTTCTTCCTCAGTTAACTTACGATCGACGGCTATTGCGGTAATTGCGTTTGAGCCTCTGGATGCTCGCCCCAAACTTAGCGCCCCAATATTTATAGATTCTTCCGCCAAGGCACCACTTACCGAAGCTAGCATACCTGGTTTATCTTCGTTTTGATATAGCAGTAGATCCCCTTCTAAGCGCATTTCCAATCTGTATCCATCGATGTCTACCACTCGATAATCTCCATCGCCAAAAAGAGTAGCCGAAATACTTTTATACTCTTTATTCTTAGGCATTCGAATCGTGATCAAGTCTGAGAAAGTTTTAGTTCTATTAGATGTTACTTCTTTAATTTGAAACCCACGTTCGTCCGCGTAAATACGAGCGTTAATTAGGTTTATCGAATCATCGACATACTCGCTAATAATTCCCTTGAGAATACTATCTGTTAGTACATCTGCATATTTGGTGCAAAGACCAGCGTAATCAAATTCTAATTCGCTGGTTTGTTCGGGTGATAATTGCACCATGGCCTTACCTAATTTTTCTGCTAGAACGAGATATGGTTGAACCTCTTTGTTAGCTAAAAGTGCAATTGATTTACCATTTATACTTCCCTTATAGTTGGTATTTTCGAGTGCATCAGCCATCTGAGCCGCTATTTGTTCCGCTACTTTTTCCTGAGCTTCCTCAGTAGAGGCACCTAGATGAGGTGTACAGATGATTTTTGGATGAACTAACATTTGATAAATTTCTTCAGTGGGTGGTTCGGTAGAATACACATCCAAGGCAACACTACCTAATACTCCCTCATTCAATAATTCTGGTAAGTCCGCTTCCTCATAAATCCCACCACGAGCACAATTAACCAAACGCATACCTTTTTTAAGTCCTTTTTTATTGGCCAGAGAAATAAGGCCTTTGGTTTTTTCGGTAAGTGGGGTGTGCACCGTCACATAATCACTCATAGAAAGAAGTACTTCTAGGTCAACTAATTTAACGCCTAATTGTTGTGCATGTTCTTTAGTAGAAAATGGGTCATATGAAATAATTTCCATCCCAAAAATTTTCATTCGTCTGGCCACTTCAGATCCAATCTTTCCTAAGCCTACTATACCTAATATTTTACCATGAACCTCAGTTCCCATATACGCTTTACGATTCCATCCACCCCCTTTTACAGTTTGTACCGCAGCCGGGATATTTCGTGACATTGCGATGATTAATCCACAAGTGTGCTCTGCCGTTGATATGGTATTCCCATCTGGAGTATTCATGACTAATACTCCTTTTGCAGTAGAGGCGGGAATATCAATATTATCGACACCTACCCCGGCGCGACCAATCACTTTAAGTTTTTGAGCATGTTGTAATAGTTCTGCAGTAACCTTAGTAGCACTACGAACAACCAGTCCATCATAATCACCAATACATGCATATAATTCTTCAAAGGTGAGAGTATCGGGTTGAATCGCTTTGATACCACGCTGTTCAAAAACTTGTTTACAGACAGGATCAACACTATCGAGAAGGAGTACGGAAAATGACATAACGAGACATCTTGAGAGTTATTATTGTTGAAAAATTAACAAAAAAAAGGTGTAGGTTGACAAAGATATTTTTATAAAGCTTGATGATTATATCTATCAGCTTACAAATTCCCAAATGAGTTCTTTAATATCCTCAATTCCATCTTTATTCTCTGCAGAATATGATATAATGGGTACTTCAATGTTCATATTGTAAAGCAACTTTTTTAAATTTGAACTCGTCTGTTGTACTTTATTTTTTGAGATTTTATCGGTCTTTGAAAGCATAACAGAAAATGGAATTTGCTCGGTTGCTAACCAGTAAAAAAAATCTTCATCCAATGCAGAGGGGGGATGCCTAGCATCTATTACGTGAAGCACCATGCGCAATGTTTCACGCTGAGTTAAATAAACACGTATATTTTTACCCCACCGTTCTCGCTCTTTTTTCGGCACTTTAGCGTAACCATAGCCAGGTAAATCAACTAGGTAACATGTCTCACCAACTTTATAATAGTTCATTTGCTGGGTTTTGCCTGGCACATTGGAAGTACGAGCTAAATTTTTTCTTTTGAGCAGAGCATTTATTAAAGATGATTTTCCCACATTAGACCTACCAGCAAAACAAAACTCGGGTAAGTCCATAAGTGGACAGTCTTCTAGTTGTAGTGCACTGGTAATAAAAGTAGCGGGATTATTAAACATGGCGTTTTATTCTACCCACATATTTATACCAATTCGTTCTCATCTTTTTGAAAACCAAATTTGACAGGAACAGGATACTTTGAAGTAAAGCATGCGGTACAATAATCATCACCAGAAGGATTCGCTTCCTTCACAGCATGTACCAACCCATCAGTTGAAAGGTAGCGAAGACTATCCACACCGATTTCTGCCGCTATTTTTTTAATATCTCGATTAAACCGATTAGCAATTAATTCTTCAGGTGAAGGAAAATCCATGCCATAATAGCAGGGACTAACAACCGCAGGTGAACTTACTAAAAAATGAATTTCAGCTGGATTACAAGCTCGAATCATCTTTATTAGATATTGAGAGGTAGTTCCTCTTACTATACTGTCATCTACGATAATGACTGAACGACCCTCGATTACTCCATTCACAGGGTTAAATTTTGTGCGTACTTTTTGTTGACGTGATTTCTGTCCAGGGGAAATAAAAGTTCTTCCTACATAATGGTTTCGAATCAATCCAATATCATATTTACAGTCAAAACCCATTTTTTGATTCTCACTAGCATAACCTATTGCAGCAGTATTTGATGAATCAGGAACCGAAATAATTACTGGTCTAGTACTAGTTCTACTTTGAATAACTTCGTTAACTGGATGTTCTTTTGCTAAAGTTTTACCAAGATTACGACGTATTTTATCCACCATTTCACCAAAAATCATACTATCTGGTCGTGAAAAGTATACATACTCAAAAATACATTGTGATGTGGCCCCAAATTTTGATGCAATATGAAAAGATTTTAAATTTTCAGGTGATATCTTATTCCTTGCTGCATTATGTGGAATAATTAATATCTCCCCGGGATTAATATCTCGAATATATTTTGCCCCTATTATATCAAAAGCGCAAGTCTCAGAAGCTACACAATAAGCACCATCTTTTTCACCAAGGGCCAAAGGTTTAAAACCATTTGAGTCCCGTATTGCAATCAAAGCATCATCCGTCAAAATAACCAAACTGAATGCACCCTCTAACTGTTCTACAGCATCAATAATTTGTTCGATCTGCTTATTTTTTTTACTCTGGGCAATCAAATGTAAAATTAACTCTGTATCAGAGGTACTTTGAAAAAGAATACCATCTCTAGTAAATGCTTCTCTAATTTGTTTAGCATTGGATAAGTTTCCATTATGGCCTATGGCAAGGTTACCTAACTGATAATGCACAGTGAAAGGTTGTATATTAGACGGATTTTTAGATGAACCAGATGTTGAGTACCGATTGTGACCTATAGCTGATCTGCCTTTAAGGATTTTTTTAAAAATCTTTGGCTTATTGAATACACTCAGTACTAAGCCAAAGTCTTTATAGTTAGGCATCACATTTTTTTCCTTGTCTTCATCGTAATAAATGCTAACGATACCTGCTGATTCCTGACCTCTATGTTGAAGTGCATGAAGGCCGTAATAATTATAAAGAGCAGCTTCAGGATGATCTGCTATTCCAAAAACACCACAATAATCTCGTGGTTTATCCATCATAAAATTCTAATAGTTTATTAATTTCTAGATAATATAGATAAAGTAAATGAGTTACTTTTGTTAATTTATCCACAAGATATCACCACTTTACCTCGTATTATTTTGAGTTTATGCAAGGAATGCCGGAAATTTTAATTATTATTTACCTTTATCGCTTATTCATTCCTTTTTATTTTATTGAAGGTTTTTGTATCTAAAACACCCTTATTGAAAAAATACGTTAAGTGGCCTTGCTTATTTCTAAGATTGCGATAATTTGGTGTATTGAATCTTATATAGACTTATGGCTCATAAAATAGCACTTATTAATGTTATGAACTCTTATTTTACAGTCATTAGACTTACTAACATACACTAACACAAATAATTTATGATACGACAAATATCTATGTGGATGTTGAGCTGGACTCTTCTACTTTTTATGCTCATACCTTCCACTTTTGCACAACAAACCACAGAAGTTACTAATCTTAATTATTCGGCTTTTAAATGGCGTGGGGTAAGTACTGGTTTTGCATCCGGGCGTATTTCTGATATTGCTATTCATCCCGATGATGAAAACCATTGGTATGTAGCCGTCGGCTCTGGAGGGGTTTGGAAGACTGAGAATGCTGGTATCACGTGGACTCCCATTTTTGATAGAGAATCTTCTTATTCTATAGGAAGTGTGACCATTGATCCGAATAACCCCAATACCATCTGGGTAGGTACAGGAGAAAATGTAGGTGGCCGGCATGTTGGTTTTGGCGATGGGGTCTATCGAAGCACCGACGCCGGTGCATCCTGGACTAACATGGGTTTAACTGCCTCGGAACATATTTCTAAAGTGGTAATTCATCCTGAAAACTCTGATGTGATATGGGTTGCTGCACAAGGCCCATTATGGAATGCCGGAGGAGAACGTGGCTTATACAAATCGACAGATGGAGGTTCTAATTGGTACAAGGTTTTAGGCGATGATGAGTGGGTTGGTGTTACTGATATAGTCATAGACCCTAGTAATCCTGATGTACTTTATGCTGCCACATGGCAACGCCACAGAACAGTTGCAGCTTACATGGGTGGCGGACCTGGCACGGGTATTCATAAATCTACTGATGGCGGTGAAACTTGGATGGAACTCAAAAAAGGTATTCCTGGCTCCAACAAAGGAAAAATTGGGCTAGCGATATCACCACAACAACCTGATATTATATATGCAGCAATAGAGCTAGATCGAACCAAAGGTGGCCTTTTTATGTCCGAAGACAGAGGGGCAAGTTGGAAAAAAATGTCGGATATGGTCTCCGGTGGAACAGGACCTCATTATTATCAAGAGCTATATGCATCACCCCATCACTTTGGCCGTATTTATCTTATGAACGTTCGTACGATTGTATCTGATGACCACGGTCGCACCTACAGCAACTTACCCGAACGAAATAAGCATTCAGATAATCATGCACTGGCATTCCGCGCCGACGATCCTGATTATCTTCTAATGGGCAGCGATGGTGGTGTATATGAAAGTTATGATCATGCCAATAATTGGAGATATATTGGTAATCTGCCATTAACACAATATTACAAGGTAGCCGTAGATGATGAACTCCCCTTCTACAACCTATATGGTGGAACACAGGATAACGGAACTCATGAAGGCCCTTCAGCTACAGATTTAGTTGAAGGTATTCGAAATACAGATTGGAAACATATTCTATTTGCAGACGGACACGATACTGCAACCGAACCTGGTAATCCCAATATTGTCTATGGTGAAACACAAAGAGGTGGTCTACATCGTATCGATCGTGCAACTGGAACCGTCACCTTTATCCAGCCACAACCTCTTGAAGGGGAAGATTATGAACGGTACAATTGGGATGCTCCTATATTAGTTAGTCCACACAGTCCAACAAGACTCTATTTTGCTTCTCATAGAGTCTGGCGATCTGATGACAGAGGTGATTCTTGGGCTCCGATATCTGAAGATTTAAGTCGTGACCAAGAACGAATGAATCTTCCTATTATGGGACGCATACAAAGTTGGGATAATGCCTGGGATATGAATGCCATGTCTGACTATAACACCATCACATCCTTGGGAGAATCTCCCTTACAAGAAGGATTACTTTACGTGGGTACCGATGATGGAATTATTCAAGTAAGTGAAAATGGGGGAGAGAGCTGGAATAAAATTGAAGTGGGTAACATTAAAGGTATTCCAGCAACCGCTTTTGTAAATGATATTCGAGCCGATTTACACGATGTTAATACGGTATATGCTGCCTTGGATAATCATAAATATGGAGATTTTACTCCCTATATCATCAAAAGTACCAACCGTGGGAAATCTTGGTCCATAATTTCTAGTGATTTACCTGAGCGGCATTTAGTCTGGAGAGTCATACAAGATCATGTAGCCCCCAGTCTTTTATTTGCGGCCACGGAGTTCGGGGTATATTTCACCTTAGATGGTGGCAATGAGTGGATAGAATTTAACGCAGGTCTTCCAACCATATCAGTACGCGATATTACCATCCAGCGGCGAGAGAATGACTTAGTAGCTGCAACTTTTGGCCGAGGATATTACATAGTAGATGACATTAGTCCCCTCCGAGAAATCTCGAGAGAAATGTTAGCAAAAGACGCTGATCTATTCCCAACGCGCCCAGCTAAATGGTTTATGCCACGTGCGGTAGAAATTGATCCTGGAGCTTCTTTTTTCACTGCTAAGAATCCAGAATTTGGTGCCACCTTTACTTACTATTTAAAAGATGGTCTAACTACCAAAAAAGCAGAACGAATGAAGTCTGAACGAGCCATAGCGGCCGATCAAGATATACCATTCCCTGGTTGGGATGCACTGGAAGATGAAATGCGAGAAAATAAGCCATACATTCGCATTAGCATATCCGATGCGGACGGGAATGTTATTCAAACCGTAAAAGGTTCTGCTAGAAAAGGGCTTAATAGAGCTACATGGGATCTTCGTTTAGCTTCTCAGAATGTGGTTTCTCTTGTTCGCCGGGGTGGTGGAGGTGGATGGTTTGGTGGCGGTTTCATGGCCGTACCTGGCACCTATACAGCACATTTAGCGAAGGTTGAAGCTGGCGTGGTAACCTCTCTAGATGACCCTATTGAATTTGAGGTAATCCCTCTGCGTGAAGCTAGTATTCCTGGACCTAGTTTCGAAAAACGGTTAGCATTTCAGAATGAGATCATTGCATTTCAAAGAGAGGTCACAATAACGATGCAAAATTTTGAAAAAAGTATGAATCGATTAAAGGCAATGAAAAGAGCTCATGAATTAGCACTTAGACCTTCGAATGATCTCAACAAAAAGCTACATAATACACACATGCAATTGTTAGAATTACAAGAACTAATGCAAGGTAGTGAAGCAAAAAATGAAGTAGGTGAACAAAGTCCGCCTAATTCTAATGATCGAATGATGGTTGGAATAAGAAATCTTTACACATCTACACATGCACCAACAAAAATGCATGAGGAAATGCTAAGTATTGGTAAATCAGAATTTATTGCTGCGAAATCTAAATTTAGACGTATAATGAGTGATATCTTACCAGCTTTGGAAGCTGAGCTAAATGAAACGAAAGCACCACCAATTCAAAACTAACTCGGTTAATAAATTTTAAAGCCTCAAACAATTGTTTGAGGCTTTTTTAATTAATTAATTTCGCATGATTTTAATCATAAAATTTATATGTAATTATGTCCTTAAAGAATAAAAACAGAATATTTTGGCTAATTACTTTTTTTACTCCAGTTTTTTTATTTCTGATTATAGAATTGGTACTTATAGTAGGAGGATATGAAAAAGAAAAACAGCATCTTTTTGTGGATGCACCTAACACACCTGAATATCTTATTGCCAATAATAAATATATAGAAAGATATTTTCCGTCATTTGTTCCAGTAATTGCCCCAAATCCTTTTAAAAAAATAAAAGAAACAAATACTTTTAGAATTTTTGTGTTTGGTGGATCTAGCACAGAAGGCTTTCCTTATAATTTTTATACAAGCTTCCCAAACCAACTCAAACAACAACTTCTTTTAAATACAGAAGGTTTGAATATTG
Source organism: Balneolaceae bacterium UBA2956 (assembly GCA_002348545.1). GTDB lineage: Bacteria > Bacteroidota > Rhodothermia > Balneolales > Balneolaceae > UBA1275. Next base: position 35,170 of record DEBM01000018.1, read on the forward strand.
AAGTAGTGAATTTGGGTATGACAGCTGTTAATTCATACGTAATTCATGATCTAGCAAAAAAAGTTTTACCTTATGATCCAGATGCAATACTGATTTATGCAGGTCATAATGAATATTATGGTTCTTTCGGTGCAGCTACGACACAATTTGGTTTTATTAATTCAATTCTAATAAAAAGATTAATTTTATGGCTTAAAAATTGGCGTCTATTTCAAATGCTAGAAGGAGTACTTCAATATGATGTAGACAGTAAAAATATCAATGAAAGACGTACAATGATGGCTAAGGTAATTAGTCAATCAAACATAATTAAAGACTCAGAGATTTATAATCATGGTATAGAACAATTTTTGAAAAATATAAGTGATGTCGTAAAAATTTTTGAAAATGAAAAGATACCCATTTTTATAGGTACAATTGCTTCAAATTTAAAAGATCAGACTCCATTAGGAGATAGTCCAGAGGTCTTAAAAACATATCAAAAAGCACAAATGATATTAAAGGAGGATAAACCTAATGCGGCATTAGTAGAGTTTCTAAAAGCAAAAGAGTTAGACGGAACAAGATTCAGAGCCCCAGAAGATATTAATAATGTAATCAATGAAATAACTACTGAAAGTTCAGCAAAGTTAATTCCTATTCAAGAACTTTTTAGAAATAAATCAATAAGTGGCATCGAGGATAACTCACTTTTTATTGATCATTTACATCCAAATCAACAAGGACACAAATATATCGCAGACAGCTTCTTCGAAGCAATTATAAAATTGCCAAAATTACAAAATTATATAAATTTAAATCCTATTCGTCCTCCAGCTAATATTAGCCGCTTCGAAAAAGCCTATGCAGAAATTAGGATTGCCAGATTATTAGTGGGATACCCTTTTGAAAAAAATGTAGACATTAGCGATGAATTAAAATCTTTTAATCGCATTTTCGAAAGCTATTTAAACACAAATTATATTGATTCGATAGCAGCAATCGCTTCAAAAGAGAATATATTTATACCTATCGCACTGACTGAAGTTCTATCAGAAGCAAGAAAACGAAATGATACACTTTCTATTGTTGAGCATTCGTATGACCTACTCAAATGGCAACTTAAATCTCGAAGTCTTATTGAAAATAGTATCGAGTTTACTCTAAATAGCGGGGAAAAAGATGGCTACCTGATCAATATTTTATACAAAGTTATAAATGACGGGAATAAAGATCCCCGATATTATGACTTACTTTCATCTTTATATTTATTAGAAGAGAACACCCAACAAGCAAAATATTGGCTCAATCAATCAGAGCTACGTACGCCTAGTTCACCCCGATTATTATATAATTTCTCTCGATATCATATATTGAATGGTGATACACTAAAAGCTCAAGAATATTTCCAAAAATTTTTAGCTACACAACAGAAAAATCAAAACTAGCTAAGTGCCCATATTTTTGAAATTTCTTCGAATAAATTTCTATCAATTTCGATATTGGCTTCGCTCCTTAAATAATCAAGTTCTTTTCTAATTGAATCAAATACTTTAAAAGATTTCTGTAAATCATCATAGTTTGTTTCAGATGATATTTCGATAATTTCTCGTTCATCAACTTGTAATAAAATCCAACCTTGTTCATCAGAGTAAGCTATAATTGGCTGTTTTAGATTGCTTTTTTTGACTAAATCATAATCATATTCATTTATATCAATAGTTGCGTTTATTATCTCAGTAAATCCTTGAATTGAAGAAGGTAAAGTTCCACTAGCAATTTGATCTTTCAATTGTTTTGTTTTTTCAAAGTTAGACATGGGTATTTTCCAATAGCTAGCCTTGAGTAATAAGTTTCTAGAGGAAATAAGGCGCGACTTAAAGGTTTCAGGTACTTCGACTTGAGAGGTATCTAATAAGGCATCCATAGTTATGCTATACTGGTATAAGTCTGAAAGTATTTCATAGGAACGCATTTCAACTTTCTTTTTTACACTACTATCAGTGTGATAATCTTCAAACGAAGCCATCTCATACAGTACTTGATTTCTCATACCTCTTCCAACAGAGGCACCTAAACGAATTTTTGATTCTTGAAAGGATAAGTAAGGTAACCAGCTCAAATATTCTCCAAAAGTAAATACTTGTATACCTTGATCTGTTTTATATGTAGCTAAAATAGCATTTCGATCAAACAAATTTGATAATTGTTCAACTCGTTCATCGGTCCAGAGTAATTCTGGGCTCTCTGATTTATTTGGCTGTCGTATTAATTCAGCATCTTCAATATTAGCGATAACCTCACGTAATAATCTTAGATTAGTGTTATCGGTTTGAACATCTAATCCGCTCATCAAATCAAAGATATAATCATTTGACACCAATCTCTGTTTTCGAAGACGCATCTGACTTGCAATACCCTGTTTACGATATAGATACTCATCTTCAGCTAATATTGCTGGATAAGTGATATGATCAACATAAATGATATGATATCCTAATCTGCTTCTTATTGGTTTAGTAAATTGCCCCTGATTAGTTGAATAAGCGGCTTCAGCAACTACATCGTCTATACCAAAATAACTTATTGGACCAAGATAACCCGCTGATGAATCATATTCTTCTGTTTCATAAAAAGTATTTGCAACATCTATAAAATTTTTGCCTGAATTAAGAGAATCGTATGCTAATTCTAAATCTTTTCGATCTTTTGAATAAAGTTGTCGAATATAAACTGTTCTTTGCTTTTTGGCATATGCTAATCTAATTTCATCATCAGTTAAAGGTTCAATTTTGTCTTCCATCATATCAACAAAATAAGTATCAATCATTGATTTACGCTGTTGATATTCGATAGCTGCTTGATATTTTAAATGGCTTGTAAATCCTTTATCTATTGCCGATTGTGCCAGTAAAATCTCGTCGATCATTTCTGTAAGAAATGTCTCTCTTTCATTACGTGAATCATTTTTACCTGTAGAAATTAGGTGTGTTACATAAGAACTTTCAAAATCATAGACAGTTCTTTCAACCCCATTTACTTTAAATAAAATTTTAAAATCTCTGTCTATTTCTATTGTTTTGGAACAACTAGTTATCAGACAAATTAACAATACAAGGCAAATAGATTTCATCATTCATCTATCCCCATAAGGATACTAACGTTGAAAATGCTGAATTATCTAATAATATAACTTAACATCAATTATAGAGGTTTGTCCTAGATACTCAAAAGGTACCTGTGCAAAATCAACACCTATACCTATACCTGTTGAAGTTTTCAAAGTTAAACCTATCCCGTATGTAAAATGAGAATCAACATTATTACCAAGCAGTAAATCTTTATATCCAGACCTCATATGAAATTTTACAGTATTGGATATATAACTTAACTCTGCACCTGAATCTATGTTTAATTTATTATCGTTAGTTTGTTGAACCTCACTCATCAATAATAATTCAAGATTTTTTGTTTTAATTGCAGGTGCCATTAATCCAAATTTAAAGGATAAAGGTAATTCCCAGTTATCTAATTTTATATTGCCAATTATACCTTCGTTATTCCCTTCACTAGTTGGGTCTAGATCTACATAAGTCTCCGAATTAATACCGGACATTTGCATATCTCTACCGAAATTAGTTATTGAAGCACCTATGGTTAAACCATTTAAATAATTCGTCTTAAGTAAAAATCCTAAATCCACTGCAAAAGCTTCAGCAGACATGTCATATATCTTTTGCTGAATTAATTTAACGGAACCACCAAAATGAAATGAATCTGTAAGCTTTTGAGCATACGATACACCTATGCTTAAATCATGTGCACCAAATGTTGCACCAGTACCATCCTGTAATTCAACTGTGGTAACATCCATCCTACCATAATCGACAAAATGTAAACCTATACCTAGACTTTGCCCCTTATTTTTACCAATAGGTACAACAATACCGGTTCCATATATATCAACATCTGCGAAATATTCGGTTATACTGATAAAACTCGAACTAAATGAATCTCCTTTATTTTGAATAGCCATACCAGCAGGATTCCAAAAAATTGCTTCTGCGCCTGAGACATTTATCGTGTTAGCATGACCTAACGCATGTCCTTTTGCTCCAACACCAAGCGTTAAGAAAGGTGCAGCTGTTGTTCCTACTCTACTTTCTTCACCCCCAGATTGAGCTACTAATGGAGTAACAAATAGTGCTACTATAATTGGAATTTGGATAATTTTCTTAATCATAATTCTAACTATTACCTGGTTTATTTAATTACAGCAAATTTATCTATATACTCACCGATTCCTGGAGCCTCAACATGGTAGAAATATATACCATAAGCTACATCCTCACTATCATTTGACCTTAAGTCCCATGAGGCTGAACCATCTTCCATTGATCCTTCATGCTCAATAGTTCGAACTAGTTCACCACGAATATTAAAGATTCTTATCGTACACTCTAACGGTAAGTTAAAAAATTCAATTTTTCTTTCACCTCTACCTATAGAACCACTCGCTCTTTCCCAAGAGGCTGCTCCTATATATGGATTAGGAGCAACAAAAATGTCCTCTAAAGATTCTTTAGCTTTATCAGCATCTATAGCTTGACGCCTCATTGTAAAACGGAATTTGTCATCGCTACCAAATGCTCTAGTAGTTGAAATTCTAATTTTTTCACCAGGTGCAGGCGCAACATTTTCACTAGAAGAAAGGATGTCAACAGTGAACCTATATTTAATTCTATTTGCTTCATCTCTTTCTGCTACAAATAATCGATCACCAGGGTTAATCTCATCATTATCATCAGCATCAATAATAAATATATCAGCCTGCTTGTTAGTCATTAAATTTTTTGCAAATAGTGGAATATCGAAACGGCTAAAACCGCCTCCAAAAAGTAGCGGTGGGCGATATGTACTATCTTCTGGATTTACAAATAAAAGTTCATAATCATGATCAGTTCTAACAAAGTTTGTGAGATCTCCGTCTTTATCTGGAGTTATTGTCAGACTCCATTTAGTAGTAAGTCCATCTAATTGTGATGCATCTAAACCAAAAAGTTCATTTTCTCCACCTTCATTAGATACCCAACCAGTTTTTGTAGGTATAATATCTCCGGGTGTATCATTTGAAAAATTAATAATGAATCCATCTACAATACTACTTGAGCTTGAATAAGCGCTTGACGGAATAAGTGCTTCAGCACCAACTTCTTTAACTTCGTATGTAGTAGTTACCCTTTGTATACCAACATCTGCAGCTGAATCTGAAAAACTAACTTCATATAGTTTTGTATCGTCTATTAATTCTTCTACTGCGATATTAATGCTTGCATATCCAGTCCCAGTACCCTCTGTTACTTTACTCAGATCACTATCAGTACCACCACTAACATAGCCAGCTGGATTAGTAGTTGGAATTACAGCAGCTGTATTAATTGAAGTACCTAAAACAGTACCTGCCCCACTTAATTCTACTCTAAAGGTATTTTCTTGAGGATCAATACCTGGATCATCTCCACCTGAAGAAGGGATTCCTCTATCATATGCAACAATAGCGTAATAATAAATCTTACCGTTAGTTACATCATCATCAACATAATAAAATTCCAATCCTGAGTTAGTGCCAAGGTTATAAATAGCTTCGCCATCCAATACAGATATATTACCAGATATGTCATTATCTAAGTCCCATTGTGCTAATGGTTTATAAAATTTAGGTGTTCCATTCACATCCGAAATAACACGTGCATCTGATAAAAGAGCATTAGTCCCTTTATATAACTTATAACCCTCAAAATCGAAATCCTGCAGAAATCTATCGAAACTTCTCACAGACAATGTATCCCATGACAATGTAACTCTTTCATCACCAGGTACTGCAGTCAAGGTTGGCATTATAGGCGGCTGTGCGAAATTATAATCTGAATTATAAATATTTTGAACAGTCCTTCTATTTTTGAAGAAGTCGATTTCGTCATCGCCAAAAATCCATGCGGTTGAGAAAAAATCAGTTGATTTAGCATTAACCTTTGATTTTGAAAATAACTCAACCTCACCAGATGTAAATAAAAGAAACGGCTCATTAGCGACTACTGTTGATGGCTCTACATAATCTGGATTTGAGAATAAATTCATAGCTATTCGTGTAAATAACCATGTATCATCTCGTAAATTATCTCCACTTTCATAAAATGGTCGAGTATTCAAATCAAATCCAGTTAGACCGATTTGATCTGATTCATCTACGTCTAACTCATTATAATTAGGCTCTCCGATAGTAGGCATACCGTCACCTTCTCCTGTGTCTCTTCCTGGATAATTTAAATCAAATGGGCTTAACCCATCTGCACCAACGTCATTATTTAGTTGTTCACCTGGATCCCAAATTCCATTGTCATTTCCATCTTTAAAGCCAATCCAATCTAAATTCTCATCAGTGGTATACCAAACTCCTTTTTGATAAGCAGGTCGGGCTTGATATGATTCACCATAGAAAAGTTCAAACTGATTAGCATCATAATTAGCAGCAACGTAATTGTCTATCTCATTTTGACTTGTTAATACTAAGAAGTTCTCTAAAAATCGGGACTCATCTATGATACCGTCTTGGTCATCATCAATACCGTTAACATCATTTGCAGGTGACTCAAGAAATGCAAAACCTGTATAGCCCAATTCATATTCAGTTTCTCCAGGATTAGTTGGATCTGCTAAACCATCTGAGTCCCAACCATATACAATATCCAAAAATGGGTCATAACTAGCATTGTCATCTTTTTCATCTTTTCCTAAACCATAGTCAATAATCTGTGAAAAGTAGAGTCTCATTTGATCATCTTCACCTTTATTAGTTATACGGTAAATAATAAACATAGCGTCTTCAGCTAAGATATTAGCCCATTGAAACAATCTCATCTGAACTTGAAGTCCCAGTCCTCCCATTGTGGGATCTTCATTAGGACTAGGGAAGTAAACACCAAGACTCGAATGTGGTCCTTCTGTTTCAATACCAACAGCATACTCGTAATCGGAAAAGTCATCCATTACATAATAAGATTCCATATCAGAACTAGGAAATTTACCATCTCTACCGTTCCAATAACCTGACCATCCTGAATCGTCTGGATCAGCAAGTCGATCAGGCCAAAAGTCAGGCCAAGTAGTATGATCAGTTGATAAAGCAGGTAAAGGCGCATTCCCAAGTGTTATTGGATCGATTCTATTCGGATCATTAAAACCTGGTAATGGTAGCCAACCCCAAAGGTTTCCACTGTAAGGACTCGTCCTAGCTCCAGCTGTTCGATAGTTTATACTTACTGGGTTTAATAAAGTATCAGCTCGAAACCCAGGGTCTGAAGTTATGGATATGTAATCTTCTAGGCTAGATACCTTGTCAGATGCTACTGCTTCTACATATGCAGATACCACCACTCCTATTCCATCAATATGACGACCACCTATACCCCTTGGCCAAACACCCCAAGGCAAATCACCCCAACGAGATATTTCTCCATGATTCCTAAAATTTGTTTCAATCAAATTACCATTGATAATACCTCTAGCTATATTATCAAAAGCACCCTTGTAAACCACACCATTTGCAGAATCTGGTATAATTTGTTGAGCAAACAGCAGATAAGGGCTTAACATTAAACAAACGATAAAAGCCGCTTTAAATCTAAAAATTTTCATTAAATTTATATTTTTAAAATTTATAACTCAATCCAATTTTAATTGATCTAGGTGAACTCATTCGAGATTGATCAATATACCATTCTTCCAGCGAATTTAACCCGCCAGGAACAGTCCCTGCATTTAAATATCTTTGCAATTCTGTTGACTCATCCGATAAACCAGTATCAACATAAATACCATAATGTCTCTTTGTATCAAATACATTATCCACTTGTAGGAAAAATTCAATGTTTTGAGTTAATACTGGTGGTTTATAGTATGCTCTAATATCAGAATTGAATTGAGTTGGCTTATCTTCATTATTTGGTATTAGAGATGTAATATTTTCTCGTTCACTAGTATAAGGGCTACCAGCCTGTAAACTATTAATTGCCGAAAGGGTCAACCCAAATTTACTATTCCATGTAATAGAATTATTGAGAACATTTCGCTTATCCCAGTCTAATCTATTGATCGCTATTATTTCATCAGCATTGTTCACAAAACGATTAAAACGTTCAGCAGGATTAGAGGCTGAACCACTTGCAAATTGTAAGGTATAATCTACAGTCCAGGAAACTTGCCCTTTTCCTCTTTCAAAAAGAGATAATGTGAACCCTTTTACAGTACCATAATCTATATTCTGAAGTCTTCCTACAGGCACACCAATATTACCTCTCACGGCTGTTTGACCGGATAATTCTCTAATATCCTTGGAAAAGACTGTTAAATCCATTCCCATTGTTTCGGATAATCCTTGTTGCAAGCCGACTTCGAATTGTAATGTTCGTTCTGGTTCTAAATTGGCATTACCTATCGTGTATCGATCCGCTCCTTGAGGTCTATCAAATTCATTATTTGTATATAAAAGATTTAATTGAGGTGTTTGAAAGAATAATCCTGCCGAGAAACGCATTACTCCTTGTTCTGATATCGGGAATGCAACACCAAGTCTTGGGCTTACTTGATAGGTTGGATCTGCATTCTTTCGATTAGAAATCATATTACCTGTTTCCACATCTAGTATCGTATCCAAATGATATTGAGTTAAATCAACCGGTACGACATAGTCTGGCTCAAAATAATCTACTCTTAAACCTGCGTTAACAATTAACTCATCTAACTCAACCTTTACTTGAGAATAGGCAGCTAACTCCCAAGGTTGTACTTCAAGACTATTATTCGAAAATGGGTCATCTGATCTAAATGCTCTTTGAGTAGCTTGATTTACACTAATCCCAAAACTCTCATTATCTAATGAGTGTAAACGAGTCGTAATACCAGATTTCCAAAGAATCGTATTATTCACCTGTGATGTGAAGTCAGCAACTATGGTATGTGTTTTTGTTATACTTTGTCCTGAACCCAGATTGTTACCTCCCATTGCAAAAGCATATTGGCCTTGTTGAGAACTCATACGTGCAGCAACATATCGCTCATCTAAATCACCGGATGCAGACACATCATCATAAAGATAATCCTCACTTCGATCATCCAAATAACTGTAGGAAAGATTTGCAAAAGAATTACTATTTAAAGAATATCTTAATCCCAGTATATGTGTTTGATTATAAAAATAGTATGGGTTAATAGCGCTTGGATTATACTTGTAAAAGTGATTATAGTTTCTACCATCACCTGTTTGAAAGAAAAGATTGTAATCTAATTTTAGCCTACTATTTATTTCATAAACAATTGAGCTATTTAGAGATATTCGTTTTTGTCTGTTTAAAGATTCAAATTCACCGTCACCTGTTGACATTAAAAGCCAAGTACTTGGATCTGCACCCGAACTCAAGGTTGCACTCTGCACATCAGAGGGTCTAAATAGATCTCTTCCTATAAGGTGTCCATCGAATGTTACATATCGAAGAGTTGTCTGAATACCTAATTTATCTTTAATAATTGGCCCACCTAGAGATAACTGATAATCTTGATCTCCAACTGAAGGTGCCACCTCAGAGTAAGTAAAAATATCATTACTAAAATCATCGCGAGATAAAAATATGGTTTTGTCTGTATTCCTAGTCACAAAATCTAATTTGCGATTACTGACAATTCTTCCTGCATAACCCAAAAAACTACCTGACCAATCTCTTGATACGCCTTTTGTTACGATGTTCACAACACCACTCATAGCTTGGCCGTATTCTGCATTGAAGACACCACTGATAACCTCAAGACTTGATACCATATTTTGTTCTACATCAAATGAAGCTCCATTATTAAATGCATTATTAATCGGTACTCCATTTACAAGATAAGATACCTCTCCTGTCCTTCCTCCTCTAAAATGTCCGTCAACAACACCAGCTTGCTGATTGATAGCTTCATTTATACTCACCAATGGTAAATCTTCCAACTGCGCTGCACTAACATAAGATGTGGTTGTAGTTCGATCTTTTTCAACAATTGGCCTTTGAGCAGTGACAACTATTTCTTCGCCTTCAATAACTTCCTCTGACATTTCAGTATCAATTGTCGTTGTTTTATCAACTAGTACTTCAACTTTTTCTACTTTAACTGTGGCAAAACCTATATATGTAAAAACTACAGTATATTCCCCCGGATCGAGATTAACCAATGAATATTTCCCATCTACATCTGTTGTAGTACCCTTTGTTGTACCCTCAATAAATACCTGAACTCCTACTAGGGCTTCTCCCGAGTTATCAGTTACTTTTCCTGCTATTTTACCTTTTGTACCTGCAAAAACAGAGCTTGAATAAAAACTAAAAAGAATGATTAAACAAAGGCCGATTAACTGTCTCATTTCTCGCAAATTATTAATGAATTAAAAAAATCGAACCCAAGCAAAGCTCGGATTCGATTTTAAATTTATACTATGTAGTTATACTTATTTGATTAGCATCATTGTTCTTGATTGCACAAAATTAGGTGTACTAATTCTATACACATACATACCTGAAGCGAATCTAGAAGCGTCAAATACTTGAGTATGATTACCCGCATTCATTTTTTGTCCTTGAAGTAAAGTAGCTACTTTCTGACCTAACATATTATAGACCTCGAGAGTCACATTTGAAGTGGCTGCAAGAGTGAATTGTATATTAGTTGAAGGGTTAAATGGATTTGGATAATTTTGATCTAATGAATATTCAAGAGGAGTGCTTGCAACTTCATCTTCATTGGAAACAACTGCCGCACTACCAACTAGAGCAACAACTTCCCAATTAGCTGGAGTATTCCACCATTGCCCAGTACATTTAGAAGACCAACAACCTTGGTAATCACGCCCTGTGGCATCGTTATCATTAATGGCAAGATTAAACATCATTGTCGAAACTCCCTCACCAGTTGGAAACTCAAAATTATCAGATTCGGTATTAACACCACTAAATTCAATTGTACTTAGAATAGTTAATAGTCTCACCACACCTGCAGTTGAAGTATCAGCAATCGTAGCTGAATTCCCAACCAACTGGTTGAAATCACCGCTACCAGATCCACCGTCCCAACCATGAATATATGGTCCATTAACGTCCATTAAACCTGCTCTTAACTGATAATCTGGCTCATCACCTGCTTCGAAGCTTTGGTGATCAGAACCAACTATAAAGTCAGGACTATAAGCGCCTATACCAGCTTCCCAGCTATCATAGTCCCATCCACCACCGCCATTATCAGAAGCAGCAGCAGGTACGATAACATCATCAGTCATTTCAGCATAGAAAACCATCATGTTAGCGCCTGTTATATTTTCAAAACCAACCCAAAATTTTGCAGATGCATCAGCGTCACCACCTTCTGGTGCATTACCTTCAACTGTCAAACTGTTTGAATCAATCGTAAATGGTTTGTAGTCATCAGGGAAAAACGATGCAAGTGCAGTTGCTGGCGGTACAACTCCAGATTCAAGAGCACCTGCCGCTGCTTCGACAGCTGCCGCACTTAACTCATAGATATAGTTTGGAGCTACTGAAGTTGGTGTATTAATCATAGCAGCAGTCATAGGGCCAGGAGTCCCTTTAGCTGTTCTACCAATTACACCATAATATGCATCAAAAGTTTTTACCATTGAAGCATGTGGCGCTGGAACGCTATGCGTCGCGGTTAAACCAGTAGTCGCATCAAGCGTTGCGATTAAAGCTCCACCTGTATAGTCAGTAAACGCACTATCAGCGAAATATACTTCATACGTTGCTGCACCTGCATCAGATACACCAATTGAAACTATACCATTTTCAGTTGCTACCGCAACTTCAGGCGCTGCTGGTGGTATTTCAGTAATTCTAGTTATTGCTAAGTTATCAATAAAAATATTACCTGCTTGGAAGTTAACCTCAAAACCAACTTGCATGTCGCCCCATACTTTGTTGATGGGTGTCTCTAAAATGTATTTTTTCTTTTCTGTGTCGAGAGTGAGCTTGCCATCACCAAATTCGTTTCCGAAGTAACGCTCCCATCCACCACCTCTTTCACCAAAATACACGTGGATATCATTGGTACCTTCATCTGTGTAAGCATCAAAAGATAATTCATATGGCCCTGGAGCGTAAATTGAATCTTTCTGCTCCTGATTAAGTACTTGCATAGACTGAACTTCCCACTGATTTCCTTCTCCAGGGATATCCAAGAAGGCCATCTCTCCATTTTGTACTACACCACCAGAAAATCCTTGTGGAGCACCACTTGCAGAATCAACCAAGCTGAAATCTCCATTGAAGACTACACTTGACTTTTTTGTCCGCAGTGCGATGTTATCAATTACTAGGTCAGCATCGTCAGCAGCAACTTCAAAACCTAATTTCATTCCACTTGTCCATACTTCTTTAACGTTAGTGTTTAAGGTGTATGTTTTCATATCACCATCAACGGTAACTAGACCGTCACCATCGGCTGCCCAATAGCGACTCCAACTACCACCATTTTCTCCTAAGAAAACGTGAAATGTTTTGGCGCCATCTGGACTTGCCGCGTCAAAGGTTAATTCCCAATCACCACCTTCAGCTAGAGCAGCTATTTGAGTTTCTGATAATATCTGATAGACTTGGAATTCCCACATGTTACCTGATGTGTTCACTACGATATCTAGATTACCAGCATCAAACGAGGCAGTACCTTTATCTCCATTAGGTTCCCATGAAGAGTCTGCAGCAGAAAAATCACCATTAATGACAATGTTGTCACCATATAACGTGTGTTGTGCTTGACTCTGAGTAATAAAACCAAATGAAGAAACTACCAATGCAAATGACAGCATTGTTTTATTAATAGTAGAAATATTCATACGTATGTTCTATTTAGTTAAAGTTATGTTATCGAATTCGTCTTGTACTATAATATCTTAAAAATTAGGGCTGATTCACAGATTTTTTTTAAGAAACGCTTCCAATTTAGTTTAACTATATGATAAGAGCAATAATTGGCATAATTTTGCATAAATTTGCATAAAAGATGCTCAAAGCTGAATTAAATGCACTTTTATAAATACATAATTTCATACTTTTTATTGCAAAAAATCTCTTTTGTTTGTTTATGTTACGAAGAAGTAATTATATAATTACGTCTAAACTAAAAATCTGAGAATTATGGGAAGCGCTTCGGGAAAAAATACAATTTTTTTTAACAGTAGTCTGGTAATGCTTATAGTCTTATCAGTATTAATCCTAGATCTTACTAATCTTTATGCACAAAAAAGAATAATCGGAAAGGGGAGTTACACCGTAGAACTTCCTGCGGGAGAGTCTAGTGCATCGGATGAAGACGGAAATGCCATCTTACCAAATGTTGATGGAGCATTTAACTTCCCAAATTGGTCATCCAGAAATAGACCTGTTATAACCAATAAATTCTGGAGTAATATCTTATTTCTTAGCCAGACAGACATTGAGAGTGAACCAGTTTATGCATTTGCGCATCCGTTCCAATTTGATGTAACCACATCAGGATTAACATTAGGGCATGCACCAGTGAGTAAGGATTTTTCAGATAGATACTATACCTATTTTACCGATGGGGAATTAAATGTGGGCCTTGAGGGAGTCACTACTGAGTTCAAAGCAACGAATTATTCCGATTGGACAGCAACTACAACATGGGAAACCGATTCTACTAGCTTAGAGGCGACATTTGGACATGGTTTACCTTTTGTCTTTTTCAAATCTAACGGGGCAAAAATTAGTTTAACGAGTGATGATGAATCTACCTTTTGGCATCAAGGAGGACATGTTCTAGGCATTACTATCGATGGTAAGCATTTTGGAATATTTGGCCCTTCAGGTTCATCCTGGTCTTCTGATTTTCCTTTAGTGTCAAGCCTTAATGATCAAGGTTTTCTTTCCATAGCATTATTGCCAGATACTAGCATGACTACATTTAATTTCTTTAAAAAGCATGCCTATGCCTTTGTTGAAGATACCAAGGCAGATTGGGATTATGATTCGCAAACCAATAAAGTGACGGTGACATACAACGTTACCACAACTCTGATGGAAGAATCTGAATCATATGTTAATGAAACCCTCCAAGCACTTTACAGGCATCATTGGATTAATACCAGTGATCCATTAACCAGCTACTCCTACAACTCACCTCGAGGCGCCATGAAAGTATTAGAGGGTAACAGCTTCACAACAAATAATACTTTCATCGGTATTTTACCAAACTTACCAGATTTAGGGGATTATGACAGGTCTCTACTATTAGACTATGTGAATCAAGAAGTTGGTATTCCACTCCCTTCCAATAAGGATACTTATAATAGTGGTAAAGCAATGGGTAAACTCGCACAGCTCATCCACATAGCTGATCAATTAGGTGATTTAAGTGCAAAGAATAAACTCTTGGATGAACTAAAAATTGGACTTGAAAACTGGTTTACTGCAGGCGGTAATCAACAGTATTATTTCGATGAAGACTGGCAGGTATTAATTGGATTCCCATCCAGCCATGGTGCCAACACCTCATTAAATGATCAACACTTCCATCATGGATATGCTATTTATGCCGCAGCAACTGTTGCCCAATATGACAGCATATGGGCATCCCAGGATAATTGGGGGGGTATGGTCAACTTACTCGTTAGAAATGCAAGTAATTGGGAAAGAGGTAAAAGAACGTATCCATATCTAAGGAATTTTGATATATATGCTGGTCATAGTTGGGCAGCTGGACATGCACAGTTTAAAAGAGGTAATAATCAAGAATCAAGCTCTGAAGCAATGAACTACGCGATAGGTACTTTTTTATGGGGTGAGATTACAGGACAAGATGACATTCGAGATCTTGGGGCTTACCTCTATACTATTGAAGCTGAGGCTATATATCAATATTGGTTTGATGTTGATAACGAAGTCTTCCCAGAAAGTTTTGCCCATGATGCTCTTGGTATTGTATGGGGTTCAGGCGGTTATCACGGAACTTGGTTTAGCTCTGATATTGAAAAGATTAGAGGTATAAACTTCTTACCGATATCGTCAGGATCTATGTATTTAGGAAAGTATCCAGAATACATAATGCAGAATTTCAATAAAATTGTAGAAACAAAAGGTGGTCACACTTACGATTGGGAAGACATAGTTTGGAAGTATTTAGCACTCTCTGATGCTGACTTAGCAATTAACCATTTTAAAAACAAACCTGACTATAGCAAATCAGAGGGTGAGTCAAAAGGACAAACCATGCACTGGTTGTATAATATGAGCAAGCTCGGGCAAGTAAACACAGAAGTCCAAGCAAATATCCCAACCTATAATGTATTTGTAAATTCTGATGGTGATACATCCTATGTTGCCTATAACTCAGATCCTAACACAAAAAAAGTAACCTTCTCCAACGGCTTTTCCTTTGAGGTTCTGGGAAGAGAGACCAAGGTATTTAATCGTTCAATGCCAGCAGATACAATTGGACGGCCGAAGACAACACCTGAGTTCAATCCTCTAACAGTAATTTCAATATTTAGTGAGGAATATGAAACAGCTACAAATATCCAATTAGCAGTAGATTCGACGAGTACTACTGAGGCAAATTTCAAATCTATAGATGGTAACAATGTCATCGTATTAGAAAATTTAGACAGTCAAAAAATAGAGTTTGAATCAAAATTAGATCTTTCAACAAGAACTAATTTATACTTCAATGTTTGGAGTGAAATTACAGGTGAATTAAAATTTACTCTTCTACAAGATGATAATTCATCAAAACAGGTAACAATATGTTGTCCATCTGATAATTCTTGGCGTGATATGCAAATACCCTTATTGTCTTTTGGGGAAGATATTGACTTATCCCAAATCGATGGCATAATAGTGGATGGTGAGACAACTGTAATTCTTGATGATATACTTTTTTACGGAGACGATCCCGTTAAAGATGGCCCTGATAGCTCAGCAGTACTAGAAGAACGAGAAGCTAGTAATGTTATTTCTGTATTTAGCGACAAGTTTACTGACTTAGAAAATACTGATTTTACTCCTGATCTTGGACAAACAACAGAAGCAAGCTTTTTTTACATGGAGGATACAGAAGAGGAAGATATTCTTCTAAAGCTTAAGAACCTCGATTTTCATCATCTCGTACTAGAGAACCCTCTCGATGTTACTAACATGGATGGAGTATTCTTTAATTATTGGACCCAAGAATCTGAGGCGTTAAACTTTAGCTTAATTAGTAGCGATGGAGAAGAAAAAGCAAGTAGTATTGGTGTGCGTAAAAACTCTTGGCAATATGTAGATATCTCATTGGATCTTTTTAGCGGTGTTTCATTAGAAAGTATCAAAGAGTTTAAATTTGAGGGCGATGCAACGATCTTTATCGACAATTTATTCTTCTATAAATTCCCTGAAGTATCTGCAGCGCCTGTGCCTACGCACGATCCAGCATATGTTCTTTCAATATTCAGCGATACTTATAAAGACTACAAGGAAGCTTATCCTGAGTACAGTAATATGAAAGAAACTGATTTCACAAGAAGCTGGGATCAGGCATCATTGACTGAAATTGAAATAAATGGTAATAATACCTTGTATTATGAGAATCGTGGTTATGCTATTGTAGAGTTTTTTAAAGGAGTAAGTCCGGTAGGCAAAAAAGACGACGGAATCGACGGGACTAAATTAACTAATTTACGTTTAGATTTCTACACGCCCGACGAAGTGACACTGCCCAACAGAATGCAAATTAGATTAGTAGACTTTGGTGGTGATGCATATGGTGGGGGCAATGATACTGAAGATGAGTACTGGTTAGATGAAAATTCAGAACCAAAATTAGTTCGTAACAAGTGGATATCTTTGGATATTCCTTTGGATGATTTGCCAAAAATGACTGGTAGAGCAAATCTTTCTCAATTAGTTCTGGATGTTAAAGGAGCACTTGAGAATCATTATATTGATAACATATACTTTTATAGTGATCAAGTGCTGAATTCTAATGAAAATAATGACGTAGAAATACCTAACAAGTTGAGCCTACATCAAAACTATCCAAACCCATTCAATCCAAACACTAATTTACAATTCGATCTACCGGTAAGTGGTTATACCGTGTTAAAAATCTACAATAGTGTTGGCCAGCTTGTACAAACACTAGTTGATCAAAACTTGCATGCGGGCAGACATAATTACTCATTTAATGGCAGTAAATTAGCAAGTGGAGTGTATTTTTACAGGCTTGAATTTGGAGGGAATATCATTACAAATAAAATGATCTTATTGAAATAATTTAAGTACTTATATCAAAAAGTCATGAAATCACATATCATAATTCAAGGAAAATGTTTGACATTCATAATTTTATTATGCCTTAGCACCCCCTACTCTGCACTATACGCCCAAGTTGTGAGTGTCGGTCAAGGTAGCTACACTAAAACATTACCCAGTGGGCAGACAAGTGCTGCAGATCAAAATGGTAATCCAATATTACCTAATGTAGCGGGTAACTTTACTAAACTTGAGTGGTTTCCAAGTTTTGTCCCGGTAACGACTAATGATTTTTGGAGTAATGTATTATTCAGATATGCCCCTGATGAACCAGCTTATGTGTTTACTCACCCATTTGAACTAAAAATCGATTCCTCAGGTGTAGTACTAGGGTATGCTGATAATGCAAGTAGATCAGATATAATGAAATCTGACAACTATGCTTTCATAACGGAAGGGCAGCTAAGCATAGGACTCTCAGGCGTTGATAAGTCTGTTTTCAAGGCAACCGATTACTCAGACTGGACGGCCACTACTACTTGGACCACAGAGTCTACAAGCCTAGAAGCCACATTTGGCCATGGATTACCATTTGTGTATTTCAAATCTAGTGGTGCAGACATATCCATCTCTAGTGACAAAAATGTCAATATTTGGTATCAAAACGACAATGTGATAGGAGTAACAATAGATGGAAAACATTTTGGGATATTTGCACCTACTGGGTCAACATGGCCTTCCGAATTTCCTTTAGTCTCAAGCCTTAATGATCAAGGATTTCTCTCCATTGCTTTATTGCCAGAAGCAAGCATGACTACATTTAACTTCTATAAAAAGCATGCTTATGCCTTTGTTGAAGACACACAAGCAGATTGGAACTACGATTCGGAGACTAATGAAGTGACGGTGACTTACAACGTTACCACAAAACTCATGGAAGAATCCGAATCATATACTAATTCAACACTTCAAGCACTATACAGGCACCAGTGGCTTAATTCATCCGATGTATTTACAGAATACTCCTACGTTTCGCCTAGAGGCGCAATGAAAGTTGTCGAAGGAAACAGCTTCACCACTAGTAATTCGTTCATAGGTATCTTACCCTTTTTACCAGACCTTGGTGAATATGACAGAGTTGAATTACAAAATCATCTAAACGACATGGTCGGTATCCCACTTGGCACAATGGAGGATACATATAATAGCGGTAAAGAAATGGGTAAATATGCTCAATTAATACATATTGCTGATCAATTAGGTGATTTAAGTGCTAAGAATAAACTTTTGGATGAAGTAAAAATCGCGTTACAAAGATGGTTAAAAGTTGGGGGTGACCAACAATATTACTACGACGAAAATTGGAAAGTACTTATTGGATTCCCAGCTGCCCATGGATCAAATTATGGATTAAATGATCAGCATTTTCATCATGGTTATGCCATATTAGCCGCAGCAACGGTTGCCCAATATGACAGCGCATGGGCATCTCAAGAAAATTGGGGGGGTATGATTAATTTATTAATTAAGAATGCGAGCAATTGGGATAAAAAAGATAAAAATTTTCCATATTTACGCAATTTTGATATCTATGCTGGTCACAGTTGGGCTGATGGTCGTGCTTCCTGGCGTTTTGGTAACAATCAAGAGTCAAGTTCAGAATCAATGAACTATGCAGTAGGTACTTTTTTATGGGGTGAAATTACAGGACAAGACAACATTAGAGATTTAGGTGCTTACCTCTACACCATGGAATCCGAGGCTATTGACCAGTATTGGTTCGACGTTGAAAATGAGGTATTTCCAGAGAATTTTGAACATCAGGCAGTTGGTTTAGTTTCTGGTGCTGGTGGTAAGCATGGAACCTGGTTTAGCTCTGATATTGAAAAGATTAGAGGTATAAACTTCTTACCGATATCATCAGGTTCAGTCTATTTAGGCAAACATCCCGATTATATTTTAAAGAACTATAACGAAATTGTTGAAGTCAGAGGTTCGCAGCCTTTGTACTGGAAAGATATACTTTGGTCATATTTGGCTTTATCAGACGCTGAACTAGCACTCTCTTATTTTAATAATGATCAGAATTACCAGGTTTTTGATGGGGAAACAAAAGCTCGCACCATGCACTGGATTTATAATCTAAATACCTTAGGTAATATTAGTACCGAGGTTCAGGCAAATATCCCGACTTATAATGTATTTGTAAATGCAGATAATGATACGACTTATGTTGCCTATAACTCAGAACCTTATGCAAAAAAGGTAACATTCTCCAACGGCTTTTCCTTCGAAGTTCCAGGAAAAGAGACTAGGGCATTTAATCATTCAATGCCAACAGACACAATTGGTCGGCCGCAAACAATACCTGAATTCAATCCTCTAAAAGTAATCTCATTATTTAGTGAGGCATATGAGACGGCAACAAATATTCAATTCATTATAGATTCACAGAGTACAACTGATGCTAATTTTAAATCTATAAATAATAATAATGTTATTGTATTAAAAAATTTAGAGAGTCAAAAAATAGAATTTGAGTCAAAATTAGATCTTTCAACAAGAACTCATTTATTTGGTAATATTTGGTCTAGTCATGACGAAGATCTAACGCTTCAATTAATGCATGGAAGCCAATCTTCAGAACCGGTCACTATTTCATTAAAAAAAGATGAATGGATTTCTATAAATATAGCAATAGCTGACTTTGGGAATTCAATTGATTTTACAAAAATAGATGGTATGGCTATCCAAGGAAATAACACAGTAATCCTTGATGACCTTTTATTTTATGGTGATACTCCAGTAAAGTTAGGTCCTGATGAATCAGCTAGTATGGAAGAGAGGTTACCAGAGGATATTTTATCAGTATTTAGTGACCAATATGAGAATGTAGAAGGAGTTAATCTGAATCCTGATAATAGTCAGTCAACTCAGCTAAGTTTCTATGTTTTGGGGCAAGATTCAATAATAAAACTAAGTAATTTAGACTATCATATAATTGAAATTACTGAAGGATTAGAAGCCTCAAATATGGATATGTTTTACTTGAATTACTGGACTCAAGAAAGTAATGAATTGAGTGTGAGTCTGGTCTACACAGACGGCAAAGAAGAAACTTATACGATAAATGTAAGAAAAAATTCATGGCAGCTTATAGATTTAACATTGGCTGACTTTTTCGCAACCACATCAACCCAAAAAATATCTAAAATAAAATTTACTGGTGATGAAACAGTATTTATTGACAACATACTCTTATATAAATATCCAGAAGTAACGGAGGCCCCAACACCCCCACATGACCCAAAATATGTTCTATCATTATTTAGTGATACATACACTGAATACAGGCAGGCATATCCTGAATATGGGCAAATGGAAGAGACATTATTTAGCGCTCCTCATGATGAAACTTCTGTGGAAATTATAGAGATCAATGGTAATAAAACCTTGCGTTATGACAATAATAGATACGCTATTGTAGAATTCTTTTGGATGAAAGGAGGTAAAGGTCGACCTGGGGATCCAATAAACTCTGGCATCGATGGTTCTAAATTCACCAATGTACGATTTGATTTTTACACACAAGCAAAGACAGATCCACCTGTATCTGCAGAATTTAAACTAGTTGATTTCGGTGGTGATGCGTATGGAGGTGGTAATGATACGTCACACAGCTGGTTCATGAATCAAAATTCCACCCCTAAAATTGAAAGTCATAAATGGATTACAGTAGATTTAGCACTTGATGACCTTCGCAATATGACAGCAAGAAAAAATCTATCTCAAATGGTATTATTTACTCTAAGAGGGGGTCCTATGCAATACTACATAGATAATCTATACTTTTACAGTGATCAAGCCATAAGTTCTACTGAAGACTATCATCAATTGCATCCAAAAGAAGTAAATTTATCTCAGAATTACCCTAATCCCTTCAATCCAAATACAAACATTCAATTTGATATACCAGCCAGTGGTCATACTGAATTAAAAGTATACAATAGTATTGGCCAGCTTGTTCAAACGTTAGTTGATCAAAATTTACAAGCGGGCAGACATAATTACCCGTTTAATGGTAATCAGTTAGCAAGTGGGGTGTACTTTTACAGGCTAGAATTCGGAAGTAAGATTATTACGCAAAAAATGATCTTATTAAAGTAAATTGGAATCCTATTTAATGATATATTAGACGCCTAATTACTAAGCATCTAATATTTTTAAGTTCATGGTTTTTTTTACTGGTCTGCTCATTTTTATTTTACCTTTATCTAGCTTTACTAACCAAAGCAAAATTGTTCTTTATGACATAGAATCAGGCCCAAATAGTCCTGCAACCACGCCGCAAAATAAAGAAGTAGATGTGATATCTATTTACAGTGATTCTTTCACAAATGTGCCAAATACAAACTTTTACGCAAATTGGAATCAGAAAACAAAGGTTTCTGAGGTAAGTATTGATGGAAACAAAATTCTGAAATACACTGATTTTAATTATCAAGGTATTGAATTTGGCTCCAGTGTTGTTGCAAGTTCTATGGAATATTTACATATAGATATTTGGACTGCAGATGCCTCTGCTATGAACGTTGAAATTATATCTCCAGGTCCAAATATCAGTAGTTACTCTTTATCGATAACTAATAGTTCATGGGTAAGCTATGATATACCACTAAACTCATTTAATGGTAGCGTTGATGTAAGTGATATATTTCAGGCTGCATTTAATGATGCCGGTTCAGGAGGTAGTCCAACTATATATATTGATAATATCTATTTTTATAAAAGTGAAACATCGCCAGAGTCTGACGCTTTTCTCACTGATATTAAGGTAAATAGTGAAAGTATTGAGGGTTTTTCGTCTAGTAAGTTGGACTATACTTATAATGTCTCAGCTAGTCTCACCACACCACCTAGTATCGAGGTTACAAAAAGTAATCCAGACGCATTTTTATTAGTCAAACAAGCTGAGTCTATCTCTGGACAAGCAACCGCTGAAGTTACTTCTTTAGATAGCTCAGTTGTAAATACATATACAGTTCAATTTGTGCCTATTTTAGAACCTGATGTAGCAAGTCCAACTCCACCTGCTCGATCTACTAATGATGTGATTTCTATCTACAGTTCGGTATATGAAAATATCAAGAATGTTAATTTTAATCCTAATTGGGGGCAATCTACAAAAGTTTCAAACTTCTCAGTGGAAAATGAACAAACCTTTAAATACAGTAACTTCAATTATCAGGGAATAGAATTAAATCAAAGGATTAATGTCTCAGACATGGATTATTTGCATGTAGATATTTGGACGGCAGATGCAAAAGCTATAAACCTGTTTGTTATAAGTCCTGGACCCGCCGAAACACCTGTTTCTTTAGAAATTGAAAAGGGGAAATGGAAAAGCTATGATATACCACTGTCTTCTTACTCATCAATCGTAGACCTAAGTGAGGTTTTTCAATTTAAATTTGATGATAATGGTAGAGGTGATAAACCAACTTTCTATTTGGATAACCTATATTTTTATAAAGGTGACGTAAGCGATTCGGATGATGCTACGTTGAAAAAAATTCAATTAGATTCTGAGTTGTTAGATGATTTTGATCCATCAATAGTTAGTTATGAAATCTTCTTACCATCTAATACCAACAAAATACCAAAAGTATCAGTAGTCCCAACAGACTCGAATGCAACCGTCACAATTGAACCTGCTTCAACTCTACCTGGTGTTACTACAATTAATGTTTTAGCTGAGAATGATCTGACTAATAAGACCTATACAATAGAATTCGAGTTATTTGAAGAAGATTCTGACCCATCATTAAATTCCATTAATGTAAATGGTAACTCATTAACTTCATTCAATCCTCTAAAGAAAAATTACATTTATAATCTTGGTGATTTACAAGAGAACCCACAAGTTTCAGCAACTGCAAATAACTCTGATGCAACAGTCACATATATTGACCGCGATCAATACACCTACATTAAAGTTATCTCTGCAGACTACAGTGATAGTACAATGTACTCAATATTCTTTAGGCCAGAACATTTAATTTGGTGGGATGACTTCTCAAATTCAAATTTAGATCTTAATTACTGGTCTTATGAAATTGGAAACGGATGTAACCAAGGAGAAAATCTATGTGGATGGGGTAATCAAGAGTTACAATTTTATTCAGAAGAAAATGTATCTATAGAAGCAGTACCTGGCGAAGAGGGTAATAATGCATTGGTAATAACTGCCAAGGAACAAGAAGATGGCTTCACTTCAGGTAGATTGACTACCAAAGATAATATTCACTTCAAGTATGGGATAATCGAAGTACGCATTAAAGTTCCAGAAGTAGAAACAGGACTTTGGCCTGCTGCATGGTTTCTTGGTGGAAATCATGCTGAAGTTGGTTGGCCAAAATCTGGTGAAATTGACCTAATGGAAATGGGTCAGAAAAAAGCTACAAGAACTCAACAAGGATTCCCAAATAGTACAGCTAATCAATATGTAGGATCTAATGTAATTTGGTATGCAGAAGCGGCTTGTGTGCCAGGTAATGAAACTTGTGCAGCTGGAATTGCGGGAGATGTCAACTATAACAGACCATATGTATCAAATACTGAATTAAATAATCGCTTTCAAATTTATCGGCTATACTGGAGTGAAAAACATATAAAATTTACAGTTCAAGATAATGGGACAGAATATGATCTTTATGCATCTCCTTTTGGCACAACAATAAACGAAGTACGCAGCGCATTTAATCAAGACTTCTTTATGATTTTGAATTTAGCAGTGGGCGGAAATTTTACAGATGCTCTTAGTACAAATCAAGTTACAGCACCATTTCCAGCAAAAATGTATATCGATTATGTTCGACATTACAAATACAATGGTGAAGGTAGTGTGTTGATAGATGGTAAAATAATAACACCAATAGAACCAAATAAAGAATCGTATGAGCATCCTAAATCATTAAAATTATATCAAAATTACCCTAATCCATTCAACCCGATCACATCGATAGAATTTGAACTACATAAAGTATCAACTGTTCAAATTGTAGTCAGAGATTTACTAGGAAGATTAATTTCAGATCAAAAAATGGAATCTCTAAATTCAGGAGTACATACCGTAAAATTTGATGCTTCAAATCTATCAAGTGGTTTGTATCTTTATTCTATTATTATCAATGGCCAAATGATGGATACCAAAAAAATGATTCTATTAAAATAAAAATCGTAATGAGATATTCTTTTTTATTTTTTCTTACTTGTTCATTAATTGCTTGCAATCCACCCACAAGTATTAATGATAATGTTAATGATACTGATATTAATGGATATGCTGATGAAAATTTTTTCATGGTTGATGGTAAAGAAATTTTAAACAGGCAAGGAATACCTGTGGTCATTAAAGGACTTGGACTTGGTGGATGGTTCATGCCTGAGGGTTACATGTTCAGAATGCCTGGAGGATATGGCCCTACAGCGATAAGACAAAAGATTACTGAGCTTCTTGGTGCTACGTTAGCTGATCAATGGTTTGAATTGTTTCGAGACAACTATGTCAAAGAGGATGATATAATTGCGATGAAAGAGTGGGGTGTTGATCATATCAGGATACCGTTTCATTTTGATATTTTCTATGATAAAACTAATGAAATATTTATAGAAAAAGGGTTTGAACGTATTAATCAAGTACTTATTTGGTGTAAAAGACACCGTATGGATGTTATACTAGATATGCATGCCGCACCAGGAGCTCAAAGTGCTGGACCAATAGCAGATAGTGATGGGGTTGCTCGTTTTTGGACAGAAAAAGAAACATACTGGCCAATGACTATTCTTATTTGGGAAGAATTAGCTAGAAGGTATAAAGATGAAACGATAATTATTGGTTATGATATTTTGAACGAACCTGTAACTCCCTCAGGATACGGTGCTAGCGATTTGAGAGATTTTTATGATCAAATTGTCCCCGCTATTAGAGCAATTGACAAAAATCATATATTATTTATCGAGGGAAATTATTGGGCAACAACCTTTGATGAGTTGTATCCCCCATTTGATGATAATATGGTCTATGCTTTCCATAAATATTGGAATGAGACTGATCAGGGCACTATTCAGTATCTGCTGAATATGAGAGATACTTACGACACCCCTCTTTGGCTTGGTGAAACTGGTGAGAATTCAAATCCATGGTATTATGAAACACGACAGTTAGCCGAACAAAATGATATTGGTTGGAATTGGTGGACCCATAAAAAATTAGAGACAACCAGAGCTCCTTTATCATCTCCAAGTAATGAAAACTATGAAAAAGTCGTAAATTATTGGAAAGGAAATGGTCCGCAACCAACAACTGAAGAAGCTAGAAATGGGTTATTTCAAATGGCAGAAGATTTAGCTATTGATAAGAATACTTTACGGCCAGATTTAATTGCATCATTGTTTTCTGATCAATTTGGCTCTGCAAATCAACCCTATATCAATACTGAAATCCCTGGACAAATTTTTGCTGTTAACTATGATATAGGTAACCAAGGTATATCATATTATGACACTGAATATAAGCAAGTGAGTAGCGATGAAAATCAAAATACTGGTAACAGTGGATGGTCGTACAGAAATGATGGTGTAGATATCGAATCTTGTTCTGACCCAACAATTGATTACAATATAGGTTGGATAGAAACAGGCGAATGGTTGGAATACACCGTTCACATATCCCAAACAGGAACATATACAACAAAGGCAATTATTGCGTCAAGTGGCTCTGGTAAGATGAGAATTAAAGTAAATGGAAAGCAGATTGGATCCGATATGAAAATTCCAGACACAGGTGGAAATCAGAATTGGGGTCAAGTCAACTTTGGACAACAGAGTTTTAGTGCAGGAAAAGCATTAGTTAGAGTTGAAATTCTAGAGGGTGAATTTAGTTTTGCTATGATTACAGTCGATTAAGAGTTTTTATAAAACTATGATGAGTATCCAACTTTCATCGACAACAAATACGATATCAAAAAAAAAATTATTCAATCACTAACTTTTTTTATTGTACTTGGACTATTTAGTACAACACTCTACGCTAATAGCTTCAGAGTATTGGTATTTTCTAAAACAGAGGGTTTTCGTCATAGCTCCATACCAACTGGTATTGCCGCAATAACACAACTTGGTCAAGAGTACGGATTCATCGTTGAAGCCACAGAAAATGCAGCCTTGTTCAACTTTGAAAATCTACAAAAATTTGAGGTAATTATTTTTTTAAGTACAACTGGAGACGTATTAAGTATTGAACAACAAAATGCATTTGAGCAATATATTCATAATGGTGGTGGTTTTGTTGGAATTCATGCGGCTTCAGATACAGAATACGATTGGCCTTGGTATGGTAAACTAGTTGGTGCATATTTCGATAGTCATCCTGAGATCCAAACTGCAACTATTCAAGTAACTGACCAAAATCATATATCAACCAAACATTTATCAAAATTCTGGGAAAGGACAGATGAGTGGTACAATTACAATAAAAATCCACGAGGGCAAGTACATGTTCTTGCCATTTTAGACGAAAGTAGTTATTCAGGAGGGAATATGGATAATGATCATCCTATAGCCTGGATGCATGAATTCCACGGAGGACGTTCATGGTATACTGGAGGAGGTCACACAGAAGCATCATATGCTGAACCTGATTTTTTAAAACATATCTTAGGAGGTATATTGTATGCCTCAGGTGAAAGCTTAGAAAAGTGATTTGATAACATTTTGAACCCACTATTAAATTAATTCTACCAAGTGAAAAATATATGCAAACATACACTTTTTGTGATTGCAGTCATATCATCACCTTTATACAGCCATCAAATCAGTAATGAATTCTTTTTACAAAATATTCATAATAGAGATTTCAAAACATTAGATGGACTTTGGAGTATTATAGTAGATCCCCTGGAAAACGGATACTATAACCATAGATATCAACCAAAAGAAGACGGATATTTCATTGATCGCCAAATGCAGCATCCTTCTGACTTAATTGAATATAATTTTGACTCAGACTATCAGATTATGGTTCCTGGTGATTGGAATACTCAAATGGAAAAACTCTATTACTATGAAGGTACCATATGGTATAAAAGAAATTTCAACCATGACTTAATCAATGGAGAAACCACATACCTCTATTTTGGAGCTGTAAATTACCATGCTGTCGTTTATTTAAATGGGGAAAAGATTGGAGAACATACAGGTGGGTACACTCCTTTTTATTTTGATG
The DNA here is from genome assembly GCA_002348545.1 of Balneolaceae bacterium UBA2956. GTDB lineage: Bacteria > Bacteroidota > Rhodothermia > Balneolales > Balneolaceae > UBA1275. The sequence continues at coordinate 62,773 of DEBM01000018.1, forward strand.
TGACTGGAAAACTCAAAGAAAAAGATAATTTAATAGTAGTAAAGGTAGACAATAAAAGATTAAGAGAAGCTGTTCCAACTGTTAATACCGATTGGTGGAACTACGGTGGGATTACTAGATCTGTATTAATAATTAACGTACCAAAAACGCATATATATGACTATAAAATACAGTTAGATAATAATGACCCTCAAAAAATTACTGGTTGGATTAAACTAAAAAATTCAAATCTTAAAAATGAAGTCTCAATAAAAATTCCCGAATTAAAGATTCACGAAATATACCATGCTGATCATAGAGGAATCGTTGAATTTGAAATAGAAGCTAATCCGATTTATTGGTCTACAAAAAATCCAAAACTCTATGAAGTGATTCTTTCTTCAGATAATAATTCAATAAATGATCAAATTGGTTTCAGAACTATAGAGACTAAGGGAGCAACAATTTTATTAAATAGCGAAGAAATATTTCTAAAGGGGATTAGTATACATGAAGAGGCTCCATTTAAAACAGGACGCGTTACATCTAAAGAAGAAGCTCAAATTTTACTTCAATGGGCAATAGACCTTGGAAGTAATTTTGTTCGTTTAGCACACTATCCTCATAATGAATACATGGTCAGAGAAGCTGAAAAAATGGGCTTACTTGTTTGGTCAGAAATACCTGTTTATTGGACCGTATTATTTGAGAATACAGACACATATATAAATGCAGAACAACAACTGAAAGAAATGATAGCAAGAGATAAAAATCGGGCTGCTGTTATTCTTTGGTCTGTTGCAAATGAGACGCCTGAAGGCGAAGCTAGATTAAATTTTTTGAAGAAGTTGGCATTAAAAGCTCGAGAAATGGATAATTCTCGATTAATAACGGCTGCTCTTGATACCCAAACAAGAAGGGAGGGTGTAAATTATATCGAGGATTTATTTGGAGAGTATGTAGACGTCATTGGTATTAATAGCTACTGCGGTTGGTATGGTGGAACTCCTAAGTCCTGCAGTAAAATAGAGTGGGAATCTGAATACAATAAACCAGTGATTATGAGTGAATTTGGAGCAGGAGCTTTACAAGGTAATCATGGAAACGAAATTGATAGATGGACAGAAGAATATCAAGACGCTGTATACACAAACAATATTGAAATGTTAAAAAATATTGAATTTTTAGCAGGTACTTCACCCTGGATTTTAATGGATTTTAGATCTCCTAGAAGGCACCTACGTAAAATCCAAGCTGATTTCAATAGAAAAGGACTAATTTCTGAACAGGGAGTTCGTAAGAAAGCTTTTTTTACTCTTATGGAATACTATAAGACTATAGAAAATTAAATAGAATATATTTTCGTAGCAGTATCTCTACCTTTAAGTTTGATCTCCCCTAAATAGACAGACTTACTATGTAAGTCGTCAGAAAGTGCAAAGTAGACCTGCTCGCTAAAAGCTATATTTGTTGAAAACTCTTTATTAACTTGTTCAAGTCTAGAAGCTACATTCACTGTATCTCCAATTATACTATACTGAAGCATACGATCGCTTCCAATATTCCCAACAATTACATTACCCGTATGCACACCCGTGCGAGCTGTAATTTTGTCTATACCATGATTTTTCCAATACTTTGAATACGCTTTTTGCTTCCAAATTTCATTTAACTCATTCAACTTGGTTCTCATACCTATAGAACATTGAATCGCTAAATTTTCATGGTCATCAACTTTTTTTGGCGCCCCATATACCACCATTAAACAGTCCCCTATATAATTAATAATTTGTCCGTTATACCGTTCTATAACTTCATGCATCGCAGTAAAATATTCGTTTAAAAATTTAACGGCTAATTCTGGAGACATATGTTCAATTATAGTTGAATAAGACGATATATCTGTAAATGATACAGTTACCCAATCATTATCACCTTTCAAACTCCCCTTATTATCAAGTATTTTTTCAGTAAGATTTTCTCCAAAATATCTTTTAAGGGTTTGATGCATCAATTTTTTGTTTGATTCCAGCTTAATACTTTTTATAAAGTCTTTTCTGAGCCTATTTTCAATATTTGCCTTTGCAAATACTGTAAAAATCAAAGGAAAAATGAATAGAAATGGAATTTGGTCTAGAGTCATAATGCCTTTATCAATTAACATAATCATCATAGGAATTGATGTTAGCAAAGCAGCTAATATCCCATTTAAAAAATAAAATGGGTATATAGTCAAAGGTATAATGATGCATGATATGATTATGCCCTCACCAGGCGCAAAGTTAAATTCTGAAAAATAATAAATCCATGCACCTATGTTAATAAACCCAACCCAAATTAGACCCATATATAATTGATGAAACTTTTTTCTTTGCTCATCCGATAAATAAAAAACAAATACAAAAAAACCGAGCAAATCTATAGAATGATATAGTATGTATATGATATTTGGACCAAACGTATTTATATCATCATACATTACGAATGCCTTTATCAGTAGAGTCGAAAATAAAAACATTTTAAGATATGGCCATATTTTTGGCCACCTTTGATTCAGATATTCATCTTCAATATCTGAATCATTAAATCTCTGTGTAAAATTATTTACTGATTCATTCACGTTAGAAAATCTCTATAATTAAAATAATCAGATTGACTCTTGTCACGAACACTTGTAGAAAATAGGGGCAAACATAAGAACCTAACTTTAGTAAGTTAAATCTTTGACTATAGGATTATTTTGATAAATTAATATTATAAATACAAATCTAATATTTCGTATATAATGATCATGATCGTATTGATAAGAAATACGTCCTTGTCTAATTTTGTGCTATTTTAAAAAATTAAATACAGATCCACCAACAGCCACTCTGTTATAATCGTAGGTTAAATCATTTACATACAACCTTTGTCGTGATAGATGAGAAATTGGGTGTGCATAATCCCGAAAAATACCTCAACACATCTTTCTGCAACCTATTCGTGTTGTCTGAGCTGCTTTGAGTATTATCATTACCAGTTGGAGAGCTGGGAAATGTTAAAATTAATAATACTGAAAAAATAATCTCATCTATCTCAAATTGAATTTTAACAAAAAAAGGCAATCAGAGTCATTCTGATTGCCTTTAATAGAGCGAGAAACGAGACTCGAACTCGCGACCCCAACCTTGGCAAGGTTG
>DEBM01000063.1 GCA_002348545.1 Balneolaceae bacterium UBA2956
ATTTCCGTTAATCAAAATCCGCCTTTTACCTTAACAGTGTCCAGTGTAGGTTTTGATTCTAAAACATTAAATGTTACTTCTACTAATTTGAATTTTAATGTTCAGCTAGTTACTTCACAGAACTTGTTGGATGAAATTGTAGTTGCTGCTTCGAGGGTTCCTGAAAGATTATTCGAATCCGCTGCTACAATTGAAAGATTTGATTACAAGGATATAGCTAACTCAACAGGAACTGATTTTTATGCAAGTTTAGATGGACTGAAAGGTGTTCAAGTAAATTCTGGAGGTCTTTTATTACAACAAGTTAACACCAGAGGATTCTCAACGGTTGCTAACTTAGGATTTCTTCAGCTAGTTGATGGAATGGATAACTCTGCACCTGGTTTGAACTTTGCTGCGGGTAACTTACTTGGAATTAATGAATTAGATATTTCGAGTGTTGAGATAATGCCTGGTGCTGCTTCAGCTCTTTATGGAGCTAATGCAACAAAGGGAATACTATTTATGAATAGTAAAAACCCTTTTGATTTTCCAGGTGTAAGCGTTTCTTATAAGCATGGTGTGACTTCGCAAAAAGCTGCAGGAGACAATTATTATTACGATATTGCTATGAGGGCAGCTCATAAATTCAGCGATAAATTTGCTGCAAAAGTTACTGTTAGTTATGTTCAAGGTGAAGATTGGCATGCAGTTGATTACAGAGACATCAACAAATTAAATGGTGCGTATGCAAGACCTGGTTCTGCTCCTATGGACCCTACATTGTTCCCTGATTATGATGGGGTTAACACATATGGGGATCTTCCACAAAATATCAATATGGACCTTGCATTTGCAGGTTTAGTAATTCCAAGCTTAGTTTCTCAGGGTTTAATGAATTCTGCACAAGCAGCATTTTTTGGTAATCTGTTTGCTACTCAAACATTTTTTGGGACTAAAACAATCCGAGCAACCGGTTATAAAGAGGTGGACTTGACTGATAACAAAGCCTCAAGTATGAAAGCAGATATTGCTCTTCATTACAAGCCGACTGAAGATTCTGAAATAATATTTAATTCTAAACTTGGACAAGGTAATACAATGTTACACTGGACCAATAGAAATTGGTTAAAGAATTTCGGATTACAACAACATAAAATTGAGTACAATAATAAAAACTTAAATTTGAGATTTTACACCACTCTGGAAGATTCAGGAAACACTGTTGACATAGAAGCTTTAGGATCAGCTATGGTACTTGCTCAACCAGGAGGAGGTGCTGCTTGGTATGGCGCCTACCTTAATCAATATTTTGGACTTTCGGGTGTTTATGGAGTTGTTAACCCAAATCCTGTAGTAGGTCTTCAAACAATCTTAGGATATGCTCAAGCAGGATTTACTTTTGAACAAATGCAAAATGCACTTAATATAAATGATATTTCTGCTCATGCAGCAGCAAGAAAAGTTGCAAATCAAAATTTATTAAAACCTGGATCACCAGAGTTTATAGCTGCATATAAAAGAGCTTCAACCACCGGTATTGACATTTTTAATGGAGGTGCAGGTATTTTAGATACTTCTAAATCAAATAGTTTTGAAGTAAATTACAACTTACAGGATTTAGTTAGCATTGCTGATATTATAGTAGGTGGTTCTTATAGAAAATACATATTAAGATCCAACGGAACACTCTTTACAGATTATACTTCTCCAATTGAGTACAAAGATATGGGTGTTTATGCTCAGGCTAAGAAAAGCTTTTTTGGTGGAGCTTTGAATTTAACCGGTTCTATGAGATACGATAAAAGCGAATTTTTTGATGGGCATGTGACTCCAAGAATCGGAGGCCTTGTGTTCCTTTCAGAAAATCAAAATATAAGATTTTCATATCAAACAGGATTCCAAAATCCTTCCTCGCAAGACCAATACATTGGTTTAGATATTACATCTGCGATTTTGGTGGGTTCTTCACCTGACAACATAGATAGATTTAGAATGGATGTAAACGGAGTTAGTGACAATACACAAAGGTATACTTTAACAGGAGACCACATAAAGAATAACTCTTACACTTTAGCATCTGTTCAAGCTGGTGCCCCTGAATTAGCTGTATTAGGAAACGTTGAGCCTCAATATGTAGAATCCTATGACATTGGTTATAGGATAAATGGTAAAAAATCAGCTTTTGACATTAATGCTTACTTTACCGAGTGGGATAATTTTATTGCTGCTGAGACAGTAATTACTCCTATGTATATGCACCCTACTTTTGGTGGCTTGGCCGCAATTCAAATGGGTGATTTTAGAGCAGTAAGTTATGACAGTAACACTGATGAAGTTGTTAGGACTTATGGAGTAAGTGCAGAATTTGAAACAGAATTATTTAATGTTTTTGATATGAGGCTAAATGGATCTTACAATAAGATGAAGTTTGCTAATACTAATTCTACATACGAAGCAGGTTTCAATACACCACAAACTAGATTGAATTTTAGCTTTGGTTCTTCAAAACTTGCTGAAAATTTCTCATTCAATGTAACGGCTAAGTATCATGATAGTTTCATGTGGGAGCAACCAGGTTTTATTGATGCAATGATTCCTCACTGTACACTTGTTGATGCTTCTATGAATTTTGATCTACCTAAAATGGATGCAAGAGTTAAAGTTGGAGGCACAAATCTTGGAGGAAAAGAGTACCAATTAATTCCAGGATCCGGGTTTATTGGAAGTCAGTATTATGTGTCATTTACACTGAATCCATAATTCATATTAAATGTTAATAAAAAAGGCGCTTAATGGCGCCTTTTTTTTTGGAAAAATTGAAAATATTTAAGTTTAAACTTTATCTTTGCTCGTAGTTATTTTATAAGCAATCATTTCTAAAATTAATATTACAAAATGTCAAATTCAATAGGTAAAGTTTCACAAATAATAGGACCTGTAGTAGACGTGACTTTCGACACTTCTTCTACAACTCTTCCAAAAATATATGATTCTCTTGAAATCAAAAGAGAAGATGGTTCCCTTTTAGTTCTTGAAGTTCAATCTCACGTTGGTGAAGATGTGGTTAGAACTATTTCGATGGATTCAACTGATGGTCTTCAAAGAGG
>DEBM01000024.1:0-7546 GCA_002348545.1 Balneolaceae bacterium UBA2956
TTGAAGTTTTTCTTTAAGTGCTTTTTCTACATGTTTTGGGACGAATGAGTTTAAATCACCCCCCCAAAAAGCAACTTCCTTTACTAAGGATGCCGAAATGAAGGTGAGTTGTTCATCTGGCATCAAGAAAATAGTATCAATGTTGGGCGCAAGTCTTTTATTGGTCAAGGCCATTCTAAATTCATATTCAAAATCGGATATTTGACGTACTCCTCTAATTAAAGTATGAGCCCCCATTTTTTTCGCATGATCCACCAAAAGTCCAGTAAATTGAGTGATTTCAACTCGATTTCCCCATCGAGTTCCTGTTAAGCATTCATCGATGAGTTGAATTCGTTCCTTACCATTAAAAACCGACTTTTTTTCGTTGTTCACCGCCACGGTTACTATGACTTTTTCAAATAAGTTAGTAGCACGCTTTAAAATGTCAAGATGTCCATTGGTGAAGGGGTCAAAAGATCCGGGGTATAGTGCAATGTGTTTCATGCTTTTTAATCTACCGCTTGTGCTTGAAAAATACTAACCGTAGTACGTCCATAGGCTTTGCTAAAAAAGCAATTAGAGTTGTTGGTATAGTTATGATACTTATCATGCTCTAGAAGTAACCAACCGGTCGGACTTAGCCAACCATTGGTCAATATTTGCTCAATCATTTGTTCCATCCATTCGTAATGGTAAGGAGGATCGCAAAAAATAAAATCAAAGGCCTGAGGAGGGCTTTTTAAAAATTGCTGAACATCAATGGCTATGGTTCGCACTTGATCGTCAATATCCCAAGAGCGTGAAATTTTTTCAATAAATTTTAGGCTAATAGGATCTAAATCAATTGAAAGTACTTCTCGGGCACCTCTTGAAATAGCTTCAAATCCTAAATTACCTGAACCTGCAAATAAGTCTAGTACTTTTGTACCCTCAATGTATTTATAGGCTTTTATTTTATTGAACATACTCTCTTTTGTACGATCAGTCGTCGGTCGTACAACCAACCCTTTGGGTATTTCAAAACGTCTACCTTTTAATGATCCTGTAATTATTCGCATGAGTACTTTTAATTGGTCGAATATCGTTAGAGTTTGTCTCCATAAATTCTACGCAACTCATTAGAGTCCCATTTTTAGAAGTAAAGTTAGAGCGACTAAGACAAATCTAAGCTTAGCATGATAGCAGGAAAAGCAGTTGCGAGGTCGAATCCATAGGTTTCTTCTTCTGCATTTATTCCCATCATTTCTAAAGAATTTAAGATTATTTGTCCAGAATTATGATCAATGAATGATTGTAATTGCTCTGCTACTTCATGGGTTTGTTCCCCGTAAAAATAGACATGCTCGTGGAGTCCTCGCATCCATGGTGAGTGTTCTGCATGTTGTAGCCATAAATAGGGCATATCCTGAGGATCATCAAAGCGTATATAGGTAGCGGCTCTGAAACTGCCTAATATATAAGATGAGATACTGATTGATTGTGCATGACAACCTATTAATAGAAACGAACCACCTGGACGGTGATGATTCGACCATATTCCACCGATTTCGAAGTCACTACAGCACTCATTTATTGCGACTAAATCACTAAAGCTTTGATAATTTTTTATCAGTTGAGCTCGGCGTAAACAAAGAAACTTGAAGCGAGTTTTGCTAACAGCATGCCATGTTACCTCAATGTCATCTCGAGGTACTCCTTTCATTAGGATTGCAATGTGCTGTTCCCTTTCTAATGAATCATCGTATACAACCTTGGGTAATGCAGTCCAACATTCCTGCGTTGGCTCGGTTAGTAAGCGGATACTTTCAAGTCGGAATTCTTTTTCAAGATCTGTAAAAACGGTTTTCAACTGTATGCCTGCCTCGGAAGAAGGTTTATTTAGTGCTTCAGATATATCAAAGCTGAATTCATAGGAGCCTAATTGCTGAACGTTGTTTTTTACTCCCTTTTCAGCAACCGAATACAGCATCCGACCTGAAAAAAAACAGACTCCTAAGTTGGAGATCTTTTCTTCCATTAATTCCAGTTAGGGGCATTTCTCATGGTTGTTCTAGATAGACTTCCAATCGCATCGTCCGTCATTGGATCTTCTAGAAGATATAATGGTGGGCGAATAGTGTCGTTTCTAGTGTATAAGAACCGAAGAGAAGTGTCTCTAGGATTTACCACCATACTTCTAGGGGAGTACTGAAGTGGGGTTATTTGGCGAAATAATGAATCACCCATTGAAATCATTAATGAATCTGTACTCAAATAGGTTACTATACTATCTAAACCGCCTTTAGTTGGAGGAAAATGTCCATACCGAGCTTCATAATTTACAATAGCGTCTTTTAAGGTCAGCATTCGAGTGCGAACACGTTCGGTTTCTGCTTTTTGTTCTTCGACCACTTTATATGGTGTAACTATAGAATTGTATAACAACCACGATAGTAAAATGATGATAATTCCAAGTACAGCACTTAGTATCTTATTTCGTTCATCTATGTTCATGGGAGGACGGATCGATTGATTAGTGAATCAGATTCAAAAAATTTTACCGACCCAAAATACATTCACACTCTGTTATATGCAACTGATGGCATCCATGAAATCGTATGATAGAAAGATTGTTAATCTAGCTATTCCTAATATCCTTAGTAACCTCTCAGTACCCCTATTAGGGGCGGTAGACACTGCAATTATCGGGCGGTTTGATGAACTATACTATTTGGGGGCCATTGCTGTTGGAAGCCTCGTTTTTGATTTTATTTTTTGGGGTTTTGGATTTTTGAGAATGGGAACAACGGGTTTGGTTGCGCAGGCATTGGGAGCGTCTAACCATCAAATGATTCGAAATCTTTGGCTAAGAGTAGTACTTTTTGGTTCTCTAATTGGGTTTGCTTTGGTTGCGCTACAGAATCCTATTGCTCACTGGTCCCTCATCATTATCTCTCCTAGTGAAGAAGTGATATTTTATGCCACCGAATATATTAGAATACGTATATGGGCTGCTCCAGCTACTTTATTATTATATGGATTAAATGGATGGTTTTTGGGCATGCAAAATGCGAAAATACCCATGATTACTACTATAGTCTTAAACATGATAAATCTAGCACTAAACATAATATTTGTATTGGTACTAGATTGGAAGGTCGCGGGTATTGCTTTGGGAAGTGTGATAGCAAGTTATCTTGGCTTATTCTTAGCATTAGGTATTTTTTTTCAATCTTACGCAAAATATTGGGAATCGGGCTGGTCGAGAGAATGGCAAAATAGCGCGTTTTGGGAACCGTCAAGCTGGAAAGAATGGCTCGGCGTAAATAGAGATATCTTTATAAGAACACTCTGTTTAATTTTTGCTTATGCTTATTTTACCACTATATCTGCTAGAACAGAGGATTTAGTCTTAGCTACTAATACCATTTTGTTGCAATTCTGGTACATTAGCTCTTATGGAATTGATGGATTTGCCTATGCTGCAGAGAGTTTATCGGGTATCTATTGGGGACAAAAAAATATCCAAGCGTTCAAACAAATTGTGAGAAGAACTATGCAATGGGGTTTGGGTCTAGGTCTAGGTCTTAGTGCTTTGTTTTATCTTGGTTTTGAACCTTTAATTATGCTCTTTACAGACACATCTACTGTAATTGAACAAGCTCAATATGTTATGCTGTATACTGTCATTGCCCCAATTGTAAATAGTGTATGCTTCATTTGGGATGGGGTCTATGTGGGAACTTCTAATACGAAACCACTCAGAAATACGATGCTTGCAGCGACATTTTTGCTATATGTTCCCCTTCACTTACTTATTGCACCCTATATGGGTATACATGCGATTTGGATTGCGATGATTATTTTTATGATTGCAAGAGGGAGTCTGTTAAGCATTATGGCACCTCATTATTTTTCAGTCAATCGCAGCTAATAGGATTAAACTTATCAGTTAGCATTGAATTCATGAATTAGGTATTATTGTAACATGTACTATTTGATGAACGAACTTTAGAATTTGTATGAAATACACTCAAAATTTTTTCTTTCTTTGTAAAACCCCACTCAGCGCGGAAAGCCCATCCGATGTAGAGGTAATTTCCAAGGCAACTTCTAGTGAAGATTTTCCGCGAGTTTTCAAAGAGTTTGAGAACTGTCGATCTCATGCGTTCAATGAAGATAAAATTTATAGTGTGGTCCGGGCTGATGATATCTATGAATTGATACGAACCAACAATGAAAATATGGCAAAAGAAGAAGCATTTGAAAAGGCACAACCTGAGATCATTACTAATTTACAACATCGTGTCATGCAAGGTAAAGATGCCAATGCAAGAGCTATCCTAAAAGAAGTATATGACATAGATGCTTGAAGCTACTTTCCTTGATCAAGGCCATAGTATTTTGTTGGAGTATCGTTTATTTTTTATACCATAGTAGTTTACAGAATATTTTATTGTATTAGTTTTAACATCCGATTATCACAAGCTGATGTCCAAATTTATAAATCGTAAGTTTTTCATTTTTTAATAAAAATTGGCTAATCTTAAGTCAACTGTAGCAAAGTCAAAAAGTGTTATTCTCGACTTTGCGTTAATTACGAACTATAGGAAAGGAAGGTTGGTAAACGACCTGGAGCGGTATAAGCATATGGAAAATGAAAAAATTAGTGGGAAAATAACAGAACTACAAAACGAATCCGATTCTTCCAAAGTAGTCAAAGACGTCGAACAAGCTGAATCGAAGGGGCAATTTGGATTGAATGAGCTTGGCTCTAGCTTGCTGATTCATGCAAACGAGGCCCAGACTGAATCAGAGGTTGAATTAGAGCTAGATACTGCCTCAGAATCAAAGGTTACGGACCACTCTGAATCTGCCTTAGAATCCAAGGTATCTTCCGATAACAATTCTTTAGAAAGTGTGGAAACTTTTTACCAAGAGATTTGCCAAAAGGCTGAGGAATTTGTTCTGCAACCCGACTGGGCTTTTGTTTCAAATGAACTAGCTAGTCTAGCACTTAAAATTTCAGAAGGACCTGAACCTGATTCAGAAGGTGCTAAGCAGGCAATAGCTGCTTTTCAAATACTTAGAGACGAATTTGATGACCGAAAAAAGACGCATTACGAAGAGTTAAATAAAAAAAGAGCGGATAATTTAGAGCGTAAGAAAAAAATATTAAAAAAACTTTCCGATCTAATTGAGACGCAGAATTGGACAGCTACCAAAGAGATTAGGTCCATACAGCAATTATGGGAGCAGATTAAATTACTTCCAGCCTCAGAGGTAGACGCATTGAATAAGCGATTTGACAGTTTGATTCAGGAGTTTGAGAATCATAAAGTTGATCGCTTGGTGAAAAAGCTACAGAAAGAAGAAGAAAATTTAACTCTCAAATTACTTTTATTAGAAAAAATTAAAGAATTGAATGGAAAGGCTGATCACGCATCGGCAGATTTTGCTGTCTTAAATACTGAATTACAAGATCTGCAGAATCAATGGCGTAAAGTTGGGAGAGTACCTTTAGATCGAAATCAGCACACATGGGATCAATTTTATGCAACGTTGGATCAATTCAATGAATTGAGGTATAAACATGACGCCTCGTTTAGAAACTCAGTTGAAAAAGCATTACAAAAAAAGCAAAAACTCATCAAAGAAGCAGAATCTTTATTAGATATGGAAGATTTAGCTGAAGCGGCAAGAAGAGTCAATAAACTCCATAAGCTTTGGAAAAAAACAGGGAATCTCCCTCAAAAAGAAGAGAATGAATTATGGGATGCCTTTAAGGCTGCTACGGATGCTTTTAACGATAAGAAGTCGGAAAATTTAGAAGAGTTGCGTGCTATAGAGCAAAAAAATTATGAGCTCAAACTCGCCTTAGTTCGACAAGCAATTTCTATCAAGGATGCAGATAATAGTGATAATGGTCATCAGAAGATGCAAGATCTGATGGCTGAATGGAAAAAAATAGGCCCAGTTCCAAGAAAAAAATCATCCAAAATTTGGAAACAATTCAAAGACATTATGGATGATTTTTACAATCAGAGAAGGGAGCATTTCAAAGATGTACGTAAAACCCACAAAGAAAATTTAAAAAAGAAAAATGAGCTTCTTGAACAACTCAACTTATTGGTGGGTCATGATGATCCAGCAGTAGCTGTTCAAGAAGCTAAAAAGCTACAAGAAATGTTTAAGGAAATTGGGCATGTACCAATAAAACTTAAGAATAAAATTTGGAAAGATTATCGAGAAGTATGTGATAAAATTTACGGTAATTATAGATTTTCTGGACCCGATTTAGGAATGGATAGAAAACTTACTTCAGAGGGGCTGGATCCATCGACTCGAAAAGAAGTAATAGGAATTCAGAAAAAATTAGATGCGGCGTTAAAAGCTATAAGTGCATTGGAAGCGGAAATTATTCAATTTCAAGAAGCAAAAACCTACTTCAAACCTACAAATAAGGGGAATGCTTTATTGGACGATCTGGATAATAAAATTGCTACGGCAAAAAATAAATTAGACCAAAAACATGCAGAAGCTTTTGAGCTAAAAAAAACGATTGACCTTTTAAAAAATAAAGGTTCGGAATAATTAAGAGCTTTTATTATAATAATTCACCTTAAATATGTAGGATATTAAACAGCGGTGTTTCAAGATCTTAATTAGTTTGTGAGATTTATGGTTAAAATAAAATTTTGGGGAGTTCGAGGTTCTACGCCATGCGCTAACAACGAAAATATGGGTTTTGGGGGCAATACGTCCTGCGTTCAAATATCTGCGACTCATTTAAATGAGCTCCTTGTGTTGGATTGTGGCACCGGAATTAGAAATTTGGGTAATGATATTATTCAAAAAAAGGAAGCACTTCGTGGGCATATATTTCTAACTCATCCGCATTGGGATCATCTCCAAGGATTTGGCTTTTTTAAACCGTTCTATCATCCAGAGGGTAACTTTAATTTGCATTTAACCTCTCAACCTGGATTGAGTTGCAACGAGATATTGCAAGGGCATTTTTCAAATACCTTTTTTCCGGTCACTTTGGACATGCTTTCAGCCGAGATGAAATGTACAAGCATAGAGGAAGGTGTGTATGACTATGGTGATTTTGTAGTTGAAATGATGTGGGGTAGGCATACCATTCCAACCGGAATATTTAAGGTAATTATTGAGGATAAGGTTATTGTATATGCCCCGGATAATGAATTACCACATGACAATTCGGAAAACTCTAAAACTTTTATAGAAAAGTTTCTAGCGTTTATACAAGGTGCAGATGTGCTTATACATGATGCTCAATATAATTTAGAAGAATATAAGCAGCGAGAGGGCTGGGGGCACACTAACTGGGAAAAGCTTCTTGAGCTTACAAAAAACTCTCAGATTAAACAGCTATATTTAACACATCATGATCCTGATAATTCCGACGTCGATTTGCAAAAAAGATGTGATCAGATTCAAGCGGAGTACGAAAGTGTTTACGAACTAGTTACTCTAGCACGAGATGAAATGGTAGTTGAATTACCTTAAAAGAGTATTTTTCTGTGATGTTTTACAATGCTGATTTCTGATATTAATTCAG
>DEBM01000024.1:7885-60575 GCA_002348545.1 Balneolaceae bacterium UBA2956
AGACGGTTTAAATGATACTCATTCATTTTATTTCGTATTTTTCTTGTAAATTTGTTGATCAACAATCTTTATTTCTTGAAATTTTCTCTTCTATTTCTAAACTTCGCACTCAGTACACAAATAGCTTTCTCTCAAGCGTCTTTTGAACGAATTGAGACCGACGCAGGTGTTTTTGGGCTATCTATTACTAATTTTGGTACACTTGGAAAACCTGATGTGCGAACTAATCCAGAAGGTGGATTTAGTATGCGCTATCCTTCCAATACAGGTACGGAGCATTTATTTGAAGCTGGAATCTGGATTGGGGCCCTTTATAATAAATCTCAATTAAGGGTTTCTACTGCATCGGTCACTACTTCTGGGGGTTACGCGCGAGGTGGTGCGGGTTTTGAATTTACCGCAGATGCTCCAATAAGCCAACGAAGTAGTAATCCAAATGACGAATACTTTTCACCCTTCTCTGTGGGTGAACAAGATATTATCGCTCAATTTTCAGATAAACGCCGGGATATTAATGGGACACCTATCAGTGGGCATGATACTCCACTATTCGCAGATGTACGGCTTGAAAGCTATAATTGGAGTTTCCCTTTTACGGAGAATTTCACCATTCTTCGTTACGATATTACCAATAATAGCGATAAGTACGCGGCCCCAGCTACCTGGGATAGTGTATTTGTTGGTATGTATGCTGACTTAGTGGTGCGTAATGTGAATTCAGCCACAGAGACTGGAGGGGCCTTTTTTAATAAAAATGGAATCGGTTATTTGGACTCTCTATTCACCGCCTACGTATTTGATGCCGGTTCACCTGATAATCCATCTATTAATACTTATGGAGCTATGTCCATCATCGGCGCGGATTATCGAGGACAGTATTTTCATCCTTCTAATTCCGAGTATTTATCAGCAAATGGATACCGCACTCCCTTTGTAACTCCTAGTTATTGGCTATTTAGTTCAGGGACGGGGCTATATGTGCGTCCCTCAAGCGATCAACAACGATATGAACGAATGGCAGTACCGTTCCCTATGGATTCCGTGATTTTAGGTGAAACAGTACGAGAACAATTACGGACCGATGGTCAAACAGGAAATGGGAATTATATATCCATGCTGTCGATGGGCCCATTTAATCAAGTTGAGCCAGGTGAAACCATTTCTGTATACTATGCATTTTCTGCTGCATTAAAGCCTGAGGAATTTCAAGGTATTTCAGGTAAGGAAGTAGATAACGAGGAATCTAGGGTGGAGCTTACCAAAACATTGAATGCTGTAAACAAGGTATTTCAGGGTGAGGATAAGAATAACAATGGAATCTTAGACGATGGAGAAGATACTGATGGAAATGGAGAGCTAACCCGGTATTTATTTCCAACCCCTCCTGATAATCCAAAAGTTAGGGTACAGCTAGCAGCTGGTAAAGTGACCTTATATTGGGATAAAAGTGCAGAACGATCAAGAGATCGCGTTTCAGGTGAGCAAGATTTTGAAGGATATCGTATTTATCGCTCAAAACTTGGGCAAGACATTAATCCACAGCCACGGCTCATCAGAGAGTTTGATAATCCAGCAAATGCGGTGGGATTCAATACTGGTTTCAATGAAGTTGAGCTTAGTCAGCCCGTACTTTTCGAAGGAGATACCACCACCTATTATTATGCCTATGAGCTGAATAATTTATTGAGTGGATGGCAGTACCAATTGTCAGTCACAGCCTTCGATAAGGGTAGCGATGAATTTGGTATAGAAGGACTGGAAAGTAGTGCCAATGTAAATGCAATTCGTGTATTCCCAGGTACTCCGGCTAATGAGCAATTTGCAAGTGATGATCCTCAGTATCAAGTTGGAGTATATCCCAACCCTTACCGCCTCAACGCGGCTTGGGATGGACTGGCTGAAGGAGACCGAAAGCTTTATTTTTATAATTTACCTGCAAGATCAGAAGTGCGAATTTACACTGTTTCCGGTGATATTATCGCAGAATTTAAGCATGATGCCAGTAATTATATTGGCAATATTGACTGGTTCCAGAATTATAGTGACGATCCGCGTGTTTTAGCTGGCGGTGAACATGCTTGGGACTTACAGTCCTCAGCAAATCAGATTTTAACAACGGGATTATACCTGTATTCCGTAAAAGATATAGCATCAGGAGAGGTGCAAACAGGTAAACTAGTAATCATAAAATAACCCTAATAACTATGAATAAGGCTACAAATAACATATTAAAGCAAGGATTGTTAGCAATGCTTGTTATGCTACTAAGTGCTGGGTCTGCCCTTGCACAACAAAGTTTGTTTTTCTCTGAATACATTGAAGGTGGAGGTAACAATAAGGCTTTTGAAATTTTCAATCCAACAAATGATGATATAGATCTGGGTAATTATATAATCCTCGGTAATTATAATGGGAATCCTTTTAATGATACTACAAGATTTCCAATGGGTACAATTATCAAGTCTATGGAAGTCTATGTTATTGGACATTCAAATGCAGCTGATGAAATAAAAAATGCTGCAGATACATTAATTGTTAGCGCATTTGATGGAGGTGATTCTTATTTGATTGTCCATAACGGTGATGATGCAAGAGCACTAGTACATGTTGAAGGTTCAGATTCAACTATTGTTGATATGTTTGGTACTACAGAAGAAGATCCAGGCAGTGGTTGGGACGTTGCTGGTGTTTCTGCAGGGACAAAAGATCATACTCTTGTTCGTAAATCAATGATTAAATCAGGCAATCCACTTCCCTTAGCTTCTTTTGGTGTGGGTAAAATGTCTTCTGAGTGGGAGGTTTATGACAAGGATGACCTAACTTTTATAGGTACACACAATTTTGGGAGCTCAACAACTATAAGAGATTTGAATACATATCCTGGTATCACTGAATTTTCAGCTGATGCAATTCAAAATCATCCATTAAGAGGTGAGACACAAACATACACAGCAGTAATTACATCTTATCCAAAAAGCTCTGGCCTTTCTAATCCTACAGATTCAGATAATGATGGGGTTATTGATGCAATATCTCGGATTCACGTATTTGTGACTGATACGCATGCGGTATCTATGGGCCGTGAGGGTATGTCAATTCAATTAGTAGAATCAGATTACACCTTACTTGACTCATATGTTCGTGGTGATATCATTACCTTCGATGCTACACTTGGATTCTATAATGGAACAGCTCAAGTAGCCGTTGATAATGTAACTCTAGTTGGCAATGTAAATGCTGATTTTACAAATTATGCATCTCTTTTGGAACCATGGGAAGTTCCTATGACTGAATTTAATGAATTTACAGGCACAGAGCTATACATGAATATTGAGGGATACTTAAAATATAATGGCGCTTATGTAAAGTTTCCGTCCTCTACAGTAACTCAAGCAGGTGAATTTAATGGCCGAGTCGATTGGTCAGTGAATCAAGGTGGCTCTCGAATGTATGTGTATGATACATCTCTTAGGTTTAGAAATGATCATGCCATAGGTGCAGAGGGATATATTCCAAGCTATAATGCACGAAGAATAGATGGTGAAGATGGGTTATTTGCAGCACCTGCTTCTGGAGCAAATGTAGACATTAGTGGATTTGTTAATTATGTGGGTGATGATCCTGATGGTTTAGTCCCAGATGGTAATGGCGCATTATCAATTAGTCCTTTCGAAGATGGTGTTGTATGGTTAAATGAAACTCGCTTTGTGGATGGGCAAGATGTTGGCGGAACTACTTTTAGTTGGCCAAATGATTTAGTTGTTAACGGTTTACCTCCTGTGTTCTCTAATATTACGCTGTCAGATTCATCCATTACATCTACCGATGAAGTGACAGTAAGTGCCGATATTGTAGGAACAGAGGGGGCTACTATCACTGAAGTAACACTTACTTATAGTGCCAGTGGTAAAGATTCAACTGTAGCCATGACTAACACTTCTAGTGATACTTATGAATTTACTCTACCTTCTTTTCCTAATTTCTCTGCTGTTTCTTTTCATTTAGAAGCTAAAGATTCTAACGGTTTAACTGGTCGTGCCCCGCTCTCTGGTGGTTTCAATTTCTTCGTTCAAGATGAGCCAATTACTACCATTGAGTTTTTACAGAAAACAGGAGATGGCCAGGCTGGTGATAGTCCGCTTTATGGTTTGGGTGATTTACCAGTAGATATTGATGCCACTGTTGTTGCTAGTGCAGTTACCGATGGATTTATTGTAATTCAGGATAAGGCTTCTGCTTGGTCAGGTATTTTTGTTGAGGCAGATAATGAAACCTCGGCCCTCGTACGTGGTGATATTATTAATATTAAAAACCTATCCACTAATGAAACATATGGTGTTACATCTACTGTCCTAAATGAATTTACCAAGACAGGGACAAATGAGGAAATGGATACCTTAGCATTAGCTACTAATACTAAAGATGTTGTTGATAATTTTGAAGCACATGAAGGTCTTCTTTTAACTTTAGATAATGTTGAGGTATTATCAAATCAGGCAGATTTTCCCAGAGATTTTGGCGAATGGGAAATTGGGACTATTGAAAGTGGTTTAGAGGTAGGCCAAGGTTTACGTGTGGACGATAATGTAAATTTTGGATCGACTACCTATGGTTCTGATTTAAATGATCATGTAAAAATTGGTGCTACGATTGATAACTTCACGGGCATTTTACACTACAGTTTTGGGAATCCAAAAATGATCATGCGAAGTATTGAGGATGTTACTGCATCTGACTGGACGGTGCCAATGACTAACTTTGTATTAAAGACACCAGATGAAGGAGCTACAGTTGTGGCAGATGCTGATGTTATTCCAACTTGGGCCGCTACATCTGATTTAGATGGCAATACTGTAGGTTATGAATGGGTATTATACGGCCCAGATTCTACTGAAATTGTTGCTGTAACAGCAAATGAGGAAGGTGCTGCAACTACGGTAACTCTACCTGCTTCAGTAGTAGACGGTTTACTAGTTGCTGCTGGAGTAGTAGATGGAGCTAGCGCAGATTTACTTTGGAATGTTCGGGTCAATGATGGTGTAGATACTTTGGCTGTATCTAGTAGCTATGATGTAGACTCAAATACATTTACTCCAATATACCGTGCTATAACTTTAACAAACAGCTCTTCTGTGGGAAATGAAGAGTTAGCAGGGCTTCCAGAGAAGTTTGACCTTAAGCCTAACTATCCTAACCCATTTAACCCAAGTACCCAAATTGCTTTCGATTTACCTGAGTCTGCGGATGTTCGCCTCACGGTGTTTGATGTGTTAGGTCGCCAGGTGGCAACTCTTATTAATCAGCCTATGAAAGCTGGAACACATACGCTTAGTTTTGATGCGCAACGTCTAGCTAGTGGGGTCTACATCTATCGTTTAGAAGCGGGTAATTTTAGTATGACTCGTAACATGATGTTGATTAAATAATTTTATAAAAATGATATTTTGAGATGGGAGCGGAAGCTCCCATCTCATCTTTTTCTTTGAATGCTGTTTTCAATCAATAGAGATTTGAGTTTCTAAAGGTTACTCAATCAAAAGTCATCAGTACAATCGATTATGAATTTTTTTTCGTCAATATATCTGCGGAATTCATTTAAGCCTGTTGCTTTTCTTCTATTTGGGATAATAGGGTCTTCCTGTGGGACAGGTATTACTGGAGATGTAATTGAAAACCAGCCGCCGAGTACCTTCATGACCGTTGCTGGAATAGACCGGGAGGATGCGTTCAGATTGTCAAGTCAAATAAGAATATCATGGTGGGGCAATGATCCGGATGGCTACATTGTAGGCTTTGAATATGCAATCAATGATACGTCTGAAGGAGCTTGGTCATTCACAACGCGGACTGATAGTACGTTCATTTTACCAATTACCGAAGGCCAAACGGTAGATGATGTCCTATTCAAAGTACGGGCAATAGATAACGACGGAGCAAAAGATCCCGTTGGCGCCAGTCTACAGTATCCAATCATAAATTCTAGTCCCTCAGCAATGTTCAAGCCGAATGAAACCCCTGCTGATACCATGTTTGGTATTGCCAGTTTCGGATGGACTATAGACGATCCTGATGGGCTACTAAATGTCCGAAGTACCCAAATCGCATTTAATGATACCCTCAATGGGTGGGTTGAGATTCCTTTTAATACCATAAATAATGGAGAGCTTTTTATTTCGGTTTCCGTTGATAATAAGACGGAGGGAATCAAAACAGGTCAGGTGTATCTTGGACGTTCTTATAGCAGTGCTGTTGATGGACAAGGAAATCCAATTTTAGTAGATGGAATTGAAGTTGGTGCCTTGAATACAGCCTATGTCAGGACTATTGATGCTGCAGGTGCAGTCAGTAAGCGTGATCAGATACAGTGGTTTGTGAAACAGCAGAAATCGAAGGTATTATTGCTAAATGATATAGGTAAAAATTCATCTATTGAAGAGATGAATTGGCATATTAGCTATTTAAATGAATTGGGAATTGACCCGGATATCTGGCCAATAAATACTGGACAACCCTCGCTTGGAACCATTGAACTCTCAGATCAATTTCCTAAAGTGGTGGACCCAACATTAAAAAAGACCTTAGCTAAATGGGACTATATTTATTGGGTTTCTGACGATGTGGATAGAAATATCGTGCATGCCTTAGACATCACGTCCGATTTTTTTGCAAGTGGTGGCAGTATGTTTGTTACTATTCCTATGAAGGAAGTGTCCCAAGAAGATGTGATATTCAATTTTTTACCAGTAGATTCTATTGGATATTTCCCAACAGGTGGAATTGAAACTGGTTTTGTGATTAATGCTGGAACTGAAATAATTCCAGTAGATGATCCCGAAGCTCCTATCTTAAAATTTGAATCTCGGGTGGTAGGTTGGTATCCATTAAAGGCGGTATCAGGTTCCACTTTATTATATGAGTCGGATTATCGCACTACTACTTTGCTTGGATTCATTACAGACTACACCATAATGGAAGGGGTAAGCATAAAGAATACGGAAGGCAATCTCATTTACTTTGGTATGGATTTAACCAAGCTAAATGGGAACAACAATATGAAGGAATTTATTGAATATATGTGCGTGCAACAGCTAGGATTTCAACAATAAACGCTAGCCTATGGATACAAAAAAACATACCCGTTCTTTTTTATTTTTAGCTACCTGTTTCTTTTTTTTCATGGTATTTAGTAGTGCTGAACTTAAGGCACAAAGTACAGGTGATATAATCGGTGTTATAACCGAAGAGGCAACTGGAGAGACATTGCCTGGTGTAAATGTTCGTATAGTAGGTACAAATTTTGGAGCGGCAACGGATGTGGATGGCCGATTTGTTATTAAGAGTATCCGACCAGGTGAGTACACTCTTGAAATTACGTTTATTGGGTTTCAGGTTACCCAATTAACTGGCATTCTAGTCGAGGCTGGCGAAACTACGGAAGTAAACCAAAGCTTGACCGAACAAATCTTTGAATCTGACCAAGAAGTAGTCGTCATCGGTGAGGCACCAATTTTTGATGTTGAAAAATCTACAACCTCTTCTACTATATCGAAAAAAGATATTGAAGCAGCGCCTATTCAAAGGGTAGAAGATGCTGTTTCTTTGCAATCTGGAGTGGTTAAAGATCCTACTGGACTTTATATAAA
Organism: Balneolaceae bacterium UBA2956; assembly: GCA_002348545.1. Taxonomy (GTDB): domain Bacteria; phylum Bacteroidota; class Rhodothermia; order Balneolales; family Balneolaceae; genus UBA1275. The sequence continues at coordinate 15,529 of DEBM01000024.1, forward strand.
AGGGGGACGCGCCTATGAAACAGGCTATGTGGTTGATGGTGTTTCTGCACAGGATCCATTGGCAGGAACGGGGTTTGGACTCGATTTAGGGTCTAATTCGTTCAGTAATATAGAGGTTATTACAGGTGGTGTTGGGGCAGAATATGGTGACGTTACCTCGGGTGTGGTTTCGGTGCAAACTCAAAATGGAGGAGAACGTTACGAAGGTAACTTCTCTCATAAACGAGATAATTTGGGCAGCAATATATTGTCTAATCAGGCGAACTTTTTCTCTGATATCTATGAATTAAGCATAGGTGGTCCCTCTATTTTAACCGAGCAATTATTACCTGCTTTAGGTATCGATTTGCCTGGTTCACTTACTTTTTTTGCTACAGGACAAATTTCATTGACGGATGGATATACCAAATTATCGGCGAACCAAATTCGCTCATCCATCGTGAATAGTGATTTTTGGTCCCCCCGACAAGGGAACCGTTGGAATGGCATGTTTAAGATGACCTATAACATTAAACCTGGTGTTCGATTACAGGGTGCTTATCAGCGCTCTTTAACCATTAATCAGAATACGCGAATGCTTCAGATTACAGGGGCCGATACGCAGATTCGACCTGGATTTCAATTCGCCTTTTCAAATGGGTTTTTAGATAATGCCAGCACGTATACCCACGATAGTAATTTGTCCTATCTAAAATATACTCAAACGCTCACGCAGTCGGCTTTTTATGAGGTTCAGGTGAGTCGATTATTCACCCGGCTTCGTGCCGATGCAAACGGGCGTAAATGGCGCCCAACCAATGTGGATAGTGAGTTTGATCCAGAGAGTATTGTGATTTCCCCTGCAGAGGAGTTTGCAGGTGGTGAGGACTTTACCTATGTATTAGCAGGTCCAGGCTATATAAACAATGGGGGTATCTCCACTCTATGGCACGATCATTTTGCGGAGGAACTTACCGTAAAAAGTAGCCTAACTAAGTTTTTTGGCGATCGCACGAATCAAATAGTAGCGGGATTTGAATTTAAATTTAATGACTATCAATGGATTGATATCACACGTCCTTGGATTGGGGCACCTATATTTATTGATGAGAATAGGACTTCGGAAACGTTTAGGGTAGGGGAAACTTTTGATGCATGGCGAGTTAAGCCAAAAAGAGGGGCCATTTTTGTAACCGATAAAATAAGGTACAATGGTCTTATTGCTAATATTGGTGCGCGATTGGAATATTGGGCACCTGGGCGCTATGTAGACAACGCGGTAAATAATGCACTTGATCCAAATACTATCTCCACTATTCCATCTTTTGTGGCACAAGATTATCTAGACAGTAGTACTGAGATTTTAGGTCTTCGCTATAAATTTAGGTTTTTACCCAAGATTAATGTGTCATTTCCTGTTCGGGAAAATCAAGTGTTGTTCTTTAATTATGGACACTCGACTCGAATTCCTCATCCCTCTTATATATATGCAGGTCTAGATCCATTTTATCAAGATCAGTCCGATTTGCCTGATTTAGGGAACCCCAACTTAGATCCAGAAGTTGATATTTCTTATGAAATTGGGTTTAGAAATCAAATTACTTCGAATGATGCATTTAATGCTTCTGCTTTCTGGAGAGACAAATATGATTTTGTTACCACCCAATCTATTCGAGTTCAGGATGTAGATGGTCGCAACGTACGTAAAGCTTTCCGAATTAATGGAGATTATGCCCGTTCCAGAGGGATAGAGTTATCCTATATTAAACGCTATAAGGATTTAATTAGAGGCCAACTTTCTTTTACCTATTCACGAGCAGAGGGGCTTAGTTCTACTAATGATGATAATTTAAATGCAATCAATGCAAACCAAAATATCGGAAGTAACGTAGAAACTCCTTTAGCTTGGGATCGCCCATTTGACATAAAAGGTAATATTACTTTTACTCATGATAGGCCACAAGGTTTATTTGGGTGGTCTGCATTAAATGACTTTCAGATCTTTTTATCTGGGGTATGGCGATCTGGGACCCGTTATACTCCTATGGAATTCGTAGGATTGCAGCGAAACCCAGTTACTGGTAGAGAAGACTGGCGCCCTATTTATGAGCGCGTAGTCGATCCTGCCAAACGTTACAGTGAATTAGGCCCTGCTTGGTTCTACATGGATTTGAACATTCAAAAGTGGTTTGAAGTACAAGGTGTTCGTATTTCTACCTTTGTTGAACTTACTAATGTTTTGGACAACAGAAGTTCAGTCATTGTTAATCCAGTTACGGGTGAAGGTTATAAGAAATATCCACGAGATCCTGCGGCGTTGATGGTGCTTCGAAGCGATCGAAGTTATGATGTCCCAGGTAATGTTCGAGATCCAAGGTATTTAGATCCAACCGATAATAACTTACCCGCCTATGATAACCCAGCCAATTATATAGAACAACGTCATTTAATGGTAGGGGTATCGATTCGATTCTAATATGAATTCAATTGAAAAGCATATCAAACGTATTTTCTATAAGCGAATGTTACCAAAAAGTATTTTAGTATATGTTGGGTTTATGGTATTGTTATATTTATTCGTAGCTGGCTCTACCACTACGCTAAAAGCTCAAAAAAGCTTTGGGCAAGACCGAGCAGGCACGGAAGGTTTCCAGTTTACTAAAATCCCAATCGATCCCCGTTCAGCGGCTATGGGGAACTCTAATATGGCCGATGCAATGGATGGCTCTAGTTTATATTGGAATCCTGCTTTATCTGCAGAAACGAATGGATCAGAATTTATGGTCAGTCATACGGAGTATTTAGCTGGTATTCAGCAAGATTATTTTAGTTATATCCAGCGTATCAATAGCTATGCAATTGGTGTTTCTGTTCAGTACTTAGGGTCTGGTGATATAATGGAAACCACGGAGTTTCAACCCTTTGGTACGGGCAGAATATTTTCAACTCACCATATGGCTACTGGACTTTCAATTGCTCAGAAGGTAACGGATTTATTCAGCTATGGTCTTAGCTTTAAGTATCTATTGGAGAAAGTTGAAGAGATACAATACCAGAGTGGTGCCATAGATTTTGGTTTTGCTTATCGGGTAGGAGATACAGGACTACGTTTTGGAGTAGGGATTAATAATTTTGGTCTGGATGCGGCACCAGATGGTACTACTCAAAGAGAGTCCTTAGAGGGAGTTTTAGAGTTAGAACCAGAAACTAATACATCGTTACCGACCCGTTTCCATATTGGTGCTGCATATGATTTGGTTGATAATCAGCAAAATAAAGTAACAATTACGGCTCAAGTGACCAATCCATCTGATAATGCTGAGCAATTAAATATAGGTGCTGAGTACAGTTTTATGGATCAATTTCATCTCAGAACTGGCTATGAATTTGGACAATTAGAACGCAGAATACCTAGTCTTGGTGGTGGCGTGTCTGTACCTTTTGTCGGTAGAATATTGAAAGCTGATTATGCCTACACACGTTTTGAGCGTTTGGGGCAAATTCATCGGATAGGAGTGAGGGTAAGTTTATGAAATTAGCACTAATTCAACCTTTTATGAGAGTTTCAGCATCTTTGCTACTGTTCTTGTTCATGATGGTTCAAGGTGGATGTAGTGAACTATTTAACACCAAAGATAATACGGATACCGACGAAATATTTGACGAAGGTAAAATTGATCCCCGATTAGAAAATATAGATGGTTATGCCCCAGTTTTACCATTTTGGGGTGGTTTTGACGCTCCTAATGATATACATGTAGGATTTGATGAATTTGTTTACGTAACCGATGCTAATGGGGTTCATTTACTAGATAGAGCTGATCTATCTCCACGAGTAACCATAGAATTAGAAGGAGCAGAAGCAGTAACTCAGGATAGACTCTTGAACGTGTATGTAGCAGCTAGGATTGACACGGTTATTGAGAGTATTGATCCTACCATTACATGGAATCTTCCCGCTGTGTTTAAAATAAAGAATATGAACGGAGCGGGCCCTATAAACTTTGTAGATACTCTTATTTTCCCATTTGATGATGCGAGTTTAAGTACTTCTGCGGCTCAAAATTCACGCTTAAATCGTAGCAGTGGGACCAATTATGAAAAAGTGAATATCACTGGTCTCAGCATATTAGCCGACAATACTTTGTATGTTACGCGAACCGGACCATTTAATGAGACTACTCAGGTAGCAGCCCCAGATAATACGGTGTTAGAATTTCACCGGGTAATAATAGATGGTATAAAGACTGATAAGATGCGTAACGTGCGTCAAATAAGAAGTCTTAGTCCAAATGTACCTTCATTGCGTAGTGCTATTGGGCTAAGTAGTATAGCCACTTTTGTAGCACCACCCCAACGTGATACCTACACCGATAGTCGGAGTTTTTTAATTACACAATCACAAAGTAATGTAGAAATTCCTTTTCGTGTATTATGGATTGATGTAGTCGAGACAGTCGATGGTTTGGTTTACCAACAGAATTCACAATTATTAGTTCAGGATACTTCACAAGCAAGTGGGTTTTTATACGAAACCAATAAATTTCTAAATCCTAAAGACGTTGCATTTGGTGGGGATGACGACGCATTTATCTTTGTAGTTGATAGTGAAGTGCATCGTTTATACCAGTTTCAGTCTAATGGTCAAGAAGGTGTTCCTCCACCAGCAGGGGCGGATGATCAAACCCGTCAAATTATGGTATCTTTTGGTGAATTAGGTGCTGGTCCTAAAGAATTTAACATGCCTAGCGGAGTGGCATACTTTCGCCGTATAGTCTATGTAGCAGATAAAGGTAATAATCGTATTGCTCGGTATAAGTTGACTTCTGATTTTGAATAAGACCATATGAAGCATACATTTTAGGCTGGACTGACTGTGGTGACTTGGGCTATGCCATTACTATTATCGACCGTTTAACCTCACCTTCCGGCATCCCGTGAGGTATAGCACCCATCCCCAATTATGGCAGCCTCGAAATTTTTGAGGGAACGCTATGTGTCAAAGGTAAGTTGTATATGCCAATATACTACACTTCCAGAAGCGTTATTTTCACTATGATTTAGACTGTATCTAATCAAATTCGGCCGCATACTTTATCACCTTAACTTACAAATAACTCATTCTTTTTCACGCTATGTCTTACGTTGTTACGGAACCATGTATTAAATGTAAATATACCAACTGTGCAGCGGTTTGCCCTGTTGATGCTTATCGAGAAGGACCCAATTTTTTGGTCATAGATCCTAATGAGTGCATCGACTGCGATGCATGTGTTTCAGAATGCCCTGTTGAGGCTATTTACCCAGATGATGAAGTGCCCGAAAAGTGGGAGCATTTTATCGACTTGAACGAACGCCTTGCCGAAGAGTGGGAAGATAAAGTTATCAACGAAACTAGAGATCCATTACCTGAAGCAGATGAATGGGCAAGCACAGTAGGTAAAGAAAATCAGCTTCAAGAAGAGTGGTAAAGTTGCCGATTGGGGTAGTTTTGTATACATCATCTTACTAAAACTATGCTAGCTCTCAACCCTTTTTTTGCTAAACAACATCCATCTATTATGGGAGTACTTAACGCGACTCCCGATTCCTTTAGTGACGGAGGAAAATTTAATCGAATAGATGCTGCTTTACAACGTATTGAAGAAATGATACGACAAGGAGCTACAATTATTGATATAGGAGGAGAATCCACCCGGCCCTACGCTCCTGTTGTTGAAGAATCAGAAGAAACAAAAAGAGTCATACCTATTTTGGAGAGTGCAGTTTCTCGATTTTCCAATCAGGTACTTTTTTCTATTGATACCACAAAATATGGGGTAGCCGAGCGGGCCTTAAATGCTGGAGCCCTAATTGTAAATGATGTAAGCGGACTTCAAAAGTCTCCAGCAATGGCAGGATTAGTAGCTTCATTTAATGCGGCATATATCCTTGTGCATGCCCAAGGAAGCCCCCAGAATATGCAAAACAACCCAAGTTATACGCATGCTGTTACAGATATTGTTGATTTTTTAGTACAAAAAAGCGTGCTTTTACAGCAGGAAGGAGTAGAGTATATTATTGTAGATCCTGGTATAGGGTTTGGAAAAACTCTGGATCATAATCTACAGATTATAGCCGGGCTTGACAAAGTGATAGAAATTGGCTTTCCTGTATTGTTAGGAGCCTCTCGGAAATCTATGTTTGATCAATTGTTGGACGGTCGTGAGGTGGAAGGGCGATTGGCAGGAACACTTGCGGCACATTATCATGGATTAATGCAGGGAGTGCGTATATTACGCGTACATGACGTGCAAGAAGCTAGTGATAGTGTACGGGTGTTTAAAGCCTTACATGCAGCTAAACAAACAGAATAGAATATTAGCTCTTGTATAGGTATTTTCAGATTACGTAGTTGGTTGGTCGAAGCTATACCCACGCCATAAGTTATTATTAATAGTAAATTACCCTTTGAGTTGAATCCTTTAGGTTTTCTCGATTTTGGATTATTGGATTTTTTAGAGACACTAGTTATTGCAGGAGCTTTAGTTGGTGTTTATCGTTGGATCCGTGGAACCTATGCCATTCGTGCAGGTGTGGGTATTTTATTTCTGTTACTTATAAATTTCATTATTCGATTATTTGGATTCACCACCATCGATTTTATTCTAAGTGCGATTCTTGATGTTGGTATTTTAGCCGTATTTATAATTTTTCAGCCCGAAATAAGAGGTCTTTTGTACAGAATAGGGCAGAATCCATCTATTCGGTTATTTGGAGGTAAGTCTAGCACTGAGCAGGTTATCGATGAGGTTGTAAACGCAGTTAAGGATATGTCGAAAGAGTATATTGGAGCCCTTATCGTATTTGCTCCTCCATCTGGTGCCTTGAATTTTGACAACACTGGGACACAACTCGATTCGGTAGTCAAGCAGAAATTATTGGTGAGTATTTTTAGAAAAGAATCCCCTCTACACGATGGTGCTGTTATTATCCGTAATAACCGCATTACTGCGGCGGGTTGCTTTCTATCTTTATCTGAAAATCCTAATCTAAGTAAATCTTTAGGCACTCGTCATCGAGCAGCAATTGGCATGTCCGAAAATAACAATATGTTTGTTATTGTCGTCTCAGAAGAAACTGGACGTATATCTGTAGCCCAAAATGGTAATTTAAATAGTGGACTTAGTATTCAGCGCCTCCGTAAAGAAATGGAGAGTAGTTTTTCTTTGACAAAGTTTAAAGAAGAAGTTGCTTTTTCAGCGCAACAGAATGAAATGAATCTAAAATAAATTAAGTTTAATAATTAGCTTTCCATTACCCAGAGTTACGTTCTAAAAAGTGAGTATTTCCCTGTACTCTGTAAAGACTTCTACCGGTTTGAATGGTACCTTTTCCGTAGCGATTATTAATTCGATCAATAGCTTGATAGCGTTGGGTGTGTTCGGATTCGTCCTGGAAAAAAAGATTCATTTGGCTGGTTTTGTCCATGTTTTGAGTGCTTATCATTAGACTACGAATAGCTATTTTTCGGTGGCAGAAAGATTCAATGAGCTTAGCTAATTCTTTCATACATTCGTCATATACATATTTGGTAATATGAGTAAAACTAGGAGTGACAAAGCGAAATCCTATGTTAGGATAGTTATTTTTATCAAATCCGATATGCCCTCCAAAACTACTCGAACGAATACCATAGGCTCGCATCCGATAGCAAATCATTTCGATTCCAATAGCTAGTTCACCTTTGATGGCTTCCGGGTCAGTGCTTCCTTCGGAAAAGGTATGGCCATAACTAACACCCCATTTAGGTGAATATTCATGATTTTCTTCGAGTATTCGGCCTTGGTCCTGCCCAGTAATTGTTTCAAAAAGCATACGTCCAAAATGGGCCCCAAATAAACGTATAAAGGTGTTGGGTTCATTGTGTTTGACTACATCTCGTATATGATGATATCCTTCAGCTAGGAGATGTTCATAACGCCTACGCCCTATGCCCCATACTTCGTTAAGTGGTAATGGGTGTATATACATTCGTTCATCTTCATTGCTTATAACAACAGAAATACCACGAGGCTTATTCAAGCCGCTGGCCAGCTTAGCATAGGTTTTGGATCGAGCTATTCCAATAGACCCATATAATCCTGTGATTTTCACGATGTCGCGCTGCAGTTGTTGAGCAAATGTTTGGATTTGAAGCTCTTCTTTAGCTAAAAGGAAACTTGCGTCCATAAAATACTCATCCATTGAGTAGCGCTCTATTTGATGTGAATATTGGTTCATGATATGATAGACTTGCGTTGATATAGCGGTATAACTAGCATAGTCTACTTGAAGCATACAAACGTAAGGACATCGCTTATAGGCCTCATAGGCACTCATTCCTGTCTTAATACCCATAGAACGTGCTTCATAAGAAGCGGTGGCTACAATACCTTTAACAGTTCCATTTTCTTTTCTCCATCCACCCACAATCAGAGGAACTCCATACATATTTTTTCGGAGTTGTTCTACTTGTGCGTAGAAGCATGCAAAGTCAAAATGCAGGTATAAGCGATCTTTACGATGGCGATGTTGGTGTTCTGGATACACCGTATTGTAGAGGGTAATACGATGCACATCTTGTTCGGCTTGATAAGAAAAGTCATTTTTTTTAGGCATAAACTACTCCGCTATTGATATGTACAATATATGTGTGTAATTTAAAATGACCAAATCCAAATTGGTCATGAATAACTTTCCACTTATAGAAATGCTCACTTTTTTTCCCCGCTATTCAGAGGTGCATACCTTTGATTGGAGGTATCGTTATGTGCGAAAGGTGCGTCAAATTAGGTCTTGTCATACTAAGATCCTGGGAGGAGTACCGTATTCATTTTTTAGTATTATAACTCAACATGGGGAAGCCATGGATGTACGATTTAATCACGATGAATTACTTTGGGATATAGTAGCACTGCCTGGTGGATTCGATTCACCCGCTTATAGCGAAGATGAATCGCATCTAGTTATTGATCGGGTATTGGTACACCAGCAACGACACAAACACCAGCCTTCGCTAGCTCATCGCATGCACCCTATTTGTTTTGAGTGGCTTCCTTATGCTCAATGTGTACGGCAGAGCCCTATTGAACATGCCAAGATAGACCGTATGCATCCGTATCGTTTTTTAAAAGGGGAAAACAGTTCTTATCAAATCCATAGCATAGAAACGCGTCATTTAGAAGATGTTATGGTTACTCGACACTTACATTATATTGTTGAAGATACCGAGCGTCGGTTCTATCATGTAGTATATATACTGGATCAAGGTGATTGGCGCTTTATACAAGAAGTAGATGAGCAGTTCTTATTTCATCGGCCTGCACCTTAAAAGCGAGCCAAATAGTACTATTAGAATAAACGTAACTCGGGTTGGATAAGATGGGGGCTATTGTTACGTGTGTTCCCAACAGCAGTAGAAACGATGTGACTCTTAAGGCTATCGTCGGGGTAGGGATGCAATAGGTGAGTTAAACTGTCAAAATTTTGTTTTGGATCCAACCATGTGGTCCATTCAGACGGATGTAAAAAAACTGGCATCCGATCATGAATATCTTGTATGGTTGTATTAGAATTTGTGGTTAAAATGGAAAACGAATAATAGGAATCCAGAGGACTTAATGGAGAATAAAAACCAGCTGCAAAAAGAACAGAGTTATTGGATGCTTGTATATAGTGGGGGGTTTTATTTCCTTTTGCACCTGACCATTCATAAAATCCATTCATAGGAACAAGGCATCGCTGCGCAGATACTGATCGCCACATAGATTTTTCTACTATCTGTTCGGATCGGGTATTAATGGGTAATAGGGGCCGACTTCCTGCCTTCGGTTTCCAACCCATAAATCCCCAGTGCATAAGAATCCGAATAAATTGGTTGGTACTGGTGTTAAGTGAAAGAATAACCGGTACAATATGGCTGGGTGCTATATTATAAGAAGGTAATGTGTGGCCGGTTTCTTGTAGACACTCTTTTTTAAAAATCCCTTCTGTTTCGTTTTGTTGTGAAGATCCAATTAATGCGTCTATGGTATTAAAATCACTAAAAAGAGTGTATCGTCCACACATTAAATAAAAAAGCAGTTTAGTAAAAAATCCGAAGTACGATTCGTCTATTTTTTGCGCGATTTTCTACGATATCTTGTCCAAATTCGTCGGTATGGGGTGCAGTAGGTAAGGGTTGTGTATCTGCATATCCTGATGCTTTGAGATTGGAAGCTTTGTATCCTTGATTAACTAGAAATTTAACTACCTCAGAGGCTCTAGCAACAGAAAGTTCCCAGTTAGAAGGGAATCTTAGCGTATTTATAGGAACATTATCTGTATGCCCTTCGATATCTACCTTAAAATTATAAAATGATAATCCATTTAGAGCGTCAGATACTTTACGAATAATACCCTCACCTGAGGGTAACAATTCGGCACCACCTGAGATATAAAGTGAACTACTATTAAATGTCATCACAATTTCTTTGGTAGTCAAATCTATGTTAACTAAGCCTTGATTTCGTTCAGGAGTTAAAACAGAATCAAGATCAGCTTTAATTTCTGCTAATGGTGTTTTTTGGATTTCAGTGCCTGTTACTTCTGATCGCATACCTTCTTTCATCTGGTCCCAAAGAGCTTGATCAGGGGTACTTGAAGCAATTAGAATAGCAAAAAATGCAAGCAGTAAAGTGATCATATCACTGTATGTAAGAAGATATTCAAGATCTTCTTCTGCTTCTTCGATTTCATTAGCGCTCATAACAAACTTATTTAAATTGTTATCCTACTAGGATTTTTAGTCTTTGTCTTTACCTTTACCATCTTTCTTTTTGAAGTCACGCTGTAAAAAAGTACTAAGTTTATCCTGAACATAAAATGCTGTTTTCTTTTCATTAATTAAGATGATTCCTTCGAGCATGAAAGTTTCTCTAAAACGATTTATAGAGGCTGAATTTTTAATTTTCTCAGCAACAGGATAAAAAATAAATCGCGAGAGTATAATTCCATATAGTGTAGTCATTAAAGCAGCTGCGAGTCCAGGCCCCATGGCAGAAGGGTCGTCCAAATTACTAAGCATATCAATTAACCCAAACAATGTACCAAACATACCAAATGCGGGAGCTGCTCCACCCATCGCACGAAGAACATCAACAACAACCATTTGCCTAAAAAAGTTTTCTTGGATATGATTAGTCCCGAACTGACGAATATCGTCACTTGAATAATTGGTACTTAAAAGAGAAAAAAGATATCCTTCTAAGTACCCACCTCGTTCTTCTTCTAGTCTATCTAATGCATTGACTCTATCTTTTCTGATTTCGTCATTCCATTCAACTATTGATTCAAAATCTTTTTGGAGAGATTTTTTATTTGCACCTGCTTGACTAAAAAAGTACCTCACCCCAGCTAAAGCTTTATTTACATACCTTGATTGAAATGTAATATACGAGGCCATAAGAACCCCGCCTACAACAATAACTAAACTAGGTATATTCATAAATTGGGTATTAAAGCCATCAGTAAATTGTGTGACTTTAATTGTCTCCATTACGCCAAAAATTATCATTGTTAAACTAATGACTGTACCGATCATTGAGCCAATTGAAAATTTCATTTGTTACTGTCCTCCACGGATCTCTTGTATTAAAGTTTCTAATTCAGGGATACTAGGGATTGGAATATTTGGATCCATTTGAACTGCTCGATTCCAATTAGCGCGGGCTGCCGTAATATTTTCTAACATAAAAAAAACAGTTCCTTTTAGGGCGTAGGCATCTGCTGTCTCTTGTATTTCAAGGGTTTTATCAACAAATTCTAATGACTGTCGATATTCTCCCAGATAGAATAAATCCTGAGCTTTTCGAAAGTTAGTAAGTAGAGACTGTATATCTTTAGCTCTGTTTTGTACAAGACTAGAATCGATTACTACGATGGAATCTTTATCAACCGGTCTCATGCCTCTTAGATCCAAATAAAACTGTTCTTTGGACGGGTCTAGTTTAATCTGAATATTTGAACTTTCATTTAAGTAATTAACAGTGATCACCTCTTTAGAAGCTGAATTATCTGAATTAATAGAACTAGTTATTTGAGGCGAATTTGAGAGTACTCTTGGAATCGAATTTGTAGGCTGACTATTTGAGTTACTTGATATAGACTGCGGTGTTGCACATCCAATATGCATAACAATAGAAAGCACAATTATTATTGTGAATTCTTTTTTCATGAAAAATAGGCTATTAGAATCGAATAACTGCATGAAATCCAAATCCAGTTTGTTTATAAGTTAAACGGTCTTTATTTGCTAATTTTATAGTTTCTCCAGCAAGCGTGAGATTACCAAAAACAGACAATCCAATATTTTTACTTAAATTAAATTGTAGTCCAGGCTCTAACACGAACATTTCGCCTTCCTTGTTCCCAAGAGGGAATTGTGTATTTAATTTGGAATAGAATACTACACGATATTCGTCTATATCTGCAACTTTTTCTGATATAGCTTGATAATAGATTAATCCCAATTCGAATAGCGAAATATCGAATAATGTTTGTTCTCTATCTCGAGATCTAACTATGTGATAACCAGCACTAAAACCAATATAAGAACTATTTTCTAAATCTAAAGGCTGTCTGTAGGTAAATGTTACACTGAAATCAGTAAGAGCTTGTCTTATCAGAGTATCAGCTTGATGTGAGAATACGTTCGCTGTGGAATCAGCACCAGCACCAGCACCAGCACCAGCACCAGCACCAGCACCAGCACCAGTAGTATCGTTACTTGTTGTAGATGTTGCATATTGATTTCGGTACCAAAGATCAGAGGATTTAGTACTAATGCCAAAAGTAACTAGTTTTTGTGTTCCTTGATTTAAAGTAGGTAAAACTATTGGAGGGTTTGAAATAAACGAGTTACTCCAAACTACTTCGCGTGATTGAGGATTCATTACACGGATACTAATAACTAGTCCTTCAGGTTCCCTTCGTTGTAAACTTAACTCAACAAGACCTTGGACACCGTATTTATAGGCAATTTCTTCTAGCATCTCTGGGGATACATCTGCTAGAGAACGTCCTTGCATATTTAGAATTTGTAGAGTAGAATCATTCCCTACAATCTTAAGTTTATCGTTTGGTTCTAATTCAGGAGGTGATAATACAGTAAGCCCAGCATAATTGCGCATAGAATACTCGATCTCTGCACGTATGTATTCAACCTCTTCATTTGTGAATCTAAGTGCTGAATAATTTATTTTGTAAATAGCTATACGACGCACTGTGGCTGGAAAATCAGCTAAATTTGGATTTAACTGTTCTTGAATTTTTTCAATCATGTATGGATCGCCTTGTTCATGAGTAAAAATCTGAGCAGAAACATAGTAGGAATCAGTCAGAGCTCCAAGAATGAAAACGATAAGTAGATTGAATAATTTTTTCATTATCTATGCTTCTGTTTTCATTTTTCGACGTACTGCATAAAGAATAGTTTTTTGGGCATCTTCAACCTCTGAATTAGTTGCTTCAGAAGGCATTTCTATTTCACTCAGTATGAGTTGTTGATCTCGTTTAGTTCGGGATTTTAAAACTTTTTCTCGAACTGCTGCAGGAGCAGTACGTAGAGCTAAAATAAGTGTTTCGGAGGGTATTTCGTCAAGCGCTGATTTTATTAATTCAATTTTTACTTTAGGTAAATCATCAAATCCGATAAAATACTTTTTAATTTTTTTAGCTAATTCTAAATCTTGTTCTGCAATTGAAGCAACATACGCATCTTGTTCAGACAGTGGCATAGTTTCAATTGTGTTCAGTATAGTTTCTACACCATCTGCTGCAACGTACTTCATGTCAGAAATATCTAATGCTTTGTTAGAGAAATGAGAAGCAACTTTTTTATAAACTGAAATGGGTATGTTGTTAATTTTACCCATCTTGAGGAGGACTGATATACGCTTATCGTCATCCATTTTCTGTAAAACAACTCCAGCTCTTTCACCCGCAACCTGTGCTAATAAAATTGAAATCATTTCTTCAGACTCATCTTTCATTAAGTGCAGAATTTGTTGATCTGTCAACTGATCGACAAAGTCAAATAGGCTATTTTGCGAACCTTCGGCATCTGTAGACGCTTTATATGTTGTAATATTGCTACGGAAATTTTCTGTTTCACTTATCCTATCTTCTAATGTGATGGCGTCAAAATTATTAATACCAAAATTAATCATCTCAAAAATATTGGTACTTATATGAGGCTTTAAAATATTTAACAGCTTTTCGTCTACACTAATAAGGCTTTTTACTGCCTTAGTTACACCCTGTTCTTCATCATTTTCAATCCATTCGCTTATTATATTTGCGACGATTTTTGGTTTACTAATACACATATTTGCAATGAAGGTTTTGTCTCCTTCGAATTTTGCCATTTCTCTTACAGTAGGCCCCTTTTGAGGTTCTGGTGTATTTACTTCTGTGATAATAGGTTGAGCATTTTGTAATACAGGCGTATTTTGTCCCATATCCTGCATAATTTGTTCTTCGTCTTTAGTTTTGGCTTTTCTGGAAATTGCCATAAATAATGCTAATAAGAATAAGATTCCTAGTGCAATTATTATAAATGTAAGATGCTCAGGATTATTCCAATCAATACCTAAGAACATCTTTTTTTCTCTTTCTGCTACTACTGTTTGGATTATGGTGTCTGGCGAGAGAGGGAACATACTATTTTCGATAATCTCTTCTTGCTCTTCTTCAATATCACTAATTTCATTGCTTCTATTCAACAACATCTCAGGATTTGGTGTAGTAGATTTTTTAATGTCTTGTGCAATGGCTCGGTTGTTGCGCGGAAATACTTTTCTACTAACCGATACTATGTCTCCACGGAATTCATCGGCATTTGCAATCAAAATAACGGCTTCTTCCACAAAATCTACATCCTCATCACTATAAGAAGTATCAACGAGTACTTTTATATTGAGTCTAGTTAGCTGGAAGCGGGCATCAAACCCTGACGCTTTCAAACTATCCTGATTAGATGGCCTATTCTTTTGTATATTTGGTGGAATAAAGGGTAATCCTGGTAAATTTTCAATTTTAATGTCTTCTAGTGGCTGTATAACTTCATATCCTTTAGGAACTAAGATTCGTTCCAGTGTTGCCTTTACATCTACAATGAATGAACCCTCTCGATAGTAATCTGAGAGTGCATTATCTAAAATTATTTCATAGTACCGTTCATATTTAGCAGTTTCTTCCTGGGCATCTGCAGACAAAGTCTGTGCAGGGACAATTTGCCCGGTTACAATAATACTCTGAAGCGCAATAATGCCCGTAAGAGCAAGAATTTTAAAGTATCCTGCCATGATTTAACCCCCGCAGAAGGTAATTTATTTAAGCCTAAGTATAGATGATGGTATGTACATCGCTAAGTATGCGAAAATTTTTCGAGTTTTCCACATTTTTGATTAAAATAAGTAGAATATTGATTTAATGATAATAATCTTCAAAATTATTGATGTCAAGCTACTTAGACGAGAATGAATCTCAAACAGTGTCATTGTCTATATACTTATCCACAATGTAAGCAACATAAAGGCACTTAGGTCATGTATGCATTGAATGAGATTTCACTAAGAAGAAAAAGCTAGAGCGTAAATTTTCATTTGCTTAACCATAGACGCCAAGCCATTAGCTCTTGTTGGAGAAAGATGTTCATGCATCCCAATTTCAGTTATAAAGGTAGGCTCTGTTGTAAGAATAGCACTTGGAGTCTGTTGGCTATAAAGGTGGATCATCAATGCTATTAGTCCCTTTGTGATAGCGGCGTCACTGTCGGCTTCGAAAAAGATTTTACCTTCATTGAATTCTGCATGTAGCCATACTTGACTTTGACAACCCTTGACTATGTTGTGTTCGATCTTTTTGGAGCTATCGAGGTGGGGTAGCTTAGATCCAAGTTTAATTATATGCTTATAGCGTTCAGTCCAATCTTCGAGTGAATTGAATTCTCTGACAATTCTATTTTGGACGTCTTCAATACTTAACTTTGGCTGCGACATATGGACGCTTAAATTTCTTTTAACTCTAGCTTACCAACTGATTTTACTGTTGAAATTTTATTGTTGCTATCGTCTTTTATAGGGCTGAATGACTGATATATTGTTTGGTATTCATCAGAATTAGGAATTTTGTAGCGAAATAATTCAGTAACAGTTTTCCCTTTAAACGCATTACTTAGAGCGTGCTGTATCATGGCTACATCGTCTGGATGTATGACACTAGCTAATCCTTTTTCAAAAATATCATCAGAGCTACATCCTGTGACTTCTTCGAAGGCTTCATTTATGTATTTGCAATTAAAACCCGATTCATCTTTGGAAAACTTAAGAATAAACTCTTCTCGTTGCTTAAGTAGCGTACCAAAATCAGTATTAAAAATAGCCTTTGCTGTCTCTTTTTTCTCTGTTACATCTCGTTGATACGACACCCAATGTGTCACTTCTCCTTGAGCATTCATCAAGGGATGAATATCCCACTGGTTAATAAATTCTGAACCGTCTTTACGATAATTAATTGTATGACCAAAAAATGCTTGACCTTCAATTAATCGTCTTTTTAGACGTTCTAAGATAGATCGGTCTGTTTTTTTTCCTTGAAGTATACGAGGCGTTTTTCCAAGTACTTCTTGTTTTGTATACCCAGTCATACGGGTGAAACCGTCATTTACATAAATAATTTTTGGTCCTGGTTTCTCTAAATTTAGCTCTGTGATAATTATGGAATCATAATCGTTTCGAATCGCGCTTTCTAACAGATCCAACTGATGTTCTAATACAGCAATTTTATTTGCTTGTGACTTAAAAGCATCTTCTAGCTTTGTTTGTGCTTCAGCGTCTTTTGTCAATTTCTTGATGTCGTCTAGTTCAAATGGTTTATTGTACTTCATAGGGCCGCTTTGATCTCGTAGAGTTTTTTTATCACTAGTCAGCAAATAAACGACTAATAATGATCAATCATTCCACAATTTGAAACAAATAATTAATGGATCAATATGATTTTTTATCAATACAGTTGCAGAATAAAAAAAGGGGGCTATTGCCCCCCTTTCCTCACTCACTCATCGAAGTAGCAGCTTTTGCATAAGCTCAACTGCACATTCTTTAATATTCAATTCTAATCGCCTGTCTCAAGTGTACACATTGAATTTTTGTCGGTTGCTCAAAGACTTTTTTCATAAATGTAAAAATTCAATATTTTTAATTTATAGTTTATAAATCATTGGAAGAAATATAATGTTGTAAGCGCTTTTTTGCTAATGTAAAGTGTGTTCTCACACATTTTTTTATTCATTAAGAGGTATTCTAAAAAGACTAAAATCTTAAAATGAACGGTTTATCGGTTATTAAGTAGTGTGCGTGTGAATTCTTGAGCTGCTTCTAAAATACTTTTTTTACCAAGTTGCATCTCTTTTAAGAGCGTATTTTTGAGATGCCTAGAGTGTTTAGCTGTATGTAAATGTTGAAGCCAATAGAATTCACTTAATTTTTTGAACCATTGTTCTTGTTGGAGTTGTCTCTTGTGCTTAAAGTATCCTATTGATTTAGCTTGTTCTAGGAATTTAGCTACAGCTTGCCAACTTTCAGAGATTCCAGTCTCTTCGACGGAACTAACCCCAATGATGGGAACCTGGTAATTCTTTAGGGAATGATTAATCAGTTGAGATGTAGATTGCAATGATTGAAGTGTTTGTTGAGCTAAATATTTCGTGGCCCCATCCATTTTATTCACTAGTAAAACATCCGCAAATTCTAATACTCCACGTTTAATACCTTGTAATTCATCCCCACTACCGGGTTGATTGAGCAAAATAAAGCAGTCTACCATATCCGCTACTGCACCCTCATTTTGACCAATTCCGACGGTTTCTATAAGAATGGCAGAATAACCAGCTAGCTCGCACAAGCTCATGATTGATTGCGTTGTATGAGTGACTCCACCAAGAATTTGCTGGGAAGGTGAAGGGCGTATAAAGGCATTAGCTTGGGTACTTAATCGCTCCATTCTAATTTTATCACCGAGAATAGAACCGCCAGAAACACGGCTACTAGGATCTACTGCTAACACGCATACTCGGAATCCTAATGAGAGTAGATGCATTCCTAAAGATTCTATGTAGCTACTTTTTCCTACACCAGGAGGCCCGGAAATTCCTATTCTAGTTGTTGGAATACGATCGGTTTTATTAAGTCGTTCTAAAGCTCCTTCAAGTAGGTTCCGAGCTCGGTTTTGATCTTCTATACGGGTGCTTTCTAGGAGTGTAATAGCCCGAGAAAGGCTTCGTATTTGCCCTTTTTCAATGGAATTTATCCATCTTAAAATAACGGCATGATCACTATCTTTTTTCATTTTTTTAGCCCGAAATGAATCGATCTTCTAAAGTTCTAAGTATAGATTGTGCTGCATGGATTATTGGCGTTCCCGGACCAAATATTGCAGAGACCCCAATCGCTTTCAACTGAGCATAATCTTGTTCCGGTATCACCCCGCCAGCCACAATTATCATGTCATCGATACCTTGCTTTTTAAGCCCTTTGACTAGTGTTGGAATTAAGGTTTTATGTCCACCGGCTAGACTTGATATCCCCACAATATGCACATCATTTTCGATGGCTTGTTTTACTACTTCGTCTGGTGTGGAAAAAAGACTTCCCATATCCACGTCAAATCCTAAATCTGCAAAAGCAGTGGCAATGACTTTGGCTCCCCGATCGTGGCCATCTTGTCCCATTTTTACAATGAGTATTCGAGGTTGACGACCTAGTACTTGTGCTAAATTTAACACTTTTTCTTTTAACTGTTTAAAATCTGTATCTTGATTATACACTTTGCTGTATACTCCTTTTATGGTGGAATGATGTGTGCTATGTCGTCCCCAAACACGCTCTAGAGCCTCAGAAATTTCACCAATGGTAGCTCTAGCTTTAGCGGCTTCAACAGCGACGGACAAAATATTTAGCTCAGATGATTTAGCCGCTTTTTCTATAGCATGCAAACGGGTTTTCACTAGTTCATTATCCCTATTCTTTTTAAGAAGAGAGAGTTTCCTTCTTTGAGATTGCCGGACTTTTGAATGATCAATGTTTCGAACATCCATGGGTTCTTGATCAGGGCTTTTGTATTTATTAACCCCTACAATCGTTTCAATTCCCTTGTCAATACGAGCTTGACGAATGGCTGCAGAGGCCTCTATTTTTTTTTGCGGAAAACCTTGTTCGATTGCTCTTGTCATTCCCCCCATTGCTATGATATCTGCAATAAGTTTTTTTGCTTTGGTATACAAATCATGAGTAAGTGATTCTATAGCATAGGAACCAGCAAAAGGGTCAATAATATGTGTCATATCTGTTTCCTCTTGCAAAATAAGTTGGGTATTACGTGCAATTCGAGCAGCTGTTTCTGTGGGTAGAGATAACGCTTCATCGTAACTGTTGGTATGAAGGGATTGAGTCCCGCCAAAAATAGCGGCAATAGCCTCGATCGTAGTTCTTACGATATTATTTAAGGGGTCTTGTGCTGTTAAAGACCACCCCGAGGTTTGGCAATGGGTGCGTAACATGGTAGATTTGGGATTTTCTGGCTTAAATAAATCTTGCATTAGCTCCGCCCATAGTTCACGCGCGGCGCGTAGTTTTGCAATCTCTGTCAGTATATTCATTCCAATACCAAAAAAGAAGGAAAGCCGAGGCGCAAATTCATCCACATCAAGACCACGGCCGACAGCAGCTCCTACATATTCTAGTCCGTCTGCAATAGTAAAAGCCAATTCAAGTACTTCATTGGCACCTGCTTCTTGCATATGGTATCCAGAAATTGAGATTGAATTGAACTTAGGCATATGCTGGCGAGTATAGTCAATAATGTCGGAGACTAATCTCATGGAGGGAGTTGGGGGATATATATATGTATTGCGAACCATGAATTCTTTTAAAATATCATTTTGAATGGTTCCACTGAGTTGGTCTAAGGAAATTCCTTGTTCCTCAGCTGTTACGATATATGCCGCCATAATCGGAATAACTGCACCGTTCATAGTCATTGATACTGACATCTTATCCAAAGGAATACCCTTGAAAAGTAGCTTCATGTCTTCCACTGAATCAATAGCAACACCAGCCTTTCCTACATCACCCACTACCCTTGGATGATCAGAATCATAGCCTCTATGGGTAGCTAAGTCAAAGGCCACACTGAGACCTTTTTGCCCATTTTCAAGCGCATTACGGTAAAAAGCATTGGATTCTTCAGCTGTTGAAAAGCCTGCATATTGTCGAATAGTCCATGGCCGGGCTGTGTACATAGTATCATATGGACCCATACGGTATGGAAATTCGCCTGGACGTTGAGGTTTAAATCCTCTTTTGCTGAGGTCATCAGCCGTATATATAGCTTTTTTTTGAAGATGTTCGGCGTCTTGGGACGGAAATTCACTCATCGAATACAAATTAATAAGTTTTGATGGGTAGAATACGCAATAAACTAAGAAGTAGACATTTATGCCACATCTTCCATTCGAACTCCAACCAATCGACTAACACCGGTTTCAGGCATCGTGACACCATACATCATCTCTGCCTTACTCATGGTTTTTTTATTATGCGTTATTATGATGAATTGAGTGTCATTTGAAAACTCTTTAATCATTTTAGCAAATCGTTCGATATTTGCATCATCTAATGGAGCGTCAACCTCATCCATCACACAAAAGGGAGAGGGTTTTACAAGATAGATAGCAAATAGTAAAGCGATGGCGGTGAGTGTTTTTTCCCCTCCTGAAAGCTGAGAAATACCCAAGGGTCGCTTACCCCTAGGCTGTGCTTTAATTTCAATACGAGCTTCTAGTGGATCTTCAGCATCTTGTTCAATAATCAAATCGCAAAGATCGTCTGCAAGGAATAATGTTTTAAACACACGCTGGAAATTCTTTCGAACCTCTTCAAAGGTTTGGTTAAAGCGTTCTGTAGCAGTTGTATTGATTTCATCTATTGTTTCAAGCAGTTGCATTTCGGCTTTAATTAAATCTTCAATTTGATCCTCATAAAAGTTTAGTCTCTTATTTTCTTCCTCGTATTCTTCAATTGCAAGCGGATTAACTTCACCCAAATTATTCACTTTATGTTTTAGCCAAGAGACTCGTTCTTTGACTTCTTCTGGACTTTGTTTTTCGGGTAAGAGGTCACTTTGGAGTTGTTTGATGAGCAGCCCATAACTTTCCCATATATGATCGCGAAGTCTTTCGCTTTGTAAATCCATTTTTTCTTTAGCCATGTGTAAATGATGAACAAGTTCTGTGTTCACTTCTTTTTGGCGACGAATTTCTTTTAATTGCTTCTCTATTTCGTTAATACTACCCCGTTCTATTGCTGTAGCGTTCTGTGTTTTGGATAGAACTTGATCCGCCTCTTCTTTTTGGGTATTAGACTGTGCTAATTTATCCTTGCTGCTAGTTACTTGCTCTGTGTTAAAGTTTATATGTTCGTTTGCTTTATCAATACGTTCTTCACGATGCTTAATTCGTTGTTCAAGCTCATTTATACTGATTTGAGCTCGTTGGATTTCACGTTCATGATTTTCAATCTTGTTAGTAATATCCTGATGTTTAAGTTGAGCATCGTTATATCGGCTTTGAGCTCCAGAGCGCTGTTCTTCTAATGATTCTAATAAGCGTTTTTGCTGTTCTAGTTTGTGGTTAAGACGATCAAGCTTTTGTTCGATTTCTTTTTGAGAGGGTGCAATGTTGGCAAGTTCTTGTTGTGCGTTTCCCTCATTGGATTGAAGCGAATTTTTTCTATTAACCTGGTTGGTGATATTTTTTTGGTAGACTTGCACTTTAGAACTCATAGAGTGTTTTTGCTGCTCTAAAGTACGAATTTGTTGCTCGGTATCTTTCAACAGATTATTGAGTGAGGGTAGGTCAATCTGTGAACTTTTACTTTGAATCTGTTCTAAATATTCTGTGAGCTTGTGCAGCTCTTTTTGAATTTTAATTTGTTTTTTCTCTAATCGCTCAATCTTGGTATTTAAGCTAACACGCATCCCCGCGTGGCTACTCTTGCTACCAGATGTGTAAAAGGAGCATTGGTTACGAACATCTCCTTGTAAACTCACAGAACTCCATTCTTTCTTTAATTCTGTTTTATTCATGAGTCCTGCATCTTCAAACACAAGAATATTGCCCAATAGGAGTTGCTTTAAGGCTGAGTACTTTGTTTTACTATTTACATGGTGAAATAAGCTCCCATCAGCAACATCATACGTAGCAGCAAGCTGTTGAAGAGGGATAAAGGTAGCCAAGCCTTTTTTGTGGTCCTTTAATAATTTGGCAGCAGCAAGAACTTCATCCATCGTATCTACAACCAAATAATTTAATATTGGACCTAATGCCGATTCTAAAGCAATAGCATAGGTTTCATCGGTTGAAAAAATATTACTAACCGTAGTCATGTTTTTAAAATTGAATCGCTGCTCTTCTAATAGATATTTTACACTTGATGGAAATGCTTCATTGGAGGCGACTAGATCTTTAAGGAGATGAGATTCGGACTCTGCTGATGCCAATTCACTGTTTAGGCTGCGAATCTGATCCTTAGTTTCGTTTTGGGTATATGCAAATTGTTCTTTTTTTGCTCGAGCCTTCTCTAACAATTTTTCTTGTTGGTTTCGTTGACTTAACATTGTTTCTAGCTGTTCATCTACTTGACTTTGTTGCTCAGCAAGAGTAGCTATTTCATTATTCAGGCTATAAATTTCAGCCTCAATGCGCTCTAGATTACCTTCTGTATTTTCGAGATTGGATTCAATTTTAATTCGCTTGGCCTGGAGCTGTACTAATTTATTTTTAGCAGTACTAATTTGTACTTCCAGCTCATAAATTTCGTGACGAACTTTGCCGTATTGTTTTTGAGTTTGTGTGTAGATAACTCTCGAATCTTCTAAACTTTTCTCAGATAGTGTTTGTTCAGTATTAAATTCATCGAGTTTTTCTTTACTGTATGTCCGAATCTGCTGTAACTCTGCTAAATCTTTATTGCCCTGCTTGATGTCTCTTTTGTATTCACTCAGAACTTTTTCATCGCTTTCAATTTTTTGATATGCAATACGAATCTGGGTGGTAGCCTCCTGAATAGCTTCTGCTAGTGTTTGTACTCTACGTTGAGCTTCGGCTTGTGCTCGTTCTTTTTCGACAAGGGCACTCCTAGCTTTCTCAATTTCGGTTTCAAGTGAGCTTACTTTTTGTTGAAGCTCAGTTTTTTCAAATTGTGCAGAATTTATCCGTTCGATTAAAGGATTAAGCTCTTCCTGAATGCGTTCATGATCATAAAGAGTAAGAGCTTTATCAAGTTTTTCTAGTTCTTCTTTGTATCCTTTAGCCTTAACCGCTTTTTTTGCTTGGATTTCTAAGTTCCGAGTTGTCTTGCGTAATTCGATTAATAAATCATCAATTCGTTGAAGATCTTTCCGTGTTTCTTCAAGCTTTCTGAGACTTCTTTTTCTTTGATCTTTGTAACGTGTGACACCTGCAGCCTCTTCAAAAAGTTTACGACGATCGCCATTTTTATCATTTAATATTTCCTCTACCATTTTAAGCTCAATTACCGAATAAGCATCAGAACCCATTCCTGTATCCATGAACAATTCCATGATATCTTTTAACCGGCAGGAAGTACCATTTATAAGGTATTCTGAGTCTCCCGATCGGTATAAGCGGCGAGTTATGGTGAGTTCTGAATATTCAATAGGTAAAATACCCTTATCATTGACGAAAGTAAGTGATACCTCTGCCATGCCAAGAGCTTTTTTTTTGGATGTCCCATTAAAAATCACATTACCCATCGCCGAAGAACGTAGTAAAGAAGGTCGTTGTTCTCCAAGTACCCACCGTAAAGCATCCACAATATTAGATTTTCCGCACCCATTTGGTCCAACGATTGAGGTAATTCCATTATTAAAACTCACTTTTGTTGCATGAGCAAAACTTTTAAATCCTTGTAATTCGAGTTCAGATATGTACAACGTTAGTGGGGCTTAGACTCTTGGTCTGAATAGAAACCAAGAAATTTAGACAGTCATTATTTCAGACTCTTTTTGCTTTAATAATTGGTCTACATTGCCAGTATGTCCATCGGTTACCTTTTGAACTTCTGCTTCCGCTTCAAATTTAGAATCTTCGGGTAATGAGTGTGTCTCGACAGCTCTTTTCACTGAATCATTGGCATCTCGGCGCGCATTACGTATGCTAATTCGAGCTTGTTCAGATTTATCCTTAGCTATTTTTACTAATTCTTTGCGGCGCTCTTCGGTTAAAATGGGTAAAGGAATACGAATTAAATCACCATCATTCATTGGGTTAAGTCCCAGACCAGAGGACATAATTCCTTTTTCGATATCCATTATGATACTTTTATCATAGGGTTGAACTAATAATAGCCGTGGTTCAGGAGCTGAAATGTTTGCTAATTGTTGAAGGGGTGTTTGAGCCCCATAGTACTCTACCTGAATACTTTGAATTAGTGCGGGGTTTGCTTTACCGGCTCGGATATGCGAAAATTCTTTTTTTAAATATTGAACCGCATCATCCATTCTCATTTCTGCTTCATCTACTATTTCTTGCAGTTCATCTGCAATCATGACGTTCTCCTACCAAATTTTTGTTCAACTGAGTTATAATGGTAAACCCTCCTTGAAAAATATTTGACGTGTAAGTGTATCAATTACCATTTCCAAAAATACTAAAAGTGTGGTATAAATCTTAATAATTTATGGAATGGTTAATCCCAAATTACTTTGGTACCATCATTACTGCCTTCGCAGACAATTTTTTTAAGAGTTCCCTCTTTATTCATGTTGAAGACAATAACGGGAGTCTCGTTCTCACGGCACAAAGTAAATGCCGTTAGATCCATTACCGAAAGGCGTTTTTTTAGAACTTCATCGCCTGTAATTGTATCAAATTTGATGGCATCTGTGCTAACTTCAGGGTCGGTATCGTAAATACCATCTACCCGAGTACCCTTGAGAATTACGTCTGCCTCAATCTCAATAGCCCGCAGAGCTCCGGCTGTGTCTGTTGTAAAATAGGGATTCCCAGTTCCAGCACCGAAAATGATAACGCGTCCTTTTTCTAGATGTCGAACCGCTCTTCGCCGTATGAAGGGTTCAGCAATGGCTTCCATCCGAATAGCACTCATCAAACGAGTCATTATTCCATTGCGTTCTAGCGCGTCTTGAAGTGCCATGGCATTAATCATTGTTGCTAACATTCCCATATAGTCGCCTTGCACTCGGTCCATTCCTTCAGTTGCGCCTTTTACTCCGCGAAAGATGTTACCGCCTCCAATTACAATACAGATTTCTACGCCTTCATCACGAATAGATTTAATTTCTTTAGCGTACTGATGAAGTATTTTTCCGTCTATACCATGTCCTTGTTCTCCTAGTAAAGCCTCTCCACTGAGCTTCAAAAGTATACGTTTGTAAGTATTTATCACACTATTCGGATTTATAAGGATAAAAAGAAGATTACTTAAATAATTAAGTCAGCTTAATTTAATGAAAATTTTAATTAAGCGTCTTCACCTAATTGAATTCGATGGAAAGAAGCAACCAGAGGGGCGTTATTTTCTTCTAAGTATTTTTTCACTGTCAAACTGTTATCCTTAACGAATTTTTGATTTAGGAGAACGCGCTCTTCATAGAAACGGCGTAATTTTCCTTGGGCAGCTTTTTCTGCTATTTCTTCTGGCTTACCCTCATTAATGAGCTGTATCTTGGCTATCTCAAGTTCTTTCTCTACAACATAAGAATCAACTTCAGCTTCTGTGACGGCAATCGGTTTCATTGCTGCTACTTGCATGGCTATATCCTTCCCAATCTCTGAATCAACAGAAGATCCGTCAAATTCAACAAGAACACCCAACTGATTCCCTGGGTGAATATAGCTCACCATAGTGCCTTGAGTAGTGACAAGTATGATAGTGCTAATTTGGATTTTTTCTCCAATTTTACCAGTCATATCCTGTAGGTGATCGGCAATATTGCGGCCATCAATATTGATGGCTAATAATGTCTCAACAGACGCTGTATTGTTGTCATAAGCGGCATTTAGAAAGGCATTAGCTTGGGAGTAAAAATTTTCATTTCGAGCCACAAAATCAGTTTCACAATTTATTTCAATGGCTACTGCTTTTTGCGCATCATCACTAATTCGGGTGAGTATTAATCCTTCTTTGGCTTCACGGTCGGCTCGCTTATCGGCTACTTTTTGGCCTTTTTTTCTCAGAACTTCAACAGCACTATCAAAATTACCTTTGGCTTCTGTTAAAGCTTTTTTACAGTCCATCATGCCAGCTCCGGTCATGTTTCTCAGCTTTTTTACATCTGCGGCAGAAATGATCATTTGTATGTCTCCAAGTTTGAAAATTTGGTGATTAAGTCAGTTTATTTATTCTTTTCTTCTGAAGCGCTATCATCGGTACTTTCCTCATCTGATATAACGTCGTTTGGAGATGGGCCATTACTTTCTGCCTTTTCAGTTAATGTATCTTGAGGTTCTAAAGTTTCAAGAATGCTGGGATTTTTTTTCTTTCGGCGAGATCGCAACTTGGTTGTAGGTTCTGTTTCTTCAGTAAAATCTTCTTTCGCATCCATGGCTAATTCCTCTAAATAAGCCTCTTCTTCATATGTTTCACGTTCCGCTGCACCTTCAATGATGGCGTCAGCTACTTGTGAAGTTACTAGTTGGATAGTTCGTGCCGAATCATCATTACATGGTACAATGTAATCAGGAACATCGGGGTCGCTGTTGGTGTCTACCATAGCAATAATAGGAATGTGTAACTTGATAGCTTCGCTTACCGCTAAATGTTCTTTCTGAATATCTACGACAAAGATAGCGCCAGGTAGACGATTCATGTTAGAAATTCCACCAAGAGTATCTTCAAGTTTTTCTTGCTCACGAGATAGCATAAGTCGCTCTTTCTTAGTGAGTTCGTCAAACGTACCATCTGTTTTCATACGTTCAATTTCTTCCATACGAGAAATACTCTTTCTTACGGTTGCAAAATTGGTTAACATACCTCCAAGCCAGCGGTGTGTTACATACGGCATACCAGCCCTAACCGCTTCATTTCGTATAATTTCAGTAGACTGTTTTTTTGTGCCCACAAAGAGAATTATTTTTCCAGCACGAGATAATTTCTGAATTTCATCGAGGGCTTCTTGAAGATAATTTTGAGTTTTCTTCAAATCGATGATGTGAATTCCGTTGCGTTGCATGAAAATGAATTCTTTCATTTTCGGATTCCAACGACGAGTTAGATGGCCAAAATGGGCACCAGATTGAAGTAGTTCTTGGATAGTGGCTGCTTTAGGCATTGTATAAATGAATTAGGTTATTCCTCTGTGTGGATCATATCTTTAGAACCTATTAACAGTGCTTATTTGTTATGAAGCTAATAATACTGTCAACACCTAGTTAAAGATCACCACACATGTGTTTTTATGTGTAGAGCAAAGCTCTTATTCGTTAAGTGAAGCCTGTAGTATTTAGAACTAGTACAGGTCTAGACTTGTAATGTTCATATTATCGTTTGCTGAACTGGAAACGTTTACGTGCTTTGGGTTGTCCGTATTTTTTACGCTCAACCATGCGACTATCGCGCGTTAAAAGGCTATGTTCTTTAAGACGTAAGTGCATACCTTCTTGTTCGCCATCGATGGCACGGGCTAGAGCATGCTGTATAGCACCAGCTTGTCCAGCTTTCCCACCACCTCGTACTGTTACTTTTATGTCGAATTGTCCCTTCGTTTCAGTGATATTCATTGGTAAAAGGGCGATATTGCGCATGGCTTTTACCGGAAGATATTCTTCTATGGATACGTTGTTAACTACAAATAAACCTTTTCCTGGCTTGATATATAAACGGGCGGTAGAGGTTTTTCTTCGTCCTAGATAACTTGCTTGGGGCATGATAATTTAGAGATCTACAATTTCAGGTTTCTGTGCATTATGCTGATGAACAGTACCTGCATATACACGTAAGTTTTTTAAAATTTTTCTACCCAATTTATTCTTAGGTAACATACCTTTTACCGCTAAAGTAACTAATGAAGTTGGATCTTTGGCCATCTTAGTTTCGGCACTGGTGAATCGCTCACCTCCAGGATAAAAGGTATGGTGAAAGTACATTTTGTCTGTCATTTTTTTCCCCGTCAACATTACCTTTTCAGCGTTTATTACAATAACATTGTCCCCAGTATCCATATGGGGAGTGAAGGTAGGTTTGTTTTTGCCACGCAAAATTGACGCTACTACACTGCTTAGACGTCCCAATGGTTGGTCCTCAGCATCTATTAAAATCCATTTCTTCTCAATATCACTAGCCTTAGCGGAATATGTCCTAAAACTGTTTGTATCCACAGTGTTTGTGTTTAGTTGCTTTTACAGAAAGACTTTTAAATTACAGGAAAAAAAACTATTTATCAATAATTATAATTATGAAGTTAAGTTAAAATTATATTTTTCAAAAGGTTTTATAATCAATATATCTCAGCATCATAATTTATCAGATTATGGCCAGTTACATTAGTATTCTTCATCACCACATATTAACAAGGCGAACAATTGCCTAACTTTTGAAATTTTTTATGACCTTTTTTATTAGCCAATATCTGAATAAGAGATTCTTATTATCGATATCATGCATAACAGCCTTTTTTTTATTTAACTGGTTAGGGAGTATAATTTTAGCAGCTCAAAACTTTGTACCTAAACAAACCCATGAAGTCGCGCAAATTCCTGACATAACTCACCCTGAAACTCAAAATTTACATCAAGATTTACATTTCGAACTTAGCCCCCACCAGGGCTTTTATACGGATTCGGTCGAGTTAAAGCTGCTCAACAAAGAGTCTGGATGGAGCTATTATTTTAATGTGCAAGGGAAAAAGCCAGTTGATTGGATATTTCCTGAGGAAGGGATTACACTAAAGGCTTCGAATGTAATACGTATTCTTGCCATTCAATCCGAAACCCAAGATACTGTTGAAGGATTTTATACTTACTTGTTAAATCAAGAGCCTAGCTTACCAGTATTGTCACTAATTTTTGAGCCTAGTGATTTTTTTTCCGGAGACCGTGGTATATATGTGAAAGGGTCAAACGGTATACCTGGTTATTGCAAAAGCACTCCTCATAATTGGAATCAGGATTGGGAGCGACCAGTTCAGATGACACTTTTTGAGCAGGATAGTAAAACCTCAAGAACACCTGTGTTTTCGGTACCTGTGGGGGTAAAAATTGGGGGTGGGTGTACTCGCCTGTATGATCAAAAATCCCTCGATATATACTTTCGGGCTGATTATGGACTCTCTCGACTGAATTATCCGCTCTTTTCAGATAAGCCGATCACTGAGTTCAATCGCCTTTCACTTCGTAATGGTGGGCAAGATTGGTACCGTGCAATGATTCGTAACACTTATTCTCAAGAACTCATACGAGGGAGAATGGATTTGGGGTATCAATCGTACAAATACGTAGCGGTCTATTTTAATGGGCAATATTGGGGGATTCACATTCTTAGGGAGAAACAAAATGAAGATTTTATAGAATCCAATTATGGGATCGATGCCGATGCTGTTGATTTACTCTCAGGAAATGCTTCAGTAAGTGAAGGTTCTTCGGAACATTACGAACAGATGCTAGAATATGTGAACCAGAACGGTTTGGAAGATTCGGTGCATTATGCATGGATAAAAGAACATATGGATGTAGAACAGTATATGGACTACCTAATTACCGAAATTTTTTTAGCAAACGGAGATTGGCCGGCAAACAACATAAAGTATTGGAGGGCGCAGTCAGATTCAGGAAAATGGCGTTGGATTTTATATGATGCAGATATGACCATGGATAGTCACTCGCGTGGCCGATTAGAAACAAACATATTTGAGAAGCTACATATGCTCATAGAAACCAATTATGAGCATCCAACGTGGTCAACTTTTCTTATGCGAAAATTATTAGAGAATTCAGCATTTAAGGCCTCTTTTGTGCAGCGGTATAGTGTGCATTTACAGCTTAGTTTTAATTCAGGAAGATCACTTGCTCTGATGGATAGTATTTCTGGACTAATAGCATCTGAAGTACCGGATCATATGCGGCGTTGGTCTAAATCCATGCGCTTAGGAAATGATATGAATTGGGAAAAACATCTTGAGGTTATAGGCAATTTTCTAAGTCAACGACCAGAAAAAGAACGGGAACACATCAGGAGTTTTTTCGGAACAGCACAATTACATAGCCTTAGTACAAATATAAACCGCACAAAATCTGGTGTCATTCGGGTTGAAGGAGCTCGAAGTGACACCACTGAATATGTGTTACTATATGAAGGTCTACCTGCCCAACTTCGAGCTATACCTGCTGCTGGATACCGGTTTGTCCGTTGGGAGGGCCTTAGTCAATCCAGTAGTACCGATATACAAGTCACACTCTATGAAAACGGCCAGATTCATGCATTATTTGAACCTATTCCATCTACGCAGACTAGCGAGGTAGTTATTAACGAAATTCATTACAATGCTGCAGATGATAAGGATTCCGATGATTGGGTTGAATTATATAACCCAAATGACTATCCAGTTGATTTGAGTTACTGGTTTTTTTCTGATGCGGATGATACTCATCGGTATTATTTAACTCCGGGTAGCTTATTGGCAAAAGGAGGTTTTAGGGTGTTGGTTCGGAAACCAGAAGAATTTGCAGCCATCTACCCAACGGTTACCGTTGCAGAAGGTCCAATTGGATTTGGGTTTGCTGGTTCGGGAGAATTATTGCGACTGTTTAACGCGCAAGGACAGTTAATAGATTCTGTCCGATACGATGATCAGTTACCTTGGCCAACGGCTGCAGATGGACAAGGAGCTAGTTTAGCCCTAGTAAATCCTTTATTAGATAATGCAAACGCTCATTTTTGGAGTGCCTCTTCAAATGGAGGAACTCCAGGGGGGGCTAATTTAGATGTATTAGTTGCCAATGAATTGGAGGATCATCACCCGAATAACTCAGACTACCCATACCAAACACAACTTGGGAATAATTATCCAAACCCCTTTAATCCGACAACAACAATACCATTTAGTATAGAAAAGGCTTCAAAAGTTAAACTCACCGTCTATGATATGTTAGGTCGCTCAGTGCTGCTGCTAATGAATGAATATCGCGCTGCAGGGACTCATGAAGTGCGATTCAATGCCGGGAAGGTTGGGATTTCAAGCGGCTTGTATTTATATACCTTAGAATTTGACGGGAAGTATCTGACAAAAACTATGCTACTTTTAAAATAAGCCGCATGAAAAGGGAGGTAAGACTTCCCCAAATAGAGAAAATATTCGTATTTTAATTTATGGTAAAGAGTTAGTAAGTGTCTTATTGAAATAAGCACTTGCAGGTCGCTTTACAAATTAAATAACCAAATACTCAACACATTCATAAACAGACTCCTAAATGAGCGATTTTAAAAATACAAGAGTAGCATTTGAAACGGGAAATGGCACAGCATACATGTTTAGCTTGTCCAAACTAAAAGAGATGGGATTTCAAGGGGTTGATAGATTACCGTTTTCTATAAAAATCTTACTCGAAGCGGTGTTACGTGAGTATGATGACTATTTAGTTACAGCAAAAGATATTGAAACATTGGCTAATTATGAACCGAAAAGTCCACAAGGTGAAATACCATTTAAACCTTCACGGGTAGTACTTCAAGATTTTACTGGGGTACCTGCTGTAGTTGACCTGGCCGCACTTCGATCCGCAATGAAGCGAATGGGTGGCGACCCAGAGGCCATTAACCCACAAGTTCCTGTAGATTTAGTTATAGATCATTCGGTTCAGGTAGATATGTTTGGACAGGAATATGCGTTCATGCATAATGTTGATAAAGAAATGGAGCGTAATCGCGAGCGTTACGAGTTCTTAAAATGGGGTCAGCAAGCATTTGATAATTTCCGAGTAGTACCTCCAGGGCGCGGAATTGTACACCAAGTAAATCTCGAATATTTAGCGCGTGGAATTTTTACAAGAACCGAAGCCGATGAATCCGTTACTGCCTATCCTGACACCCTAGTAGGAACTGATTCCCATACTACGATGATTAATGGACTTGGAATTTTAGGATGGGGTGTTGGAGGTATCGAGGCGGAAGCAGCAATGCTGGGGCAACCTATTAGTATGTTGGTTCCAGAGGTTGTAGGGATGAAATTAACCGGAAAGCTTAGAGAGGGTGTAACTGCGACCGATTTGACTCTAACCGTAACCCAGATGCTTCGTAAGCATGGTGTAGTAGGGAAATTTGTAGAGTTTTATGGCGAAGGTATTAGCAATATGAGCCTGCCCGACCGTGCAACCATAGCCAATATGGCTCCGGAATATGGTGCTACTATGGGATTCTTTCCTATCGATAATGAATCGCTACGGTATATGAGGCGCACTGGCCGTTCGGAGGAGTTGGTTCAATTGGTTGAGCATTATACCAAAGAACAAGGTTTATTCCGCACCGATGAAACTCCTGATCCTGACTTCACTAGTACTTTAGTATTGGATTTAAGCAAGGTTGAAACTTCCTTAGCAGGCCCAAAATTACCACATGATCGAATAACATTGGGTAATATGAAGCGCACATTTGAGGCGGCACTGACAAGCGATAATCCTACTATGGGCTTTGCACTAGCTCACGATCAGCTAGCCAATAAAGCGATGTACCGCAATGGTCAAGAAATTCAAATGAAACATGGTGATGTGGTAATTGCTGCCATAACAAGTTGTACTAATACTTCGAATCCTAGTGTTATGCTAGGAGCAGGTATTGTTGCTAAGAAAGCGGTTGAGCGAGGTTTAAAGGTTCCAGCGTATGTCAAAACCTCTTTAGCGCCTGGTTCTAGAGTCGTGACTGAGTATTTGAATGAAGCTGGTCTAACCGAATACTTGGATACCCTTGGCTTTAATCTAGTTGGCTACGGCTGTACTACTTGCATTGGGAATTCAGGGCCACTGCCTGCAGCTGTAGAACAGGCAGTCAAAGAGGGGGATTTGATAGTAGCAGGAGTGCTATCAGGAAACCGAAACTTCGAAGGACGTATTCATCCTTATGTGAAGGCTAATTTCTTGGCTTCACCTCCTTTAGTAGTGGCTTATGCACTTGCAGGCACTGTTGACATTGATCTCGCAACCGAGCCAGTTGGCAAGGACAAAGATGGTAATGAAGTGTATTTAAAAGAACTCTGGCCAACTACGGACGAAATTGCAGCAGAATTGGATAATGCTATTCGTCCAGATCTATTTAATAAGATGTATGAAGATGTATTTGAGTCACCAACTTGGGAAGCAATACCAGTTAGTGGTGGAGAATTATTTGGCTGGAAGGATTCATCTACTTACATACAAGAACCTCCTTTTTTCATAAGTATGACTGATGAATACCGTCCTATTCAAGCTATAAAGGGAGCTCGCGCATTGGTAAAAGTAGGCGATTCAATTACTACAGATCATATTTCCCCAGCGGGGAATATTAAAGAGGATGCCCCTGCAGGGCTGTTTTTAAAGGAAAATGGGGTGCAAAGCGCAGATTTTAACTCATACGGGTCACGTAGAGGGAATGACCGGATCATGACCCGAGGTACATTTGCCAATGTACGTTTCAAAAATCAATTAGCACCTGGAACAGAAGGTGGGTTTACCACTTATTTCCCTGATAATGAAGTCACCAGTATTTTCGATGCTTCTTTAAAATATAAAGCATCAAATACCACGCTTGTGGCACTTGCCGGTAAACAGTACGGAACCGGATCATCTCGTGATTGGGCTGCAAAAGGTACTAACCTACTAGGTGTTAAAGCTGTGATAGCTGAGTCTTATGAGCGTATTCATCGATCTAATTTAGTACAAATGGGGGTACTTCCTCTCCAGTACAAGGCGGGTATAACCGCCGATAGCTTGGGGCTGGATGGCACCGAGTATTTTGATATCGCAGTAAATGATTCGGTACAAGCACGTCAAGAAATTCAAGTTATGGCCACCAAAACCGATGGTACAGTTATTGAATTTAATACTGATTGCCGCATTGATACTCCAGTCGAAGTAGACTACTATCGAAACGGTGGCATTTTACATACCGTATTGCTGGATTATGTCCAAAAAAACCAAGTTGATTAACAAATTTGCTAAAATCCAAAGCGACCACTTATAAAGGCACCCGAAACATTTGTCGCTAAGGGTTTATTTGGTTGGTAAATCGCTCATTGAAAAGCGTACAGCCAGTCTCTTTGCTGTGCTGGGTACTTGCAATATAAATTGGATAAGTAATTGCTTAAGCCATTGAAGCTTAGATTTTCGCCCCATTTTCATATTCCAGTGTGCTCGTCGAGTTACCTCAGTTATTACAGCATCAAAATTGGTAGAGTATGAAGTAGGCGGTAGAGGATTTTTTGAGGAATTATAAAGTTTGTCTTCATTTTGTAGTTTTTTAAGATCTAAGGCAAGTTGCCATGCTCCTAACCATCCTAAATTCATTCCTTGTCCGCCAATAGGACTGATTACATGGGCGGCATCACCTACTAGAAAGAAACGATTTTTCTGTCGTACGGCTGCCCTATGGTGCTGTACACCAAAACTGCTAATCATCGAGCATGAGGATATATCGGGTCTTACACCCACTCGAGCATAGATGCTCTCAGTAAGCCAATGAGGTTGTGGGTTGGATTGATAGTGCTCAGTCTTAATAACCCATCTTCTTTTTTGTTCAGCAATTGGAAAAGATTCAACCAAACCTTCTGAAGTGATATACACATAAGGAGGAGATTGAGCATACTCTAGGTCGGAAAAATCTCCCATTGCATAGGTGTCTGGATATGGACTTCCAGTATATGCTATACCTGCCATACTTCTAAGAGCGCTATCTTTACCGTCACATGCAATCAATATAGGGCTTTTATCTTCCTGGCTTTCAGAAACTTGTGTATCAGGTGATTGTGAAATTTCATCTGAATAAACAACTAAATGATTTCCATTATCCTGAAAATCTGTCACCTCGAAACCATATCGAATAGAATGAGACGAAAGCACAGAAACAGCATTTTTTAATATCCTTTCGGTTTCATATTGGGGGTGAATCAAAATATACGGATGCTTCTGTCCAAATTCTTGAGTACTAGAAAAATTAATCTCTCCAAGCTTTTTTCTTCCATTGTGTGCAATTCCTTTATCTACCCGAATACCCTTTTTTAAAAACTGATTTAACAGTCCTAATTCATCCAGCATATCTAAGCATGGTGGGTGAATTCCCAGTGATCGAGTATCAGAAATAGGCGTATGTCTTTTCTCAATCACAACGCAATTAAATCCTCTTAAATGCAACGATAATACTTGAAATAAGCCTACTGGACCAGCCCCGACGACTATGATCGGTGCACATTCTTGAGATTCAGACGCTGTCATGATTTTGCCTCATAAATGAGCAGTAAGCGAAAAGGAAACAATCTATGAACCCTCCAACCTATCAAGCTAAGCTCTTCCAGTTCTTTCTTACGAAAACTCTTTTTCAGGCTAATGCGTCCATCTTCATAAATAAATGAAGATCTGGATCTCAGAGGCAAAGCTAGACTAAAGAGGGTATATGCCAAACTACTGCGTTCTAAATCATTACAAATAACCTTAGTACCTAGTGTTGCACATTCGTTTAAAAATGAATTAATCTCTTCAAAGGGTATATGATGGAGTACGTGATTATTTATAACCAGATCTACTTTATGTTCGCGACGTATCAACTCAGTAGTGGATATACACTCAAAAAATAGCCCAACGGATTTTTTTTTATTTATATAATCTGTTCCTGCTGACACTATCCTATTGGCTTTGGCCCAAGCTATCGCGCGATCGTCAATATCTATGCCGATAATATGTGCATTAATTCCATCCTTTTTTAGCCATTTAAATATAAAAAAAGCGATATCCCCGCCCCCACAACCTACATCACACACTTTAAATACTTTTCCTTCTTTTTGAATTTCCTTTGCCTGAGGACGAATATAGTTTATATATACCCTATTCCATTGAGATATCAATCTATTTAAAGTATAGAAATCGGCATAGGTTTGTTCGAGCTGTTTACAATCGGCATCTTCAGCGTCCATTTGTTCGATTAGATGGGGTTCTCGTTGGCCCAAAAGCGTAAACATAGACTATTTAGCTAGGTTCTATGCGTCGTAATAAAGCCGTCTCTATGCTTAGACCCGGGCCAAAAGCCATTACTAATGCAGTATTACGTCCTTCGCAAGTATGAGCTTGAGACGGGGGGCGCTTGAGTAGTTCATCCAATACAAATAGAATAGTAGCGCTACTCATGTTGCCATTGTTTCTAAGAACTGTTCTAGACGCGTCCAAGGCTTTATCTTCTAGCCCAAAGCTCTGTTCTACTTTATCTAAGATAGCTCGCCCTCCTGGATGTATCGCCCAATAGCCAATATCCTCTACCCCTAAATCAAAGCCAGAAAAAAGAGAATCGGTGATACCATTTATATTATTTTTAATAATATCGGGCACGTAGGAGGATAAGGTCATATCAAAACCTGTATCACCGATAGTCCAGGCCATATCCTGCTCTCCTTCAT
The DNA here is from genome assembly GCA_002348545.1 of Balneolaceae bacterium UBA2956. Taxonomy (GTDB): domain Bacteria; phylum Bacteroidota; class Rhodothermia; order Balneolales; family Balneolaceae; genus UBA1275. Next base: position 52,231 of record DEBM01000024.1, read on the forward strand.
AGGCTAGATCATTTGCGAAATCTTCTATTTGAAATGCAGACCTCACTGGTTCAACAGCAGAAACTAGAACGCCTGCAGATCCATCCGCAAAAACAGACCCTGCTATTAAAGTATCGGGATCAGTTTTAGGGTTAAAGTGCAAAGAACAAAGCTCAGAAGCCACAATGAGTATCATAGCCTTAGGATCTTGATCACAAAATGCCTTCGCCATACGTAAGGCTGGAAAAGCAGCATAGCAGCCCATAAAGCCTATATGATATCGTTCTACACTTGAAGCTAAGCCTAGTTCTTTAACAATTTCATAGTCTGGGCCTGGGGCAAAAAAACCTGTACATGATACCGTTATTACATGACTTATTGCCGGGAGATCAGTCTTTTTATGTTGCTGAACTAAAGCGCTTGCAGTTTTTAAAAAAAGCTTTTTTGCCGCGGATTCATACTGTTTATTTCGTTCACCTGTACTAGGTAAATGTTCTGGGTTAAAACAACGATGAAAAAAACTGAGCGGATCTTCTGAGTAGTAATCATCTAGAACAGTATGGCGGTGATCGATACCAGATTGGGTATAGATCCTATGTAAAATAGCCTGTGTCTTCCTGTCACTCTTATGAAAGGATTTTAGTCTATCTAGTATCTCGCGCTGATTACCCTGAGTTACAGGAACAGATGTTTCTATGTAATGTATGTAGCTAGGCATATCACTATTACAATAAAGCTATATTTTTGGTTCGGCATCTTTGTTAGTTTTTTTATTCCGTGTTAAAAGATGGAAGCGTGTATTGTGTAATATAGCAGCAGTAGTTAATCCTGCAATAAGTCCTATCCATAGTCCTTCAGGGCCGTATCTCCCTATAAAACTCAAATAATAACCGACAGAAAAACCAATAAACCAATAGGAAATTAAGTTGAATACCATAGGCATACGAGTGTCCTTTAAGCCTCGAAGCGCTCCAAAAGCCCCCACTTGTAAACCGTCGGAAAGTTGAAAAACGGCTGCAAAGAAGACTAAGCTCACTGCTAAATTAGTAACTTCTACATCTTGAGTGTATATACTTATGATGGTCTCTGGAAAACTAAAGAGCAATATGGCAGTAATAGTCGTCACACCAGTACAAACAGCAGTACCCATAAACCCCCTAAAACGCGCCTCTCGAAGAAGCCCTTTTCCCATTGAAACTCCTACGCGTTGTGAAATAGCCAGAGATAATCCCAGAGGAATCATAAAAACAGTAGCGGCAATATTGATAGCCACTTGGTGTGCAGCAGAAGCCTGTACACTAAGAGTGGCCATGAGTACACTAACGGCTGCAAATAAAAGAACTTCCATTGTTGTACTCAAGGCATTAGGGACTCCAATTTTTAATAGTTCAACAATGCGACTCCAATCGGGACCTTTGCTATGAGTAAATATATTGAAACGACGATATGTTTTGAACTTTGCGGTAAATAGTAACATAGCAAGTCCACCGGACCATTGCACTAGGGATGTGGCGTACCCAGTACCCTCGGCTCCTAATTGGGGTAGTCCAAAAGCCCCATACATGAATACATAGTCCGCTGGAATATTGACTATAAGCATACCCAATGCTACCAACATAGCAGGCCTCGTGTAAGCTAATCCTTCACTGAAATAACGAAATCCTGAAAACAAAAAGTAGGCGGGGATTCCCCAAGATGCTGCCAGCATATAATCAGTTGCAAGGGGTATGATTTCTGGATCAACCCCTACAATAGGCATTAAATTAGGTAGCCATCGAACCAGAAAAAAAGAAGGAAAAGCAATCAACGCTACTACCCATAACATTTGCCGCGCACTTTTCCCTATTTCATCGAATCGTTTGCCTCCAAGATGATGTGAAACTACTGGATTAATAGCTACAAGTATTCCGATGCCAAACATGAATACGGGTAGATAGAGTGCATTTCCTACCGCTACTCCAGCAAGGTCTGCGGCACTGAGTTGACCTGCCATGATAGTGTCTGTAACATTCAATCCCATTCCCAGCAATTGAGTGCCTACAACAGGTCCACCAATTTTGCCAAGCGCCGAGGCCTCTTTTTGAACCGAACTAATTGTAATCGACATGGTAATATAGTTAAGAAGCAGGAATTAGGTTGGGAATATCATTCGGATCTTTTTGATAAAGAATCCCAGCGATAGCGTTTGCCGCTAGTTGTCCTATAGCTGCTCTGGTTTCATGCGTAGCACTTGCAATATGAGGAAGTAGTGTACAGTTCGGTGCAGTGAGTAGGTCGAGATCAACGTTTGGCTCAAATTCGTATACGTCAATACCTGCCCCACCAATTTGCCCCTGATGTAGCGATTGGGCCAAAGCTTTTTCATCTATGACCGGTCCTCTAGAAATATTCAACAGAATGGCATGAGATTGCATTAGCCTTAGACGTCGAGCGTCGATGAGATGGTGTGTGCTTTCGTGTAAGGGGCAATGCAGACTAACGACGTCTGAATTACTTAGTAAGGTATCTAGATCATCAACAAATGTTGCTTGAATAAGCTGTTCAATGGAGGAGGCTAATTTTGTACGATTATGGTAGTAAATTTTCATTCCGAATGCCTTAGCTCTCTTCGCAAAAGATTGTCCAATGCGTCCCATCCCAATGACTCCAAGTTTTTTTCCAGCGAGTTCCATACCTAAAAATCCCATTGGTTCCCATTGGGTAAAATGTCCATCCCTAAGATATTGTTCGGCTATGTTAAATTTACGGCTGGTCGCTAGAAGAAGACCCATGGTGAAATCGGCGCAAGACTCCGTGAGTACATCAGGCGTATTAGCCACTTTAATATTAAAACGGTGAGCAGCTTGAATATCAATATTATTGTAGCCTACTGCAAAATTGGCGACAATTTTTAAATGTTTTGCAGCTTCTAATATTCTAGATGTTACAGGAGTAGAAAGCATGCAAAGCAAGGCGTCATAATGTCCTATTACCTCAAGTAATGAATCCTCTGTCAGAAATTGTCCTTGTTTACCTATTGTAACTTCACCTAAATTCTGGAGAAATTCAATATTGGATTCTGGGATAGGTTCCGTAACTAAAATTCGGAAGCCCATTCGGTTACCCTTCAGATTTGATATAGGTTGCTTTAGAGTCGTTCCACATGAGTTCTAAATTGTAGAAACTTCTTTTCTCCTCTGTCATTATATGAACGACTGTATGGATAAAGTCCAAAATAATCCAAGACCGAGCTTGTAAGCCTTCCTTTTTCCAAGCTTTATCACCTGTTTTTTCTTGTACCTCAGCCTCTACAGCGTCAGCTATAGCTTTAATTTGGGTATCCGAATTACCAGTACAAATCACGAAGAAATCTGCTAATGTGGTTTGAGCAGAGATATCTAAAACTGTAATATCTTTGGCTTTTTTAGTTTCCATACCCTCAATAATATGCATAACAAGGGTCTTGGAATCTGGATTTGCCTCGATGAATTGATTATTAGCAGGTTTTTCTAATTTTGTCATAGTTAATCTGTGTTCAGCGATTCGTAATCTTTGCCAATTACAACGGTAACATCTAGAAAAAAATCCGGAGATTCTTCTTGGATTACATGTAGGAGATCAACACCTAAAGCATCGGCCACACGATAGGCATTAGCCATGACTCCGCTTCGGGATATTATCATGGTGTTCTTAATATCAAAATGATCAAAATTACCGGTCTCAACCACATCAAACCCATTCTTTCTTAGAATGGAAGTGTAGGCATTAGCAATGCCAGAAACTCCACATCCATTGAGTACTTCAATTTGAATGATATCACCGATTAGTTGAGCGTTTTGCTCTGATCTTTCATTCTGTATCCTTGGGAACAAAACTCTGGTAAACACAGCAAGTGAAAGAATGACTAATAAAAGACTTAAAAAGCCAATAGCCGAGTGCAAATAAATAGTACTAGAAGAAGATTTTTTTGGCGTTTGACTCATGTAATGTTTCTAGTACCACATTCCGTATGATCTATACGGGTTAAACCTAGAATAAGTGTTGAACCCCATATTATTGGGCAGCTGTTGATACTGTACTCGCAAAAAAGCTTTATCTGAAATTTTATAGTTTAATTCAGCGTTTCGAATCATTACTCGAGGACTGAAACCTTGTTGAATTTCGCTGGCATATGATCCAAAGCCAGGTGTGTTTCCGCCAAAAGGTGAATGCAAAAAAGATACATCCACTCTCCCTTGTAATTTAGGACTAAATGCAAACTGTAGGGTATTGGTATAGGCATTTAAATTTTGAACTCCCCCTCCATAGGAAGTAAAATTCATTTCATAGGATTGAGACATTTGGACATTAATTCTCTGGAAAAATTGATTCAAACTGTGTTGAATAGTTGGAGTTGTACGATTAATGATAGGTCCTGAATAATCATACGGAGTTGGTAAATTTTTGCGTAGTTGTGCTTGAGTATCAAAAGATAAACCAAGAGCGATAACAAGTACTATTACTGAAAAAAGAGATTTCATATTAATGCTATTAGATCTTTTAATTTATACCCAAATCGATAACATTTCTAATTGTATAATAATGAATAGTCTTCAAATAATAAACCTAAACTATGGTTATTTGAAATTGCTTCTGGACCTCAAAAATAGTATATTTTTACACTTTTGAATAATGAAATAGTACCTCAATAGGATTCTCTATTACAGTAGCTTAAAAGAGATAAAATATTGATTAATAATTAAGCTCAAGAAGTAAAAAACTAGGTATGAAACTTACCGATTTTAGATACGAAATAGAAGGTTTAAATATTCCAGACGCTCCACTTAAGGAAAGAGATAGCGCAAAATTAATGGTTCTTAATAGAACTGAGCAAACTATTGAACACCGGAGTTTTTCAGATATACATGAATATCTAAATGAAGGTGATGTGTTAGTGTACAACAATACGAAAGTGTTTCCTGCCCGCTTGAATGGTAAGAAAGAAAAGACCGAAGCAGATATTGAGGTTTTTTTGCTTAGAGAGCTTCAACCTGAGAATATGTTGTGGGATGTGTTGGTAGAGCCCGCTCGTAAAATCCGTATCGGAAATAAGTTATATTTCGGAGAAGGTGAGAATGAATTAATGGCAGAAGTTGTGGATAATACTACTTCTAGAGGGAGAACGATTCGCTTTCTTTTTGATGGTCCTAATCATGAATTATATGAACGCTTGGATTTTTTAGGCAAAATGCCATTGCCACCATATATAGAACGCGAGCCAGTAGATGAAGACAAAGAGCGATATCAAACAGTATTTGCCTCAGAACGTGGTGCTGTAGCTGCGCCTACGGCGGGAATGCATTTTTCAAACGAATTGCTTAATAAAATAAAATCTAAAGGAGTTCATGTACTACCAATCACATTGCATATAGGATGGGGTACATTCCGGAATGTGGAGGTTGAGGATCTAACAAAACACCGAATGGATTCTGAGAATTATTTTATCTCAAGGGATACATCGGACCAAATAAACGTGGCACTAAAGAGTAAAAAGCATAAAGTTATCGCCATGGGAGCCAGTGTAGTGCGTGTGATTGAAACCAGTGTTATGGCTAGTGGAATGAGTAAACAGGGTACGGGGTGGACCGATAAATTTATCTATCCGCCTTACCAGTTTAAAATAACGGAGTCGTTAATAAGCAATTTTCATCGCCCAGAATCCACCTTGCTTATGTTGGGCGCGGCTTTTGCAGGCTATGATTTACTGATTAAAGCCTACGAAGAAGCTAAAGAAAATGATTATAGATTGTTTTCTTTTGGCGATGCGATGATAGTTATTTAACTAGATTGGCTTATGATTAAACTTGCCGTAATATTACCGGCTGCCGGAACGAGTAGCCGTATGAGATCGGAAACCCCAAAGCCGTATTTACGGCTTAAAGGGGCTACTATTTTAGAACATACCATCCGTAATTTTTTACGGGTAGATGGTTTGGTTCAAATTGTCATAGCTACAGCTAACCCATGGATGTCCCAAGGAAATAGTATTGCCGCATCCTTTAAAAGTAATTCTTTGAGTGTGGATGTAGTAGAAGGGGGCTCTGAGCGCCAATTTTCGATTCACCATGCTCTCCAATCTCTTGATGAACAAGTTAACATGGTGGCCGTACATGATGCAGTTAGGCCATTTATCACCACTTCATTGGTCGAGTTATGTTGTTCCGAAGCAAGAGACCATGGTGGTGCTATTGTCGCCGTTCCCGCCAAAGACACAATTAAACGAGTCGATGTAAAAGGATTCATTCAAGAAACTCCCAAACGTAGCACTATTTGGCAGGCACAGACTCCTCAGATCTTTCAGAGACCCTTGCTCGAAAGAGCGTACAAAAAGGCTATCTCGGAGGACTATTTTGGAACAGATGATGCTTCTTTGGTGGAACGGATAGGAGGAAAGGTTAAAGTTATTGCAGGTGACAGAAGAAACTTAAAAATCACTTTCCCTATAGATTTACGAGTTGCTGAAATGATTTTAGAAGAAGGATCATTTGACGTACCACAGTAGTTATGGATATTCGAGTTGGCTTTGGGTATGATGTTCACAAATTTTCGGTAGACCGCCCACTGATATTAGGAGGAATTACAATAGCTCACGAAATGGGCTTATATGGACATTCAGATGCGGATATACTTCTGCATGCCATCACCGATGCCTTACTAGGGGCATTAGCTTTGGGAGATATTGGCACCCATTTTCCGGACACTGATCCGACTTATGAGGGTGCTGACAGTGCGCTTTTGTTGGCCAAGGTGTACGAGTTAGTTGGTGATAAGGGATATAATCTAGGAAATGTAGACGCTACTGTAGTAATGGAACGCCCAAAGCTATTGCATTTTATACCTTCTATACGAGAGCGTATTGCATCTATTCTTGCAGTGGAATTAGATCAGGTATCGATTAAAGCAACAACCTCAGAACGAATGGGTTTTGTTGGCCGAGAAGAAGGTGCAGCAGTAATGGCCACCGTGTTAATAAAAAAGAACATTTAATACCACTCATTATGGTTTATTGTTGCTATTCATCCAGGAAGGGTTCGATATAATGGTAGACATAATCAACACCATGGTCCACTATATTGGTCAAGTATCTCCCGTAATGATTTATTTAATCTTATTTTTAATAGCCTATCTTGAAAATATTGTCCCCCCTATACCTGGTGATGTTATCGTAGCTTTTGGAGGATATCTAATTTCTTTTGGAAGCATAAATAGCCTTAGTCTTTGGCTGGGAACAGTAATAATGTCAGTATTGGGATTTATGACGATGTATCAAATGGGAAGTTTCTTAGCAGGACCATTGTCAACATCAACCAGCGAGTCTATTCAAAAAGGAAATGGTCTGGAGAATGATTCTTCAGATGGGTTCATTCGTACTGCTAGGAATATTCTAGCGAAACCAATTATAAGATTCGCCAATCCTTCCTATTTACAAGAGGGTCAACAGTGGATGCATAGTTACGGGCAATGGGTAGTGGTAAGTAACCGATTTCTTGCAGGAACTAGATCTGTTATAGCTTTGATTGCAGGGGCAAGTAAGCTCTCCATTTGGCCAACTGTACTTAGTTCTGCTGTTAGTTCAATGTTGTGGAATGGAGTCCTTGTATATGCTGGGTGGTGGTTGGGCGATAACTGGCGTAGGGTGGGAGTATATTTGGAGACATATAGTCAGTTTATTTTAATTTTATTGGCCTTTTTGGGGCTGATTAGCTTTGTCTACCTTCGTAGAAAAAGACAGAATTAACATTAGTAAAGCGAATTGGGGTTTTGTCCAGTTGTTTAGGATAACATCATTGGTTTAATGGTTCTTATGTGAGATAAAAAAGATTAAGATTTTGCTAGTTTAGTGTTGACAATACCAACGGTTTACGGTATTTTTAAGGTCTTTGAAAAAAAGCCAGTGTAGCTCAGTTGGTAGAGCAACGGTTTTGTAAACCGTCGGTCATCGGTTCGAATCCGGTCACTGGCTCGTTCATTGAAAATATTGAAATTGAGTAATTTAAGCGTAATTGCTTTGGCAACTCCCGTGCAAATTACAACCATGGGGAGATACCAAAGCGGCCAACTGGGGCAGACTGTAAATCTGTTGTCTTACGACTTCGCAGGTTCGAATCCTGCTCTCCCCACACGCACCCTAGCGGGCGTAACTCAATTGGTAGAGTGTCAGCCTTCCAAGCTGAATGTTGCCGGTTCGAACCCGGTCGCCCGCTCCATCGGCCGATATAGCTCAGGGGTAGAGCACTTCCATGGTAAGGAAGGGGTCGTCGGTTCAATTCCGACTATCGGCTCATGCAATATAGATTTATAAATCGTTCAATTAATACTGATATAAAATGGCAAAAGAGACCTTTCAG